>NZ_JBIUYR010000018.1:0-225181 GCF_044744625.1 Streptomyces sp. NPDC087270
CGCCCGGTTACATTCCGAACCCGGAAGCTAAGCCTTTCAGCGCCGATGGTACTGCAGGGGGGACCCTGTGGGAGAGTAGGACACCGCCGAACAATCTTTCTGGACCCTTGGTCCTGGCCTGAGCGCTGGGACCAGGGGTCCTTTTTGTTGTGCTCGAAGCGCGTCCTCCCGGCCGCTACGGGAGACTTGAACTACAGCAGTACGATCCGACAGGAGTCACGTCGATGTCCAACTCGCCCGAAGACAGGCCCGAGCGCGGCGATCACCGCCGCGAGGATCGGCGTGACGACCGTCCCGGTGGCCCGCGTCGCGATGACCACCGTGGTGGCGCCGGCAACCGTCGCGACGACCGTTCCGACCGGCCGCGCTATGACCGCCCCCGTGACGACCGTCAGGGCGGTGGCGGCGGTTTCCGTCGCGATGACCGCCCGGGTGGCGGTGGCGGTTTCCGCAGGGACGACCGCCCGCGTGATGACCGTCCGCGTGGTCCGCGTCGTGATGACGACCGTGGCGGGTTCCGTCGTGACGATCGCCCCGGTGGTGGTGGCGGTGGCTTCCGCCGTGACGACCGTTCGGACCGGCCGCGCTTTGACCGTCCCCGTGATGACCGTCCTCGTGATGACCGCAGGGATGACCGTCCGCGTGGTCCGCGTCGTGATGACGATCGCGGTGGGTTCCGTCGTGACGACCGCCCCGGTGGTGGTGGTGGCTTCCGTCGCGATGACCGTTCGGACCGGCCCCGCTACGACCGCCCGCGCGACGACCGTCCGGGTGGCGGTGGCGGTGGTTTCCGGCGTGATGACCGTCCTCGTGATGACCGCAGGGATGACCGTCCGCGTGGGCCGCGTCGTGATGACGACCGTGGTGGGTTCCGTCGTGACGACCGCCCCGGTGGTGGTGGCGGTGGCTTCCGTCGCGATGACCGTTCGGACCGTCCCCGCTATGACCGCCCGCGCGACGACCGTCCGGGTGGCGGTGGTGGCGGTTTCCGGCGTGATGACCGTCCTCGTGATGACCGCAGGGATGACCGTCCGCGTGGTCCGCGTCGTGATGACGACCGTGGTGGGTTCCGTCGTGACGACCGCCCCGGTGGTGGTGGCGGTGGCTTCCGCCGTGACGACCGTTCGGACCGTCCCCGCTATGACCGCCCGCGCGACGACCGTCCCCGCGACGACCGTCCTCGATACGACCGTCCCCGTGATGACCGCAGGGACGACCGTCCCGGCGGCGGGTTCCGTCGTGACGACCGCCCGCGTGATGACCGTCGTGATGACCGCAGGGACGACCGTCCGCGTGGTCCGCGTCGTGATGACGACCGCGGCGGCTTCCGCCGTGACGACCGCCCGCGTGATGACCGGCGCGACGACCGCAGGGACGACCGTCCGCGCGGCCCGCGGCGCGACGACGACCGCGGCCATGGCCGGCGTCCGGCGGTGCAGGGCCGGGGCAGGTTCGAGAGCCGCGGCGGTCGGGACGAGCGCAGGGACGACCGCGAGCCGGTCAGGCGGCTGCCGATCCCGGAGGAGGTCACCGGCCAGGAGATCGACCCGAGCGTGCGGCAGGAGCTGATGAGCCTGCCGAAGACGCTCGCGGAAGACGTGGCACGCAACCTGGTGATGGTCGCGCGGCTCCTCGACGAGGAGCCGGAGCAGGCGTACGCGTACTCACGTGTCGCGCTGCGGCTCGCCTCGCGCGTCGCGGCGGTCCGGGAGGCGGCCGGCTTCGCGTCGTACGCGACCGAGCGGTACTCGGAGGCGCTGGCGGAATTCCGCACCACCCGGCGGATGACCGGCACGGTGGACCTGTGGCCGGTGATGGCCGACTGCGAGCGCGGGCTCGGGCGGCCCGAGCGCGCCCTGGAGATGGCGGGTGCGCCCGAGGTGCACAAGCTGGACAAGGCCGGGCAGGTCGAGATGCGGCTGGTCGCGGCCGGCGCCCGGCAGGACCTCGGCCAGGCCGAGGCCGCGGTGGTCACCCTCCAGAGCTCGGAGCTGGCGGCGAACGCCATCCACCCGTGGACGGCCCGGCTGCGTTACGCCTACGCCGACGCGCTGCTCGCGGTCGGCCGGGAGACCGAGGCCCGCGAGTGGTTCGCGAAGGCGGTGGAGGCCGACCACAACGGGACGACCGACGCCTCCGACCGGCTCGCCCAGCTCGACGGTGTCGCGTTCGTGGACGCTTTCGAGGGTGACGAGGACGACGACGAGGCCGGCCACGCGTCGGACGCGGGCACGGACGCCGCGACGGACGCGCCCGCCGGCGCCGACGTGGTGGTCGAGGTGATCGACGACGGCCTGACCGACGAGGTCGTGGTCGACGACGAGGACGCCGACGACGCGGACGACGCGGACGACGCCGACTTCGACGACGAGGACGACGCCGACTCGGACGACGAGGACGACGAGGACGACGAGGACCGCGACGACGCGGACTCCTCGTCCGACGTGAAGGCCGATGCCAAGGCGGCCGGCATCTCGGAGGACACCGAGGACACCGAGGACACGGAGGACGCCCAGGACACGGACGACGCCGAGGACAGCGCCGAGGACGTCAAGGACCCGGCGGGCGACGAGGACCAGGTGACCGGCGACGACGCCGGATCGGCCGAGCCGTCGTCCTTCCTCGACTCCCCGTTCCGCGCCCCGGCGCACCCGGAGCGCGAGGACGACTGAACGTCCTTCACCATCCGGTGAGTTGAGGGCGGCATCCGCGACCACGCGGGTGCCGCCCTCGCCGTTTCGCAGGCGGCGGAATGGCGCCGGCCGGTCATCCCAGCTCGACGCTCCGCATCACCAGCCCGCTCGCCGGCTTCGGCCCGAAGGACGTGGACTTGCGGGGCATCATCACGCCCTGGCGGGCCAGGTCGAGCACGATGTGCTCGCGCACCGGGTGCATCAGCACGGCGGTGCCGCCGAGCTGCTCGGCGAGGCGGACCGCCGCCTCGGTGTCGTGGATGTAGCGGATGTGGTCGGGGGAGTCCGGCACCTGCCAGACGCGGTCGAGCAGCAGGCTGTGCAGCACGGCGGCGTCCAGCCGCCGCCACGGCTCCGGCCGGTCCTCCGGCACGGCCTCCCGCAGCAGCACGGGGTCGGGCCGGTCCAGCAGGTGGAAGGAACCGTCGCCCGCCAGTACGAAGGCGTTGCCGCCGGCACCCGTACCGGTGCCCCTACCCGCGCTCCCGTCCGGAAGCGCCCCCTCCGCTTCCGCGCTCGCCTCCTTCAGCGCCTCCAGCGCCCCCGCCAGATCGCCGCCGGCCAGCCGCCGTACCCGGAAGACGTGGCGCGCGGCCGCGAGGGCGGCGGCGGACGGGAGTTCCGGCAGCACGCGGTGGATGGCGCGTACCCGCAGGGGGTAGCGGGCGGTGTCCACGAGCAGCACGAGGCCGTAGTCCCAGCCGGTGCCGGGCGGGTGGGCGGTCTGGAGCCGGCGGTAGGTGGCCCAGCGGTGGTGCCCGTCGGCGATGAGGGCCTGGCGGTCGGCGAGTTCGGCGTCGATCGCGGTGAGGTCGGCGGGATCGGTGAGCGCCCACAGCCGGTGCCGTACGCCGTCCTCGGTGGTGGTGGCGAGCAGGGGGTCCGCGGCGGTGGCGGTGCGCTCGACGACGCGGGCGGTGGCGGGGCCGTCCCGGTAGGCGAGCAGCAGGGGTTCGAGGTTGGCCGCGGTCGCGCGCATCAGGGCGGCGCGGTCGGCGACCGGTCCCGGCATGACGTCCTCGTGCGGCAGCACGGCCCCCTCCTCGGGACCGCTCAGCCGCAGGGCGCCGATCACCCCGCGCTGGAGGTGGTCGCCGTCGCGCTGCTCGTAGACGTAGAGGGCGGGGACCGGGTCGGGGGCGAGGACGCCCCGGTCGAGCCAGGCCGCCAGGGTGCGGGCGGCCTTGCGGTGGCGGGCGTCAGGGGTGGCGGCGTCCGGGAGGATCAGCCGGACCACGTTGTACGGGTCGGCGGTCTCCAAGTGGCGCTGTCCGTCGGGGCGTACCACGACGTCGTACGGTGGCGACGTGACGGCGGCGAGGCTGCCGACGCGCTCCCGTACGAAGCGCAGCCCGCGGAAGGGCGCCAGGTGAGGGCCCCGCGGGTGGTCCTGATCGGTCTCACTCATCCGCGCATGCTACGACGCCCTCGGGCATGGGGGATGATCGACGGGTAGTCCGCACTCGAAGGAGCGAGCCCCGCCATGACGCACCGCACCAGCCCGCACGGCAGCGAAGAGTCGCTGGACACCGCGTACGACACCGCGCTCCTCGACCTCGACGGTGTCGTCTACGCGGGTGGGGAGGCGATCGCGCACGCGGTGGAGTCGCTCGGCACGGCGCGTGAGCACGGCATGCACCTCGCCTATGTCACCAACAACGCCTCGCGCACGCCGGATACGGTCGCGGAGCACCTGACGCGGCTGGGGGTGCCGGCGGGCGCGGCCGACGTGATCACCTCGGCGCAGGCGGTGGCACGGCTGATCGCGGACCAGGTGCCGGCGGGTTCGAAGGTGCTCGCGGTGGGCGGCGAGGGGCTGATGACCGCGCTGCGGGAGCGCGGGCTGGTGCCGGTGGACTCCGCGGACGACGACCCGGTGGCCGCGGTGCAGGGGTACGGACCGGATCTGCGGTGGTCGCAGCTGGCGGAGATGGCGTACGCGGTCAACCGCGGGGTGCCGTGGTTCGCGTCGAACACCGACCTGACCATCCCGAGCGGGCGGGGCATCGCGCCGGGCAACGGCGCCGCGGTGGAGGCGGTGCGCTTCGCGACCGGCGGTGCCCCGCAGGCCGCGGGGAAGCCGCTGCCGCCGATGCACCGGGAGACGGTGCTGCGCACCGGCGCGAAGCGGCCGTTGGTGGTCGGGGACCGGCTGGACACGGACATCGAGGGCGCGTTCGCGGGCGGTGTCGACTCGCTGCTGGTGCTGACCGGGATCACCGACGCGGCGGCGCTGCTCGCGGCCCCGCCGAAGCACCGGCCCACGTATGTCGGCCGCGACCTGCGGGATCTGCTCGCGGCGCAGCCGGGAGTGGAGGTCTCCGGCGAGGGGGCCGCGGTGTGCGGCGGCTGGACCGCGTCGGTGTCGGGCGGCGCGCTCACGGTCGAGGGCGGGGGCGAGCCGCTCGACGGGCTGCGCGCGTTGTGCGGGGCGGCCTGGAGCAGCGCGGGCGAGGGGAGTTGCGAGCTCGACGCGGCGAAGGCGGTCGCGCGCCTGGGGTTGTAGCCCGGGGGAGGGCCGGGAACGGGAGGAGCGGAGACCGGGGGAGGGTCGGGGCGGGAACGGGGAACCGGGAGCCGTGGGGGAGCCCCGCGCATCCGGAGTATGACGCAGGTCACGTCGCGAAGTGGTGCGCGGTGTAGACCGGATCGGGCCCGACGAGCGTATGCCCGGTGAGACCGAGCAGACCGGGAGCGATCGTTGACCGTCGAGGAGTTCGAGGAGTTCTACGCGCAGACGGTCGGTCGGCTGACCGGCCAGTTGTACGTGATGCTCGGCGATCACCAAGAGGCGCAGGACGTCGTGCAGGAGGCGTTCGTCCGGGGCTGGAGCCGGCGGCGCCAACTGCGGTCCGACGCACGCCCGGAGGCATGGGTGCGTACGGTCGCGTGGCGGCTGGCGGTGAGCCGGTGGCGTGGTCGGCGGCGCACCGCCGACGCCTGGCACCGGACCGGGCCGCCCATGCCCGCGGAAGGGCCGGGCCCGGAACCGGTGGTGCTGGTGGAGGCGTTGCGCGAGCTGCCGCCGAAGCAGCGCCGCACGCTGACCCTGCACTACGTCTGCGATCTCAGCGTCGACCAGATCGCGGCCGAGACCGGGGTGTCGGTGAGCACCGTCAAGACGCACCTGGTCCGCGGCCGCTCGGCGCTCGCCCACCTCCTGCACGATCCGCGGAACGAGGAGGCTCCCGGTGCCTGAACACCACGACATGCACGGCGGCTTCGGCGAGTTCGACGACGTCGGCGACTTCCCCGGTCCCGCCTTCGGCGCCGCCGGCCCCGGCCGGTCCCGGGAGCGGGACGGGGACGACCCGCTGCGCGGCCTGTTCAAGGCGGCCGCCGCGAGCGGTCAGGCCAGGACCCGGTCCGCGCCCCCGGCCGAGGTCCGGGCGCGCGGCGCGGCCCGGCGCAGACGGCGTACGGCGATTGCCGCGGCGGCCGCGTGCGTGGCGCTCGCCGGTACGGCCGCGGGGCTCGTCGCGACGCTGCCGCGCGGCGACGATCCGGTGTCGCCCAGCGGTGTCACCAGCAGCCGCGGCACGCCCAGCGGCGACGGCAGATCCGGCACCGCGACCAGCAGCGCGTCGTCGACCGCGGAGGACCCGACCCGCAGTCCGGACCCGTCCGGCCTGACCGGCACCACCCCGCCGACGGGCGTCGGACCTCCGGCGTCCGCCACCTCGGCCGGCGGCCTGCCGACCTATCCGCGGACCACGGAGCCCGGAACGCAGGGCCCTGACCACCAGCCCTGACCTCATGAGCCCCGACGACACGTCCCGTGGACGCAAGGCACGGCGGACGGCAAGCGCTGTGGACGGCAAGGGTCCTGAGCTGGACGCCCTGCCCCCCGCGCGCCGGCCACCGGCCGCCTTACCCCCGACACCCGCACCCGATCGCTGACTTCGCACCCTGATCCCGATATCCCGCACCGCCCCCGCCCGCGCGTCCCACCCGCCAGGGCGCGGTGCCGTACGTCCTGACGCAGCCCGGAAGGTCCGTTCATGACGCTCTCCTCCGCTCCGCCGGCCACCGAGGCGGCTCCGGCCGTACCCCGCGAACCCTCCGGCGCGCGGCGCCGACGCCCGTCCCCGGCACGGCGGTTCGCGGCCCGGCTGACGCCCGCCGACCGCGATGTGCTGTGGCTGTACGTCCTGACCCGGGCGGGGCTGTGGGTCACCGAGTACTGTGCCCGCTGGATCTTCCCGGCCGACACGGACAGCCACCGCCCGGTGTCGGTCCTCGCGCCGTGGCAGCAGTGGGACTGGGCGTACTACCTGCACATCGCGCGGGACGGCTACTTCCCCGCGGGCGGGCCCGGCCCCGGCGAGCAGGGCTGGGACAACCGCGACGCGTTCTTCCCCGGCTTCCCGATGGTGCTGCGCGCGGTCCACACGGTGATCCGGGACTGGACCGCGGCGGGGCTGACCATCTCGTTCGTGGCGGGCGCGGTCGCGGTGCTGGCGCTCGGCCGAATAGCCGGGCGGGACCTGCCGGGCGCCGACGCGGGGCGGCACACCGTACGGCTCTTCCTGCTGTCGCCGTGTGCGGTGTTCCTCGCGGCCGGCTACACCGAGGCGCTGTTCCTGGCGCTGGCGCTGCCCGCGTGGCTCGCGGCACGCCGGGCGGCCTGGGGCCAGGCGGCGGTGCTGACCTGCCTGGCCTGCGCGGTGCGGGTGAGCGGGCTCTTCCTGGCGGCGGCGCTCGCCGTCCAGTTCCTGGCCTCGGTGCGCCGCCCGCGCGACCTGCGCGCGCTGCCCTGGCTGGCGCTGCCCGCGCTGCCGCCGCTGCTGTACAGCGCCTACCTGAAGGGCCGCACCGGCGACTGGATGGCGTGGAAGGACGCGGAGGAGCGCGGCTGGGCCCGGGACTTCCACAGCCCCTGGACCGCGTGGCACCACACCTGGACCGCGGCGTTCGGGCACACCCAGAGCACCGGCTACGCGGCGATGTTCCAGGCCGAACTGCTCGCGATGCTGGCGGGTGTCGGCGTGCTGGTGTACCTGCTGTGGCGGCACCGCTGGGCCGAGGCGGTGTACATCGCGCTGAGCCTGTGGGCGCTGGGCACGTCGTACTGGTACATGTCGATCCCGCGGGCGGCGCTGCTGTGGTGGCCGCTGTGGACGTCGCTGTGCGCGGCGACCACGGTCCGGCCGCGGCTGCGCACCGCCTACTTCGCGGTGGCCGGACCGCTGGCCACCGTCGTCGCGCTGGCCTTCTTCACCGGCCGCTGGGCCGGGTGACGCGGCGCCGGCCCGTCCCGGGGCAGTGCCCGGGGCCCTGCCCCGCGCGCTATCCCGCGGCTCCCACCGCCGCCGGCTGCGCCTCGGCCGACTCCACCTTCTCCGCCTCGGCGGTGGCTTCGTCCTCGGCCGCGGCGATCGCGGCGGTGAGCAGGTCGTCCTCGGTGCGGCCCTGGCGCCAGTAGCCGGTGAAGGAGACGGACTTGCGGTCCAGGCCGCGCTCGGCGACCAGGTGGCGGCGCAGCGCGCGGACGCAGCCGGACTCGCCGGCCAACCAGGCGTAGCGGACGGTGCCTTCGGGGACGCGGGCGGCGCGGACCGCGTCGAGCAGGGGAGCGGTGCGGTCGTGGCCGCCGCGGACCAGCCAGGTGATCTCGGCGTCGGCCTCGGTGGGCAGCGGGACGCGGTCGTCGGGGTGACCGACCTCCACGAAGGCGCGCACCGGCAGGCCGGCGGGGAGCGCGGCGAGGATGTTCGCGAGCGCGGGCAGCGCGGTCTCGTCGGCGGTGAGCAGCACCCAGCCGGTGCCGGCCGGCGGCTGGAACTCGACGCCGCCGTTGTCCTCGGCGACGGGCGCGAGGATCGAGACGCTGTCGCCGGGGCGGGCCCGCGCGGCCCAGCGGGAGGCGGGGCCGAGGTCGCCGTGCAGCGCGAAGTCGACGTCGACCTGCGGCGGGTCCCCCCGTACGCCGCTGATGGTGTAGGTGCGCATGATGCCGCGTACGGCCGGGTCGAGCGCGCGCCAGTGGCCGTACCAGTCGCTGTCGAGGACGTCGGGCAGGACGGGGGCCGGCTGGCCGGGGTGCGGCAGGAACAGCTTGAAGCGCTGGTCGTGGCCGCCGCTGACGACCCGGGCGAGGTCCGCGCCGCCGAGCACGACCCGCAGCAGGGTCGGCGAGAGCTGATGGGTGCGCACCACGCGCGGGTGGAAGAAGTCGTAGGTCAGGTCGGACATGGTGTCAGATCACCTTCTTCGCGGACGTGATGGCCTTGGTCAGGGCGTCGATCCGGTCGGCGCACTTGGCGTAGGAGAAGATCGGCTCGCTCGGCCAGCCGAGCACCTGGCCGGCCTTGACCGCGGGGAGTTGGGCCCAGGTGGGTTTGCTGGTGAGGTCCTTGGGCTGGAGGGTGGCCGTGCGGTTGTCGAGCATGATGACGTCCGACTTGTACTTGTCGGCGTTCTCCCAGCTCAGCGTCTCGAAGAAGCCGCCCTTGACCTTGTTCGGGACGATGAAGTCCACCCCGAGGCTCTTGTAGTAGCTCAGGTCGGCGGCGGAGGAGGGGGTGGAGACGTAGAAGGAGTCGGTGCTCGCGGAGCCGGCCAGCACCGTGACGCCCGGGTGCGCCTTGGCGGCGGCGCGCAGGTCCGCGGACGACTTCTCGAAGCGGGCCTTCTGGGCGGCGTTGGCGCCGGTGGTCATGTCCGCGCCGAGGGACCGGGCGAGTTCGGCGTAGCGCTGGAGCGGCGTGGTCAGCGGGACACCGGCGACGTTGATGCCGACGCTGGGTGCCAGGGAG
Organism: Streptomyces sp. NPDC087270; assembly: GCF_044744625.1. NCBI lineage: Bacteria > Bacillati > Actinomycetota > Actinomycetes > Kitasatosporales > Streptomycetaceae > Streptomyces > Streptomyces sp. NPDC087270. The sequence continues at coordinate 9,452 of NZ_JBIUYR010000018.1, forward strand.
AGGATCTGCTTCGAGCTGTCGTCCGGGACGTACCAGAGGGTGGGGGCCTCGTACATGTGGCTGATCAGCAGGCCGGGGCTGAGGGCGGCGTACTTCTCGATGTTGAACTCGCCCCAGGTGTTGCCGAGTACGGTGACCTTCTTGACGTCGATGCCGCCGGCCATCGGGTCGGCGGAGCCGTCCTTGAGGGTGGTGGGGCCGAAGACGCCGGTGCACTCGATGCCGTAGTCGTGCAGGGCGGCCGCGGAACCGATGTAGGCCACAAGGTTGCCCGGGACGTGGGCGGCCTTTACGGTCTTCTTGCGGTCGTCGGTGAAGCTCCACGGGCCCGAGGCGGACGTGGTCTCCTTGCCGTCCGATTTCGCGGAGCCGGAGGAGCCGGAGTCCGATGACCCGCCGCACGCCGCCAGCAGCGCGCCGAGCCCGACCGATCCGCCCGCGGCGAGGACACCTCGGCGCGACAGTCCGGACGTTGTTGCGAAACGGGACGAATGCATGACGGCTACCGCTCTGCTCGAAGTGACCTGGCGAGGGTAGGCTAACCTAAGTTCCGTGCTGGTCGACCGTCACTCCCCGCCTCAGGCGGACACCGGACCCCCGTCCGCCCCGCCCCGCGGCAGCGTCTCCCGCGCCGACACGCGCCGGGCCGCCGGGCTGCTGCTGGCCCTGGGACTGCTCGTCCTCGTGGTGGTGGCGAGCGTCGCGATCGGCGCGCGGAACATCCCCGTCGACCAGGTGTGGCACGGCCTGTTCCACTACTCCGGCACCGACGACGACGTCGTGGTCCGCGAACTGCGGCTGCCGCGTACGGTTCTCGGCCTGATGGTCGGCGCGGCGCTCGGTGTGGCGGGGGCCGCCATGCAGGCGCTGACCCGCAACCCGCTCGCCGACCCCGGACTGCTCGGCGTCAACGCCGGCGCCGCCGCGGCCGTGGTCTCCGGGATCAGCTTCCTCGGCGTCACCTCGACCACCGGCTACGTCTGGTTCGCGCTGGCCGGCGCCGCCGTGGTCTCCGTGCTCGTCTACGCCATCGGCGGCAGCCGCTCCGCGACCCCGGTACGGCTCGCGCTCGCCGGCACCGCGATCACCGCGCTGCTCCAGGGCTGGACCACCGCGGTCGAACTCACCGACAAGGTCGCCTTGGACCGGATGCGCTTCTGGCAGGTCGGCTCGCTCGCCTCCGCGAACATGGCCACCGTCCGGGACATCGCGCCCTTCCTCGCGGTGGGCGCGGTGCTCGCCCTGGCCACCGCCCGCCCGCTGAACGCGGTCGCCCTCGGCGACGACACCGCGCGCGGGTTGGGCGCGAAACTCACCCGCACCCGCGTGATGGTGATGGCCGCGATCACCCTGCTGTGCGGCGCGGCCACCGCCGCGTGCGGCCCGATCGTCTTCGTCGGGCTGATGGTGCCGCACGTGGTGCGCGGCATCACCGGCCCCGACATGCGGTGGATACTCCCGTACGCCGCCGTGCTGTCGCCGGTGCTGCTGCTCGGCTCCGACGTCATCGGACGGGTCATCACCCGGCCCGCGGAACTCCAGGTCGGCATCGTCACCGCCGTCATCGGCGGTCCGGTCTTCATCGCGCTGGTCCGACGCCGAAGGATGGCCGAACTGTGAGCCAGACCGTACTGCGCCGCGGCGGCCGCTCCGTGCGTGTCGACCGGCGCTCGCTGCTGGTGTGCGCCGGCCTGGCCGTCATCGCGCTGGCCGTGTCGGTGGTGCTGATCGGCACCGGCGACTACCACATCGCCCCGCTCGACGTGCTGCGCAGCCTCACCGGCCACGGCAACCCGGGCCAGGACTTCATCGTCCGCCAACTGCGGCTGCCGCGGGTCGTGGTGGCGCTGCTGGTCGGCGCCAGCCTGGGCATGGCGGGCGCCGCCTTCCAGACCGTCTCCCGCAACCCGCTCGGCAGCCCCGACGTCATCGGCTTCGGCCAGGGCTCGGCGGCCGGCGCCCTCGTCGTGATCGTGCTGTTCAAGGGCCCGTCGTACCAGGTGTCGATCGGCGCGGTGGTGGGCGGCCTGCTGACCGGGATCGCGGTCTACCTGCTGGCCTGGAAGCGGGGGGTGCACGGCTACCGGCTGGTGCTGGTCGGCATCGGCGCCTCCGCGGTGCTGTCGGCCGTCAACAGCTACCTGCTGGTCAAGGCGGACATCGTGGACGCGGCGCGGGCCGTGGTGTGGATCACCGGGTCGCTCGACGGCCGCAGCTGGTCCCAGGCGTGGCCGCTGCTCGGCGCGGCCGTCGTCCTGATGCCGATCCTGCTCGTCAGCGGACGCGCGCTGCGGATCACCGAGATGGGCGATGACGCGGCCAGCGCGCTGGGTGTACACGTCGAGCGGATCAGGCTCATCACCGTCCTGGTCGCCGTGCTGCTCACCGCCTCCGCGACCGCGGCGGCCGGCCCGATCGCGTTCGTCGCCCTCACCGCGCCCCAACTCGCCCGCCGCCTCACCCGTTCACCCGGTGTCGCGCTCGTCCCGTCCGCCCTCATGGGCGCGGCCCTGCTGGTCGCCGCTGACTGGGCCGCCCAGCGCGCCTTCGGTTCGGGCGAGGTGCCGGTCGGCGTGGCCACCGGTGTCCTCGGCGGCGGCTACCTGCTGTGGCTGCTGATCAGCGAACGAAGGGCGGGGCGGATATGAGCGCGGACGGTGCGGCGCGGGAGGGCGCGGCAGGGGACGGCACGGCGCGGGAGGGAGCGGCGGCAGACGACAGGGCTCGGAACCGCTCCGGGGCGGAGCACGGCCAGGACCAGGCAACGGCACGACCAGGAAAGGGGTTCCGCCGGATGTTCCGCGGCACCGACAAGTCGACACGTACGACGGCGGAGGCGGCGGAGGCGGCGGAGGCCGCCGAGGTGGCCGGCGCCCACGGAACGATCACCCCGGCCCCGGCCGGCGGCACCCGCCTCGCCGCCGAGGCCGTCACCCTCGGCTACGACCAGCGGATCATCGCCGAGGACCTCTCGGTCGCGATACCCGACCGCTCCTTCACCGTCATCGTCGGCCCGAACGCCTGCGGCAAGTCGACATTGCTGCGTGCCCTGTCGCGGCTGCTGAAGCCCGCCGAGGGGCGGGTGCTGCTCGACGGGCGGGCGATCGGCGCGCTCCCCGCGAAGGCGGTGGCCAGGACGCTCGGCCTGCTCCCGCAGAGTTCGGTCGCGCCCGACGGCATCACCGTCTCCGGGCTGGTCGCCCGCGGCCGCTACCCGCACCAGGGCCTGCTGCGGCAGTGGTCCGCCGAGGACGAGCGGATCGTCGACGAGTCGATGGCCGCCACCGGCGTCGCCGCCCTCGCCGATCGCTATGTCGACGAACTCTCCGGCGGCCAGCGGCAACGCGTCTGGATCGCGATGGCCCTCGCCCAGCAGACCCCGCTGCTGCTGCTCGACGAGCCGACCACCTTCCTCGACATCCAGCACCAGATCGACGTCCTCGACCTGTGCGCGGACCTGCACGAGCAGCGCGGCCGCACCCTCGTCGCCGTCCTGCACGACCTCAACCAGGCCGCCCGCTACGCCACCCACCTCATCGCCATGAAGGACGGCCGGATCGAGGCCCAGGGCCCGCCCGCCGAGATCATCACCACCGAACTGGTGGAACGCGTCTTCGGAGTACGGTGCCGGATCATCGACGACCCGGAGAGCGGTACGCCGCTGGTCGTGCCGGCGGCCCGGCGCGCACCGGGGAAGACGGACGCGGAACGGGGTGACGCGGAACGGGCCGACACGGAACGGGCCGACACCGAGCACGTCGACACGGAGCAGGACGGCGCCGCTACAGCAGCGAGCGCAGCCTCAGCACGTCCCGCAGGCTCGCCTGCACCCTGACCCGGCCGGAGCCCCACGCCTTCGCGAAGTTCAGCTCGCCGCCGACCAGCCGGACCAGGTCGTCGCCGGTCATCGCCAGCCGGATCTGCGCCTTCCGCTCCGGCGCGCCCGGCAGCGTGACCACGTCCTGGATGCTGCCGGCCGCCAGCCGGCCCACGAAAGTCACGTCCAGGTCGGTGATCCGGCAGCTCAGCGAGCGGTCCAGCGCGGTGGCGTCACGGACCGCGCCATTGGCCTTCGCGAGGTTCTCCGACAAGGTGTCGAGCGCGCTGCGGCACTCCTCGATGGTGGCCATCGGCTGCGGTGTCTCCCGGTGGTGCGATACGTCCGGATGACGGTACCGCAGGGCCCGTGATCGGGGCACGGCCACGGAAAGAGGTAGCGTCGTCACCGCATGCATCAGCGTGCGGCGGCATGCGCCGACGGCGAGGCGAGGAGTGTGAGCGATGCGGGACGCACTGCGTACCTGTCTGCAGATCGCGGGCGGCCTGACAGAGGCCACCCGGCGCCGTGCGGTGGAGGCGGCCAAGGAGATGTTCGACCAGGCGGGGATCGACCCCGCGGCCCTTCAGGAGCGGATCGGTGCGGCGATCCCCCCGGAGGTGCAGACCCTCGCGGACGAGCTGATCGCCTCCGGCCGGGCCAACCGCGACCTGCTGCTCGGCATCGTCAGGGAAGAGGTCGACAAGACGATGGGCCGGGTCAGCCGGCTCGCCGACGAGGTCACCAAGGTCGGCGTCGTGCTGGAGACGCTGGAACGCCGGATCAGGAACCTGGAGACACCGCAGCCCGACGACGGGACGGCGGCCGGGTCCCAGGCCGCCGGCGGGTCCACGGGCCGGGCGGCCACCGCCAAGGAGCGGGCGCAGCGCACCGCCCCCACCCGCCCGACCACTCCGAAGCCGCCGGCCGGCCCGGCGTCGACGCCCCCGGTCGAGCACGTGCGGGTCGAGCCCGAGCCGGTGCAGCCCGCCAAGTCCGCGGCGGCGCCCGGGAGGCCGGGCGGCACCGCGCGGAAGTCGGTGGCCAACCCGCGCAGGACCGCGGCGACGGACCGGCCGGCGACCCCGCGCAGGGCCCCGGCCAAGAAGGCCGCGACCGCGACGAAGACGACAGCCGCGAAGAAGACCACCACGGCCGGGAAGACGGCGGCCAAGAAGCCGGCCGGCGTGAAGAAGACCGCCTCCGCGAAGAGGACCACCGCCAAGAAGGCCCCCGCGAAGACGACTTCCACGGCTCCCACGGCTTCCACTGCTTCGACGTCTTCGACCCCTTCGACGGCCGCGCCGAACCCGCCCGCCGGGACGGCACCGGCGACGACCGCCGCGAAGAAGACCACCACGGCGAAGAAGACCACCACGGCGAAGAAGACCACCACGGCGAAGAAGACCACCACGGCGAAGAAGACCACCACGGCGAAGAAGACCCCCGCCAAGAAGGCGGCCCCGGCCTCCGCGAAGAAGACGACGGCCGCGAAGAAGACCACCCCCGCGAAGAAGTCGGCCACCGCGACCAAGGCCGCCGGCACCAAGAAGTCGGCCACCAAGTCGGCCACCAAGAAGACCACCACCGCGAAGAAGGCGCCGGCCAAGAAGACCACCCCGGCCGCGAAGCCCACCCCGGCGCCCGCTCCGACGCAGGCGCCCGAGTCCGAGTCCACCCGGCCCGGCGGCGGCGATGAGTGAGAGCTACGATCTGCCCGGCGTGACCCCCGAGCCGCGACCCGCGACGGACCCGGACCCAACGCCCCCCGACGCACCCGGAACCGCCGCCGAGCAGCCGCCCACCGTGGCCGAAGCCGAGCGGCGCGCCGAGCCGTTGGGGGTGACGGTCGACGCGACGGGGAATGCTGAGGTGGACGCCGCGGTTGAGCGGCTGCGGGACGCGGACGCGCTCCCCACGGACGCGCACATCGAGGTCTACGAAGATGTGCACGCCGGACTGCGGAACGCGCTGACCGCGCTGGACGAGAACAGGGGCTGAACCGTACGTGGCACGACGCCGACTCGACGCCGAGCTGGTGCGCCGGAATCTCGCGCGCTCCCGTGAGCACGCAAGCCAGTTGATCGCCGCCGGCCGGGTGACCGTGGCCGGGGCGACCGCGACCAAGTCGGCCACGCAGGTGGAGACCAGCGTGGCCCTGGTCGTGGCCAAGAACGACGACGAACCCGACTACGTCTCGCGCGGCGGCCACAAACTGGCCGGCGCGCTCGCCGCGTTCACCCCGCGCGGCCTGGTCGTGGCCGGCCGCCGCGCCCTGGACGCGGGCGCCTCCACCGGCGGGTTCACCGACGTCCTGCTGCGCGCGGGCGCCGCCGAGGTGGTCGCCGTGGACGTCGGCTACGGCCAGCTCGCCTGGTCGCTGCAGAGCGACGACCGCGTCATCGTCAAGGACCGCACCAACGTGCGGGAGCTGACGCTGGAGGCGATCGACGGCCGGCCGGCCGAACTGGTCGTCGGCGACCTGTCGTTCATCCCGCTCGGCCTGGTGCTGCCCGCGCTGGTGCGCTGCGCCGCGCCCGACGCGGACCTGGTGCTGATGGTGAAGCCGCAGTTCGAGGTGGGCCGGGAACGGCTGGGCAGCGGCGGAGTGGTCCGCAGCACCGGACTGCGGGCCGAGAGCGTACGGAAGGTGGCCGAACAGGCCGCCGCCCTCGGGCTGGGCGCGCTCGGCGTCACCGCCAGCCCGCTTCCCGGCCCGTCCGGGAACGTGGAGTACTTTCTGTGGCTGCGCTCCGGCGCCCCCGCGCTGGACCCGGCCGAAGTCGACCGTGCTGTGGCGGAGGGGCCCCGATGACCGAGCTGTCCAAGCTGTCCACGTCACCTGATGCGGCGGGGTCACCTGACGAGGCGGGCGGGACCGCGATCCGTACCGTGTTCCTGCTCACCCACACCGGCCGCGAGTCGGCGATCCGCAGCGCCGAGCGGGTGGTGCACGGGCTGATGCGCTGCGGCATCGGGGTGCGGCTGCTGGAGGACGAGGCCGCGGATCTGCCGCTGCCGGCCGCCGTCGAGCTGGTCGGCGAGATCGGACCGGGGTCCGTACAGGGCTGCGAGCTGATCATCGTGCTGGGCGGCGACGGCACCCTGCTGCGCGGCGCGGAGTTCGCCCGCGCCTCGGGGGTGCCGATGCTCGGCGTCAACCTCGGCCGGGTCGGCTTCCTCGCCGAGGCCGAGCGGGACGACCTCGACAAGGTGGTGGACCGGGTCGTCACCAAGGAGTACGAGGTCGAGGAGCGGATGACCCTCGACGTGCTGGTCCGCAACGACGGCCGGGTCGTGCACACCGACTGGGCGCTCAACGAGGCGTCCGTGGAGAAGGCGTCGCGCGAACGCGTGCTGGAGGTCGTCACCGAGGTCGACGGCCGTCCCGTCTCCGGGTTCGGCGGCGACGGCGTGGTCTGCGCCACCCCGACCGGCTCCACCGCCTACGCGTTCTCCGCCGGCGGGCCCGTGGTCTGGCCGGAGGTCGAGGCGCTGCTCATGGTGCCGATCAGCGCGCACGCGCTCTTCGCCCGGCCGCTGGTGACCTCGCCGCGGTCCGTGCTCGCGGTCGAGGTGCAGCCGCAGTCCCAGCAGGGCGTGCTGTGGTGCGACGGGCGGCGGACCGTCCAACTCCTGCCGGGCGCCCGGGTGGAAGTGCGGCGCGGCGCCGTCCCGGTACGGCTGGCGAGGCTGCACCACGCGTCCTTCACGGACCGTCTGGTCGCCAAGTTCGCGCTCCCCGTCTCCGGCTGGCGCGGGGTCGCGGCGCCCTGACCCCCGGGGCCGCGGGGAAGCGAGGCAGAGCCGGCGGGAGCACCCCCCGCCGGTCACTCGCCCGCCGTTCTCCCGCCGCCAGGTCCGGGGAACTCACGCGAACGGGTACCCCGGGCGGTCCCACGGCCAGCCGAAACCTCGTATGGTCGTATCCGTGTTGGAGGAAATGCGGATTCGGTCGCTCGGAGTCATCGAGGATGCCGTGGTGGAGCTGTCCCCCGGCTTCACCGCGGTGACCGGTGAGACCGGCGCGGGCAAGACCATGGTCGTCACCAGTCTGGGGCTGCTGCTCGGCGGCCGCGCCGACCCCGCGCTGGTGCGGATCGGCGCCAAGCACGCGGTGGTCGAGGGCCGGATCGGCCTCGACCCGGGGGCGCCGGCCGCGGTGCGCGCCGTGGAGGCGGGCGCCGAGCTGGACGACGGCGCCCTGCTGATCAGCCGTACCGTTTCGGCCGAGGGGCGCTCTCGCGCGCACGTCGGCGGCCGGGGCGTGCCGGTCGGGCTGCTCGGTGAACTCGCCGACGAGCTCGTCGCGGTGCACGGCCAGACCGACCAGCAGGGCCTGCTGCGCCCGGCGCGGCAGCGCGAGGCCCTGGACCGGTACGCGGGCGACGCCGTCGCCGGGCCGCTGGTGAAGTACGGCTCCGCGTACCGCCGGCTGCGGGACGTGGCCGAGCAGCTCGACGAACTGACCACCCGCGCCCGGGAACGCGCCCAGGAGGCGGACCTGCTCCGCTTCGGCGTCGAGGAGATCTCCGCGGCCGAGCCGCTGCCGGGCGAGGACGTCGAACTCGCCGCCGAGGCCGAACGCCTCGGCCACGCCGAAGCGCTCGCCTCCGCGGCCACCCTCGCGCACGCGGGCCTCGCCGGGAACCCGGAGGACCCCGAGGGCGTCGACGCGGGCACCGTGATCGCGGCTGCCCAGCGCGCGCTGGACGCGGTCAGCGCCCATGACCCGGTCCTGGCCGACCTCGCGGTGCGGCTCGGCGAGATCGGCATCCTCGCCGGCGACGTCGCGGGCGAACTCGCTGGATACGCCGACAACCTGGACGCCGACCCGCTGCGGCTGGCCGCCGTCGAGGAGCGCCGCTCCGTCCTCGCGCACCTCGTCCGCAAGTACGGCACCGACGCCGCCGACGAGGGGGAGGGCGGCGGCATCGACGCGGTGCTCGCGTGGGGCGAGCGCAGCGCCACCCGGCTCACCGAACTCGAAGGCGACGACGAGCGGATCGCCGAGCTGACCGCGGAACGCGACGGGCTGCGCACCGAACTCGGCGACCTCGCCCAGCACCTCACCGACGCCCGTACCGAGGCGGCCGAACGGTTCGCCGTCGCCGTCACCGCGGAACTCGCCGAACTCGCCATGCCGCACGCCCGCGTGACCGTCGCGATCCGGCAGACCGAGGCGGCCGACCCGGCGACCGGGATCGAGGTCGGCGGCCGCGCGGTCGTGCACGGTCCCACCGGCGCCGACGAGGTCGAGCTCCAACTCGCCCCGCACCCCGGCTCTCCGGCGCGGCCCATCGCCAAGGGCGCCTCCGGCGGTGAGCTGTCCCGGGTGATGCTCGCGGTGGAAGTGGTCTTCGCCGGGTCCGACCCGGTGCCCACGTACCTGTTCGACGAGGTCGACGCCGGGGTCGGCGGCAAGGCGGCGGTCGAGGTCGGCCGGCGGCTCGCCCGGCTGGCGCGCACCGCCCAGGTCGTCGTGGTCACCCACCTTCCGCAGGTCGCGGCCTTCGCCGACCGGCAGTTGCTGGTCGAGAAGACCAACGACGGGTCCGTCACCCGCAGCGGTGTCTCCGTGCTCGAAGGGGAGGACCGCGTGCGCGAGCTGTCCCGCATGCTCGCGGGGCTGGAGGACTCGGAGCTGGGCCGCGCCCACGCCGAGGAACTCCTCGCCGCGGCCAAGGCGTCCCGCTGAACGCGTCCTCCGGGCCGTCCCGTCCGGTCGGGTCCGGGGCCACCTGACGATGGCCGGCTGCCCGGGGACACGACTCGGCCCGGGGACGCGACCGCAACCAACTACGGCGAGGAGCCGGACACGGTGAACCCGAGAAGCGGACACCTCTCGGTGGGGGCCGCGGCTGCCGCGGCGACCCGCGCGGCCTACCGCCAACTGCGCCGCAGGCCACCCGTCGAGGCACGCATGTGGCAGCGCACGAACCACGCCGGCCGCGGTGTGGAGCTGTACGGCGGGCTCGCGGCGGCAGCGGGAGCCGCGACCGCGATGGCCGCGGCCCGCGGGGTGAGCGCGCGGGCCCGGATCGCCGCGGTCGGCGCCGCGCTCGCGGCCGGCGCCTGCGGGGCGTACGACGACCAGAAGGGCGTGCCGGGCGAGCGCGGCTTCGCGGCGCACCTCGGCGCCCTGCGGGAACGGCGGCTGACCTCCGGCGGCGTGAAGCTGCTCGGCATCGGCGCGGCGGGCCTGGCGGCGGGCGTGCTGCTCAAGGCCAGGCCGCTCGACCAGATGCTGGCCGGCGTCGTCATCGCGGGCAGCGCCCACGCGGTGAACCTCGCGGACGTGGCGCCCGGCCGCGCCGCCAAGGCCGTGATCACCGCCGGGCTGCCGAACCTGCTGCGGCGCGGCCCGGGCGCGGTGCTCGCCTCCGCACCGCTCGGCGCGGCCGCCGCGGTGCTCGGCGACGACCTGCACGAGCGGACGATGCTCGGTGACGCGGGCGCGCACGCGCTGGGCGCGGCACTCGGCGCGGCGCTCGCCCTCGCCGACGGCCGTACCGCGCTGGTCACCCACGCGGCGGTGGTGGTCGCGCTGGCCGCGGTGGGCGACCGGGTCGGCGCGGGCGAACGGTTCTGGAAGGCCCCCGTGGTGCGGCGGTTCGACGCCTGGGGCCGTACGGCACACCCGTATGGGTGATCCCGGCCGGGGGTGGGCGGCAAGGATGCCCTCCGCGGCGGTCAGGCCAGGGCCACGGCCTGGCATCCTGGACCGGGCGCCCGTATCCGCGTCCGCCGCAGCAGCGTCCGCCGAGTCAGGAGCCCCGCCCGCGTGAGCAGCAGCCCGCACCCCGTTCAGGGGCAGCTCAACGCCGTGCACGTGCTGAGCACGGCGGTGGGCGCGCACGTCCGCTCGCTGGCGGCCGGACTCGTCGCGCGCGGGGTGGACGTCACCGTCTGCGGTCCGGCCGGCATCGACGCCGAGTACGGCTTCACGGCGGCCGGTGCGCGGTTCTCCCCGATCGAGCTCGGTCGTTCCGCGGCCGCCGACGCCCCCGCGGTCGCGGCGCTGCGGTCCGCCTGCGCCGGCGCGAGCGTGGTCCACGCGCACGGCCTGCGGGCCGGGTTGCTCGCCGCCCTCGCGCTCGGCGGTCGCCGGGTGCCGCTGGTGGTGACCTGGCACGGCGGGGAGGCACCCGCCCGGGGCCGGGCCGGGATGATGGCGCGCTGGCTGGAACGCCGGGCGGTACGCGCGGCCACCGTGGTGCTCGGGGTCTCCTCCGACCTGGTCGACCGGGCCCGCGGCCACGGCGCCCACGACGTGCGGCTGGCGCCCGCGGCCGTACCGAGACCGCCGGCCCGCCCGCCGCTGCCGCCCGCCGACGGGGAGCGCAGGAAGCAGCGGGTCCGGGCCGAGTTCGGTGCCGAGGAGCGGCCGCTGCTGCTGGCGGTGGGCCGCCTCGAACCCTCCAAGGGGTACGACTTCCTGCTGACGGCGGCCGCGCACTGGGCCGACTCCGAACTGCGGCCGCTGCTGGTGATCGCGGGGGAGGGGCAGGAACGGGCGGCGCTGGAACACCGCATCGACGCCGAGAAGTTGCCGGCGGTGCTGCTCGGGCGGCGCGACGACGTCCCCGAACTGCTCTCCGCCGCCGACCTCGTGGTGCTGCCCAGCCGCTGGGAGGGCCGCCCCCTGATCGCGCAGGAGGCGTTGTACGCCGGCGTCCCCCTGGTCGCCACCGCGGTCGGCGGCACCCCCGAACTCGTCGGCGACGCGGCTCTGCTCGTCCCTTACGGCGACCCGTACGTCTTCGCCCGCGCGGTCACCGATCTCCTCGCCGACCAGGACCGGCGCACCGCCCTCGCGATCGCCGGCCGCGCCCAGGCGGCCACCTGGCCCACCGAGGACGACACCGTGGCCCAAGTCCTCAGCGTCTACGACGAGCTGACGGGCCCCTGAACCCGCCGGGGTGACCCCTTACGCCTGGAAGGCGCCGCAGGCGGTGAGGCGGAGGGCGGTGTCGATGAGGGGCACGTGGCTGAACGCCTGCGGGAAGTTCCCGACCTGGCGCTGGCGGCGCGGGTCCCACTCCTCCGCGAGCAACCCGAGGTCGTTGCGGAGCGCGAGCAGCTTCTCGAAGAGGCGGCGGGCCTCCTGCACGCGGCCGATCATCGCGAGGTCGTCGGCGAGCCAGAACGAGCAGGCGAGGAAGGCCCCTTCGTCGCCGGGCAGCCCGTCGAGGTTCTCGTCGCCGCTGGCGTCACTGCGCGAGGTCGGGTAGCGCAGCACGAACCCGTCCTCCGTGGACAGCTCCCGCTGGATCGCCTCGATGGTGCCGATCACCCGCTTGTCGTCCGGGGGAAGGAAGCCCATCTGCGGGATGAGCAGCAGCGAGGCGTCCAGCTCGCGCGAGCCGTAGGACTGGGTGAAGGTGTTGCGTTCCCGGTCGTAGCCCTTCTCGCACACGTCGTAGTGGATCTCGTCCCGCAGTTCCTTCAGCTCTTCCAGCGGGCCGTCGATCTCGCCGGACTCGATGAGCTTGACGGTGCGGTCGACGGCCACCCAGGCCATCACCTTGGAGTGCACGAAGTGGCGGCGCGGGCCGCGCACCTCCCAGATGCCCTCGTCGGGCTCCATCCAGTGCTTCTCCAGGTAGCGGATCAGCCGGAGCTGGAGCACGCTCGCGTAGTCGTTGCGGGCCAGGCCGGTCATGTGGCCCAGGTGCAGCGCCTCGGTGACCTCGCCGTAGACGTCGAGCTGGAGCTGGTGGGCGGCGCCGTTGCCGACCCGCACCGGGGAGGAGCCCTCGTACCCGGGCAGCCAGTGCAGCATGTTCTCGCCCAGCTCACGCTCGCCGGCGATGCCGTACATGATCTGGAGGTTCTCCGGGTCGCCGGCCACCGCGCGCAGCAGCCACTCGCGCCAGGCGCGGGCCTCGTCGCGGTAGCCGGTGCGCAGCAGCGAGGACAGCGTGATCGCGGCGTCCCGCAGCCACGTGAAGCGGTAGTCCCAGTTGCGCACCCCGCCGATGTCCTCCGGCAGGGAGGTGGTGGGCGCGGCGACGATCCCGCCGGTCGGCCCGTAGGTGAGGGCCTTGAGCGTGATCAGGGAGCGGATCACGGCCTCCCGGTAGGGGCCGGTGTAGGTGCACTGCTCCACCCACTCCCGCCAGAAGTCCTCGGTCGCGGCGAGCGAGCCGAGCGGGTCGGGCAAAGAGGGCTGCGGCTTGTGCGACGGCTCCCAGCTGATGGTGAAGCAGACCCGGTCACCGGGCGAGACGGTGAAGTCGCTGTACGTGGTCAGGTCTTCACCGTAGGTCTCGACATCGGTGTCCAGCCACACCGAGTCGGGGCCGGCCACCGCGACCGTGCGGTCCCCGACCTGCTGCACCCACGGCACGATCTGGCCGTAGGAGAAGCGCATCCGCAGGGAGGAGCGCATCGGCACCCGGCCGCTGACGCCCTCCACTATCCGGATCACCTGCGGCGCGCCGTCGCGCGGCGGCATGAAGTCGGTCACCCGGACCGTGCCGGTGCGGGTGTCCCACTCCGACTCCAGGACCAGCGACTCGCCGCGGTAATGGCGGCGTGTCGCGTCCGGCGTCTTCGCGCCCTCGGCGACGGCCGGGCCGATCCGCCAGAAGCCGTGCTGGTCGGTGCCGAGCAGGCCGGCGAAGACCGCCGGCGAGTCGAACCGCGGCAGGCACAGCCAATCGACGGTGCCGTCCCTGCAGACCAGTGCGGCGGTCTGCATGTCACCGATGAGTGCGTAGTCCTCGATACGCCCGGCCACGTGAAACTCCAGTCGAACACGGCGCCGCCCCCGCTGGGACGGTCTTGCGGTATGGGGGCAATTCCTACGGCAAATCAGCTCTGGAACTGTGGACGAGCTAGTGATCCGGAGAGGGGCGGGGATGGTGCCGTGCCGGTCGCTCGCGCAATGCGTTCGAGCAGAATACGTCCTCACAGCGAGCGGTGCGCGCCTCTCCCTGATCTTCACTCCGCCGGTCGGGTGGACACGCGCCCCGGTACGCGTGGATCGGACGTCACCGCAGGCAGACACGGTACGTGCCCGCCGTCCAGCCTCGCACGCCGACCGCCGTGCACGCGATCGGCACCCGGCGTCCGCGCGGTCACCACGGATTCCTCACATCATCGCCATGCCGTCGTCGTGCGGTGACCACTTCCCGGCGGCCCGCGCCTGCCGCCATTCGCGCCCGGAGGCGCTGATACCCTGGTAGCCCGTGGGCCGGTGGGCTGTGAACCACTGAACCGCCGCGACGGCGCGAACGAACCGAGCGCCGTCCCGACCCTCACCTCGCGACCACGGGAGCCCCCTCTTGGCAATTGCGCCGAAATCCTCGACGACCAAGCACATCTTCGTCACCGGTGGGGTGGCCTCCTCGCTGGGCAAGGGGCTCACCGCCTCCAGTCTCGGCGCCTTGCTCAAGGCCCGCGGCCTGCGCGTGACCATGCAGAAGCTCGACCCGTACCTCAACGTGGACCCGGGGACGATGAACCCGTTCCAGCACGGTGAGGTCTTCGTCACCGACGACGGCGCCGAGACCGACCTCGACATCGGCCACTACGAGCGCTTCCTCGACGTGAACCTGGCCGGCTCCGCGAACGTCACCACCGGCCAGGTGTACTCCACGGTGATCGCCAAGGAGCGGCGCGGCGAGTACCTCGGCGACACCGTCCAGGTCATCCCGCACATCACCAACGAGATCAAGTCCCGTATCCGGCGGATGGCCGGCGGCGACGTCGACGTGGTCATCACCGAGGTCGGCGGCACCGTCGGCGACATCGAGTCGCTGCCGTTCCTGGAGTCGGTCCGCCAGGTCCGCCACGAGGTCGGCCGCGACAACGTGTTCGTGGTGCACATCTCCCTGCTGCCCTACATCGGCCCGTCCGGGGAGCTGAAGACCAAGCCGACCCAGCACTCGGTGGCGGCCCTGCGCAACATCGGCATCCAGCCCGACGCGATCGTGCTGCGCGCCGACCGCGAGGTGCCCACCGCGATCAAGCGGAAGATCTCGCTGATGTGCGACGTCGACGAGGACGCGGTGGTCGCCGCGATCGACGCCCCCTCGATCTACGACATCCCCAAGGTGCTGCACACCGAGGGCCTGGACGCCTACGTGGTGCGGCGGCTCGACCTGCCCTTCCGCGACGTGGACTGGGCCCAGTGGGACGACCTGCTCAAGCGGGTGCACGAACCCGCCCACGAGGTCACCGTCGCCCTGGTCGGCAAGTACATCGACCTGCCCGACGCCTACCTGTCGGTCACGGAGGCGATCCGGGCCGGCGGCTTCGCGAACAACGCCCGTGTCACCGTGAAGTGGGTCGCCTCCGACGACTGCAAGACCCCCGCCGGCGCCGCGGCACAGCTCGCCGGCGTCGACGCGGTGTGCGTGCCCGGCGGCTTCGGCGACCGCGGCGTGGAGGGCAAGGTCGGCGCCATCACCTACGCGCGCGAGCAGCGCCTCCCGCTGCTCGGCCTGTGCCTGGGCCTGCAGTGCATCGTGATCGAGGCCGCCCGCAACCTCGCCGGGATCGCCGACGCGAACTCCACCGAGTTCGACCCCGCCACCGCCCACCCGGTGATCTCCACCATGGCCGAGCAGCTCGACATCGTGGACGGCAAGGGCGACCTCGGCGGCACCATGCGGCTGGGCACCTATCCGGCCAAGCTCGCCGAGGGCTCCATCGTCCGCGAGGTCTACGGCGACCAGCCCTACGTCGAGGAGCGGCACCGCCACCGCTACGAGGTCAACAACGCCTACCGCGCCGAGCTGGAGCAGAAGACCGGCCTGGTCTTCTCCGGCACCTCGCCCGACAACCAGCTGGTGGAGTACGTCGAGTACCCGCGCGACGTGCACCCCTACCTGGTGGCGACGCAGGCCCACCCCGAGCTGAAGTCCCGGCCGACCAGGCCGCACCCGCTCTTCGCCGGCCTGGTGAAGGCAGCGGTCGCGGCCCAGGCGAACCGCTGATCGCCGGCTGCTCTCCCGTCGATCCGACCCCCTGACACCCCGGAAGGCGCAGCATGCTCCAGGACACTCCGCAGGAGTGGCAGGTCACGGCCACCTCCACGCCCTTCACCGGCAAGAAGACCGGTGTGCGCACCGACCAGGTGGTGATGCCCGACGGCTCCACCGTCAGCCGTGACTACCAGGTCCACCCCGGTTCCGTGGCGGTCCTCGCCCTCGACGACGCCGACCGCGTCCTGGTGCTCAAGCAGTACCGGCACCCGGTCCGGCAGAAGCTCTGGGAGATCCCCGCCGGACTGCTCGACATCCCCGGCGAGAACCCGCTGCACGCCGCCCAGCGCGAGCTGTACGAGGAGGCGCACGTCAAGGCCGAGGAGTGGAGCGTGCTCGCCGACGTCTACACCACCCCCGGCGGCTCCGACGAGGCGGTCCGGGTCTTCCTGGCCCGCGGTGTCTCCGAGGCCGAGGGCGAGCGCTTCGAGGTCAGCGAGGAGGAGGCCGACCTGGAGTACGCGCGGGTGCCGCTGGCCGAGCTGGTCCAGGGGGTGCTGGCAGGCGAACTCCACAACAGCTGCCTGGTGGTCGGGGTGCTCGCGCTCAACGCCGCGCTCGCCTCGGGCGGGGTGGACACGCTGCGCCCGGCGGAGTCGCCGTGGCCGGCCCGGCCGTTCACCGCGTAAGGGCGGTCAGGCGGGCGCGCGGAGAGCTGAAAGGGTGATCATTGGCGCCCCTGTCGGCCACGGACCCGGGGGCGCGGTGCCGGGCGTGAACTAGGCTCGACGCGCCCCCTTCCCGGGGCACCACCTCACCTCCGGGAGTGCGCCAGTGCCGGACCAGGCCCTCGACCCGCGACGGTCCCCTGCGGGGAGCACCGACGAGACGGGGAGCCCTGCGCCCGAGCGGTCCCCGGGGTCCCCGGCGGACCCGGAACCGGTGCGGGAACCGGAGCAGGCGGCGACGGAGGGCGCCCCGGCCGCGGCGGAGCCCGAGCGGTCGGCGCAGGAACCCAGGCCGGCTGAGGCAGCCGAGCCGGCTGAGGGAGCCGAGCCGGTGGGGGCAGCCGTACCGGCGGCCGCAGCTGTACGTACGGCCGTCCCCGTACCGGCCTCTTCGGTGCCGCCCCGGCCGCCGCACCCGCCGGCCGCCGCGCTCGCCCCGCCCGCCTCCCCACCCGCAGGCGGCCCGCCCCCTCCTCCCGCCGTCGAACCCGTCGAACCCGTCGGCACCGTGGCCGCGCGCGAACTGCCCGAGCCGGCCGCGTACTTCGTGGGACGCGAGCGGGAACTCGCCCAGCTGCGGGCCGACATCGTGCGGCCCGGGCTCGCCGTGGCCGGCGGGAAGCAGCCGGACCGCGGCCGGGTGCTGCTGGTGGTCGGCCGCCCCGGCACCGGGCGCACCGAGCTGGCGGTCAAGCTGGCCCGGGAGGTCGCGGCGGCGTACCCGGACGGGCAGTACTTCCTCCGGCTCACCGACACCGACGGCGCCCCCGTGCCCGCCGAGGACACCGCCCGCGCGCTCCTGCGGGCCCTCGCCGCGCGGCGGCCCGCCGCCGGCCGTCCCGCGGTGCCCGGGCAGGCGGCTCCCGGCCGCGCCGGCACCGCGTCCGGGCCGGAGACCGCCGCCGACCCGGTGGCCGTCCTGCGCTCCGCCACCACCGGGCGCCGGCTGCTGCTCGTCCTCGACGACGTGGCGCGCGCCGACCAACTCTCCGGGCTGCTGCCCGAGTCGCCCGGCAGCCTGGTAGTGGCGACCGCCGACGGCCCGCTGTCCGGCATCCCCGACGTCCGCCCGTGCACCCTCGGCGGCCTGGACACCCCCGCCGCGCTCGCGCTGCTCGCCTACACCATCGGCGACACCCGGGTCACCAACGATCCGCGCGCCGCCGAGACGCTCGTGCAGGAGCTGACCGGCCACCCCACCGCGCTGCGGCTCGCCGCTGCCTGGCTCGCGGCCCAGCCCCGTATGCCCCTGTCGGAGGCGGCCGTCCAGTTGCGGGCCACTCCCGACACCCCGCTCGTGCCGGCCGCCCCCGCGCCTCCCGCTTCCGCTCCCGCCACGGGTGACGCCGCGGAGGGTGGCGCGGCCCCCGAGCAGCCCGCCGCCGTGCGCCGCCCCGCCGCGCCGGCCGAACTGCTGCGCGCCTTCCGGGCGGCCTACGGCACCCTTCCGCCCGCCGTCGCCCGCCTCCTGCGCAGCCTCGTGCTCGCCCCGGCCGGCAGCATCGACGCCCATGTCGCCTCCGCGCTGGCCGGCTGCGCGGTGGACGCCGCCGACCGCGCCCTGGCCGGCCTCGCCGACTCCGCGCTGCTGGTCCGCGGCGCCGCCGACGGCCTGTACCGGGTGCCGGGCTGCCTCGAACCGCTGCTGCGCGCGCTGCTGGCCGGCACCGACCGCCCGCAGGACATCACGCTGGCCCGGGCCCGGATGCTGGAGCGGACCGTACGGCTGCTGGAGTCGTGCCGGGTCGCGCTGGCCCGCGAGGGCGGCACCGACGCGCTTCCGGGCACCGTACGGTTCGCCTCGCCCGCCGCCGCGGCCGACTGGCTGCTGGCCCGCCGCCCGGCGCTGATGGCCGCGGCCCGCGCCGCCGTGGCCGACGGCGAACTCGACACCCTCGCCCGCCGGCTGATCGCCGCCCTGGTCCGCGCCCTGCTCGCCCTGCCCGCGGGCGGGCCGGGCCCCGGAGCGACGGGTCGGCCCGGCCGCCCCGGTGCGGGTGCCGGGTCGCGCCGCCCCTTGGCGCGCGCGGACCGCTACGAACTGCACACCCTGGCCCTCACCGTCGCCGAGCGCCGCCACCTGCCGCGCGAGAAGGCCGCCGCGCTGATCAACCTCGCCGACCTGGACGCGGAGGCGGGCCGGACCGACCACGCCGTCACCGCCTACCGCAAGGCGCTCGAAGCCGCCCGCGCCGCCGACGACACCGGGGCCGAGGGCCGCGTGCTGGAGGCGATCGGCGGTTGCTACCTCGAACTGGGTGACCTGTCGCGGGCCGGGGACTGGTTCGGCCGCGCGCTCGCGCTGCGCCAGGGCCGCGGCGAACTCGTCGACCAGGCACGGCTGCACGCCCGGATCGGCGCGGTCCTGACGTACCTCGGCAGCCACACCCCGGCCCTGCGGGAGTGGCGCGCGGCGGCCGGGACGCACCGCAGGCTCGGCGACCTCGCCTCGCAGGCCCGGGCGCTGGTCGAGGCGGCCCGGGTCCAGGAGTACGCCGGGCTGCCCGAGGACGCCCTGCGCACCTGCCGGGACGCGCTGTACTACGCCCGCCAGGTCGGCGAGCGCCGGTTGGAGGCCGCGGTGCTGCTGCGGCTGGCCGACGCGCTCCAGCACCTCGGCGACACCGGGGGCGCCGATCTCCAGCGCGCCGCCTCCCGCCGCCTGCTCCGGGCCGGCGAGCTCCCGGCTTTCTGACCGGCCGTTCTCGTTCCCAGGGGCTGTCAGCCTACGAAACTGCCAATGGTCTCCGCCAAACCCACCACTTTGTAAGGCTGGACACCGGCTCCTCCTTCACTAAACTGAGTTTCGCCGCATACAAGCCGGGCACGTCCGGTGTGTCATGCGATGCTGGGCCATGTCCGTATACCGGATACATGGCCACACCCTCCCGAACCTCCTCAGTGCAAGGACCGTGATCGACGTGAAGGTGGGCATCCCCCGCGAGGTCAAGAACAACGAGTTCCGCGTGGCCATCACCCCGGCCGGTGTGCACGAACTGGTCCGGCACGGCCATGAGGTCGTCGTCGAGCAGGGCGCAGGGGGCGGCTCGTCCATCCCCGACGAGGAGTACCTCGCCGCCGGCGCGGCCGTCCTCGGCACCGCCGACGAGGTGTGGGGCGCCGCCGACCTGCTGTTGAAGGTCAAGGAGCCGGTCGCCGAGGAGTACCACCGGCTGCGCAAAGACCAGATCCTCTTCACCTACCTGCACCTGGCCGCCTCCCGCGCCTGCACCGACGCGCTGCTGGAGTCCGGCACCACCGCGATCGCGTACGAGACGGTCGAGACCCCCGGCCGCCGGCTGCCGCTGCTCGCCCCGATGTCCGAGGTCGCCGGGCGGCTCGCCCCGCAGGTCGGCGCCTACCACCTGATGCGCTCGGCCGGCGGCCGCGGTGTGCTGCCCGGCGGGGTGCCCGGGGTGAAGTCCGGCCGCGCCGTGGTGATCGGCGCGGGCGTCTCCGGCTGGCACGCCACCACCATCGCGCTCGGTCTCGGCTTCCACGTCACCCTGCTCGACAAGGATGTCGACAAACTGCGCGAGGCCGACAAGGTGTTCGGCAACCGCGTGCAGACCATCACCTCCAACGCGCTCGCGCTGGAGCAGGCCGTCCTCGACGCCGACCTCGTCGTCGGCGCGGTGCTGGTGCCCGGCGCCAAGGCGCCCAAGCTGGTCACCAACGAGCTGGTCTCGCGGATGAAGCAGGGATCTGTACTTGTCGACATCGCGATCGACCAGGGCGGCTGCTTCGAGGACTCGCGTCCCACCACGCACGCCGAACCGACCTTCACCGTGCACGACTCGGTCTTCTACTGCGTGGCCAACATGCCCGGCGCGGTGCCCAACACCTCGACCTACGCGCTCACCAACGTGACGCTGCCGTACATCGTCGAACTCGCCGACCGCGGCTGGCGCGAGGCGCTGCGGCGCGACGCGGCACTCGCCCTCGGCCTCAACACCCATGAGGGGCAGGTCGTTTACGGCCCTGTCGCCGAGGCGCACGACCTCGACGCCACTGACCTGCACACCGTGCTGGGCTGAGCTCCGGCAGCAGAAAAAACGTCACTCATCGGCACGTTGCGCCAACTGCGCCTGCACGGCGGGGTCTTGTCCATCGAGACCCCGCCGTTCGCGTGGTTACGCCCTTGACAGTGGGGTGTTCGGTTCCCGACACATCATGCCGTGTCCGGCGGATTGTGTTGCTGCGGACCACCGACACGCCATAGAGTCGCGAAACGTCGGCTGTAGTCACGCTGACCTATCTAGATGTTTCCTGGTCACCAAGGAGGTAAGACGACTTGTGAACGAGTCGACATTTGCTCCCGGAGGTGGTCAACCAGGAACGACCGTCGGTTCCGTTGCGGTCCGTACCTTTGAGTCCCGCCGGCCCGAGACGACGACCACGGAGACAATCCCCGGTTACGCCATGGCTCCTTACGACGACGACCACGACCTGCAAGACGGTCAGTTCTACGACCCGGACGCCGAATACGAGCCGGACCCGGAGTACGCCGCCACGCTCGCGCCCGACGCCGCCCGTCAGCGCCGCGAACGCGTCGGCCCCACCGGCCGCCCGCTGCCGTACTTCCCGATCCCGAACCCGCTCACGGACCACGGCCCGGCGAAGATCATCGCGATGTGCAACCAGAAGGGCGGGGTCGGCAAGACCACCTCGACCATCAACCTGGGTGCCGCGCTCGCCGAGTACGGCCGTCGCGTGCTGCTCGTCGACTTCGACCCGCAGGGCGCCCTGTCGGTCGGCCTCGGGGTCAACCCGATGGAACTCGACATCACCGTCTACAACCTGCTGATGGAACGCGGCCTTGCCGCCGACGAGGTGCTGCTGAAGACCGCGGTGCCCGGCATGGACCTGCTGCCGAGCAACATCGACCTGTCCGCCGCCGAGGTGCAGCTGGTCAGCGAGGTGGCCCGCGAGTCCGCGCTCCAGCGCGCCCTCAAGCCGCTGATGTCCGACTACGACTACATCGTCATCGACTGCCAGCCCTCGCTCGGCCTGCTCACCGTCAACGCGCTGACCGCGGCGCACTCGGTGATCGTGCCGCTGGAGTGCGAGTTCTTCGCGCTGCGCGGGGTCGCGCTGCTCACCGAGACGATCGAGAAGGTCCGCGAGCGGCTCAACCCCGAACTCGAACTCGACGGCATCCTCGCCACGATGTACGACTCCCGCACCGTGCACAGCCGCGAGGTGCTGGCCCGGGTGGTCGAGGCGTTCGACGACCACGTCTTCCACACCGTCATCGGCCGTACCGTGCGCTTCCCGGAGACCACCGTGGCCGGCGAGCCGATCACCACCTACGCGTCCAACTCCGTCGGTGCCGCCGCCTATCGCCAACTCGCCAGGGAGGTGCTCGCCCGGTGCCACGCCGAGTGAGTCTGCCGGGCGCCGACGAGCTGTTCCGGACCACCGGTGGTGCGGCGCTCCAGGCGCCCCCGCCGTCCCATGGCGCCGAGGCGGACGCCGACGCGCGGTCCGGCGGACCGGGCTCGCAGGGCAACGGCGGCGCGCCCGGCGCCTCCACCGTCCCCACGGCGAACGGGTCCGCGCCCGCGCGGAGTGACGAGCACACCGGTCGCGACGGCACGCACCCGGTCCCGCCCGGCCAGCGCCGCCCGGGCGCCGGAGAGCGCGTCGGTGACCGCAGCACCGAACGCAACGGCACGGTGCAGGCCGCCGCCACGGCCACCCCCGTGGCCACCGCGACGGTCACCTCGCAGAAGCCCACGCCGCCGCCGATCACCGCGACGCCCCAGCCGCCCGCGCCCGCCCGGCGCAAGGCGGCCCGGCAGAACCGCAGGCCCAGCGGACGCGAGCGCCACGACGAGAAGATCACGGTCTACGTCTCCGCGGAGGAGCTGATGGACCTGGAGCACGCCCGCCTGGTGCTGCGCGGCGAGCACGGACTGGCGATCGACCGCGGGCGGATCGTCCGGGAGGCGGTCGCCGTCGTGCTGGCCGACCTCGAATCCCGTGGGGACGCGAGCATCCTGGTCCGTCGGCTGCGGGGACGCTAGTCCCTGCGGGCCGCGGCGCCCTGACCCGCCGGGGCGCCCATGGGACTGTGCGGCTGCTTCGCTGCTCCGCTGCTCCGCGCGGAGGCGGTCACGCCGAAGGGGCGCGGGGAACCGCGCGGCAAGACACGATGGCGCGGCGCTCGGGCACGGGGCGCGACCTGCTGTGGCGAGTAGCCTGCTTACACCACGTCGCCGATCAGGACCTCGATGCCCACCTCACCCGCCAGCCCCCGTCGCAGCCTCGGCCGCGGCGCCGCCGCCGAGCCGGAACCGGCTGCTGCCCCGGAACAGGCGCCGGAAGAAGCCGAACCGGTGATGCCGGAGGTGGCCGAGGCGGCGGAAGAAGCCGAGCCTGTGGTGCCGGAGGTGGCCGAGGGGACGGGTGAAGCCGAGCCTGTGGTGGCGGAAGTACCCGAGGGGACGGGTGAAGCCGAGCCCGTGGTGCCGGAGGTGCCCGAGGGGACGGGTGAAGCCGAGCCCGTGGTGGCGGAAGTACCCGAGGCGGCGGGTGAAGCCGAACCTCCAACCGCCGGCGACCGTTTCACCGTGCGGCTCTCCAACTTCGAGGGGCCGTTCGACCTGCTGCTCCAGCTCATCTCGAAGCACCGGCTCGACGTGACCGAGATCGCGCTGTCGAGGGTCACCAACGAGTTCATGGCGCACATCCACGCGATGGGCCCGGACTGGGACCTCGACCAGACCACGGAGTTCCTCGTGGTCGCGGCCACCCTGCTGGACCTGAAGGCGGCCCGGCTGCTGCCCGCCGCGGAGGTGGAGGACGAGGCGGACCTCGCGCTGCTGGAAGCGCGGGACCTGCTGTTCGCACGGCTGCTCCAGTACCGCGCGTACAAGCAGATCGCGGCGATCTTCGCGGAGCGGCTGGAGCAGGAGGCGCTGCGCCACCCCCGTACCGTCGGACTGGAGCCGCAGCACGCGGAGTTGCTGCCGGAGGTGGTGCTGAGCATCGGCCCCGAGCGGTTCGCGCGCCTCGCGGTGAAGGCGATGCAGCCCAAGCCGAAGCCCCAGGTGTACGTGGACCACATCCACGCGCCGCTGGTGAGCGTGCGGGAGCAGGCCGAGCACGTGATCGCGATACTGCGCGAGCGGGGCGCGGCGAGCTTCGGCGAGCTGACCGCCGACGCGGCGGACACGCTCACGGTCGTGGCCCGCTTCCTGGCGCTGCTGGAGCTGTACCGGGAGAAGGCGGTCGCGCTGGACCAGGAGGAGGCGCTGGGCGCGCTCCAGGTGCGCTGGACGGGCACGGCCGAGGACGCGGCGCCCCTGGTGACCGACGAGTTCGACCAGGAGGCCGCCCCGGCGGGCAGCCGTACGGACGCCGGTCGTACCGAGGCCGGTGGCACCGGGGCCGGCCCTGGGGCGGGCGGCCCTGCCTCGGGCGCTCAGGCCGCCACCGCTGCCGACGACACCACCGAGCCCGGCGCCGCCGGGAAGGGAGAGCAGTGATGACCGACGTGACCGACCTCACGCGAGCCGCCGCCGGAGCCGCTGCCGCCGCCGGTGAGGCCGCCCCGGCCGGGCTGCTCGCCGCCGCGACCGCCGAGCTGGAGCTGAAGCCGGCGCTGGAGGCGGTGCTGATGGTGGTGGACGAGCCCGCGACCGAGGAGCACCTGGCGAAGGTGCTGGGCCGGCCTCGGCGGGCGGTCGGCAAGGCGCTCCGCGAGCTGTCCGACGACTACACTCGCGAGGGCCGGGGCTTTGACCTGCGGTTGGTCGCGGGCGGCTGGCGCTTCTACACCCGGCCGGCCTTCTCCCCGGCGGTGGAGAGCTTCGTGCTGGACGGCCAGCAGGCCCGGCTGACCCAGGCCGCGCTGGAGACGCTGGCCGTGGTGGCGTACCGGCAGCCGGTGAGCCGGTCCCGGGTCTCGGCGGTGCGCGGAGTGAACTGCGACGGCGTGATGCGCACCCTGCTCCAGCGCGGGCTGGTGGAGGAAGGTGGGACGGAACCCGAGACAGGTGCGATCCTGTACAGGACGACGAACTACTTCCTGGAACGTATGGGCCTGCGCAGCCTTGACGAGCTGCCCGAGCTCGCCCCGTTCCTGCCGGAGGCGGAAGCGGTCGAGGCGGAGTCCGCGGAAGGGCTCCCGTCCTTCGATCCGGACGCCCCGGACGATCCACCGACGAACTCGAACTCGATCACCTCGATTACGGAACCTTGATGCGAAGCAGCGACAGGAACAGCGGCGGCAACCGGAAACCCCGCGGCGGCAGCGGCGGCGGCTCCGCCGACCGGCGCGGCGAGGAGCCGGGGCGTCCCCGCAAGCCGCGTCCGGAGGAGCGCCGCTACGACGTCGGCGGCACCGGCCAGTCCGGTGCGAACAAGCCCGGCGGCATGCCCCGCACCAAGGACGCGGGCGGCGCCAAGCCCGGTGCCCGGCCGACCGGCAACCGCGGCCGCAAGCCGGTCCCGGCCCGGCCGCGCGAACTCGACGCCCAGATCGAGCAGCGCAACCGCGAGCGGCACAACAAGCCGCAGGTCAAGACGCCCAAGACCTTCCCCGGCGCCGAGCAGGAGGGCGAACGGCTGCAGAAGGTGCTGGCCAGGGCCGGCATGGGCTCGCGGCGGGCCTGCGAGGAACTGATCGAGCAGCACCGCGTCGAGGTGAACGGCGAGATCGTCACCGAGCAGGGCATGCGGGTCGACCCCGACCACGACGAGGTGAAGGTCGACGGGCTCACCGTCGCCACGCAGTCGTACCTGTTCTTCGCGCTCAACAAGCCGGCCGGTGTGGTCTCCACCATGGAGGACCCCGACGGGCGGCAGTGCCTCGGCGACTACGTCACCAACCGCGACACCCGGCTCTTCCACGTCGGCCGGCTCGACACCGAGACCGAGGGCCTGATCCTGCTCACCAACCACGGCGAGCTGGCCCACCGGCTGACCCACCCGCGCTACGGCGTGAAGAAGACCTATCTCGCCGCCATCCAGGGCCCGTTGCCCCGCGACCTGGGCAAGCAGCTCAAGAACGGCATCGAGCTGGAGGACGGCTGGGCACGCGCCGACCACTTCCGGATCGTGCAGAACACCGGCAAGAACTACCTGGTCGAGGTCACCCTCCACGAGGGCCGCAAGCACATCGTCCGCCGCATGCTCTCCGAGGCCGGCTTCCCCGTCGACAAGCTGGTGCGCACCAGCTTCGGGCCGATTCCCCTCGGCGACCAGAAGTCCGGCTGGCTGCGCCGCCTCACCAACACCGAGGTCGGCATGCTCATGGGCGAGGTCGACCTGTAGAACGCGACGGGAACGCGACGGCAGGCGCCCCTCGGTAAGGGGCGCCCTCCAGGCGGCGGCCACTTACCCGTGCCCGCCGCCTCGCCACGCGTCCGCGTCGGGCGGTTGGATGGGCGCATGACCGCGCCCGCCTCCTCCGCCACCGCCCCCGTCGCCGCTCTGGCCACGCTCTCCGCCGCACAGGTGCCCGACCTCGCCCCCGCCGTCAGCGACCTGCTGGGCAGCGGCCCCGAGCTGCTGTTCGTCACCGTCTCCGGCGCGCACCTGTACGGATTCCCCTCCCAGGACTCCGACGTCGACCTGCGCGGGGTGCACCTGCTGCCGCTGCGCGAGGTGATCGGCCTGCACGAGGGCGAGCCGACCAGGACCCGGATGTGGCAGCGCGGGAGCCTCGACCTGGACCTGGTCACCCACGACCTGCTGAAGTTCGTCCGGCTGATGCTGCGCCGCAACGGCTACGTGCTGGAGCAGCTGCTCTCCCCGCTGGTCGTCCACACCACCGGCGTCCACGCCGAGCTCGCCGCGCTGGCGCCCGGCGTGATCACCGCCGGCCATGCCCACCACTACCGCGGCTTCGCCGCCACCCAGTGGCGTCTGCACCTCAAGAACGGCGAACTCAAGCCGCTCCTCTACACGTTCCGGGTGCTGCTCACCGGCATCCACCTGATGCGCACCGGGCGCGTGCTGTCCCACCTCCCCACCCTCCTGGCGGAAGTACCCGAGGCGCCCGCCTACCTCCCGGACCTGATCGCGGCCAAGGCCGAGGCCGAGCACGCGCCCACCCCCGGACTGCCCGCGGGCCGGCTCGGCGCCGACGTCGAAGCCCTGCACGGCACCCTGACCGCTGCCCAGGACACCTCCCGGCTCCCGGACCGCCCCACCGCCCAGGACGCTCTCCACGACCTGGTGGTCCGCACCCGCGAGGCCGCCGTGTGAGCGTGCGCGGCCAGGAGTACGGCCAGGAGTAGCGGTTACGAGGAGCGCCCAGGACGAGCGGTCACGAGGAGTGGCTGGCGTCGGGCACCAGCGGCGGCAGGGCGGGGGCGGCGGAGGTGCCGCGGACGCGGATCAGGAAGTCCTCGACGCGGGTGCGGTCCGGCTCGGGCGGGAGAGGGGTGCGGCTGGAGGCGGCGTCGATCTCCTCGTGGAGGGTGCGGGTCCAGGCGCGGATCTCGTCCCAGCCGAGTTCGCCGCGCTTGACCGCGAGGAGACGGTCGCGGTGCTCGCCCGCGTCGATGCCGAGCCGGCCGGTGCGCAGCAGGTCGCGGCAGCTCAGCAGCAGCCGCAGCAGGTGCATCGCGTGCTTCCAGCGGGGCCGGCCGTGGGTGCGCAGGTCCGCTTCGAGCTTGCCGAGCTGCTGGGCGGCGTACCCGCGGAAGGAGGCCTCGGCGCGGCGGGAGAGGAACGCGCCCCGCAGGTCGAGCAGTTCGCGGCCGGTCGCGTCGACGTGCTCGACGATGGGGGAGTGCAGGCACTCCAGCACGTTCGGGTTGCCGCGCAGCGCGAGCACGCAGAAGCGCTCCAGCTCCCAGGAGAACTGCTCGTCCCGCGGCCCGGTGACATGGGTGGGCGGCTTGTCCAGCCGCCAGAACAGCGGGGTCGGCGCCACGAACACCCCGCGCCGGTCCGTGTCGCTGGCGTCCGTGGCCAGTCCGAAGGCGCGCGAGCCCATCACGCACGCGTAGACCGTGTGGTCCCTGACCAGTTCGTGCCCCACGTCGTCCCCCAGCGAATCGCGCATGAGGGCGATTATGGTCATCTCATCGGACCGGGCGCGCGATTTTCACCTTCCCCGCGGTGACCACGGGCGACCCGCAACGGGCGGGACCGGTGGGACGCCAGGGAAGTCCGAGGCTTCGCCGTACGGCTCCGCCCCGTCTCGGTCCGCGGTCCGCCCCGCGCCGGCGCCGCGCCCTGGCTACGCTGGTCGCGGACCGTACCGCCGGCCCGTACTCCCGCCGCCGCACCCCGCAAGGACACCTTCGTGAGGACCGCCCTCGTCATCGGAACCGGCCTGATGGGCACCTCGGCCGCGCTCGCCCTCAGCGACCGCGGTGTCGACGTGTACCTGAGGGACCACGACGAATCCGTAGCGCGTACCGCGGAGGCGCTCGGCGCGGGCTCCTCGGGGCAGCCGCCGCACCCCGTGGACCTGGTGATCGTGGCGGTGCCGCCCGCCCATGTGGCCACCACCCTCGCCGAGGTGATCGCTGAGGGCCTGGGCCGCGGGTACCTGGACGTGGCCAGCGTCAAGGGCGGCCCGCGCCGCGAGCTGGACGCCGCGGGCTGCGACCTGACCCGCTACATCGGCACCCACCCCATGGCCGGCCGGGAGCGCTCCGGCCCGCTGGCGGCGAGCGCCGACCTCTTCGAGGGCCGCCCCTGGGTGCTCACCCCCACCGCGGGCACCGACACCGAGGTGCTCAACCTCGCCCTGGAACTGGTCGCCCTGTGCCGCGCGGTCCCCGTCGTGATGGACGCCGACGCGCACGACCGCGCCGTCGCGCTCGTCTCGCACACCCCGCAGCTCGTCTCCAGCATGGTCGCCGCCCGCCTGGAACACGCCGAGGACGCCGCCGTACGCCTGTGCGGGCAGGGCATCCTCGACGTCACCCGCGTCGCCGGGTCCGAGCCGGGCATGTGGATGGACATCCTGGCCGCCAACCCCGGTCCGGTCGCCGATGTGCTCGACGCCCTGGCCGCCGACCTCACCGAGACCGTCACCGCGCTGCGCTCCCTGCAGTCCGCCGACGACGGCAAGCGGCGCGGCGGCGCGGCCGGCATCGAGGACATCCTGCGCCGCGGCAACGCCGGCCGCGCCAAGGTCCCCGGCAAGCACGGCGCCGCCCCCAAGCCGTACGAGATCGTCGCCGTGCTCATCGGCGACCAGCCCGGCGAGCTGGCCAGGCTCTTCGCGGACGCGGGCGCCGCGGGCGTCAACATCGAGGACGTGCGGATCGAGCACTCCACCGGGCAGCAGGCGGGCCTGGTGAACCTGACGGTCGAGCCGCGCAGCGCCACCGTCCTGTCGGCGGCGCTGCGGGAGCGCGGCTGGGCGCTGCGGCAGTAGCCGCGGTCGGGGCCCGCCCGGCCCCGTCGACCGGTTCCGCGCCGCCCCGCCCCCGGCGCGGCGGCTCGGCCCGGCCCCGCCCGGCCGGGGTGGCGCTGGGCCACCCGGGGGGCCGGTAACCTTGAGGGATGGCATCCGGCGCCCGCCGGCCCGCCCGCACCCGCATCCGTGCACGAGGAAGGCCACCCGCTGTGTCAAATCCGGTGATCGTCGCGATCGACGGCCCCTCCGGCACGGGCAAGTCCAGCACGTCCAGGGCGGTCGCGTCCCGGCTGGGCCTCAGCTACCTGGACACGGGCGCGCAGTACCGCGCGATCACCTGGTGGATGCTGACCAACGGCGTGGACGTCGGCGACCCGCTGGCCATCGCCGACCAGGCGGGCAAGCCGGCGATCGTGGCCGGCACCGACCCGGCCGCCCCCGCGATCACCGTGGACGGCCTGGACGCCTCCGGCCCGATCCGCACCCAGGAGGTCACCGCCGCGGTCAGCGCGGTGAGCGCAGTTCCCGAGGTGCGCACCCGGATGGTCGAGATCCAGCGCGCCGCGGCCGCCGCCGCGCCCGCCGGCATCGTGGTCGAGGGCCGTGACATCGGCACCACCGTGCTGCCCGACGCCACCGTCAAGATCTTCCTCACCGCCTCCGCCGAGGTCCGCGCCGCCCGCCGCAGCGGCGAGCTGAAGGGCGTGCAGTCCGTCGCCGACACCCAGGCCGCCCTGGTCCGGCGCGACGCCGCCGACTCCGGCCGCAAGACCTCGCCGCTGGCGAAGGCCGACGACGCCATAGAGGTCGACACCAGCGAGCTCACCCTCGAGCAGGTCGTCGAGCAGGTCGTCGCACTGGTCGGGGAGAAGCGAGCGGCTCGGTGAGTACGCAGCGCGAGACCCTGGCGGCGCCCGCGGCACCGGCGGGCGCGCCGTCCGCGCCGCCGCTGCCGAGCGCGCGCGGCGCCGCGGTGGCCCGCGGCATCGGCATCGGGCTGATGAACGGCCTGTGGCGTCCCCGGGTGCTCGGCGACTGGCGGCTGCCGGCGCACGGCCCGGTCATCCTCGCGGGCAACCACAGCCACAACGTCGACGGGCCGATGCTGATCGGCACCTGCCCGCGACCCCTGCACTTCCTGGTGAAGAAGGAGGCGTTCGTCGGCCCGCTCGACCTGTTCCTGCGCTCCATCGGCCAGGTCAAGGTCGACCGCTCCGGCGCCGACCGCGGTGCGATCACCGCGGCGCTCGGCGTGCTGGAGCAGGGCGGCGTGCTGGGCATCTTCCCCGAGGGCACCCGCGGCGACGGCGACTTCGCCCAGTTGCGGGCCGGACTGGCGTACTTCGCGGTGCGCTCGGGCGCCCCGGTCGTCCCGGTCGCCGTCCTCGGCAGCGCCCGCCGCGGCCGGCTGGTCGGCGGGCTGCCGCCGCTGCGCGCCCGGATCGACGTCGTCTACGGCGAGCCCTTCGAGGCCGGCGACGGCAGCGGGCGGCGGACCCGTACCGCGCTCGACGAAGCCACCACCCGCATCCAGGCGCACCTGTCCGCGCACCTCGCCGAGGCCAGGCGGGCCACCGGCCGGGCGTGACCCGGGCCCGGCCGGCCGACCCGGCCCGCGGGCCGCGCGCCGCCCGGCCGCACCGGGAACGGCGCCCACGTACTTCTTGCTGATCGACGGAGAGACCTCATGGACCAGGGATACGAACACGGCGACGCCGACGCGCTCGGCGACGCCGAATACGCCGAGTTCATGCAGCTCGCCGAGGAGGAGGGCTTCGACCCGGAGGAGGTCGCCGACGATCTCGCGGAGGCCGGCCACGGCCCGCTTCCGGTGCTCGCCGTCGTCGGCCGCCCCAATGTCGGCAAGTCGACACTGGTGAACCGGATCATCGGCCGCCGCGAGGCCGTCGTGGAGGACCGCCCCGGCGTCACCCGCGACCGCGTCAGCTACGAGGCGAACTGGAACGGCCGGCGCTTCAAGCTGGTCGACACCGGCGGCTGGGAGCAGGACGTACTCGGCATCGACGCGTCCGTGGCCGCGCAGGCCGAGTTCGCGATCGAGGCGGCCGACGCGGTGGTCTTCGTGGTCGACGCGACCGTGGGCGCCACCGACACCGACGAGGCGGTCGTGAAGCTGCTGCGCCGGGCCGGCAAGCCCGTGGTGCTGGCCGCCAACAAGGTGGACGGCCCCTCCGGCGAGGCCGACGCGTACGCGCTGTGGAGCCTCGGCCTGGGCGAGCCCCACCCGATCTCGTCGCTGCACGGCCGCGGCACCGGCGACCTGCTGGACGCGATCATGGAGGCGCTGCCCGAGGCGCCCGCGATGACCTTCGGCGAGGCCCTCGGCGGCCCGCGCCGGGTCGCGCTGATCGGCCGCCCCAACGTCGGCAAGTCGTCGCTGCTGAACAAGGTGGCGGGCAGCGACCGGGTGGTCGTCAACGAGGTCGCGGGCACCACCCGCGACCCGGTCGACGAGCTGATCCAGCTCGGCGGCGTGACCTGGAAGTTCATCGACACCGCGGGCATCCGGCGGCGGGTGCACCTCACCGAAGGCGCCGACTACTACGCCTCCCTGCGCACCGCGGCCGCGCTGGAGAAGGCCGAGGTCGCGGTGATCCTGGTCGACGCGAGCGAGACGCTCACCGAGCAGGACACCCGGATCATCTCGATGGCGGTCGAGGCCGGCCGGGCCGTCGTCATCGCGTACAACAAGTGGGACCTGATGGAGGAGGAGCGCCGCTACTACCTGGAACGCGAGATCGAGCGCGACCTCGTCCAGGTGCAGTGGGCGCCCCGGGTCAACGTCTCGGCGCGGACCGGGCGGCACATGGAGAAGCTGGTCCCGGCGATCGAGACCGCGCTGGCCGGCTGGGAGACCCGGGTGCCGACCGGACGGTTGAACGCGTTCCTCGGCGAGCTGGTCTCCGGCCACCCGCACCCGATCCGCGGGGGCAAGCAGCCGCGCATCCTGTTCGGCACCCAGGCGGGTACCCGGCCGCCGCGTTTCGTGCTCTTCGCGTCCGGCTTCCTGGAGGCGGGCTACCGCCGGTTCGTCGAGCGCCGGCTGCGCGAGGAGTTCGGCTTCGAGGGCACGCCGATCCAGGTGTCGGTGCGGGTGCGGGAGAAG
This sequence comes from Streptomyces sp. NPDC087270, assembly GCF_044744625.1. NCBI lineage: Bacteria > Bacillati > Actinomycetota > Actinomycetes > Kitasatosporales > Streptomycetaceae > Streptomyces > Streptomyces sp. NPDC087270. The sequence continues at coordinate 41,394 of NZ_JBIUYR010000018.1, forward strand.
CGGGGCCGGAAGAAGTAACGGCGCCGCGGGCCGCGGTGGTACGAGCCGCGGCCCACGGACCTCCCCGGCGCGTATCGGCGGTCGCCGGTGATTGTCGGGCGGTCGCGGCGGTTGTCGGCGGCGGTCGCGGCGGTCGCGCTGGTTGTCGGCGGTCGCCGCGCCGGGCCGCTGCCGGATGTGCCCGTGCCGCCCGCCGGCTCCCGCTACCGCATCCGGTTGTCGCCGCGGCCCGGGGGCAGAGCCGCCGGGCCGTCGCCGTTCGCGCCGCCGCGCCGCCCGGTCCGGCCGCCGGACCCGTTCGCGGCGCCGCCCGAGCCGTTCGCCCCGCCGCCCGGGCCGCCGTTCGCCCCGCTCACCCCGCCGTTTCCGGTCCCGGCCGCGCCGCCCGGGTCACCGCGGTGACGGCCGCCCGGCGCGAAGGGCGGGTACTCCGCGTGCCAGGCCGCGAACCCCTTGAACTGCAGCGATTCCTCGCCGCTGCGATCGCCGGGGAGGGCCCGGAACAGCCTGCGGTATTCCGAGTACAGCGCATCGTAGATCGGCGTGTTCGACGCACCGCCTCCGGTCGCGTCCTGCGCCGTGCGCATGGACGGGATGTAGCGCTGGTAAGGGGCTCGGGAGGAGGCGTCGAAGCTGTACACGTAACTGCCAACGACCCGGCGCCGGGCGGGATGCGGGCCGCGCGGTTGAATTGCCGATCTTTGACCAGGTCAACAGGGTGTTGGCGGTATTGGCGGCGGGCGGACGTGCGAGGGGCGCGCACAGCGTGCTGTGCGCGCCCCTCGATCGGTGGAATGCTCCGACGATCCGCTGATCAGGTTGCGCTGGTCAGGTTCCGGACAGCGGCATGGCGGCCGCGACGAGCTGGCCGCGCGAGCAGGCCCGGGCCAGCGCGTCCCGCATCAGGTCCTCGCGCGGCTGGCGACCGATCGAGCCGGCCGGGCCCGCGTACACGTACACCTCGTTCCCGCGCTGCACCGCGGCCCGCCAGCCGTCGCTGACCTGGAGCGGCTGGTGCGCCTGCCACCAGGCCGCGGCGGGGCCGCCGTTGGCGCCCGGCTGGAGCACGGCGTGCAGCTTGCCCATGGCCAGCAGCACCGACCAGCCCGGCAGCGGCGACGGCCGTGCCTCCAGGTCGAGTTGGGGCACGAAGCCCTGCTCGATGAGGAGCGGCAGGAAGTCGTCGCCGCCGCCGGTGGAGCCGACCCGGGCGACCGGACCGGTCGGCTCGACGACCAGTGCCGGGCGGAGCTGGTCCTCCACGATGATCAGACCGCAGGTGATGCCCAGCACCGCCTGCCGGGGCGCGAGGTCGAGGTCGGGCACGGCGGGGGTGTCGGCGGTCCGGCCGCCCGCGCCCTGGCCACCTGCCGCGCCACCGCCCGCGGGCCCGCCGTACGGCTCGGTGCGCGGCTCGGCGTGCGGCGGCAGCCCGCCGGGGAGGCCCGCGCCGGGGCTCTCCGCGAGCGCGCCGCCGGAGATGCCGGCCACCGCACCCTGCAACTGGGCCTCGGACACCGGCACGACCTGCGAGGGGATGCACGCGGCGTGCGCGAAGGCCAGCACGGCGGTCTCGTCGCCCACGAACAGCACGGTGCTGGTCCGCTCCTGCCCGCTGTCACCGGGCGTGCGGCAGGACGTGCAGTCGTACGTGCCCGGCGAGCTCTCGCCGGTGAGGAGCCGCTGGGTCTCCTCGTCGCCGATCTCGGCTCGTACCTCATCACTCACGTCGAGCATGGGCGCCACGGAGTCTCCTTGGAAGTGCGGTGCTGCGGTCACGAATGCGGGCCGAAGGTTCGGCAGCCGGGCGGGTCCCGGCGCACTGTGACAACGGACGGCCCGCGCGGGGGGTCACGGTTTGCGGGGTACGGGTTGCCTCGCGCGCGTGCTCCATATGAGTGAGGTGCGGGGCCTGGCGGGCCGTGCCAGCCGAGTTCCGGGGTGGGGCCATGCTTAGCGTGGCCCGATGATCGAACTGTCGAACTTGTCGGACTCATCTGATTTGTCAGCCCCGCCAGCTCAGCCGGTTCAGTCAACTCAGCCAGCGCTGCCGGACGGGTCGGCCCAGACTACGGCCCGGACCACCCGGACCACCCAGCCACCCCAAGTCGCGCAGGCGGCCCGGACGGCGACTCCGAGCCGGTCGCGCACGGAGGAGTCCCGCACGGAGAAGTCCCGCACGGTGGAGCCCGGGGCGGTGGAGCCCGGGGTGCAGGGGCCATGGCCGGAGCGCCCGGCCTGGCCCGCCCAGGACGACCCGCGGGGAGAGGCGTGGGGAGCCGCGCGCCGCTCGCGCCACCTCGGCGGCGTCCGCCGCATCACCCTCGCGCGCATCCGCGGCCCGCGTGCCGCCGCCGCGGTCGCCGTGCTCGGCGCGTGCGCCCTGCTCCCGCTGGTGACCCAGCCCGCCGCCGCGGCGCCCGCCGCCCAGAAGTCCGCGGTGGCCCCCGGCCGTTCGCGGCCCGCCGACCCCGCGGCCCCCGCAGCCCCCGCGGCCTCTACGGTTTCTGCGGCGCCGCTCGCCGATGCGATGTCCGCCGCTGCCGCTCCGGCTGCTGCTCATGCCGCGGCCGCGCCTGCCGTCGCCGCTGCCGCGACCACCCACACCACTTCGACGACCGCCGCGGCCCCGCGCGTGGTCACGTTCACCCGGCAGCGCTCGGTCTGGGACGACCTGGCGATGTGCGAGAGCAGCGGCAACTGGCAGATCAACAGCGGCAACGGCTTCTACGGCGGCCTCCAGTTCTGGCAGCCCACCTGGGAGCTGTTCGGCGGCCTGAAGTACGCGCGTCGCGCGGACCTGGCCACGCCCCAGCACCAGATCGACATCGCCGAGGCGGTGCTGCGGGTGCAGGGCTGGAGCGCCTGGCCGGCGTGCTCGCGGCGGATCGGGATGAGCGGCTTCAAGCACATCGTGCACACCGTGCAGCCCGATGAGACCCTGGCGGGCATCGCCCGCTCCTACGACGTGGACGGCGGCTGGCAGCGGCTGTACGAGCTCAACAAGAGCCTGATCGGTTCCGATCCGAACCGGCTGCTGCCGGGAACGGTCCTCACCGTCAACTGACCGCCGGCCATCCGGCGAACCCCTCGACGTGTACGGGGCCGGCGGGATTCCGCCGGCCCCGCACGCGTGGCCGGGACACCGATCGTATCCGGCCGCGGTTAACTTGTCGGTGTCCGGCAAACCACCGGAAATGACGGTTTTTTTGTGCGGGGACTGTGCGGAACATGTGTGCGCCCGTCACCGTACGCCGTGCGGCTATTGCACCGAATACCGTTGCTGCCATGGGACCGCTACCGAACCCGCCTGACCGGAATCCGGACGACGACCTCGACGCCTATGTCGGCCTCACCGCGGCGGAAGCGGAAGCCCGGGCCCGGGAGCGCGGCTGGACCACGCTCCGCAGCCTGCCGCCCGGGACGGTGGTGACGATGGAGTACGTCCTCGGGCGGCTGAACTTCATCGTGGCCGAGGGCCGTGTACAGCGCTGCTGGCTTGGCTGAGCGGCGGCACCGGGCGGGCCGACTGCCGGTCCACCGGCCGGCGGCGGGAGCCGACCGCGCCGGGAGGAGTGCGCTCGCCGCGCACCGTGGGCGGACGGCTCGGGGTGTGCCCGCCGCCGGGCGCCGTGGCGGTCGGAGCGACCCCGCCGGGCGCGGCGGACGCCGTGGACGTTGCCGAGACGGGCGCCGGCGACACGGACGCCGAGGGAGCCGAGGACGCGGCGACACCCGCGGGCGCGGTGACCGCGGAGGGCCCCACAGGCGTGGCCGAGGCGCCGGACGGCGCGGTGACCTGCGCGGTCGAGCCCACCGTCTCGCGGTCCGGCTCGCCGTCCCCGCTGGGGTGGCCGGGCAGGGCGGGAGCGGCCGGCAGTGCCGTCCCCGGAGCCGTACGCCGTGCGCGCCGGCCTCGGACGCGGTTCCAGCCGCCGGTGATCCAGTCCTCGGCCTTGGCCATGAACGGCTCGAACCACGGCAGTGCCAGCAGGATCAGCAGCCCCGCCGCCCACCCGAGCAGCACATCGCTCACCCAGTGGGTTCCCAGGTAGACGGTGGTCGCGCCGACGCCGAGCGCCAGCAGCGCACTGGCGATCGAACCCCAGCGCCGGGCTCGCGGAGTTGTGGCGAGATAGGCCAGTACGCCCCAGGTCACCACCGCATTGGCGGTATGCCCGGAAGGAAATATATCGCCGCCGGCGAACATCTCCGCGGAGCCGACGGTCGTCGCGTAATGCGGACCGAGCCGGCCGAGGCCGTATTTCACGGCCCCCACGGTGATGTTGAGCAGCAGCAGCGAGGTGCCGAGCACCAGCAGGGGGTGCAGGGTGCGGTGGCGCCAGGCGCGCCAGCCGAGCCAGGCGAGCACCATCACGGCGGTGGGGCCGCGCTGGCCGAGGACGACGAAGTAGTCCAGGAACGCGTGAATCTGGGGCCACTGCTTGTAGGGGCGCCACAGCATGACCTGCCAGTCGAGCGTCACCAGCTTCGAGGTGGTGACCACGCCGACCACGATCGCGACGTAGGAGGCGACGGTGAGGCCGAACAGCCACACACGTGTTCGACTCATCCGCGGCAGGCCACGGCTCGCCGGTCGCTCCGCCGCGCGGTCGGGCCCGTTATCGGTACGCACTGAAACGACGTTACAGCGTGTGATGGCATGCAACCGCCTCACGACCGGATTTGTAATGACGATGTGATGTGGAGTGCGTCTCACCACCCCTTTGGCGGACGGTGATTGAGGTGAATGCGAGGAGGCCGTGGAGTTTATGTTCGGGTGTTGATACTCACATGCCCATGTTCTTATTCGATACTTATTTCCCTCGAATTTATTCAGGGTTTCCCGCGTGATGGCCGGGCCTGCGCGGGGTGCACGGGCGGGCCGAACGCCGGGCCGGTGCGGGCCGGGCGCCCGGGGTACAGCCGGAACGGAGCGGCGCCGAGGCCGCGCGGTGCCGGCCTTGAGGGTGGCGACGACGACTCCGTTGACGGCGCCGATGACGGCGGTCCGGTGCCGTGGCTGCGCCGGGCGGGTGGCAGGAGCGGGCCGGGCGCGGGCCGGGCGGACGCGGGCGTCCGGCCGGGAGCCGTACCGGTTGCGGTTCTTTCGCGGCCGCTACTCCGTCCGGGGCGGCCCTCACCCTACCGGCGGGCACCGCCGCAGGTCGGGCCGGGCACATCCAGGTCACGTACGCTGGCGTTTCACCCGCCCGGGAGTCACGGAGTCAGCCGTGGAGGTACGCCTATGACGCGGCCGGTCAGCCGCTGGACCATCCTCGTCGTGCTGTGCGCGAGCCTGCTGATCGTCGCGCTGGACGCCACCGTGCTGCACGTGGCGGTCCCCGCGCTCACCGAGGATCTGCGGCCCGGCTCACAGGACCTGCTGTGGATCGTCGACGCGTACCCGCTGATCGCCGCGTCGCTGCTGATCCTCTTCGGCACGCTCGGGGACCGGATCGGCCGCCGCCGGGTGCTGCTGATCGGCTACGCGCTCTTCGGTGCCGCCTCGGCGATGGCCGCCTTCGCGCCCAGTCCGGACATCCTGATCGCCGCTCGTGCGCTGCTCGGCGCCGGCGGTGCGATGATCATGCCTGCCACGCTGTCGATCCTGCGGCAGGTCTTCCCCGACCGGCGCGAGCGGGCGACGGCGATCGGCGTGTGGAGCGCGGTCGCCGCGGTCGGGGCCGCGGTCGGGCCGGTGCTCGGCGGCTTCCTGGTGGAGCACTTCTGGTGGGGCTCGGTCTTCCTGGTCAACATCCCGCTGATGGCCGTGATGCTGCCGCTCGGCCGGGTGCTGCTGCCCGAGTCGCGCGGCTGCGGCGACGGCCCCTGGGACGTGGTGGGCGCGGCGGCGGCCGCCCTGGGCATCCTGGGCGCGGTCTTCGGGGTCAAGCGGTTCGGCGCCGGCGCGGCCCCCGTGGACCCCACGGTCTGGGTGCCGCTGCTGCTCGGCCTGGCCCTGCTGGTGTTCTTCGTCCGGCGCCAGCGCCGCCTCGCCCACCCGCTGATCGACGTGCGGATGTTCGCCCAGGCGGCCTTCTCCACCTCGGTGGGCTGCATCGTGCTGGCCATGCTGGCGCTGGTCGGGCTGGAACTGATCGCGGTGCAGTACCTCCAGCTCGTGCTCGGGCTGAGCCCGCTGGATACCGGACTGCGCCTGCTGCCGCTCACCTTCGCCGCGATGGCCGGCGGGCTGGCGGGCTCGCGGGCGCTGGCCCGCTTCGGGCCGCGCCGGATGGTCGGCTGCGGCTTCCTGCTCACCGCGCTGGCCGTGCTCTCGCTGACCGCGATGGGTCAGCAGGACCGCCCCATGCTGCTCACCGTCGTCTTCGTCGCGCTGGGCTTCGGCCTGGAGGCCACCTTGTTCGGGGCGTACGAGTCGATGCTCAGCCAGGCGCCCGCGCACCGGGCGGGCGGGGCGGCCGCGGTCGGCGAGACCGCGTACCAACTCGGTGCCGGACTGGGCATCGCGCTGCTCGGCAGTGTGATGAACGCCGTCTACGCGCCGCGCGCCCCCGGGATCAGTGCCGCCGACACCACCGCGGCCGACCAGTCCCTGGGCGGTGCGTACGACGTGGCCGACCGGGTCGGCGGCGCCCCGGGTGCGGCGCTGCGACACGCCGCACGGCACTCCTTCGTGCACGGCCTGCATGTGACGCTCGTGGTCAGCGTGGTGCTGCTGCTGTCGGGCGCGTGGGCGGCGAGGCGGCTGCCGCCGGTGATGGAGTGCGGGGTGGGCGAGGAGCGCCTGCCGAGTGCCGAGTCCGTGGCGGAGGACGCCCTCCCTGGCCGTCCTGGCCGTGGCGACGCGGAACCTGCCGCCGATCCCGTGGCGCCTCCCGCCGGGGAACGGCCGTGGCCGGTGCACGCCGAGCACTCCGCCGTACGCTCCGCCTCCGCGCGCCCGGGCGCCGTACGCTCTGGACGGGCGAGGGACTGAGCCGTAACGTCGGCGCCGAGCCGCGATTACCAGTGCTAGTTTTACGGGCCGGAGGTCCACCCATGTCCCCAGCGTCCAGGGCGCCCTTCGACCCGTACGACCCGCTGGGTCTGGACGATCTGCTCACCGCCGAGGACCGGGCGGTGCGCGACAGCGTGCGCGGATGGGCCGCCGACCGGGTGCTGCCCCACGTGGCCGGCTGGTACGAGCGCGGCGAGCTGCCCGAGATCCGCGAACTCGCGCGCGAACTCGGTTCCCTCGGCGCCCTCGGCATGCAGCTGACCGGTTACGGCTGCGCGGGCGCGAGCGCGGTGCAGTACGGCCTGGCCTGCCTGGAGCTGGAGGCCGCCGACTCCGGCATCCGCTCGCTGGTGTCGGTGCAGGGCTCGCTCGCGATGTACGCCATCCACCGCTACGGCTCGGCCGGGCAGAAGGAGCGCTGGCTGCCGTCGATGGCCGCGGGCGAGGTGATCGGCTGCTTCGGGCTGACCGAGCCGGACCACGGCTCCGACCCGGCAGGCATGCGCACCCGGGCGGTCCGGGACGGCTCGGACTGGGTGCTCGACGGCCGCAAGATGTGGATCACCAACGGGTCGGTCGCGGGGGTGGCCGTGGTCTGGGCGGCGACCGAGGAGGGGGTGCGCGGCTTCGTCGTCCCCACCGACACCCCCGGGTTCTCCGCCCCGGAGATCCGTCACAAGTGGAGCCTGCGGGCCTCGGTGACCAGCGAACTGGTGCTGGACGGCGTACGGCTGCCCGCGGACGCGGTACTCCCCGAGGTCACCGGCCTGCGCGGCCCGCTGAGCTGCCTCAACCACGCGCGCTACGGCATCGTGTGGGGCGCGATGGGCGCGGCCCGGGCCAGCTTCGAGGCGGCACTGGAGTACGCGCGCGGGCGGGAGCAGTTCGGCCGGCCGATCGGCGCCTTCCAGCTCACCCAGGCGAAGCTCGCCGACATGGCGGTCGAACTGCACAAGGGCATCCTGCTCGCCCACCACCTCGGGCAGCGGATGGACGCGGGCACGCTGCGCCCGGAGCAGGTCAGCTTCGGCAAGCTCAACAACGTGCGCGAGGCGATCGAGATCTGCCGCACCGCGCGCACCATCCTGGGCGCCAACGGCATCTCGCTGGAGTACCCGGTGATGCGGCACGCGACCAACCTGGAGTCCGTGCTCACCTACGAGGGCACGGTAGAGATGCACCAACTCGTACTGGGCAAGGCGCTCACGGGTTTCGATGCCTTCCGCGGGTGAGGCGTTGCCCACGGAAGGCGGTGGCCACCGGTCCCGGCCGGTGTGCGGCCGGAACCGGTCTCAGTTCTGGTTGAAGAAGCCGTCGCCACCGCGGCGGGAGTCGGCGTTCATCACGGAGTAGTCGGCCGGGGTCAGCAGGAACACCCGGGTGGCCACCCGCTCGATGGAGCCGCGCAGACCGAAGGTCAACCCGGCGGCGAAGTCCACGACGCGCTTGGCGTCGGAGGGCTCCATCGCGGTGAGGTTGACGATCACCGGCACGCCGTCTCGGAACAACTCACCGATACCGCGTGCGTCCCGGAAGCCGTCGGGCGTCACCGTGGCGATCCGCCGGCCCTCCCCCTCGGCCGACTCGGTGGCGATCCGAACCCGCGGGTCGGTCACCCACGTGTCGGCGCGCTCCGGGCCCTCGCCGTAGTCGGCGTACTCCTCGTCGTAGTAACCCTCGCCGCCGTTGTCGTCGACGAGGCCAAGCCAGGCACTCGCCCGTCGAACCGAACCCATGGACGCCTCCTCTCTCGCACGCGGTCTGTACCGTCCGCTTAGTCCTATCGTCATCCATGATGAGGGTGATGCGCCAAGGGGATAGGCGCCACGCAGGCGCTTTGTGACGGTACTGGCACACACGATAGTGGCGCACCGTCAAGCAGGGGCAGGCATCGGAGAGCTGACGATGCGATGGGAACGTCCTCCACGATCGGGTGATTTCGGGGGCCGTACGGCCGTACGGAAGCGGGGGACCGCACCGATAACATGACCGCCGGTCGGGTTCTGAAACCTGACCGAAGGTCAAAGTGCAGGTGGCGGTGGGCGCATGGCGGCCGGCGGACCATCCGAGGGGTGGTCGCCGCCCCGTGCCGCCGCACCGCGAGTTCCGGGTCCGACGGGGGAGTGGGAAGCGTGTTCGGAATCATTCGGCCTTGCCGGCATCGGATGTCGGAGGGCATGGCGGCCTCCTGGCTGGCGCATCTGTGTGGTCTGTGCCTCGCCTTGCGCGACGGACACGGGCAGTTCGCCCGTGTCGCTACCAATTACGACGGTCTGATCATCTCTGTGCTGGTCGAGGCGCAGTCCACGCCCACCGCCGACCAGCGACGCACCGCGGGGCCCTGCCCGCTGCGCGGGATGCGTACCGCGCCCGTCGCGAAGGGCGAGGGCGCCCGGCTGGCCGCGGCGGTCTCGTTGGTGCTGGCGTCGGCGAAGGTGCGCGACCATGTCGATGACGGGGACGGCGCGTTCGGCCGCCGCCCTGTCGCTCGCGCGGCCCGCAAGGTCGCCCGCCGCTGGGACCAGGCCGGCGCGCGGACCGGCGGCGACCTCGGCTTCGACACCACGCTGCTGCTCGACGCGGTCGGCCGGCAGGGCGAGGTCGAAGCCGCGGCCGGACCCGGCAGTTGCGTGCTGGCCGTCACCGAACCCACCGAGACCGCCACCGCCGCGGCCTTCGCCCACACCGCGGTCCTCGCCGGTCGCCCGGGCAACACCGCCCCGCTCCAGGAGGCCGGACGGCTGTTCGGCCGCCTTGCCCACCTGCTCGACGCGGTCGAGGACCTGGCCGAGGATGCCCGAACCGGCGCCTGGAACCCGCTCACCGCCACCGGCACCGACCTCACCGAGGCCCGGCGACTGTGCGACGACGCCCGCCACGGCATCCGGCTCGCGCTCCGTGACGTCGACTTCGCCGACACCGCCTCGGCCCGGCTGGCCCACACCCTGCTCGTCCACGAACTGGGACGCTCCGTGGACCGGGCGTTCGGCGCAGGCAACTGCCCGCACGGCCCGGCGGCGCAGAACGGCAACCCGTATACCGGGAACCCGTACACCGGCAGCCCCTACGCACCGGGTGCGCCGAACCAGCAGCCCTACCCGCCCGGGCAGCCAGGTGCACCGGGCGGCCCCGGAGGCTTCCCGCCGCCGCCCGAACCGCCGCGCCGGCGCGGCCTGCTCGCCGGTTGCCTGGTCTACACCGGCCTGTGCTGCACCTGCCGACTGTGCTGCACCGACCACGAGGACGCCTGGACCGGCCGGCCGCGCGAGTCCTGGTGCAGTTCCTGCGGGGACTGCGCTGACTGCGGCGACTGCTGCCAGTGCTGCGAATGTGGCGATTGCTGCGATTGTTGCGACTGCGGGTGCGACTGCTGAATCGGGCCGCCGAGGTCAGGGGTGCGCCGGTGGAACCTGGCCCCCGGCACCTGGCAGCCGCTCCGGCCTCGCGCCCCGGACGCCGCCGGCCCCGCGCCGAGAACCGCCGCGGGCCCGCCGCGGACCACCGGGCCACGCTGTCCTGCTCTTCGTCGATCGATCACATTGCGGTCCACTCCTGTCCTGAATCGCTGCCAGACTGAACGACATGCTGGAAACGTCGGCACGCCTGCTGCGTCTGCTCTCCCTCCTCCAGTCACGCCGTGACTGGACGGGACCCGAACTCGCCGAGCGCTTGGAGATCACCGCCCGCACGGTCCGGCGCGACGTCGAACGGCTGCGTGCGCTCGGCTACCCCGTCCACGCCACCCCCGGCACAGCGGGTGGCTACCGGCTGGGTGCGGGCGCCGCCCTGCCGCCGCTGCTGCTCGACGACGAGGAGGCCGTCGCGGTGGCGCTGTGCCTGCGGACCGGCGCGGTCGGCGGCGTCGAGGGCATCGAGGAGACCTCGGCGCGGGCGCTGACCAAGCTGGAGCAGGTCCTGCCGTCACGGCTACGGCACCGCGTGCAGGCGATGCAGGCCGTCACCGTGCGCGCCGCGCCCGCCACGGCGACGGTCCGCCAGGAAGTGCTGACCGCCATCGGCGCCGCCTGCCGGGACCGTGAACAGCTGCGGTTCGACTACCTCGACCACGGCGGCGCCGGCAGCCGCCGCACTGTCGAGCCCTATCGGCTGGTCCATCACGGCCGTCGCTGGTACCTCCTCGCATTCGACACCGACCGGGACGACTGGCGGACTTTCCGCGTGGACCGGATCGAGCCCAAGTCGCCCACCGGCCCGCGCTTCACCCCGCGTGAACTTCCCGACGACGCGGCTTCCTATGTCGCCGAGGGCGTCACCTCCCGTGCCTACCGCTTCCAGGCCAGGGTGGTGCTGCACGCGCCCTTGGAGACCATCGCCGCACTCGCCTGGTCCGGTTTCGGCTCCCTCACGGCACGGGGGCCCGACACCTGCGAACTGACCACCGGATTCGAGTCGATGGACGCGCTGGCGATGTTCATCGGCATGACCGGGGTGGAGTTCGAGGTGAAGGAGCCGCCCGAACTGGCCTCGCACCTGGCGACGGTGTCCGGCCGGCTGGCCCGCGCGGCGCGACGCGGAGAGCCGGATGACGGACCCTAGTCCAGGGCGCCGCTCGTGCCGCCCTGCGTGCGGCCCCAGCCGTAGGCACGGTCGGCTCGCAGGCGTATGACCAGCCTCCCGTCGGCCACCATCGCCGCGCGGTACTCCTCCCAGTCCGGATGCTCACCGGCGATCGCTCGATAGATCTCGACCAACTCGTCGACGGTGGCGTCGTGCGGATCGGCGGCCACCGGGGTCAGCTCCGCCTCTCCCTCGGCGACCAGATACGCCCCCAGGTCCGGGGTCGTGACATAGAAGCTCGCCCGCGGATCGCGGCGCAGATTGCGGGTCTTGGCCCGGCTGTCAGTGGCCGAGACACGGATGTACCGGGTCGATTCGTCGTAGATGAACGTCACGTTGGACAACTGGGGCCTGCCGTCCTTCTTGAGGGTGACGAGCACTCCGTTCCGCTGTTCCTTGAGCAGGTCCAGCAGCGGGCTGGTGGCGGGGGCCGGGCTCATGATCGCTCCTGGGTGGGGTGTGGTGCTGACGGATACCGGTCGATTACTGCCTGTGCATGGGAAAACGCACCGTGACCGGTTGTTGTTCCGGCTCGAATGCCGAATCGCACGGATTCACTCTTCCGGGTGGCCGGAGTTTCGCGAGTCCGGCTCCGCCAGCGGAAATGCCATCACGGACGCCCCGATACCGACCGTGCCCGCGGCGTGCGGCGCCTGCGCCGCGTCGTGCAACTCGTCGAACAGCGCGGCCAGTCGCCGCCGGAAGCCGTCCCACACCTCCGGTGCCACCCACAACTCCAGGTCCGACGTGACGCCTTCCGCGTCCGGTGCGCGCCGCGCCGCGCGATCCCGCATGTTGTGGGCGAGCGCCTCCGCGAGCAGCGGGGCGGCCTCGTGCCGCTGGTCGGACAGCGGGGAGGCGTGCACCGCGCGATAACGTCGTTCCCTGCCGCCGCGGTTGGACCGTACCTCGGCGAGTTCGACCAGCCCGACCGCGTCCAGTCGGCGCAGGTGCTGACTGGCCAGAGCGTGCGATACGCCCAGCTCGCGGGCGAGTTCGGCGGCCGACAGCGGCACGTTCCAGACCAGGGAGACCATCCGCAGTCTCAGCGGGTGGGCCAGGGCGCGCAGGAGGGGGTCGGTCGCCGTCATGGGCCCATTACACCGTGCCGTTGGGTGACGCGCCGAGTGTGATGTCGAGCAGAGGCCCTGCCGGGGTGGTGGACTCGGGGGTTGCTCCCGAACTCCCAATGAATATATTGGGAGTCATGACGGTAAGAAGGGTCCTGGGGGACCGCACCGCGACCACGTGCCTCGGCGGGGTACTGGTCTCCGGATTCGGTGACTCGGCGATGATGCTGGTCGCCGGGATCTGGGTGAAGACGCTGACCGGCTCCGACAGCCTTGCCGCCGCGGTGACCTTCTGCGTGTGGGGACCCACTCTGGTGGGCCCGGTGCTCGGCACCGTCGCCGACCGGGTGCGCCGACGGTCGCTGCTGATCTGGACCAACGCGGCCCTCGCCGCGCTGCTGCCGGTCCTCCTCGCGGTGCGCACCGGACGGGACGTGTGGCTGCTGTTCGCCGTGTTCACCCTGATCGGGGCCGCCTCGGTCCTGACGGACGCGGCGGAGGCCGGCATCGTCACCGCCGCGATCCCGCCCGATCTGCGCGGCGACTTCAACGGCCTGCGGATGACGGTGAACGAGGCGATGAAACTGCTCGCCCCGCTCGCCGGCGCCGGGCTCTTCCTGCGCTTCGGCGGCGGCTCGGTCGCCGTACTCGACGCGGCCACGTTCGTGCTCGCCGCCCTCGCCTTCGCCGCGCTGCGGGTCCGGGAACGGCCCCCCGCCCCGGCTGCGGGCGGCTGGCGCGAGCAGACCGCGGAGGGCATCCGGCACCTGCGGAGCGACAGGCTGTTGCTGCGGCTGGTGGCCGGCGGCGCCGTCGCGATGTTCCTGTCCGGGGTGAGCAGTGCCGCCATCTACGCGATGACGGATTCGGGACTGCACCGCCCGCCGGCGTTCGTCGCCGTTCTCTACGCGGTGCAGGGCAGCGGTTCGATCGTCGCCGGTGTGGTCTCCGGAGCGGTCATGCGCCGCCTGCCGGAACGCGTCTTCGCCGCCACCGGGCTGATGCTGTTCACCGCGGGTGCCGCCGTGCGGGCCGTACCGTCCCTGCCGGTCTGCATCGTCGGGACCCTGGCCATCGGGGTCGGGCTGCCGTGGGTGATCGTCGCGGCCTTCACCACCGTGCAGCAGCGCACCGGCCCCGAACTGGTCGGGCGGGTGGCAGCCGCGGCGGGCACGGTCGTCTTCGCGCCGACCGCGGTGGCAGCCGCGGTCGGCGCCGGAATGGTCGCCGCCGTCGACTTCCGCGTACAGCTCGTTTCGGTCGGCGTCGCGGGCTGGCTGGCGGCCTGGTTCCTGCTGCTGCGTCGGCCCCGGACCGGCCTGGCGGAGGCGGAGGACGTCCTTGCGCCCGATCCTGATCCCGTGCCTGGCCCTCGTCCCGTTTCCGGGTCCGGCCCCGGGTCCGGCCCCGGGTCCGGCCCCGGGTCCGGCCCCGGGTCCGGCCCCGAGACCGATCCCGAGACCGATCCCGGCCCCGGTTCCGTTCCCGCCGCCGGGCCTGTTCCCGGGGCGTGAGCTCGCGGTCGCCGGGCTCGGTTCCGGACCCCGCCGCCGGGACGCGTCCGTCCGGCGTCAGGGTCGGGGGGCCTGGCGGCGGACGCACGCCGGGCGGCGCGGAAACGGCCGGCGGTGTGAGCGCATGTGCGAGGACCCTCGGCGCGTATGTCGACAATCGCCTCGGTGGCTGAGGCGCCCGGCCCTCGCACCCTGCCCCGAACGAGCCGAACCGCGGCGCGCCTTCGACGGAGGCCGGATCGGGCTCCATCCCCGTCTCCGCCCCGGAACGTCGCCCGTCGACACCTTCGCGCCCCTCGTCACCTATGGGGCGCTGAATGCCGCTCGACCGGCTCGGCATATTGTGTGGGTATCTGCCGCTCATGGCCTCCGCCCGGTTCGTCGCGCCGAGGGAACGGGCGGGCTGGTCCTGTCGTCTGTCCTGGCTGAGAGCTGGTGGAGTGTGCGCGGTGGCGTCGAACTCGGCCCCGAGTCCCTGACGGTGCTCTCCCCGCCCGCTGAGACCTTCGCGGACGGCTGCGCCGCGGAACTGACCGCGCCCCTGCTCGGGTACCTGGAGTCCGTGTGCGCCTCGGACGACCGGTTGGGCGTGCTGATGCGCCATGCCCTGCTGCCCGGGGGGAAACTGCTGCGCCCGCTGCTCCTGCTGGAGACCGTCGCGGCGCTGGGCGGCGATCCGGGCGCGGCGCTGCCGGCTGCCGCGGCCCTGGAGATGCTGCACGCCGCCACGCTCGTGCACGACGACATCATCGACCAGGACGCGTTGCGGCGTGGCCGCCCCAGCGTGGCCGAGCGGTTCGGCCAGGCGGACGCTCTGGTGGGCGGGGACGCCATGATGTGCGCCGCGCTCGGGCAGGTCCGGGCGCTCAACTCCAGCGGTTACAGCTCGGAGCAGGCCCTCCGGGTGCTGGATGTGATCAGCACGGCCGCTGTCGAGGTCAGCCGGGGCCAGATGATGGAAGCCGATCTGGCCGGGCGCATGGACTGCGCCATGGCGCAGTACCTCCGGATGGTCAGGCTCAAGACCGGCGCCCTGCTCGACGCCGCGACCCGTGCCGCTGCCGTACTCACCGGTGCGAAGGGTCCGCATGCCCGCGCGCTGGCCCGGTTCGCCGACCATCTCGGGGTCGCGTTCCAGATGCAGGACGACCTGCTGCCGTATGCCGACGACGTCCGGGCGGCGGGCAAGCCCGCGCTCAGCGACCTGCGCAACCGGCGTCCGACCCTGCCGGTGCTGATCGCCTTCGGCAACGCGGCTCCCCAGCAGCGTCTGTTGCTCCTGGACTTGTGGCGGCGGCCCGCGGAAGACGCCCAGGACGCCCTGGCTGAACTCCTGGAAGCGGGCGGTGCGCTGCGTGCCGCTCGGGCCACCGCGGCCGACCACCTTGCGGCCGCGCTGGCCGCACTGGAGGACCTGCCGCCGGGCCCCCACCGCGACCATCTCGCCGCCATGGCCGGACGTCTGGCCGCCCGGCGGTCCTGAACGTGTGATGCGCTCGGGCGGCATCGGTATGCCTTTGCCCCGCCGCCTTCTGTCGACGCTCGCCGGCTCCTTGCTCGCCTGTGCCTCACTGCCCCAGCCCGGTGGCCAGAGCGCCGCCCGCCCGGTCCCCGTGACGCCCCGCCCCAGCCGCCACGGGCAACCGGCGGCCCTCCAGCAGTCCGTGGCCCGCCGCCCTTGCGTCCGGCGGTCCGTCCGCCGAGTTGCGCCAGTCCCAGGGCAGTCCGGATTCCGCGGCGAGTCGCTCCGCCTCCCAGCGCGAGCAGTAGCGGCAGGTCCCGTCCTCGACCGTCGCCGAGGAGCCGCCCGTAGGACGTCGTGAGCAGCAAGGGGCGAAGTGCGGGTGGTACGAGCAGGGGCCGCCTGCCGGCCGGGCTCGCCGGTACGCCGCCTACGGAGAGGGTCGGCATTCCCCTGAGAACCGAACGCACAGACGGTTCGCACGGCCCTATGGTCAGGACCTTCTCGACTCCTTCGTCGCCATGGGTGCTTGCTGGGTGGCGGCCGAGTCTGATCGGCGCGGCATTTTTTACTCACGCGTAGCTAGTCAGCGGCTTTCTACTCATGCGTAACTTGTCACGAGTCCAGCAAAGTGATCCGGATCACACGCTGTTGGGTGTCGTTGTCGTGCCCACCTTCCCTGACCTGTGAGGAGATCACATGAGGCTGCCCTGGAGACGGCTTCTGGCCGTGTTCGCGCTGACGACCGTGATGGCGGTCGCGCCCACCGCTGTCGCCTCCGCGTCCGCCGGCTCCGCGCCGACCAGCGGTTGGAACAACTACTCCTGCCGACCTTCCGCCCAGCATCCCCGCCCCGTCGTCCTGGTGCACGGCACCTTTGCCAACGGCACGGACAACTGGCTGGTCTTCGCCCCCTATCTGGTGGCGCGCGGCTACTGCGTCTTCTCCTTCGACTACGGCATGCTCCCCGGTGAGAACCTGATCGGCGGGCTGGGTCCGATCGCCGACTCGGCGCAGCAGCTCTCCGACTTCACCGATCGGGTGCTGTCGGCCACCCACGCCGCCAAGGTCGACATCGTCGGCCACTCGCAGGGCGGCATGATGCCGCGCTACTACCTGAAGTTCCTCGGCGGCGCGGCCAAGGTGAACGCCCTGGTCGGCCTGGCTCCCGACAACCACGGGACCACGCTTGACGGGCTGACCGCGCTGCTTCCGTACTTCCCCGGTGCGGCTGACTTTCTCCAGGCCGATCTCCCTGGTCTTGCCGACCAGGTGGCCGGATCGGACTTCCAGCGCACACTGAACGCCGGCGGCGACACCGTGCCTGGCGTGCACTACACCGTGATCTCCACCATCTACGACGAGGTCGTCACGCCGTACACGACGCAGGCGCTGTCCGGTCCGAACGTCCGCAACGTGGTGCTTCAGAACCTCTGTCCGGTCGACGTCTCCGAGCATGTCGCCATCGGTCTGACCGACCGCATCGCGTTCCACGAGGCGGCGAACGCGCTCGATCCCGCGCACGCGACCCCGACGACCTGCCTGTCGGCGTTCAGTTAGCCCAGGGTGGGGATATCCGCGAGCCGTCGGCCAGTGAAGCCTGCAATCCGATGCTCGTGGTCACCCACAGAGCGGCCGGCTCCTCCGCGGGATTGGCGATCCCCAACGAGGAGCCGGGCGGGGCGACGGCGGCGTCGCCGGCCGTGAGGGTCCGGGTCTCCCCGTCGATGGTCAGTTGCAGAGAACCGGACAGGACGAGGAAGACCTCCTCGCGTGAGATCCGGTGCGCCGGTGCGGAGGAAGCGGCCGGCAGCTCGCAGCGCCAAGCGCACAACTCCTCGCTGCCGCGGGCGGGCGACGCGTACGAGACGAAGCGGGCACCGTGCAACTCGTGGACCGCGGCGTCTGCGGCAGGGATGAAAGACATGACGAACCTCCTCCGGGCGCAGGCCCGGCGTCGCTGGATGAGCAAGGAGCTTGCGCAATCTCCTTGCCTATATGCTCAAGGAGCTTGCGTTCTGTGTCAAGGTGATTTCGTGAAGGACTCCGATGCAATGAGCCTGACCGCCGCGCTGCTCGTCGCCGCGGGGTCGCTCGTCCAGGACATGCACAACGGCGTGGTGGCGAGAGGTTTCACCGACCTGCGCCCGACCCACGGCTTCGTCTTCGCCCGGCTCGCCCCGGCCGGTGCGACCGTCACCGAGGTCGCCGAGCACCTCGGGTTCACCCGTCAGGCCGCCAGTCAGATCGTGGACGAGCTGGAGCAGAAGGGGTACGTGGAACGGCGTCCGCACCCGGACGACGCCCGTGCCCGTCTCGTCCTGCTCACCGCCCGCGGCCGGCGCTGCACCGAGGCCGCCGAAGCGGCCGCCGCCGAAGCCGTGTTGCCCTGGGAAGAGCTCCTCGGCGAACGTCGGCTGCTCACACTGCGGGACGAACTGGTACGCCTCGCTCCCACCGGACCGATCCGCCCCACGTGGTGATGCCCGTTCGGCGCAGCCGCCGGAGATGTCGGTGGTGGGTGGGAGGCTCTTCCCATGAGCATCGATGCAGACGCGCGACAGTACTGGGACGCTGCCGCCGACCACTTCGACGACGAGCCCGACCACGGCCTGCGCGACCCGGATGTCCGCTCGGCATGGGCGACGCGGCTGCGGTCCTGGCTCCCCGCGACGCCGTCCGACGTGCTCGACCTCGGCTGCGGCACCGGAAGCCTCGCGCGACTCGCGGCCGCTGACGGGCACCGGGTCACCGCGGTGGACCGGTCGGAGCGGATGGTCGCGCTCGCCCGCGCGAAACTCTCCGGCACGGACGCGCGGGTGGTCGTCGGTGATGCGAGCCACCCGCCGGTAGGGGGCGGTGGCTTCGACGTCGTCCTCGTCCGCCATGTGCTGTGGGCCCTGCCGGACCCGGGCGCCGTCCTGCGGCGGTGGGCCGACCTGCTGCGACCCGGCGGGCGGCTGGTCCTCGTCGAGGGCCGGTGGGGGAGGCCCCCGGCCGGTATCTCCGCCGGCATCCTTGCCGAACTCGCCGCGCCGCTCGGCGGATCGACCCAGGTCGAGCAGCTCGGACACGACACGGCGCTGTGGGGGCAGGAGGTCTGCGACGAGCGGTACGTGGCGGTGGTCCGGCCCGCGCCCCGAGCCTCCCGCCGGCACACCGAGGTCGTCGACGTCCATCTGCTCCTGCTGCGCGGCGAGGACGTGCTGCTCGCCCGCCGGGACGGCACCGGCTACGCGGACGGCCTGCTGCACGCGCCGTCCGGGCACCTCGAGGACGGCGAGGACGTCAGGGCCGGGATGATCCGTGAGGCCCGCGAGGAGATCGGGCTCGAGTTGGCCGCCGGCGAACTGGACGTCGCGATGGTGATGCAGCACCGGGCGCCTGACGGACGGGCCAGGATCGGCTGGTTCTTCGTCGCGCACCACACGACCGGCGACCCCGAGCCGGTCAACCGCGAACCGGACAAGTGCTCGGAGCTCGGCTGGTATCCGCTGGACGCGCTGCCCGACGACATGGTCGCCTACTGCCGCGCGGCGATCGACGGTTATCGAGCCGGACACCGCTTCCTGCTCCACCTGCACGAGAGCGGGGACACCATCGCCTACGCCCCCGACGGCCCGGCCCGGGCGGTGCCGCTGCCAACCGCCGCTGTGCCAGTATCCGGCGTATGAGCCTGAAGATCACGATCGATCCGGACGCGACCACCGCCCCGTACGAGCAGGTGCGCGGTCAGATCGCCGAGGAGGCCCGTGCGGGGGTCCTCCCGGTCAACTACAAGCTGCCCACCGTGCGGGGGCTGGCCGAGCAGTTGGGGCTTGCGGCGAACACCGTCGCGAAGGCGTACCGCGCGCTGGAAGCGGACGGGGTGATCGAGACCCGGGGCCGCCACGGCACGTACATCGCGGCGGGCGACGCCAGGACCCGCGAGGTGGCGGACGCCGCGACCACTTACGCGCAACGGGTCCGCCGCCTCGGCCTGGACCGCGACGCCGCCCGCGCCGCGATGGAGGAGGCGCTGCGCGCGGAGTACGGCGAGTAGGCCGTCGTCAGAGGTAGAGGCCGCCTTCCACCTGGGGTGGCACGGTGAGGGTCGGCGAGGCGCCGCGGCGCAGGGCGTACAACTCGGCGAGGCTGGCCCCCTCGCGGCCGATGCCCTCGCTGGTGCCGAGCCACCGCACCGCCTCGTCCCGGTTCAGCGGGCCGACCTCGATGCGGGCAAGGCAGCGGCCCGGCCGCACGACCGCCGGGTGCAGGCGCTCCAGGTCCTCGTTGGTGGTGATGCCGACCAGGACGTTGCGGCCCTGGCCGAGCAGCCCGTCGGTGAGATTGAGCAGTCGCGACAGTGCCTGGCCGGTCTCGTGCTTGGCCTGGCCGCGGATCAACTCGTCGCAGTCCTCCAGCAGGAGCAGTCGCCAGCGGCCGCCCTCGCTGTCGTCCTCGCCGATGGCGATGTCCATCAGGTAGCCCACGTCGGTGAAGAGCCGCTCGGGGTCCAGGACGCAGTCCACCTGGCACCAGTCGCGCCATGAGCGTGCCAGGGTGCGCAGGGCGGACGTCTTGCCGGTGCCGGGCGGCCCGTGGAGCAGGAGCAGCCGCCCGGTGACGTCGTCGGCGGTCATCTTCATGAGGCCGTCCATGGCGTCGGCGACCGGCGCCGAGTAGTTGCCGCGCAGCTCGTCCCAGGTGCCGGCGGAGATGTTCCGGGTGGTGCGGTGCGGGCCCCGCCGGGGGGAGACGTACCAGAAGCCCATGGTGATGTTGTTCGACTGCGGCTCCGGTTCGTCCTCCGCGTCGTCGACCGCCGACTTCAGCACCCGCTCGGCGAGTTCGTCGGAGATCGCCGTCACCGTGACGTCTGCGCCCCGGTTCCAGCGTGAGACCAGGACCGTCCAGCCGTCTCCCTCGGCCAGGAGGGCGCTGCGGTCCTTGTCGCGAGCCTGCCGCAGCACGGACGCGTCCGGCGGCAGCAGGGTGAGCCCCGGCTTGACGCTCTCCAGCGAGCTGCTGCGGGCGAACGGCTGCTGCCCGGAGGTGAAACGCCCCAGGAACAAGGCGTCGACGACGTCGGACGGCGAGTCGCTGTCGTCCAGCCGCAGATGGACGGGCAGGGACTGGAACGGATCGGCCGTCGTGGCGGCCTTCCCGTCCGTGGCGGGGGAGGTGGGCGGCACGTGCCTCCTCGGTGGGCGGGATGTGGCGGACATGCGGCCCATGATCCGGCACGGCGGGGCAATCGCCCAGCGCTTTTCGGTCCGAGTCGGACTTCCGTACAGATGTCCAAACCCCTCGAAAGGGTTGATTTGCCGCACAATTGTCCGGGGATGAATCCAGTGAGGTCGACAGGGGGTCGGGCGGCGGCTCCATGTTCGCCGACGTGCAGAGCGTCTTCGCCGGTCACGAACCGTGTCTCCGGTGTCGCCCTGGCCGAAGAGCGTGACGCTTCCGACAGGTGTGACCTGCCACCCGGCCGCGGCGGGCGGTCGGACGGTTATCTGCGGGATTTCCGTGCACGGGCACGTTGCGGCACTGTCCCCCGCACGCCCGTTCCCGTGCCAACGCCCTTGAACGGAAGGTGAATCGGGCGACGGAGGTGGGCGGGGGATGCGCACGTGACGTGACGGGGCGATAGGGTTAGCCTGCCCGTGCTGGGTACCCTCGACAGGGTGGGGAGAGTCATGGAACAGATAGCGATGCACGGCAGGCCCAGAGTGCCTGCCATCAACTGCGGTACTACGGCGTCCAGTGCGCGCCTGGACCGGCATCTCTCGATACTGGCCGGCCCTGCCGTGCCACAGCGCGAGACCGAGGAAGCCACCGTGCTGTTGCGGGAGTTGACCTCACGCGACACCGTGCACACCAAGACCAACAGGGGTGCCCGGGTGTCCCTCTTCGCGCCGTTGCGCCGACTGCGGAGGTCGCTCTTCGGCAACCGTCGCTGAATCACGAGCAGTTCGCGTCCGTCCTGCTGTCCTTATGGTGGGGTGCGTGCGGCCGTCCTCCCCAGCGGCCGCAGCAGACCCACTGCACTCGCAGTCACAGCAGGGCGAACTGCCCGTCCGGGCCTTCTTCGTGGTGTTCCAGTACCGAGGCCGGCCTCCGCCTGGCCGCAGGCACCGGAAGGATTCCGGCCGACCGCAGCGTCACCGCGCCCGCTGTCCCCGTCCTGTCGACGCCCGCAGCCGCCAACCGCGCGGCGAAGTCCCGCAGCTCTTCGCGAAGCTGGGCCAGTAGTGTCAGCACGCTGATCAGCTCCAGCAGTTCCGAGGTCGTGGCCCGGGTCCAGGCGGCCGGGCGCAGGGCCTCCAGCGACCCCGGCTCCCCGGGAGCGACCCGCCGCCCGTACCACGCCTCCAGCACCCGTACTCCGCCTGCGGTGGCCTCCCAGGCTTCGGGCGCCACAGGAGCCACCTGGCCGCTGCCGATCCACAAGGCGCGCTCCTGGGGGTCGTACCTCAGATCGTCCGGCTGCGGACGAGCGGGCAGCGGCGCCCTGACGTAGGGCCGGCTGCCGCCGGGCGGTCGCAGCAGGCCGGTATCGCGGCCCTGCGCGGGATCGGCGTAGCGGGTGCCTCGGGTGTGCAGCCACAGGGACTTGCGGCCCAACGCGGTTCCTTCGTGCCACTGCTCCGGAGTGCGGGGGAGCGGTACGGCGCAGCCGCGGTGGCCGGGGCGGGCCACGGCGGCGATCCAGGCGAGCATGTCCTCGGCGGTGACATCGGTGCCCAGACGGGAGGCGAGCCAAGGGGACAGGCCCGGTGCGAGGTTCGGGTCGCGGCCGCCGGGACGCCGGTACAACGGCCGGATCAGGGCGGGTTTGCCGGCCGGGGAGCGTCCGTCGGGCAGCAGGGCGCAGAAGGTCACCGCGGCTTCCTCGGTGTCCGGCAGGGGGCTCTGCTCGATCGCGAAGACCTGCCGGTCGTCGGCGATCCGCCACAGTTCGGGCCGGGCGACGTCGATCAACCGGTGGTCGGGTATCAGCCACTGCTGGTCGAAGGGCCCGTGCTGGATGCGTACCGGCTCCGGGCAGCGGCCGTCCTCGCGGGCGATCGCGGTGGTGGGAGTGTGGTGGCCGGGGAGTTGGGCGACCGGGGTGTGCGGGCCGCGGGCACGGGTCGGGTGCAGCAGGGCGGTTCTGGTGGCGTCGTCCGGCGCGGTGGTGAGGAGTGTCCAGCGTGCTCGCAGGCAGGCGGGCTCGGGTGCCATCGGCCAGCCGCGGCCGATGCGCAGCGGGCGTACCGACCATGGCATCAGGTCGTGCAGCAAAGGCGCGTCATCGCTCACCGCATGCATGCTACTGACGGCCCTCAGGGTGCCTCCATCGTCACGGTGAAGGAGAACCGGTCACCGCGGTAGTGAATGCGCACCACGTCGACGGCGCGGCCGGCCTCGTCGTAGGTCACACCGGTGTAGTGCAGTATCGGGCTGAGCAGCGGCACTTGCAGCAGGCGGGCGGTGTCCGGGGCGGCCAGCCTGGCCTCGACGGTGTCGGTGATCCGGCTGATCCGCACTCCCAGCACGTCGCGCAGGACCTTCGTCATCGGCCAGCGCTCCAGGTCGGCGAGGTCGATACGGGCGGCGAGTTCGGGACGGACGTGGTTCTCGGCCCAGTTGGTGGGTTCGCCGGACTCGTCATGGCGCAGCCGCCGGAAGAAGACCGCCTCGGTGAGGTCGGGGAAGTGCTCGGCCGCTTCCGGAGGCAGGGCGGCGGGGCCGTGCGCCAGGATCGTGGTGCGCTCCCCGGACTGCTGGGCGACGATGGCGTCCACCGAGCCGAGCAGTTTCACCGGCGCTCCACGCAGCGCCGCCGGTTCGATGAAGGTGCCGCGCCTGCGGTGCCGGGATATCAGGCCCTCGGTCTCCAGTTCCTTCAGTGCCTGGCGCATGGTGAGCACGCTCACTCCGTAGTGCTCGGCGAGATCCTCCTCGGTGGGAAGGCGCAGCGGGGCGTCCTGCCGTCGGCCCAGAATCGAGGCGCGCAGGGACTGCGAGACCTGGTACCACAGCGGCAGCCTGCGGTTGAGGACCAGCGAGTCGGGGGCGAAGGCGTTCACGGTCGGAAGTTTCTCTCAAGGCCCTCCCAGACCGCGTCGTATCCCTCCTGCCGGTGCCCCGCGCCCAGGGCGAACTCGGTCGGCACCACCGGCCAGCGCGTCTCGAACATGAAGGCCAGTCCGTCGTCGATCTTCTGCGGGCGCAGTTCCGCGGTGCTCGCCCGGTCGAACGTCGTGCGGTCCGGGCCGTGCGCGGACATCATGTTGTGCAGCGAGGCGCCGCCGGGGACGAAGCCCTCGGCCTTCGCGTCGTACGCCCCCTCGACCAGGCCCATGAACTCCGACATCACGTTCCGGTGGAAGTACGGAGGGCGGAAGGTGTCCTCGCCGACCAGCCATCGAGGTGCGAACACCACGAAGTCGGCGCCCGCGAGCCCCGGGGTGTCCGACGGGGAGGTGAGGACGGTGAAGATGGACGGGTCGGGGTGGTCGTAGCTGATCGATCCCAGGACGTTGAAGCGGTGCAGGTCGTAGAGGTAGGGCACGTGGTTGCCGTGCCAGGCGACCACGTCGAGCGGGGAGTGGTCGTAGACGGCCGCCCACAGGTTGCCGCCGAACTTGTTGACCACCTCGGTGTCCTCCTCGCGGTCCTCGTAGGCCGCGACCGGGGCGAGGAAGTCCCGGGCGTTCGCCAGGCCGTTGGCACCGATAGGGCCGAGGTCGGGGAGCTGGAAGGGGCGGCCGTAGTTCTCGCACACGTAACCGCGGGCGGTCGGATCGAGGAGTTCCACCCGGAAGCGGACGCCGCGCGGGATGAGCGCGACGTGACCGGGTTCGGCCCGCAGCACGCCGAGTTCCGTACGCAAGCGCAGGGCGCCTTCCTGGGGGACGATCAGGAACTCGCCGTCGGCCGAGGAGAAGACGCGGCGGTCCATCGAGGTGTTCGCCGCGTACCAGTGGATGCCGATGCCCTCGCGGCGCAGCACGTCGCCGTTGCCCCCCACGGTGACCAGGCCCTGGACGAAGTCCGTGGGTTCGCCGGGGAGCGGGAGCGGGCCCCAGCGCAGCCGGTTGGGGTCGGGCTCCACGTCGTGGAACGGGGCGCTGCGCAGTGCCCCGTTCGGCATGCGGCGGAACGGGGGGTGGGCGGCGGACGGGCGGATGCGGTAGAGCCAGCTGCGGTGGTTGTGCGACCGGGGCTCGGTGAAGGCGGTGCCGCTGAGCTGCTCGGCGTACAACCCCAAAGGGGCCCGCTGCGGGGCGTTGCGCCCCACGGGGAGGGCACCCGGCACCGCCTCCGTGCTGTGTTCGTTGCCGAACCCCGGCTGGTAGTCGAGGTCCTTGTCGTCGTCGCTGTGCCTGGTGCCTTGCAGCTCCATGCTCCACTCCCCGCTTTGCCGTCGTGATTCCTATGCTGAACCATAGGAATCACGACGGCAAGCCTCACCGCTCGCCTGTGGAAAACTCCGCGGCAGGGATGCGCGAGGCCAGTGCGCGTATCGTCGTCGCGGCGATCACGGCGTGGCCGCGCGCGGAGGCGTGCACCCGGTCGGCGCTGAACAGGTCGCGGTCGGCGGACGCCGGGTGCCCGTGCATCTGCACGACCAGGGCTCCGTGCCGGTCGGCGACCTCGCGGGTCACCTCGTTGAGCACCTCCACGCCCTTCTCCAGCGGTCCGCCGCGCAGTTCGGGTATGGCGTCGACGACGTTGGCGAGGGCGTAGACGAAGAGTGTGGTGCCGGGCGCGCCCAGCGCGTCGAAGAGCCGGTCGAGTTCCGACGCCAGGGCGCGCGGGTCGAAGCCGGGCAGCAGCAGGTCGTTGCCGCCGCAGACGACGCCCAGCAGGTCGGGGGCGAAGGCGGCCGCGGGTTCGGCCTGTTCGGCGCGGACCTGCGCGGCGGTGAGCCCGCGCCTGCCCAGGTTGAGGTAGGCCAGGTCGGGCACGGACCGGCGCAGCGCTCGGGCGAGGCGATCGGCCCAGCACGCGGTGCGGTAGCCGGGCACCGGATCGCCCAGGCCCTCCGCGAGGCTGTCCCCGACGACCGCCAGGCGCCTCCAGGGCGCGCCGTGCAGGACGGCGTCGCTCTCGGTGTCGCTCATGCAGTGCGGGTCGGTGGCTTCGCGCTCGAAGTCCTGGGCGCCGTCCACGGGATGTGCGGTGTCGAAGGGCGGGAGCGGTTCGGAGGTCATGTCAGGACTCCTTGCGGGTGGACATGGTGCGGGACATGGCGAGGCCGACCACGGCGGAGGCGCCGGCCAGCAGCACGCAGGCCAGGTAGACGTCGCGGAACGCCTGCGGGCCGCCGAGCCGGTGGGCCGCGAGGATCGCGCCGGTGGCAGCGGCACCGAGCGCGCCGCCCAACTGGCGTGCCGTGGTGCTCATTCCGATGCCTGAGGCGAACCGCGACGGCGGTACGGAGGTGGCGGCCGCGGTGGACAGGGCGGTCAGCGTCGCGCCGAACGCCGCACCGCCGATCAGCCCCATCGGCAGCCAGAGGGTCAGGAAGCTTGGGTCCGAACCGAGTTGCTGCCAGGTCCACACGCTCACCGCCGCGAACGCGGCCATCGCCGCGCCGATGACGAACGGAAGCTGATGCGGCTTCGCCCGCTTGCCGACGACGACGGCTGCCAGCGCGGAGGTCAGCGCGCCGGGCGTCACCGCGAAGCCGGCCCTGAGCACCGAGTAGTGCCAGACGGTGGTGAGGAAGAGCGGACCGCTCAGCAGCCAGGCGAAGAGCGCCGCGCCGGTGAACGCGGACGCCGCCGACGCCACCGCGAACGTGCGGTTGCCGAAGAGGCCGGTCTCCACCGCCGGGGCGGGGTGGTGCGCGGAACGCCCCAGCGCGAGCGCGCCCAGGACGGCGCCGCCGGTCGTGGTGCCGATGGTCGCAGCAGAACCCCAACCCCAGTCGCTGCCCTTGGTGAGTCCCAGGACGAGCAGGGCGATGCCGGCGGTGAAGGCGGCGGTGCCGAGCGGGTCGGGCGGCTTCTGCCCTACGTCGGCGCGTTCCGGCAGGCCGCGTATGCCGGCCGCCACGAGCGCGATGCCGACGGGGATGTTGATGAAGAAGACGGAGCGCCATCCGAAGACGTCGACCAGGACACCGCCCAGGGCCGGTCCGGCCGCGGAGGCCATCGACCCCGCCGCGCCCCAGGCGCCGATCGCCGCGGCGAGGCCGGCAGGCGGGGTGGTGGCCAGCAGCAGCCCCAACGCCGCCGGGATCATGCCCGCCGCGGCTGCTCCCTGTAGGGCGCGGGCGGCGATCAGGAACGGCAGGTCGGGCGCGGCCGCGCACAGCGCGGACGCGACGGTGAACGCGGTCAGCGAGAGCAGGAACACCCGCTTACGGCCCAGGACATCGGCGATCCGGCCCATCGGGGTGAGCAGGGCGGCGAAGAGCACCGCGTAACTGCTCACCACCCAGGACAGGTCGGAGATCCGCTCGGACGGAAACGAGGTGGCCAGGTCCGGGAAGGCGACGTTGACCACAGTGGTGTCGAGGAACGCGATGAAGGTGGCGCCCGCGCTCAACAGCAGGACGAGCCCGGGCCGGAAGCCGCCGGCCGGTGCGCCGTGCGGCGGGTCGGCCGGCGTGTCGGGGCGGGGAGGGGGCTGGGGAGAGACGGGTGAAGCAGACGGGGTGGACGAGGCGGGTGAGGACATAGCCGTCCTTAGCCTTGCAGGGCAGATACATACTGTCGGTACGGAACATACATACCGAAGGTATGTATGTGTCAAGCGATGCCCTTGGCTAGGGTGGAAGCGGGCAAGGCAGCCGGTTCGATCGGCGGGCAAGAGTGGGAGGCAGGCCGTGGCGGGACCCAACGCAGGCGGAAGCGCGCGGCGCGCCACCGGGCAGGCGCGTGGCGTCGACGGCGACACCGTCTCTACGGCACCGCGCCAGCGCCAGCGCGAGCGCTCCGACGCCACTGTCGACGACCTGGTGACCGCGGCCCGAACCCTGTTCGCCGCCGACGGGTACGGGGCGACCTCGCTGGACGCCGTCTGCGAGCGGGCCGGTGTCACCAAAGGCGCGCTCTACCACCACTTCGCCGGCAAGCGAGAGTTGTTCGGCGCCGTCTACGCGCGCGAACAGGAAGGACTCGCGGCCGCCATCTCCGCCGCGTACCTCAAGGTCGCCGACGACCCGTGGGAAGCGGTCTTCGCCGGCAGCCGCGCCTATCTCGAAGCCTCGCTCGATCCCGAAGTCCAGCGCATCACGCTCTTCGACGCGCCCGGTGCGCTCGGCTGGGAGACGATGCGCACACTCGGCGTCGACTGCCGCGAGTTGACCCTGCGGGGGGTGGCTCGGGCGATCAGGAAAGGGGCGATCCCGGACCGCCCGGCCGACCCCCTCACCTCGATGCTCTACGGCGGTCTCAGCGAGAGCGCGATGGCGGTCGCCCGCGCCGACGACCCGCAGGCCGCGCTCGCGGAGACCCTGGACGGCCTGCGCAGGCTCTTCGACGCCATAGCAAGGGGCTGAACCCGCCGTGCCCGGGCCGGAAAACGCCCGCGGCGCACTGCGCCGCGCTCCCGTCCAGCGCCGCAGCACCGAACGCCTCGCCCGCATCCTCGACGCGTGCGCCCGAGAACTCGACGAAGGCGGCTACGAACGGCTCAGCACGCGCGCGGTGGCCGCGCGTGCGGGAGTGCCCATCGGCTCCGTCTACCGCTTCTTCTCCGACAAGCGGGCCATGACCGACGCGTTGGCCCATCGCAATCTCGACGAGTTCCTCGACCGCACGGCGGCGCGGCTGGCCGAGCCGGACGCCGGGACGGACTGGCGTGCCGCCGTCGACGTGCTGGTCGAGGAGTACACCGCGATGAAGCGGACCGCGCCCGGATTCGCGCTGGTGGACTTCGGCGTGCCGGGCGAGACCAACCAGGACCTCGCCGATCGGCTGCCGGCGCTGCTCGCCGACCGGCTCACCGTCGACCCGGCCGACCCGCGCTTGCGACTGGCGCTCACCGTTGCCGTCGAGGCCGCCGACGCCGCGATGCAACTCGCGTTCCGGACCACCCAAACAGGTGATTTGCGCGTGATCGCCGAGGCGAAAGTGCTGGTCAGGGCCTATCTCGGTACCGTGCTCGAATAACGAACCAATTTTCGACGGGTGGCGGTGCTTACCGCCGGGTAGGTCGTTGTCGGAGCCACTCGGCACCCGTCGGGCGTGATTGACGAGGGCCGGCGAAGGGCGCACGTGGCCATCCATCACCTACGCGAACCCGGGGCTGCCGGGCAAGCACTGGTCATTAAAAACTATCGGCGCTAGTTTGGGCACTGGGCGCAGAGCAGCGATCTCGGAGGGCAGCGTGGACGGCAGGACGGATACGGCAGGCGGTGGCGAGCAGGTCCACCAGGGGCGCGACGAGCTCTACATCGACGGGCGCTGGCGGGCGGCGGCCGCCGACGGGCGGATCGACGTCGTCAACCCGGTGACCGAGCAGGTCATCGCCCAGGTGCCGGCCGGCGACGCCCGGGACGTGGACGCGGCGGTGCGGGCGGCTCGGCAGGCGCTGCCCGGATGGGCGGCGACCGCACCCGGGAAACGTGCGGCGGTGCTGGCCGCAGCGGCGGAGCTGATGGCCGAGCGCCGCGACGAGATCGCCGCGACGATCGCCGCCGAACTGGGCGCGCCGCCCGCGTTCGCGACCGCGGTGCATACGGACATGCCGACCGCGGTGATGGGGCTGTTCGCCAAACTTGCCGCCGAGCACTCCTTCGAGGAACGCATCGGCAACTCCCGGGTGCTGCACGAACCCGTGGGTGTGGTCGGGGCCATCACGCCGTGGAACTACCCGCTGCACCAGGTCGTGGCCAAGGTGGCGCCTGCGCTCGCCGCGGGGTGCACCGTGGTTCTCAAACCGGCTGAGGACACTCCGCTCGTGGCCCAACTGGTGGCGGAGATACTGGACGCGGCGGGCCTGCCCGCCGGGGCGTTCAACCTGGTCACCGGCCTCGGCCCGGTCGCGGGCCAGGCGCTCGCGGAGCACCCGGACGTCGATCTCGTGTCGTTCACCGGGTCCACCGCGGTGGGCAGGCGGATAGGTGCGGCGGCCGGCGGCGCGGTCAAGCGGGTCGCGCTCGAACTCGGCGGCAAGTCGGCGAACGTGATCCTGCCGGGCGCGGACCTGGCCCGCGCGGTCAATGTCGGTGTGGCGAACGTCTTCGCCAACTCCGGGCAGACGTGCAGCGCCTGGACTCGGATGCTGGTGGACGCGGCCCGCTACGACGAGGCGGTCGAACTGGCCACGAAGGCCGCCGCGAAATACGTGCCCGGCGAGCGGCTCGGCCCGGTGGTCAACGCGAAGCAGCGCGACCGGGTCCGCGGCTACATAACGAAGGGTGTCCAGGAAGGCGCCAGGATAGCGGCCGGCGGCAGCGACGCCCCCGACGACCTGACCACGGGGTACTACGTGCGCCCCACCGTCTTCGCGGACGTCGCCCCCGATATGACGATCGCCCAGGAGGAGATTTTCGGCCCGGTGGTGGCGCTCATACGGTACGAGGATGAGGAGGACGCGCTGCGGATCGCCAACGGCACTGTCTACGGACTGGCCGGGGCGGTGTGGGGCGCGGACGAGGCGGAGGCGGTCGCGTTCGCCCGGCGGATGGACACCGGGCAGGTCGACATCAACGGCGGGCGGTTCAATCCGGCGGCGCCCTTCGGGGGCTACAAGCAGTCGGGAGTCGGGCGGGAGTTGGGCCCGCACGGGCTGTCCGAGTACCTCCAGACCAAGTCGCTGCAGTTCTGATCCTCCGGGTCCCGCGCCCTGGGGTGCTGCCCTCCCCGGCTGCCGCCGGCCGGGTCCCGCCCCTGGCTCCCGCCAGCCAGGTTCCGCCAGCCAGGTTCCGCCCCGGGGTCCCGCCGACCCGGGTCCCCGCCCCCGGGTCCTGGTGCCCGGAAAAGCCGACAACTCGACAACCTCCGCAAGCAGCCCAGGAGACACCGTGGTCCGCGCCGCCGTACTGCCCGAAGTGAACGCCCCGCTGGTGGTCACTGACATCGAGTTGCCGCAGCCCGGGCCCGGCCAGGTGCGGGTGAAGCTGGCGGCGGCCGGGGTGTGCCACTCGGATCTGTCGCTGTCCAACGGCACCCTGCGGCAGCCCGTGCCCGCGGTACTCGGTCACGAAGGGGCGGGCACGGTCGTGGAGGTGGGGGAGGGCGTCGCGCACGTGGCGGTCGGCGACCGGGTGGTGCTCAACTGGGCGCCGGCCTGCGGGTCCTGCCACTTCTGCGGGCTGGCCGAGCCGTGGCTGTGCGCGAACGCGGGCGCGGCGGCGGCAGCACCGTACGCGACGCTGGCCGTCGACGGGAGCGAGCTGTACCCGGGTCTGGGTACCGCGGTGTTCGCGGAGGAGACGGTGGTGGCGGCGAGCGCGGTGCTGCCGCTGCCGGAGGGAGTGCCGCTGGGCGATGCGGCGCTGCTCGGTTGCGCGGTGCTGACCGGTTACGGCGCGGTGCACCATGTGGCGGGGGTGCGGCCGGGGGAGTCGGTCGCCGTGTACGGAGTCGGCGGGGTGGGCCTGGCCGTTCTGCAGTCGGCCAGGATCGCCGGGGCGGACCGGATCATCGCGGTCGATGTGGCGCCGGGCAAAGAGGAGTTGGCCAGGGCGGCGGGTGCCACGGACTTCGTGGTGGCGGGTGAGGACACCGCCAAGCGGGTCCGCAAACTCACGGGCGGCTACGGTGCCGACGCGGCCGTCGAGTGCGTGGGCCGCGCCGACACGATCCGTACCGCGTGGTCGTCCACCCGGCGCGGCGGGCGGACCGCGGTCGTCGGTATCGGCGGACAGGACCAGCAGGTTGCTTTCACGGCGCTGGAACTCTTCTACTTCGGCCGTACGTTGTCCGGTTGCGTGTACGGCAACTGCGACCCGGCGAAGGATCTCCCCGTCCTCGCCGGGCACGCACGCGAAGGGCGGCTGGACCTCTCCGCCCTGGTCACCGACCGCATCGGCCTCGACGGCATACCGGATGCCTTCGAGGCGATGACCGCCGGGCGCGGCGGCCGGGCCCTGGTGGTGTTCTGACCGGCCGCCGCGGGCCGGGGTCGCCGGACGGACCGCATGGCCGGTCGCGGAGCTAGGCGACCTGCGCCAGCCACGGTTCGTGCGCGCCGTCGAAGGGGCCCGAGTGCTCGGTGATCGCGTGCGTCAGCCAGGACGCGGCCTGGGTGGCGGCGCGGATGACGTCAGTGGGGTAGCCGTAGTGCACCTGGTGCTCGGCGAACTCGTCCTCGTCGACGAGGACCGGGAGCGGGGCGTCGCGGTGGCGCAGGACGTCGAGGTCGAGGTCGACCATGGTGACCTCGGCTGCGGAGGGCCACTGCGGTGGGGTGGTGATGTCGCAGTAGATCGCGGTCTTGCGCGGGGCCGCGTTGAAGGTGGCGGTCCACCAGGCGTCGCGCGGGAAGAGGATGACGTGGGCTTCGGGCAGGTCCAGGGTCCGGCTGTGACCCTTGCGTATGGTGCTGCCTGCGGGGAGGCCGAGCCAGGTTCCGTGTGCGTCCTCACCGAGCCTGCGCATCCGAAGGTTCCAGTGCAGGGAGCCGTCGTACTTGGTGTAGTTGACCTGGACGTGGGCGTCGGCGGGGATGTCGTCGAAAGCGGGCATGCGCGTCATCCTGTCACCGCAGGCGCGGCGGACTCAGCGGAACTGGAGGGCCAGCCCGTCGATGAGGGCACGCAGGCCGGTTTCGAACGCCCCCTCGTCGACCTGCTCGCGATGGCCGGCCAGCAGGTGGGCCTGGCCGAGGTGGGGGTAGTCGGCCGGGTCGTACGCCTGGGGGTCGCCGACGAAGCCGCCCGCGAAGGAGCCGAGCGCCGAGCCGGTGACGAAGTAGCGCATCAGTGCGCCGATCCGGGTCGCCTGGGCGGCGGGCCATCCCGCCTCGACCATGGCGCCGAAGACGGCGTCGGCCATCCGCAGCCCGGCGGGCCGCAGTCCGGGGCCGGTGGCGAGGAAGGGCACGATGTGGGGGTGTTCGGTGAGGGCGGCGCGGTAGGAGCGGCCCCAGGCGAGGAGGGCGGCGCGCCAGTCGGGCCGGCCGTCCGGCGCGGGCGCGAACATCGACAGGTCGACCTGGGCGATGACCGTGTCGGCGGCGGCGTCGAGGATGGCCTCCTTGGTGGCGAAGTGGTTGTAGAGGGACGGCCCGCTGACCCCGAGCTTGGCGGCGAGGCGCCGGGTGGACAGCGCGTTCAGCCCCTCCTCGTCGATGACGGCGAGCGCCGCCGTCACGATGCGGTCGCGGCTGAGGAGGGGCTTGCGGGGGCGGGCCATGCGGCACATAGTAGAGGCTGCCGCCGGAAAACTAGCGCCGGTAGTTTAGGTAAGTCCAGAAGGGCCGGGTGACCGCAGTGGACCTTGAGCTGTCCGAGGAGCAGGCCGCCGTCAAGGCGCTGGCCAGGGAGTTCGCCGACCGGGAGATCGCTCCGCACGCCGTCGAGTGGGACCGGGCGGAGAGCGTGGATCGCGGCATCGTGAAGAAGCTGGGATCGCTGGGCTTCCTCGGCCTGACCATCGGCGAGGAGTACGGCGGCTCGGGCGGCGACCATCTCGCGTACTGCCTGGTCACCGAGGAGTTGGGGCGCGGTGACTCCGCGGTGCGCGGCATCGTGTCGGTCTCGCTCGGCCTTGTCGCCAAGTCGATAGCGCACTGGGGCAGCGACGCCCAGAAGCGCGCGTGGCTGCCGCGGTTGACGGCCGGCGACGCGATCGGCTGCTTCGGCCTCACCGAACCCGGGACCGGATCGGATGCCGCCAACCTCACCACCCGCGCGGTGCGGGACGGTGACGCGTACGAGATCAGCGGCAGCAAGATGTTCATCACCAACGGCACCTGGGCCGATGTCGTGCTGCTCTTCGCGCGCACCGGCGGCGAGGGCCACCGGGGCGTGAGCGCCTTCCTGGTGCCGGCCGACGCCCCCGGGCTGACCCGCCGCGAGGTGCACGGCAAGCTGGGCCTGCGCGGCCAGGCGACAGCCGAGTTGGTGCTGGACGCGGTACGGGTTCCGGCGGACGCGATGCTCGGGCCCGAGGGGAAGGGCTTCTCCGTTGCCATGTCCGCGCTCGCCAAGGGCCGGATGTCGGTCGCCGCGGGCTGTGTCGGCATCGCGCAGGCGTGCCTGGAGGCGGCCACCGGGTACGCCGGTCAGCGCGAGCAGTTCGGGGTGCCCATCGCCCGGCATCAGCTCGTCCAGGAGATGCTCGCCGACATCGCCGTCGACGTGGACGCCGCGCGGCTGCTCACCTGGCGGGTCGCCGACCTCATCGACCGCGGGCAGCCCTTCGCCACCGAGTCGTCGGTCGCCAAGCTCTACGCCAGCGAGGCCGCGGTGCGCTGCGCCAACAACGCGCTCCAGGTCTTCGGCGGGTATGGCTATATCGACGAATTCCCGGCGGGCAAGCTGCTGCGCGACGCCCGGGTGATGACGCTGTACGAAGGCACGAGCCAGATACACAAGCTGCTGATCGGGCGGGCGCTGACCGGCATCTCCGCGTTCTAGCGCCGCAGCGGTTCCGGCGGGATCGGCGTGGGTCGTATCGGCTCTGGGTCAGGCTCCGGCTGCCCTGGCCGGCCCGCCTGGCATGCCCTCGCCTCGGTGCGGTCGCCGGCTCCTTCGCCTAGGCCGTGTTTTGGAAGTAGCGCCGTCCGCCCAAAGGGCGGGGCCCGTGGCGTCTGGTGCGTGCGATCGCAAGGCGGAGGGTTGTCCTCGTAGTGGGCCTACTCGGACAAGCCCGACAACGAAGCGAGCGTGCGTGCCAGGCGCCACGGGCCAGGCGGGACTTCCAAAACACGGCCTAAGCGCTTGCTCACCCATGGCGGTAGGGTGTGGCCCTGTCGACCAAGTGGGTGTGACAGGCGTGAGGAGCGTGCGATGACTGCGGAGGCGGCAACCGGCGAGGCGTGGGGTGACATCACCCCCGACGCCGCGAGGCGGCTGGTGATCGCCGCGGTCGAGGCGTTCGCGGAGCGCGGCTACCACGCCACCACCACCCGGGACATCGCCGGCCGGGCCGGGATGAGCCCCGCCGCGCTCTACATCCACTACAAGACCAAGGAAGAACTGCTCTACCAGATCAGCAAGGTCGGCCACCACCGGTCGCTGGCCATGCTGGAAGAGGCCCGCGACGCCGAGGGCACTCCGGCGGAACGCCTCGCGGCGGCGGTCCGCGTCTTCGTCCGCTGGCACGCCGAGCACCACACCACCGGCCGCATCGTGCAGTACGAACTCGGCGCGCTCGCCCCCGAGCACTACCGCGAGATCGTCGTGCTGCGCCGGCGGAGCGAGGACGCGATCCGGACGGTCATCAAGGACGGTGTGGCGACCGGCGAGTTCGACGTGCCCGACGTCTCCGGGACCACGCTCGCGGTGCTGTCGCTGTGCATCGACGTGGCCCGCTGGTTCAGTCCGGGTGGCAGCCGTACGCCCGACGAGGTCGGCGCGCTCTACGCCGACCTCGTGCTGAGGATGGTCCGCCGGATCGGCTGATCCGATGATCGGCCCGGCCCCCGGCCCCCGGCGGTCCGGCCGATGAACGCCTCGTAGAGCCGAGGCCCGTTCAGAGGTAGAACCGCGCCACCGTCTCCGCGACGCACACCGGCTTCTCGCCGCCCTCGCGCTCGATCGTGACCTGGGTGACGAGCTGGACGCCGCCGCCCGCCTCCGACACCTCGGCGATCTTCGCGGTGGCCCGCAGCCGCGAGCCGACCGGCACGGGGGCGGGGAAACGGACCTTGTTGACGCCGTAGTTGACGCCCATCCGGACGCCTTCGACGCTGAACAGCCGCGGGGTCAGCGACGGGATCAGGGAGAGCGTCAGGAAACCGTGCGCGATGGTGGTGCCGAACGGGCCCTGCGCCGCCCGCTCGGGGTCGACGTGAATCCACTGGTGGTCACCGGTCGCCTCGGCGAACTGGTCGATCCGCTTCTGTTCGATCTCCACCCAGTCGGTCCAGCCGAGCTGCTCGCCGACGGCGGCACGGAGTTCGTCGAGCGACGCGAAGACGCGGGGCTGCGGCATGGCGGTGGCCTCCTGGGTAGCTGGTTTCCAAGCGCTTGCTCAGCATGGTTCGGCCCACCCGGGCGTGTCAACGTGCCGCGGCCCCCACCCGTCGCGGTCGTCCACCTCGTCGCGGTCGCCCCGCCCGTCCAGGCCGACCGGTCACACTGCCGCCCCCACCAGCGCGTCGAGCCGCCCCCGCAGCTCCGCCAACCCGTCGAGCTGCGCCGCCTGCCCCGCGATGTCCAGCGCGGCGATCCGGAACACCAGGTGTCGGGCGCCCGCGGCCACGTACCGGCCGAGCTTGTCGACGACCGCGCCGGGTGTCCCCGCGGCGTTCGCCTGGATCTGCTCCATCTCCTCGACCGGGCGCCCGTAGGTGGCCCGGGCGTACGCGTCGAGTGCGGCACGGCCGCCGTCCGCCGCGCCCGTGAGCAGGACGTTCACGAACAGGGCGGGGGTGAACGCGGCGTCGGAACGTCCCGAGGCGGCGGCCGAGGCGCGGATCGCGGCCAGCCCCGTACCGTAGTCGGCCGGGTCGGGCGGGTAGGGGAACCAGCCGTCGTAGTGGCGGCCGGCGCGGGCCTGGGCGGCGGGGGTGGCGCCGCCGAGCCAGATCGGCGGGCCCTGCGGGCGGAAGGCGGGCGTGCCGGGCGCGAGGTCGTCGACGTGCAGCACCTCCTCATGGAAGGAGATCGGCCCCTCTCCGGTCCACAGCCGGCGCCACAGGGCGACGGTCTCGTCCAGGCGGGCGAAGCGCTTCGGCCAGGGGGTGCCGGCCATCGCGTAGACGGGTGCGCCGAAGCGGCCGGGGAAGCCCGCGCCGACCGCGAGGACCAGGCGGCCGCCGGACAACTGGTCCACCGAGGCGATGGTCTGGGCGGCGGTGACCGGTGGGCGCAGGGCCGGCAGCAGGGTGCCGGTGCCCAGCGTCACTCGTTCGGTGGCCGACGCGAGGGCGGTCAGCGCCGTCAGCGCCTCGATCCTCGGCGTCAGCAGCGAGTCGGTGACCCACAGGGAGTCGAAGCCGGCGCGTTCGGCGTGGACCCCGAAGCGCAGCACGTCCCGCGGGCCGTCGTGCGGCGCCCACTGCGCCAGGGTGGTGGGCACGAAGACGCCGAGCCGCAGCGCGTCGTGATCCACGGGACGGGAGCCGGAGGCGGAGCCTGAGCGGGAGCCCGAGCTCGAACCGGAGCCCGGCCCGGTCGCAGAGCCGGTCGGGGAGCCGGTCGGGGAGCCGGCCGGGGAACCGTCGGCCGGAGAAGTGAACGTGTTCGTCATACGGCCGAGCGTCCGCGATCGAGGGCATGCCCTCAATTCCCGGCAGGGAATGGCAGATGGGCGGCCGCACCCGTTACAACGGGGGCGTGGACTTCCCCGAGGCGCTGCGCGCCAGCCGCAACCGGCGCCACCTCAGCCAGCTCGAACTCGCCTCCCGCGCGGGCACCACCCAGCGCCACATCAGTTTCATCGAGAACGGCCGCTCGGCGCCCGGCCGGGCCCTGGTGGCACGGCTCGCCGACTCCCTCGCGCTCCCGCTGCGCGAGCGCAACGGGCTGCTGCTCGCCGCCGGTTACGCACCCGTCCACCCCGAACACGACCTCGACGACCCGGCGCTCGCCCCCGCGCTCGAAGCGCTCGGCCACGTGCTCGCCGGGCACCTGCCCTACCCGGCGATCGTCGTGGACCGGCACGGCACGCTGGTCCGCGCGAACAGCGCGTTCGACGTGATGACGGAGGGCGTCGACCCGGCGCTGCTCGGCCCGCGCGCCAACATCCTGCGGCTGGCCCTGCATCCGGGCGGACTCGCCCCGCGCATCCGCAACTTCCCGCAGTGGGCCCGGCACGTCATCGAGGCACTCCGGGACGAGCAGCGCCGCAACCCCGACGCCCGCCTGGCCGCGCTCCACGCCGAACTGGCGCCCTACGTCACCGAGTCCGCGCCCGGGGACGCCCAACTGCTGGGCTTCGCGGTGCCGATGGAGCTGGAGACGGCGAGCCGCGGCCTGCTGCGCCTGATGACCACGGTCGCGGTCTTCGCGACGGCCGCGGACGTGACGATCGCGGAGCTGAAGCTGGAGGCGTTCCTGCCCGCCGACCGGGCCACCGCCCAGGCGCTCACCGAAGGGGCGGCGCGGGCCGCACCGGTGCGCTAGTCCGCGGTGCGGGCTCCACCGGCTCCACCGGCTCCACCGGCTCCACCGGCTCCACCGGCTCGGCGAGTTCGGCGGGCTCCCCGGACTCCACGCGTTCCCCGGGTTCCACAGCCTCGGCGGAGCCGGCAGCTTCCGCCGGCTCCGGGCGCTCCGCGAGATGCGCCAGGAGCTGGAGCCGTTCGTACGAGGCCGTCCCCGGTTGCGCGTGGTACGTGATCAGCATCTGCCCGGGCGCCCCCGGCAGCGCCAACTTCTCGTAGTGCAGGTCGAGATCGCCGACCTGCGGGTGCCGGAGCAGCGTGACGCCGCTGGTCTTGAGCCGTACGTCCTGCCGGGCCCACAGCGTGCGGAACCGCTCACTGCGCACGCTCAACTCGCCGATCAGCTCCATCAGTCGGGGGTCGTCCACCCCCGCGACCATGGATCTCAGGTAGGCGACGGTCTTCGCGGTCATCGCGTCCCAGTCGCGGTAGAACTCGCGCATCTCCGGGTCGAGGAACGCGGCACGCAGCGTGCTGACCCCCGGGGCGAAACACGGGTTGAGCGCGACGGCGAGCGGGTTCGCGGCCAGCGTCGTCAGATAGCGGCCGGCCACCATCGCGGGAGTGGTGGTCCAGTTGTCGATCAGCGACTGCACGCCCGGGCTGACCCGCTCCTGCCGTACGGGCCTGCGCCGGGCCGCCGGGCGCCGCGGCCGGGCGAGCGTACGCAGATACGTCTCGGCGTCGGCGTCCAGGTGCAGCGCGCGGGCCAGGGAGTCGAGCACCTGGTCGGAAGGGTGCTGGTCGCGGCCCTGCTCCAGCCGCAGGTAGTACTCCACGCTGATCCCCGCCAGCAGCGCGACCTCCTCGCGCCGCAGCCCGGGCACCCGGCGCCTGGTCCCCGCGGGCAGCCCCACGTCCTCGGGCCGCAGCCGCTCGCGGCGCACCCGGAGGTAGTCGCCCAGCTCACTCACCGTAGCCATGCGTCCCAGCGTACGGCGGGCGTACGGGGGTGTGCGCGGCTCAGCCTGTCCCTGCGGCTACCAGTGTCAGCAGGGTCTTACTGTCCGTGACGGTCGGACGCATGCTCGACAGCGTCGGCGGATGTCGACGCATCCCGCACCCGTCGGCAGTCGGGCCGGCCGGGCCGAGGACAGGAGCGAAGGACATGAGCGGCGAACGAGTACTGGTCACGGGTGGCTCGGGCTTCATCGGGGCGCACTGCATCGTGCGCCTGCTGGACGAGGGCTACCGGGTACGGACCACGGTCCGTTCCCTGGCGCGCGAGAAGGACGTGCGCGCCATGGTGAGCGCGGGCCGGGCACAGGCGGCGCGCGGCGCGGGCACGGCGGACGGCGGCGCGGGCACAGCGGATGGTGGCGCGGGCACGGCAGACCCCGGCGCGGGCACGGCGGACGGCGGTGACGCGCTGGACTTCGCCGTCGCCGACCTGGGCGCGGACGACGGCTGGGCGGAGGCCGTCGCCGGGTGCGCGTACGTCCTGCATGTCGCCTCGCCCTTCCCGCCCGGCGAGCCCGAGCACGAGGACGACCTGATCGTGCCGGCCCGCGACGGCGCGCTGCGCGTCCTGCGCGCCGCCCGCGACGCGGGAGTCGAGCGCGTGGTGCTCACCTCCTCCTTCGGCGCGGTCGGCTACGGCCACCCGCAGACCGACGAGCCCTTCACCGAGGAGACCTGGACCGACGTCGAGGGTCCCGGGGTCAGCGCGTACGTGAAGTCCAAGACCCTCGCGGAGCGCGCCGCCTGGGAGTTCGCCGCGCGGGAGGGCCGCGGCACGGAACTGGTCGTGGTCAACCCGGTCGGCGTCTTCGGTCCCGTGCTCGGGCCCGACTACTCCGCCTCGATCGCGCTCGTCCGGCGACTGCTCGACGGAGGGATGCCGGGAGTGCCGCGGATGTACTTCGCGGTGGTGGACGTGCGCGACGTCGCCGACCTGCACCTGCTGGCCATGACCAGCCCGGCCGCGGCGGGGGAGCGGTTCGTGGCGGCGGCCGGCGACGTGACCTCCATGCGCGAGATCGCGGTGCTGCTGAAGGAGCGGCTGGGCGCGGACGCGGCGCGGGTGCCGACGAGGGAACTGCCCGACTGGTCGGTGCGGGCGGCGGGCCGGGTCAGCTCGGCCGCCTCGGGCACGGTCCCGCACCTCGGCACGATTCGGCGCACGAGCAGCGCGAAGGCCCGCCGGCTGCTCGGCTGGTCGCCCAGGTCGAACGAGGAGGCGGTGCTGGCGACGGCGGAGAGCCTGCTGCGGCTCGGCCGGGAGTAGGTGCGGCCGGGAGCAGGTGCGGCCGCTGGGGGACGCGGGGTGACGGGGCGCGGCGGCCAGAGGACGGTCCAGGGGATATTGGGTGGCACCCAGGCCCCGGATCAGGCACGATGCGCGGGTTCCGCCCCCGTCGGGGGCCTGTACGGCCGAGGAGTCGCATGAGCCTGCGCCATCACGAGATCGCCGAGTCCGGGCACCGCATCCTGAACCCGATCACCGAGGAGAAGCTGATGCTCCTGGGTGAGGTCTGCCGGCTGGAGGAGGGGCAGCGGCTGCTCGATCTGGCCTGCGGGAAGGGGGAGATGCTCACCCGGTGGGCCGAGCGGTACGGCGTCGGGGGCGTCGGGGTCGACCTGAGCGAGGTGTTCCTGACGGCGGCCCGGCTGCGGGCGGCGGAGCTGGGGGTGGCCGAGCGGGTCGGTTTCGAGCGCGGGGACGCGGGGGCGTACCAGGCCGAGCCGGGGGCGTTCGACGTCGTGTCGTGCATCGGGGCGACCTGGATCGGCGACGGGGTCGGCGGGACCATCGAGTTGCTGCGGCGGGCGCTGCGCCCGGGCGGGTTGATGCTGATCGGGGAGCCGTATCTGACCGAGCCCGCGCCCGAGGAGGCGTTCGAGGCGATGGGGTTCGACCCGGAGGAGTTCACCTCGCTGGTCGGCACGCTGGACCGGTTCGAGGCGGCCGGCATGGAACTGGTGGAGATGGTGCTGGCGGACGGGGACAGCTGGGACCGCTATGTCGCGGAGCAGTGGTTCGCGATCTCGGACTGGCTGCGGGCGGTGCCGGCGGACCATCAGGACGCCGCGGACATGCGGGAGTTCCTGGCGCACGGCCGCCGTACGCATCTGGAGTACCAGCGCCGGTATCTGGGGTGGGGCGTGTTCGTGCTGCGGGAGGCGGCGCCGGTGAAGTGAGCGGGGAGAGGAGGTCGGCGGGCGGCACGAGCCGGGACAGGGCGGCGGCGCCGGGGAAGTGAGCGGCGGGGCGCGGGTGATGTGCGGGGCTATCGTCACGTTCGCGGCATGTGGGGCGCCGGAGAAAATGAAAAGCTGACGTATGTTCATCTTCCGGGGAGCTGCGTACCGGCGGTAACCTCCGCGCACCGGTACCCGGAAGGAGAAGATATGCCGCTACGGACCCCACGACGGATCGGCACGCGCATCGGCAGGCGGGTCGGCACCTTGAGAACGGCGGCCGCCGCCGCGCTGCTGGCCCTCGGCGCCACACTGATGGCGCCCGGCGCCATGGCAGCGCACGCCGCGGACCCCACCACCGACTACTGCGGAGGCCAGTGCTCGGACATCCTGCCGCCCGGCGAGAACGGCAACGCCACGCTCGCCGACATCCTCGCCAACAAGGCGCTGGGCACGCGCCCCGCGCACACGATGGACCAGCTCGGGCCGTACTCCTCGCTCGCGACCGGGTACCAGGGCCTGACGGACGCGACGTTGAGCAACTTCTTCAACTCCTCCTCCTTCGGGGTGCCTTCGGACCAGGTGGCCTCGGTGATCAGCCCGCGCTCCGACGTCACGATCACCCGGGACAAGGCGACCGGGGTGCCGCACATCAAGGGCACGACGAGGGACGGCACCGAGTTCGGCGCGGGATACGCCGCCGCGCAGGACCGGTTGTGGCTGATGGACCTGTTCCGGCACGTCGGTCGGGGGGAGTTGTCGTCGTTCGCGGGCGGCGCGGCCGCCAACCGCGGCCTGGAGCAGGAGTTCTGGCAGCAGGCCCCGTACACCGAGGACGACCTGCAGGCGCAGGTCGACTGGCTGAGCAACAACAGCGGGGCGCGCGGGAAGCAGGCGCTGGCCGACGCGCAGGACTACATCGACGGCATCAACTCCTACATCACCGCGTCGAAGAACGGACGGTACTTCCCCGGCGAGTACGACCTGACCGGGCACGTCAACGCGATCACGAACGAGGGTGACATCGAGCCGTTCAAGCTGACCGACCTGATCGCGCTCGCCTCGGTGGTGGGCGCGCTGTTCGGTACCGGCGGCGGCGGAGAGGTGCAGTCGGCGCTGTCGCTGATGGCCGCGCAGCAGAAGTACGGCGTGCAGGACGGCACGAACGTGTGGGAGTCGTTCCGCGAACGGGACGACCCCGAGGCGACCTCGACCGTGCACGACGGCACGTCGTTCCCGTACGCGGGCAAGCCGGCCAATCCGCAGGGCGAGGCGCTGCCCGACCCGGGTTCCGTGAAGCCGGAGCCCCTGGTCTACGACGCGACCGGCGGGGCGACCCAGACCACCACCAAGAGCCCGGGGGTGCTGCCCTCGAACCTCTTCTCGGACCCGCGCAAGGGCATGTCCAACGCGCTGGTGGTGAGCGGCGCGCACACCGCGAGCGGCCATCCGGTGGCCGTGTTCGGCCCGCAGACCGGCTACTTCGCGCCGCAGCTGCTGATGCTCCAGGAACTCCAGGGACCGGGGATCAGCGCGCGCGGCGCGTCGTTCGCGGGGCTCGGCATGTACGTGGAGCTGGGCCGCGGCCAGGACTACGCGTGGAGCGCCACCTCCGCGTCGCAGGACGTGACCGACACCTACGCGGTGCAGCTGTGCCAGGACGACACGCACTACATCCTGCACGGGAGTTGCGTGGCCATGGAGAAGCTGGAGCGCACCAACTCCTGGACGCCCACGCTGGCGGACTCCACGCCCGCCGGTTCGTACCGGATGCAGGTGTGGCGAACGGCGTACGGGCCGGTGATCTACCGGGCCACGATCGACGGGAAACCCGTCGCGTACACGCAGTTGCGCAGTTCGTACATGCACGAGGCCGACTCGATCATCGGGTTCCAGGAGCTGAACGATCCAGGGTTCGTGCATGACGCGGCGTCGTTCCAGAAGGCGGCGCAGGACATCAACTACACCTTCAACTGGTTCTACGCGGACTCCCGGCAGACCGCGTACTACAACAGCGGCACCAACCCGGTGCGGGCGGCCGGCGTGGACGCGTCCTTCCCGGTGTGGGGGACCGGCCCGTACGACTGGCAGGGCTGGGACCCGACCCACAACACCGCGGACTACACGCCGCCTTCGCAGCATCCGCAGTCCATCGACCAGGACTACTACGTCAGTTGGAACAACAAGCAGGCCCCCGGCTACACCTCGGCGACCTTCGGCAACGGCTCGGTGCACCGGGCCGACCTGCTCAACGACCGGGTCAAGGCGCTGGTGCAGGCCGGCGGCGTGACCAGGGCCTCGCTCGTCAAGGCGATGTCGGACGCGTCGCTGACCGACCTGCGCGGTGAGGACGTGCTGCCCGACCTGCTCCAGGTGATCAACAGCTCGCCGGTGACCGACAGCCAGGAGGCCACCGCCGTACAGCAGTTGACCGCGTGGGGTGCGGCGGGCACCAAGCGCACGGAGACCTCGGCCGGTTCGCACACGTACGCCAACGCGGACGCGGTGCGGATCATGGACGCGTGGTGGCCGCTGCTGATCCAGGGCGAGTTCGAGCCCGGGCTCGGCACCGACCTGTACAACGCGCTGGCGACGAACCTGACCATCGACGAGTCGCCCTCGGCCGGGCACGGTCCGACCGGCTCGCACGCGGGCAGCTCGTTCCAGTACGGCTGGTGGTCGTACGCCGACAAGGACCTGCGCAAGGTGCTCGGC
Source organism: Streptomyces sp. NPDC087270 (assembly GCF_044744625.1). Classification (NCBI taxonomy): domain Bacteria; kingdom Bacillati; phylum Actinomycetota; class Actinomycetes; order Kitasatosporales; family Streptomycetaceae; genus Streptomyces; species Streptomyces sp. NPDC087270. The sequence goes on from NZ_JBIUYR010000018.1 coordinate 85,044, forward strand.
CAGAGCGTGCAGGGCCCGCTGGCGCACACGTACTGCGGCGGCGGCCAGCTCGCGGCCTGCCGGGACATGCTGCTGTCCACCCTGAAGCAGGCGGCCGCCACCCCGGCGACCACCGTCTACCCGGGCGACGACGGCGGCTGCTCGGCCGGCGACCAGTGGTGCGCCGACTCGATCGTGCAGCGGCCGCTCGGCGGCATCACGGACGACCGGATCAGCTGGCAGAACCGGCCGACCTACCAGCAGGTGGTGGAGTTCCCCTCGCACCGCTGAGCACACCGGAGCGGCTCCGCTGAGCACTCCGGAGCCACACCGGCACCACCCGGGCTGCCGGAATCGTCGGGCGGCGCGGAGCCGTACGGCAGGAAGGGCCGGGTCCCGAGCAGGGGCCCGGCCCTTTCGCACGCCTCACCCGGCCCTTTCGTACGCCCCTTCCGCAGCGATGACCGACCGCTTAGTATGCGAAGGGCAGGCGAAGGGTCGAAACCTCGAGTCGAAGGAGACACGTCGTGGTCGTGGAAGCGCTGCGCGACGCCCGGGTGGTCGTCACCGGGGCCGGAGGCGGCATCGGCGCCGCGCTGGCCCGCCGATTCGCGGCCGAGGGCGCCCGGGTGGCCGTCAACGACCTCGACGCCGAAGCCGCCCGCGAGACCGCCGCCGAGATCGGCGCCGCGGTCGTGCCCGGCGACGCCTCCGACGTGGTGCCCGCCGCCCGGACCGCGCTCGGCGGCACCATCGACGTGTTCTGCGCCAATGCCGGAGTCGGCACCGGCGGCGGCCCCGAAGCGGATGACGCCGCCTGGGAACTGGCCTGGGACGTCAACGTGATGAGCCATGTCCGCGCCGCCCGCGCGCTGCTCCCCGGCTGGCTGGAGCGCGGGTCGGGCCGCTTCGTGTCCACCGTGTCCGCCGCCGGGCTGCTGACGATGATCGGCGCGGCGCCGTACTCCGTGACCAAGCACGGCGCGCTCGCGTTCGCCGAGTGGATGTCGCTCACCTACCGGCACCGCGGCATCCATGTGCACGCGGTCTGCCCGCAGGGGGTGCGCACCGCGATGCTCGCCTCCACCGGCCCCGCCGGGGACCTGGTGCTCGCGCCGACCGCGATCGAGCCCGAGGACGTCGCCGACGCGGTGCTCGACGGCATCGCGGCCGACCGCTTCCTGATCCTCCCGCACCCCGAGGTCGCCGGGTACTACGCGACCCGGGCCGAGGAACCCGAACGCTGGCTCGGCGGCATGAACAAGCTCCAGCGGCAGTACGAGGGGCAACTCGCCGCCGCCGAGGGAGGCGAGCGGGCATGACGACCTACGCCGACCAGCCCTGGCTGAAGCACTTCACCGAGGAGCAGCGCGCCGGGACCGAGCACCCGCCGTCCGTGCTGCACACCTTCCTCGCGTTCGCCGAGCGCGCGCCCGGCCACCCCGCGCTGCGCTACTTCGACGGCACGCTGTCCTACGGAGAACTCGACACCCTCTCCGACGGCCTCGCCCGCCACCTGACCGCGCACGGCTTCGCCCCCGGCGACCGGCTCGCGATCATGCTCCAGAACGTGCCGCAGTTCGTGATCGGCCTGCTCGCCGCGTGGAAGGCCGGTGGCGCGGTGATCCCGGTCAACCCGATGTACAAGCGGCAGGAGTTGGCCCACATCCTCCGCGACGCGGACGCCGCGGCGATCCTGTGCGCGAACACCGCCTGGGAGGCGTACGTCCGGGACACCGCCGCCGACTCGCCGGTCCGGATCGCGCTGACCGCCGACGAGCACGACTTCCAGAGCCGGGACGACGCCCGGGTGCTCGGTGAACGGCGGCCGCCCGTGCCCGCCGCCGACGGCGCCCGGCCCGACGACCCCGCGCGGGACGTCCTGGCCGTCGCCCGCGCCGGGGCCGGGGCCGGTCCCGTACGATCCGCCACGGACCGGCCCCCCGCCACGGACCTGCCCGCCACGGACCTGCCTCTCGCCGACCTGCCCGCCGCCGGCGACATCGCGCTGGTCAGCTACACCTCCGGCACCAGCGGCCGCCCCAAGGGCGCCCTCAACACCCACGGCAACATCTCCTTCAACGCCCACCGCCAGGTCCGTATCCAGCAACTCCCCGACGGCGCCGTGGTGTTCGCGCTGGCGCCGCTGTTCCACATCACCGGCATGGTCTGCCAGCTCGCCGCGGCCCTGGCCGGCGGGCACACCGTGGCGCTCACCTACCGCTTCGAGCCCGGCGTGGTGCTCGACGCGTTCCGCGAGTACCGCCCGGCCTACACCGTCGGCCCTTCGACCGCGTTCATGGCGCTGCTCGCCCGGCCCGACGCCGTGCCCGACGACTTCGCCTCCTTCCAGCTGATCTCCTCCGGCGGCGCCCCGCTGCCGCCCGCCGTCGTGGAGTCCTTCCGGGCCCGCTCCGGCGGCCGCTACCTCGCCAACGGCTACGGCCTGACGGAGTGCACCGCGCCGTGCGCGAGTGTCCCGCCGGGCCTGGAGGCCCCCGTCGACCCGGAGTCCGGCACCCTCGCGGTCGGCGTGCCCGGTCCCGGCACCGTGGTCCGCATCCTCGACGACGCCGGCGCCGAGGTGCCGATCGGCCAGTCCGGCGAGATCGCGGTCACCGGGCCGATGGTCGTACCGGGGTACTGGAACAAGCCCGAGGAGTCCGCGGCGGCCCTGCCCGGCGGGGAGTTGCTCACCGGCGACATCGGGTTCATGGACGAGGACGGCTGGCTCTACGTCGTCGACCGCAAGAAGGACATGATCAGCGCGTCCGGCTTCAAGGTCTGGCCGCGCGAGGTCGAGGACGTGCTCTACACCCACCCCGCCGTGCGCGAGGCCGCGGTCGTCGGGGTGCCCGACGCCTACCGCGGCGAGAGCGTCAAGGCGTACGTCAGCCTGCGGCCCGGCGCCGCCGCCGACCCGGCCGAACTGGTCGCGTACTGCAAGGAGCGGCTGGCGGCGTTCAAGTACCCGCGGCAGGTCGAGGTGCTCGCCGAACTGCCCAAGACCGCCACCGGGAAGATCCTGCGCCGGGAACTGAAAACGGCGGCCGGATAGGGTCCATACCGGTCGGAATGCCGGCCGGCCGACCACAGGGCACGAGGAGAGGGCAGCAGCCATGGCACGCAGGGCGACGAGCGGCGGCAGCGCCGGCGACGGCGGTACGGGACCGAGTGCCACGACGGGTGCGGGACCCACGGGCGCCGTGCCTGAGCGGCTGCTCGCCGAGGCCACCCGGCTGTTCGCCGAACGCGGCTACGACCGCACCTCCGTCCAGGAGATCGTGGAGGCCGCCGGCGTCACCAAGGGCGCCCTCTACCACTACTTCGGCTCCAAGGACGACCTGCTGCACGAGATCTACGGCCGGGTGCTGCGGTTGCAGACCGAGCGGCTCGACGCGATCGCGGCCCGGCCGACCCCCGTCGCCGAGCGGATCGCCGAGGCCGCCGCCGACGTCGTCGTCACCAGCATCCAGAACCTCGACGACACCAAGATCTTCTTCCGCTCGATGCACCAGCTCAGCCCGGAGAAGCAGAAGGCGGTACGCGCCGAGCGCCGCCGCTACCACGAGACGTTCCGCTCGCTGATCGAGGAGGGGCAGCGCGACGGCCACTTCCGGCCCGAGCTGCGGCCCGACCTGGTGGTGGACTACTTCTTCGGCTCCGTGCACCACCTCGGCACCTGGTACCACGCGGACGGCCCGCTCACCGCGGAGCAGGTCGCCGCGGAGTTCTCCGACCTGCTGCTGCACTCGGTGCGGCGGCCCTGACCCCTGGGAGACCCCCTGTGAAGGCATGGCGCGTCCACGAGACCGGCGAACCGCGCGAGGCGATGCGCCTCGACGACGTCCCCACCCCGCGGCCCGGCCCGGGCGAGGTGCTGCTGCGGGTGCGCGCCGCCAACGTGAACTTCCCCGACGCGCTGCTGTGCCGCGGCCAGTACCAGATCCGGCCGCCGCTGCCCTTCACCCCCGGCGTCGAGATGTGCGGCGAGGTCGCGGAGACCGGGGAGGGCGTGACCGGACTCGCCCCCGGCGACCGCGTCATCACCCCGGCCGCGCTGCCCGCCGGGGCGTTCGCCGAGTACGCGGTGGTGCCCGCGGCCGGGGTGCTGCCTGCGCCCGAGGCGCTGGACGACGCCGAGGCCGCCGCCCTGCATATCGGCTACCAGACCGGCTGGTTCGGCCTGCACCGCCGGGCCGCGCTGCGCCCCGGCGAGACGCTGCTGGTGCACGCGGCGGCCGGCGGGGTCGGCAGCGCGGCCGTACAACTCGGCAAGGCCGCGGGCGCCACCGTGATCGGCGTGGTCGGCGGGCCGGAGAAGGCCGAGGCCGCACGGGAGTTGGGCGCCGACGTGGTCGTGGACCGGCGCGCCGAGGACTTCGTGGCCGTCGTCAAGGAGGCCACCGGCGGGCGCGGCGCCGACGTCGTCTACGACCCGGTCGGCGGGGACGCCTACACCCGGTCCACCAAGTGCATCGCCTTCGAGGGGCGGATCGTGGTGGTCGGCTTCACCAGCGGGACGGTTCCCGCGCCCGGGCTCAACCACGCGCTCGTGAAGAACTACACGATTCTGGGGTTGCACTGGGGGCTCTACAACACCCACGACCCGGCGGCCGTCCGCCGTGCCCACGACGACCTCACCGACCTCGCCGCCGCGGGTGCTGTCAAGCCCCTCGTCAGTGAACGCCTTCCGCTCGCCGCTGCCGCCGACGCGGTCCAGAGGGTCAGCGACGGCACGACGGTGGGCCGGGTCGTCGTCATTCCGTAAGGTGCCGTCCCGGCTGCCCCGTCCTGTGGGTTGCCGGACCTTGCGGTCCCTTGTGGCCGGTCGCGCAGTTCCCCTTGGTAGGTGCGGCTTTCTCCGCGGAACGAGCGTCACCTACCCAGGGGCGCTGGGGGTACCTCCCAGGCGAAGCTCCGGGGGAGGAACTGCGCGACCAGCCATCCACCGGCAGGTGGCCCCTGAACCGGCAGAACGCACCACTCCGGAGGGTCAGGCGTACCGCCGGAGCTCGCGCCGGGCGAGCGACCGCTTGTGCACCTCGTCCGGGCCGTCGGCCAACCGCAGCGTCCTGGTCGCGGCCCACAGCTCCGCCAGCGGGAAGTCCTGGGAGACCCCGCCGGCGCCGTGCAGTTGGATCGCGCGGTCCACGATCCGCTGCACCGCCGCCGGCGTGGCGATCTTGATCGCCTGGATCTCGGTGTGGGCGCCCTGGTTGCCGACGGTGTCCATCAGCCAGGCCGTCTTGAGCACGAGCAACCGCAACTGCTCGATCTCCACCCGGGCTTCGGCGATCCACTCCTGGACCACGCCCTGCGCGGCGAGCGGCTTCCCGAAGGCGGTACGGGCGTTGGCGCGCCGGCACATCAACTCCAGCGCGCGCTCGGCCATGCCGATCAGCCGCATGCAGTGGTGAATCCGGCCCGGCCCCAACCGGGCCTGGGCGATGGCGAATCCGCCGCCCTCCTCGCCGATGAGGTTGCCGACCGGCACCCGCACGTCGTGGAAGACGATCTCGGCGTGCCCGCCGTGGTCGCCGTCGTCGTACCCGAACACCCGCATGCCGCGCCGGACTTCGACGCCCGGGGTGTCGCGGGGGACGAGCACCTGGCTCTGCTGGCGGTGCCGGTCCGCGGCCGGGTCGGTCTTGCCCATCACGATGAGGACGGCGCACTTGGGGTTCATCGCCCCGGAGATGTACCACTTGCGGCCGTTGATGACGTACGAGTCCCCGTCGCGCTCGATCCGGGTCTCGATGTTGGTGGCGTCGGAGGACGCGACGTCGGGCTCGGTCATCGCGAACGCCGAGCGGATCTCGCCGGCCAGCAGCGGCTCCAGCCACTCCTTGCGCTGCGCCGGGGTGCCGAACTCGGCGAGCACCTCCATGTTCCCGGTGTCGGGCGCCGCGCAGTTGAGCGCGGGCGGGGCCAGGTGCGGGCTGCGGCCGGTGAGTTCGGCCAGCGGCGCGTACTGGAGGTTGGTCAGTCCGGCGCCGTGCTCGCCGGGCAGGAAGAGGTTCCACAGGCCCTGCGACCTGGCCTCGGCCTTGAGCCGCTCCACGATCGGGGGCGCGGTCCAGCGGTCGTCGCCGACGGCCTGCTCGCGCTGCTCGGCGAAGACCGGCTCGGCCGGGTAGACGTGCGCGTCGAGGAACGCCGAGAGCCGGGTGCGCAGCTCCTCGGTCCTGGTGTCGTAGCCGAAGTCCATGGGCGCTCAGTCCTCGTCTCGGGTGGTGGGGTGCCGCACGGTGGTGGACCGGCGCAGGGTGCTCAGGCCGCGGTCGATGAAGACCGGGACGACGCCGCCGATCCGGTCGAACCCGGCGCCGACGGTCTGGCCGAGGGTCCAGCGGTAGTGGATGCCCTCCAGGATCACGGCGAGCTTGAAGAAGGCGAAGGCGGTGTACCAGTCGACCGCCGTCACGTCGCGGCCGGACCGCTCGGCGTAGCGCGCGACGATCTCGCGGGAGTCGGGGTGGCCGGGGGCGCCGCCGGTGGTGGGCGCGGAGAGCAGGTCGCTGCTGCGCTGCTCGGTGTACATCACCAGCAGCCCGAGGTCGGTGAGCGGGTCGCCGAGGGTGGACATCTCCCAGTCCAGTACGGCGGTGAGCCGGCCGTCGGTGTCGATCAGCACGTTGTCCAGGCGGTAGTCGCCGTGCACGATCGCGGGCGCGGGGGAGTCGGGCATCGCCCGGCCGAGCGCGGCGTGCAGCTCGTCCACGCCCGCCAGTTCGCGGCTGCGGGAGGCGTCGAGCTGCTTGCCCCAGCGGCGCAACTGCCGGTCGAGGAAGCCCTCGGGCCGGCCGAAGTCGGCCAGGCCGACCGCCGCCGGGTCCACCGCGTGCAGGTCCACCAGGGTGTCGACCAGGGTGTGCACGGCCGCCCGGGTGCGCTCGGGACCGATCTCCCGCAACTGCTCCTCGCTGCGGTACGGGGTGCCGGGCACGAACTCCATCAGGTAGAAGGGCGCGCCGATGACCTCCGGGTCGTCGCACCGCAGCAGGGTGCGCGGCACCGGCACCGGGGTGTCGGCGAGCGCGCTGATCACGCGGTGCTCGCGGCCCATGTCGTGCGCGGTGGCCAGCACATGGCCCAGCGGCGGCCTGCGCACCACCCAGGTGCCGGTGCCGTCGGTGACGCGGTAGGTGAGGTTGGAGCGGCCGCCCTCCAGCAGCTCGGCCCGCAGCTCGCCCCGGGCCAGGCCCGGGTGCTCCCGGTCCAGGTGGCGGCGCAGGCGGTCGAGGTCCAGGCCCGGGGGGTTGGCGGATGCACTCATGCCGAGATCATACCGACTGGTCGGTATGTAGTCCAGTTCTTCGACGGTCGCCGCGGTCCGCCCTGCCGGTCGCCCGGCCGCATTGACGGTCTCCGGTCCGCCCGCCTACTCTCGGTTCCATGGGTGAACGCGATTCATATATGCAGACGGCCGGTTCGGTGGACGCGGCAGCCACGGCCCACTCGGCGACCATCGCCGAAGTGCGGTTGACTCCCATCCTGATCGCCGATCCGCCGCTGCTCAACACCCAGGGCGTCCACCAGCCCTACACCCCGCGTCTCGTCATCGAGGTGGTCACCGCCGACGGCACCACCGGCGTCGGCGAGACGTACGGCGACACCCGCTACCTGGACCTGGCCGCGCCGCTGGCCAAGGCGCTGCCCGGCCACCGGCTCAGCGACCTGAACGGGCTGTTCACGCTCGCCGAGCGGGTGTGCGGCGACCCCGAGCAGGTCTCCGACTCCGTCAGCAGCGGCGGGCTGCGCGGGGTGCAGACCGCGGACAAGCTCCGGCTGTCGGTGATCTCCGGCTTCGAGGTGGCCTGCCTGGACGCGCTCGGCAAGTCCCTCGGCCTGCCGGTGCACGCGCTGCTCGGCGGCAAGGTCCGCGACACCGTCGACTACAGTGCCTACCTCTTCTACCGGCTCGCCGAGCACCCGCAGGGCGCCGGCGAGCCCGACGACTGGGGCGCCGCCCTCGACCCGGCCGGCGTGGTCGCCCAGGCCCGCCGCTTCGCCGACACCTACGGCTTCGGCTCCTTCAAGCTCAAGGGCGGCGTCTTCCCGCCCGAGCAGGAGATCGCCGCCGTCCGCGCGCTCGCCGAGGCGTTCCCCGGCAAGCCGCTGCGGCTCGACCCCAACGGCGCCTGGTCGGTGGAGACCTCGCTGGAGGTCGCCCGCGAACTCGGCGACGTGCTGGAGTACCTGGAGGACCCGGCGAGCGGCACCGACGGGATGGCGCGGGTCGCCGCGGGCACGTCCGTACCGCTGGCGACCAACATGTGCGTCACGACCTTCCCGGAGATCCAGGAGGCGTTCACCCGCGGCGCCGTCCAGGTCGTGCTCTCCGACCACCACTACTGGGGCGGGCTGCGCAACACCCAGCACCTGGCGGCGATCTGCCGCGCCTTCGGGGTGGGCCTGTCCATGCACTCCAACACCCACCTGGGCATCAGCCTCGCCGCGATGACCCACGTGGCCGCGACCGTGCCCAACCTCGACTACGCCTGCGACTCGCACTACCCGTGGCAGGTCGAGGACGTCATCACCGAGCGGCACGTCTTCACCGGCGGCCGGCTCACGGTCTGCGACCGCCCGGGGCTGGGCGTCGAACTCGACCGCGCCGCACTCGCGGCGCTGCACCAGCGCTGGCTGGACGACGACGGCACGATGCGCGACCGGGACGACGCCGCCGCGATGCGCAAGGCCGACCCGGAGTGGCGCACGCCGTCGGTGCCGCGCTGGTAGTCAGCGGTACGGCAGCCGGCGGTACGGCAACGCGCCGCGCGGCAGCCCGCGATACGGTGGCGCGCCGCACGGGATCGCGCCGCCTGACCGGGCCGCCTGATCGGGCTGCCTGATCGCGCCGCCTGACCGGACCGCTCCGGCCGGACCCGCTCAGCGGGCGAGCGACTCCAGGATCTGGCGCACCGTCGACTCCGCGTCCCCGTCGATCGATACGACCGCGCCGGCCTCGCCGGACTCCAGCGGCTCCAGCGCCTCGAACTGGGACTCCAGCAGCCCGGCCGGCATGAAGTGGCCCGTGCGGGCGCCCAGTCGGGCCGCGACGAGTTCCGGCGCCCCGTCCAGGTGCGCGAAGAGCAGCCCGGGCGCCGCCGCCCGCAGCCGGTCCCGGTAGCGCCGCCGCAGCGCGGAACAGCTCACCACGCCGCCGCGCGGCCCGCGGTCGGCGAGCCACCGCGCGATCGTGTCCAGCCAGGGCGCGCGGTCGGCGTCGTCCAGGGGCCGGCCCGCCGCCATCTTCGCGATGTTCGCCGCCGGGTGGAAGTCGTCCGCCTCGGCGTACGGCACGCCCAGCCGTGCGGCCAGCATCCCGCCGATCGTCGTCTTGCCCGACCCGGACACCCCCATGACCACGATGAGCGGGAGCGTTGCGGCAGGTCGGGCTGTCATGGGCCCCACTGAACACGTATGCGGGGTGCGTATTCAAGTGCGGGGTTGCCGGCACCGGTGAGATCGTCGTCATATCGGCGTGCGGGCGTGCGGGCGGGCGTGCGCGCGGTCGGTGGGCGGGCTGCCCGCGGTGGAGACCTACTTGCGGCGGCGGGCCGCGAAGATCAGCGCCGTGATCGCGACCACCAGGATCACGGCCACCACGACGAGCACCACCACGTGCCCGCCGCCCCCGCCCCCGCTCTCCCGCGGCGCCACGTCGGCCAGGTTGATCGAGATCACTTCTCCCCCTCCGGGTTCCGGGGCGCGAGCCCCAGGATGAGCATGAGCAGCACCGGGAATTCCAGATACGCGTGGTAACTGGCGATCGCGGAGTAGAGCGAGGTGCCCTGGTCGTAGTCGCTGACGAAGAGGACGGCGAGCGCGGCTGTGCCGCCGATGCCCAGCGCCCAGGCCCAGCGCCCGGTGACCACCGGGGCCCGCCGCTCGAAGGCGGCGGTCGCGTCGGGGGCGTAGCGGGGCATGAACCACACCCACACCAGGTAGTGCATCAGCGCCATGAACGCGAAGACCGTCACGAACCGCTGTCCGGCCTCGGTGTGCTGCCAGGCCGGCGGGGTGTACGACGACGACAGCCGCGCGGTCCACCCCGAACCCGCGCCCATCAGGCCGTCGAAGGCGCCTGACAGCACCAGCGCGGGGATCACCACGATCCAGCCGCACTGCACCGCGCGGAACAGCGTCCGGCCGCGCGGCATGTCGCGCGACCACTCCCACAGGAAGACCAGCGGCACCACGTTGTGCAGGTGGGTCAGCACCACGAAGTGGTAGGCGGGGAAGGCGAGCGAGGTCGCGGCGGCGCCCACGATCACCGGCAGGGCGGCGGCCAGCCGCAGGGGGCGCGAGCGCAGCGCGTACCAGCAGGCCACGGCGAGCAGCACGTAGGCGAGCAGGATCTCCGCGGCCCGGCTCGCGGTGGACGGCGGCAGCAGCCGGACCAGCACGATGCCGGTGATCAGCGCGCCGAGCAGCCGCAGGAACGGCCCGTGCAGCAGACCGTCGAACCGGCCTGCCATGTAACGGAGTTCGAGGACGTTGTGCAGGATGCCGAAGGTCGCGAGGCCCACCACGGCGGTGCCGGCCGGCAGCCGCAGCGCCAGGGCGAGCGTCACGCAGATCAGTACCGCGAAGCCGGCGATCGGCCGCAACCGGCCGGCCTGGCCGAGGCGTCCGCCGAACCCGACGACGGGCAGCCCGCCGCCACGGAGAACGCCGCCGCCGGCGCCGGCGCCGGTGCCGCCGCTCAGGCCGCCCGCGCCGAGCCCGATCCCCGTACCCGTCGCGGCGTCGGCGCCCGCCACCGATCCGCTCGCCATCGGTCCCCTCCCCGTGACACGATCCGGTCGTGTCCTACCCGTCGGCTCTCGCGCTGACCATGGCGGTCGAGGTGCCGGTGTACGTGGCCGCGATCACCACGGCGTCCCCCGCGCGGTACGGCCGTACGGCGGCCGTCGCCGTCATGGTCAACCTTGTGACGCACCCGGTGCTGTGGTGGTTCCTGTCCCGGGTGCCGGCGGGCGGCTACTGGCCGGCGTTCACCGTCGCGGAGGGCGTGGTGTGCCTGGTCGAGGGCGCGTTGGCGGCGTGGTGGTTGCGGCTGCGCGGACCGGTGCCGTACGCGGCGTCGGTCGCGGCGAACGCGGCGTCGGTGATCGCGGGGATGCTGCTGCTGACGTGAACGAGCGGGAACGGGCGGAGCCGGCGTGAACGGGCCTGCCGGTGCGGCCAGTTGAGGTGCGAACGGGCGGCGGCGGGGCGTGTGGTGCGGCGGTCCGGCACCCCCGTGTGTGCCGGACCGCCGGTCGAGGCGCCGTGCCGGCTGCCCCGTTCCCTTCCCGCGTCGCCAACGGCCTTACGCGGAAGCTGTGTTGCGCTGCTCGGCCCGGGACGGTCCCGGCCGTAGCGCCAGAGTGCCGACGGCCCTCGCGACGCCGAACGCCCCGACCGACCACACAGGGCGCCCGGGCCGGCTGTCGCGTGGAGGGCGTCGGCGGGCCGGGGGCTTGCCGTGGCGGAGCGGTCATGCGGGAATGGTGCGGTGGCCGGGCGGGTTGACGGCATTGATTCAGGCAGGGCTGAATCCGGGCCGGCGGAGCGCGCCGGCGGCGGGCGCGCGAGGCGAGCGGTGGGGCACCGCCGCAAGGGGGAAAGTCATGGCGGGAGCGGTCCGGTTCGCCTTCTCCGCGAGCGATGTCGCGCGGACCCGGTTCGCGCTGTCCCCGCTGTGGGAGGTCGTGGCGAGCGTGCGCACCTACCAACTGGCGGGCGGCCGGTCGGCCGTCGGCAGCGTGGCGGGCCGCCGATCGGTGCACCGGCGCTGGCTGGAGGCCGCGGTGCCGAAGGTCGCGGCGGCCGGGCTGGACCGCGGGCTGCTCTTCGACCTGGTGCCGGCCACCGGCTACACCCCCGACTTCATCACCCCGCCACCGCCCGCCGCCGGCGCCGACCTCGCCGCCGAACTGCGGATGGTCGCGGCCACACCGGTCGCCGAGATCCACCGCGAGCTGCGGGCGTTCGGGCTGCGGACCGAGCGGATCGAGGCGATGTACGCCGACCCGGCCGCCGGGATCGCCCGGCTCGTCGCGGAGCTCGACGCGTACTGGACGGCGGCGCTCGCGCCGTGCTGGCCGCAGGTGCGGGCGGTGCTGGAGGCCGACGTCTTCCACCAGGCGCGCAGGCTGGCCGCGGACGGGGCCGGGGCCGTGCTCGGCGACCTGCACCCGCACGTGCGGTGGTCCGCGGGCACCCTGACCATCTCCGAGATGGCCTGTGGCGCGGGTCTGGACCTGGAGGGGCAGGGCCTGGTGCTGGTGCCGTCGGTGTTCACCCGGTCGGGGGTCACCACGTCGGCCGGGTCGCCGGCCGCCAAGCAGCTCTTCTACCCCAGCCGCGGGTGGGGCTCGGTCTGGTCGGCGGAGCGGCCCGCGGTGCCCGAGGCGGTCGCGGCGGTGCTCGGCCGGACCCGGGCGCTGCTGCTCGCGGAACTCGCGGTGCCCGCGTCGACCAGCGACCTCGCCGGGCGGACCGGGCTGTCCGCGGGCGGGGTCAACCAGCACCTGACGGCGCTGCGGGACGCGGGCATCGTCTCGGCGCACCGCTCGGGGCGGTCGGTGCTGTACATGCGGACGGCGGTGGCGGAGTCCCTTCTGGCGGCGGCGGTCGGCTGAGCGGACCCTCCGGGGCGCCTTGGGGGCGTGACTCCGGCGCGAGCACGCGGCGAGCCGCCCGTCCTGCGGGGCGCCGTCCTCAGGTGCGCCGGCGCAGCAGCCGCCGGTACGCCTCCAGGCCGTCGGGGACGAACTCCCATTCGGCGAGCCGCCGTTGGAGCTCCTCCTCGGGAATGAAGTCGTGCCAGGCGACCTCTTCGGGCTGCGGGCGCACCGGGCCGTCGACCTGTACCTCGTAGACCGTGGACCACCAGCTGCCGCGGCCGGAGTCCCGCGTGTAGAGGAACTTGAAGAGGCGGGTGGGCTGCGGCAGCCCGGACACGCCCAGTTCCTCCTCGGCCTCGCGCAGCGCCGTCGCGTCGTAGGACTCGCCCGCGCCGACCACGCCGCCGACGAACATGTCGTACAGGGACGGGAAGACGAGCTTGCGGGCGGTGCGGCGGTGCACGAAGATCCGGCCCCGCGGGTCGCGGGCCAGGATGAACGCGCAGCGGTGCCGCAGCCCGCGGGCGTACGCCTCGCCGCGCGGGGAGGTGCCGACGACGTTGTCGTCCTCGTCGACGATGTCGATGACCTCGTGCACCGACAGCGGGCCGCCGTCGTCGTCGGGACCGGAGGGGCTGCCGGGGGCGGGGTTCGCGGGCGGTTGGCTCATGCCGTGATTGAACCACCGGCCGGCCGGGCCGCTCCGGTCGGCACCGTGGGCGCCGTGGAGCGCAGTTCGCGGATCAGGGCGCGTACCGGGAGGGTGCGGGCCAGCTCCGGGGTGGTGGCGTAGCCGACCTGGCGGGTCGGGCGGCGCGGTCCGAGGTCGGTGACCGCCACGGTGTCCGGCGCGCCGACCAGGGCCAGCGCGGGCATGACCGCCATGCCCAGGCCGCGGGCCACCATCGAGAGCACCACGCTGTCGTCGCCCGCGTCCACCGTCGCCCGCGGTATCCAGTCCTGCTCCGACCACCAACGGCGGGTGTAGGAGGAGCAGTTCTCCGCCCAGTCGATCAGCGGCAGCCCGCGCGGGTCCGCGGCGCCCACCGGGTGCACCAGCGCGTACGGCTCGTCGAACAGCGCGGCCGCGACCAGCCCGGTGGTGTCGGTGGCGGCCGCGTCCAGCGTCGCGATGGCGAGGTCGGCCCGCCCGTCGGCGACCTCTCCCACGGTGCCGCGGCCGAGATCCGGCACGATCCGCACCTTGGGGACGAGGCCGGGATGGCGGGCCGTGAGCCGCGCGAGCGCCGCGGGCAGCACCTGTACGGCGGCGCTGCGGAACGCGGCGATCCGCAACGGGCCGGTCACCTCACCCGTTTCCGCGCCCCGCGCCTCGTCGCCCAGCGACTCCAGCAGCCGCAGGATACGGCGGGCCTGCGCCGCGGCCGCCTCTCCCGCCGCGGTCGGACGGGCGCCGTGCCGGCCGCGGTCGAAGAGCACCACGCCGGTCTTCCGCTCGCACGACCGGACGGCGTGCGACACCGCCGACTGGGTCATGTCCAGGTGGCGGGCGGCGGCGGTGAAGCTGCCGTCGCGCGCCACCGCCACCAGGACGCGCAGTTCGGGGACGGCGAGCAGGCGCGGGTCGGGCGAGGGGGACGCGGCGGATACGGCGGACACGGTCACACCCGGCAGCGTACGTCGGGCACCCGCCTTCCATGAACACCGCTCATGGAAGCCCGCCATCCATCGACGGCGCCGTCTGCCGGTGCCTGCCGCGCCCGCCTAGCGTCACCCGCATGACCGCACCGCAGACCGGCCCCAGCCGTACGACCACGGCCCCCGCCGCCCCGGCCCCCGCCTCCTCCGCCCGCCTCGCCACCACCGTCCACCAGGTCGCCCGCCCCACCGGGATGCCGACGCCCGCCGACTTCGCGTACGTCGAGCACCCCGTGCCGACCGCCGAGCCCGGCACCGCACTGGTCGAGAACATCCTCCTGTCCGTCGACCCGTACATGCGCGAGTCGATGGAGGAGGGCGGATGGCAGCTCGGGGCGCCGCTCGAAGGCCGCTCCGTCGGCCGGGTGCTGCACTCCCGCACGCCCGGCCTCGCCCCGGGCGATCTCGTCTTCCACCGGGCCGGCTGGCGGACCCACGCCGTGCTCACCGCCGACGAGGTGCGGGTGCTGCCGCGGGTCGACGGGGTGCCGCCGCGTGCCTGGTTGAGCGTGCTCGGCGGAACCGGCCTGACCGCGTACACCGGCCTGACCCGTGCTGCCCGACTCCAGCCCGGGGAGCGGGTGTTCGTGTCGGCGGCGGCCGGGGGAGTGGGCACCGCGGTCGGCCGGTTCGCCCGGTTGATGGGCGCCTCGGCCGTCTACGGCAGCGCCGGCTCCGCCGCGAAGGTCGAGCACCTGGTCCGGAACCTGGGCTTCGACGGTGCCTTCGACTACCACGACGGCCCGTTCGCCGAGCAGTTGGCGCGGATCGCGCCCGAGGGAATCGACGTCGGCTTCGAGAACGTCGGCGGCTCCCAGTTGGAGGGGCTCATCGCCAACATGCGCGAGCACGGCCGGATCGCGTGGTGCGGCAGCATCGCCCAGTACAACCACCCCGACCGCCCGCCCGCCGCTCCCCGCAACCTGTACGACCTCGTGCACAAGGCGGTCCGGCTCGAAGGGTTCCTCGTCCGGCACCACCGCGCGCTCCAGGGCGAGTTGGAGGAATTCCTGGTGCCGCACCTGCGTTCGGGCGCCGTCGTGCCGGACGACACCGTCGTCGAGGGCGTCCGCGGCACCGTGGACGCCTTCATCGGGGTCTTGCGCGGCGCCAACACCGGCAAGATGATCGTCCAGGTCGGTGACCCGGAAGCGAAGTGACGGGAGAGTACGGTGACCAGTGCGGCGAACGGTCCGGTGGGCACGACCGCTCCGGGTGAGGGGTCGACGGGCGGCCGCGGCCGGACCGCGCCGCTGCGGATCGCCAACTGCTCCGGCTACTACGGCGATCGGCTCGCCGCCGCCCGTGAGATGGTCGAAGGCGGCCCGATCGACGTACTGACCGGCGACTACCTCGCCGAACTCACCATGCTGCTGCTGTGGAAGGCCCGGCAGCGCGACCCCGACGGCGGCTACGCGGTCTCCTTCCTCGCCCAGATGCGCGACGTGCTGGGCACCTGCCTGGAGCGCGGCATCAAGGTCGTGGTCAACGCCGGCGGCCTCAACCCCGCCGGGCTCGCCGCCAAACTCCGCGAACTGGCCGCGGCCGCGGGGCTGCGGCCCGCCGTCGCCCATGTCGAGGGCGACGACCTGCTCGGCCGGCTGCCCGAACTCCAGTCCCGGGGCCACGAGTTCGCCCACCTCGCCACCGGCCGCCCGCTGGCCTCCGCCGGTGTCGAGCCGGTCACCGCCAACGCCTACCTCGGCGGCTGGGGCATCACCCAGGCGCTGCGCTCCGGCGCCGACGTGGTGGTCTGCGGTCGCGTCACCGACGCCTCCCTCGTGGTCGGGCCCGCCGCGTGGGCGTTCGACTGGGCCGCCGACGACTGGGACGCGCTGGCCGGCGCGGTCACCGCGGGCCACATCATCGAGTGCGGCACCCAGGCCACCGGCGGCAACTACTCCTTCTTCACCGAGATCCCCGACCCGGTCCACCCCGGCTTCCCGATCGCCGAGGTCCACCCGGACGGCTCCAGCGTCATCACCAAGCACCCCGGCACCGGCGGCGCCGTCACCGTGGGCACCGTCACCGCCCAACTCCTGTACGAGACAGGCCATCCCGCCTACCTCAACGCCGACGTGGTGGCCCGCTTCGACACCGTACGGCTCACCCAGCAGGGCACCGACCGGGTCGCGGTCGGCCCGGTGACCGGGGAGCCCGCGCCCGACACCCTCAAGGTCTGCGTCAACCACGTCGGCGGCCACCGCAACTCCGCGGTCTTCGTGCTCACCGGCCTCGACCTCGACGCCAAGGCCGACTTCGCCGAGGCCGCGCTGCGCGACGCCACCGGTGGCCCGGCCGCGTTCGCCGGGTACGACCTGCGACGCGAGCACGGCCACGAGGTCGACCGGCTCACCCTCACGGTCAAGGACCCCGACCCCGGCAAGGTCGGCCGCGGCTTCTTCTCGGCTGTGGCCGGCACCGCGCTGGCCGGCTACCCCGGCCTGTACCTGGAGCACGCCACCGCCCGGCCCACCGAGTACGGCGTGTACTGGCCCGCGCTGATCCCGGCGCGGGAGGTGCGGGCGGTCACGGTGCTCGCCGACGGCACCCGGCTGCCCGTGCCGGCGGCACCGCTGCGCGGGGACCCGTCCGGGGGCCGTACGGATGAGGGCACGCCGGGTACGCCCGGCGGCGTCTCCGCGGGCCGCGTCTCGCCCGGTCTGCGCCCCGACGCCGTCCCCCCGCCGCCGTCGCCGGTCGCGGGCCCGCAGCGGCCCGAGCGCGCGGAACCGTACGGCGGACGGCCCGGCGCGGCGCACGGCAGGACCGTACGGCTGCCGCTCGGCACGCTCATCGGGGCGCGGTCGGGGGACAAGGGCGGGGACGCCAACGTCGGACTGTGGGCCCGCGACGACGACGCGTACGCCTGGCTGCGCGCGTACCTCGACGTGCCCCGGCTGCGCGCGCTGCTGCCCGAGGCCGCCCGGCTGCCGGTCAGCCGCTACGAACTGCCCCACCTGCGGGCCCTGAACTTCGTCGTGCACGACCTGCTCGGCGACGGCGTGGCGGCGTCCACCCGCGCCGACCCCCAGGCGAAGGCGCTCGGCGAGCGGCTGCGCGGCCGCTTGGCGGACATACCGGAGCGGCTGGTGGAGCCGCCTCGGCCGCCGCGGGCACGTCCGGGGGCATGATCGGGCCATGAGCAATCTCGATGTGAAACCGTCCGCCAGCGTCTGCGGCGGCCGTGAGGACGTCTCCGCCGCTCCGGTCCACGAACTGCTCACCGGCCGCACCGTGCCGCTCGGCGAGAGCACGCAGGTACGCCGGTTGCTGCCCAACCTCGGCCGCCGGATGATCGGCGCCTGGTGCTTCGTCGACCACTACGGTCCCGACGACATCGCCCGCGAACCGGGAATGCAAGTGCCGCCGCACCCGCACATGGGGCTCCAGACCGTGAGCTGGCTGCACGACGGGGAGGTGCTGCACCGCGACAGCCTCGGCAGCAAGCAGACCGTACGGCCCAGGGAGTTGGGTCTGATGACCTCGGGGCGGGGCATCTCGCACTCCGAGGAATCCCCCCGCGACCACGCCCGCTACCTGCACGGCGCCCAACTGTGGGTCGCGCTCCCCGACTCCCGCCGGCACATCGCGCCCGCCTTCGAGCACCACACCGAACTCCCCGAGGTCACCGCGCACGGCCTGCACGCCACCGTCATCCTCGGCGAACTCGACGGCGCGGCCTCGCCCGGCACCATCCACAGCCCGCTGGTCGGCGCCGATCTCACCCTCGCCGAGGGCACCGCCGCGCGCCTGCCGCTCCAGCCCGACTTCGAGTACGCCGCCCTCGCGATGTCCGGCCAGGCCGACGTCGACGGGGTCCGCCTCACCCCCGGGTCGCTCCTCTACCTGGGCGCCGGCCGCCGGGACCTCCCCCTCCTCGCCGACACCTCCGCGTCCCTCATGCTCCTGGGCGGCGAGCCCTTCGCCGAGAAGATCGTCATGTTCTGGAACTTCGTCGGGCGCACCACCGAGGATATCGCGCAGGCCCGCGAGGACTGGCACACCGGTGACCGCTTCGGCGAGGTCCACGGCTACGACGGGGACCGCCTGCTCTCCCCGGACCTCCCGCCAACTCCCCTGAAGGCGCGCGGGCGTGAGCGCTGACCTGTTGTTTCCGTGACGCTCCCGACCCGCCCGGCGCCTCCCTGTCGAGCGGGTCGGGGGTCGACTCGCGTCCGCCGACGGGCTTGGGCTCGCCAGGCTCGGAATGGTCCTTGTCATGCTGATGGGCGGGGGCGGGGGCGGGAGCGGGGCGGGGGACCGGAGATCGGACGCTCTCAGACCTCGGATCGGCCGCGCCCGTCAGGCGGGCGGGCCGGCGGCTGCTCGGTGAGCGACAGGCCGGTCAGGGCTGCCGCCGGTGCGGTGTCGTCCACGCTGGGGCCGAGCCACTCGCACATGAACACGGTGGCGTCGTCCTGGAGGTCTCCGTCGTGGTAGTCCATGACGGCCTGGATGAGGCGGCGCAGGGTTTCCGGGACCGGCAGTTGGTCGGCGTGCCGGCGGATGAGGAAGTCGGTGAAGCGTTCGACGCCGAACTCGCTCTCCCCGGGCCGGTGGGCGTCGGTGATGCCGTCGGTGTAGAGCACGATCCGGTCGCCCGCCTGCAGTTGCTCGCGGCAGACGGTGGTGGGCAGTCCCAGTTCGGTGCCCATGGGATGCCCGGGGGGACACTGCAGATGGCTGCTCCAGCGGCTGCCCCGGATGAGGATCGGCGGATGGTGGCCGCGGTTGATCCAGCTCAGCACACCGGTCCGGGTGTCGAGGGTGGCGAGGATTCCGGTCACGTACCGACGGTGCTCGTACTGATCGACGAGCGCGGCTTCCACCGCCTCGCCCTTGGCGACGAGCCCGGCCCCCTGGCGGCGGGAGTTGCGGCAGGCGCCCAGCGCCAGCGCCCCGCACAGCCCTGCGGCCGTGTCGTGCCCCATCGCGTCGAAGAGGGTCAGATGCACCAGGGGACCGTCGAGCGCGTACTCGTACACGTCTCCGCTGATCCGGTAGGCCGGCTCCAGCGCCGCGGAGATCACGACGCGTCCGTCGGCGTACGTGCTCGGCGGCATCAGGTTCCACGCCATCTCCGCCGCGATGGTCATCGGCTCCGTCCGGGTCAGCCGGGCCAGGGTGTCGCTGGAGGTGCGCTTGGCGACGATCAGCAGGGCGAGCAGTGCCGCGAGACGGTCGGCGTCCTCACGGGCCCGGTCGTCGTCGTAGGCGGAACGCACGCGCAGCGCCCCCAGGCGTTCGGTGCCGTCCACCAGTGGGAGCCACCATTCCGTCTGTGCCGCTTCGTGCGGGACGGCGGACATCGAGCGCCCGTACTGGTACGCCCGGCCGGCAGCGGTGCCCTCGATCCGGATGTCCGTGTCGCTCCCCGGCGGGGCACCGTCCTTTCCGGCCAGCAGGTGCAGCTGATATCGGGTGACGTCAGCCACGTAGATGAGCACGTCGGTGAAGCCGGCGGCCCGGGCGAACTCGCTCGCCTTGTCCGCGACCGCGTCGAGCGGCATGAGGTGGCTGGCGTCCAGCAGGTCGGCGAGCATGGCCCGCCCACCGGCTTCTCGGTCCGTGTCCACGGTTTCCCCCTTCGCGGGAGGCTAGGACAGCGCCGTTCCTGACTAGGCTACGACGAAGGCGGCGCCGGCCTGCCCGGCGCGAGTGCTGAGCCGGCGGGCCGGCCCTGGTTCATTGCGGGGAGGAGCGGGCCGGTCGCAGTACGCGTGGGGCGGCGCCGCTCATGATTCGGGTGGTGGGGCCCGCGGAGCGGCGCGGGAGGCGTTGGCACCGGGAGCGGCGCCGTGGACCCCGTCGCCCGGGTGGGCGGTCGACGAGGCGAGGCAAGGGCCCCTGACCGGAGTCTCGGGGCCCACACCTGCCACGGGGAGCGCTCAATCAGTCGGTGCCGAACCGCCATCACCCCTCCAAAGGGGAATCCGCATTCCGTATGTATGTACGTACGTACCGAGGATCTGCGGGCCTTTGTCGAGGGTACGAAGGGTCGCCCGTTACCGCCGCCGGAAGACCGGCGGCCCAGGCACGGGGGCGGCCCTGGAACCGGGCGGACAACCCTTGAGGTCGCCCCGGCGGGAGAGGGCGACCTCCGGGTCCGTCCGGTGACGCTCCCGCCGGGGAGTGCGTCGAAGACGGCGTGTGACCAGCCCTCCCATGGCGCGGCGCACCCTGTCGATGCTCGCGGAGCATGCGCCGAGCCGGGCGACAGCGGGCGGAGAGCGACGGGGGTCCGGCCCCGTCAGCCGGTTGCGCCCCCGGTGCCGCCGCCGTCCGCGCCGCCGATGACGCCCACGGTTCCGCCGTCGTCGGCGCCACCGGTGCTGCCTCCCGTGTCGCCGTCGTCTCCGGAGGTGGCGCCGTTGATCGCGCCCTCGTCCACGCCGACGGTCACACCTGCGTTGCCGCCGCCGTCGTTGCCGCCGCTGGTGACGCCCACCGAGCCGCCGTCGTCGGCGCCGCCGCCGGTGACGCCTACGGTTCCGCCGTCGTCGGCGCCGCCGGTGACGCCCACGGTTCCGCCGTTGTCTCCGCCGCTGGTGATGCCGCCCGTGCCGCCGTCGTCTCCGGAGGTGGCGCCGTTGATCGCGCCCTCGTCCACGCCGACGGTCACACCTGCGTTGCCGCCGCCGTCGTTGCCGCCGCTGGTGACGCCCACCGAGCCGCCGTCGTCGGCGCCGCCGGTGACGCCGACGGTCCCGCCGTCGTCGCCGCCACCGGTTCCACCGTCGGTGCCGCCACCGTTGCCCGTGGAGCTCTCGGGAGTGGGGAGGGCCGGGGTGAAGTCGGCCGCGTTGTCATCGGTGTCGCCGAGCAGGACGCCGCGGGCCACGGATGTGGTGGTGCTCGCCCCGACGGCCGGGCCGCTGCCCTCGTGCACGACAGCGTTGCCGTAGCCCACCAGGTCCTTGACCCGCGGGTCGGCGGCACAGGCGGCGGCCGTCAGGCAGGTGAGCGGAGAGGTGCCCGAGACCAGCGCGACGGTCCCGTCCGTGGCGGACAGGTTGATGGTGCCGGCGGCGTCGGGGGTCGGGAGCGGAAGGGAGCCGCCGGTGTTGGCCCACTCCTGCACCAGGTACCGGGCGCCCCCGACGAGCGTGCCGGTCAGCGGTGTGGCGCGCCATGTGGAGGTCGCGGTCGGCGTTCCGCGCAGGTACTGCACGCTGTAGCCACTCAGATCCAGCGTCGACGCACCGGCGTTGGCCAGCTCGATGAAGTCGTTGGTGTACGTGGCGCCGGAGTTGCCGCCGCCTCCGTACACTTCGGCGATCACGGCGTCGGAGGACGGCGTGGCGGACGCCGAGTGCACCGCGATACCGGCCAGCACGACGGCGCCGGCCACTCCGATCGGCACGACGCTCCTGCGTAGCCGGAGCCGGGATTTCGCCGCCGTGACGTCGGCACGCGTACGTATGGAGTGAGGCTGCGTGGCCTCCGAAGGGCGCGACACCGTGGTTCTCCTTCACCTGCAAGGGACATGACGGCGCGTCCGGCCCGGAGGGGCGGGTACGTGGGCGCCCAAGCCCCAAGATATGCGCGTAGACGGGGCGGTGCAGGGATTCTTCGAAGTTCACCGGTGAATCCGCGTATTTCCAGGACATGGGACCGTGGGCCGGGCCCACCGCGAATTGATCGTGCCGTAGCTGTAGCTGTAGCTGTAGCTGTAGCTGTAGCCGTAGCCGTAGCTGTAGCTGTAGCTGTAGCTGTAGCTGTAGCTGTAGCTGTAGCCGTAGCCGTAGCCGTAGCCGTGGCCGTAGCCGTAGCGGCCGCGCCGCTGCCACCGTGGACGATCTGTGCGGCGCGTTCTGGCAGGGGCGCGGATCAGGGGCGTTCCGCGGTGAGGACCGCGAACTCCCACTGGCCCAGCGGACGGCGCAGGTCGAGGGCGCCGGCGGCGTACCCGATCGGACGGCGCCGGCCGTGAGCGTCGATCTGTACGCCGCCGGCCGGTGCGGGCATGCCGGCCGGCAGCCGTACGGTGACGGCGTCGACCTCGTCGGGCCCGGAGTTCCACACCACCAGCCGCCAGCGCGTGCCGTCGGTGAGGACCTGCGGCGTGAGCCAGGGACCGCCGGACACCCGGGCGTGGGTTCCCGCGCCGAGCCAGTCGACGGCGGCGGACAGTTGCGCCGCGCGCTGCGGGGTCATCCGCACCGCGGTGGTGGCAGGCCAGGGGCAGACCGCGACCCGTCCGCCCAGCGTGTTGCGGTGCAGCACCAGACCGGGGCCGACCGGGCGGCCCGCGCCGTCCACGATCCGGCTCGCGACCCGGGCGCCGGGTACGGGTTCACCGGTCACGACCGGCGGGTGGCCGTTGATGTGCGGGTCGACCGAGATCATCGCGCCCACCCGCAGCGAGAAGTCGGGGTCCTCGCACACCTCGCGCACCGGCAGCGGGTCCGTCGGGCCCAGCCGGCGCACGCCGTTCAGCCCGATCAGCTCCCCGTAGCCGCGTTCGGCGAGGACGCGCGCCGCGGTGCCGTCGAGCAGCAGACCGCCGGCGAGCCAGCCCCGCACGGTGGCGTCGTCGTACGCCCACGCGGACTCGCCCGCGACCGCGTTGACCGGCGCGTCGCCCCTCAGGGTGACGGCGTGGCCGATCGCGCCGAGCCAGCCGGCCCATTCGCGGTGCGGTACGGCCAGCGCGCGCCAGTCGCCCTTCGCACCGCTGCCCTTCGTACCGTCGCCCTTCGCGCCGTCGTGGTGCGTGCCGTCGCCGGTTCGCGCGGCCCGGCCGGTCTCCTGCGACCAGGGCACACCGATCCCGACGGTGCGCAGCGACGTGTCGAAGGTGTCGGCCAGCCAGTCCAGTGCCGGGCGGACCTCGGAGAGGAAGGCGGCGCGCCCGGGGTCGTCGTCGGGGTGGTTGGTCAGGAAGTCGTAGAGGCTGATCGCCAGCCCGTCGCAGCCGAGGATGTGCGCGGTGGCCATCTGGGCGAAGGTCTGCCGGTAGGACTTGTTCCACTGCCCGTACGGCCAGCACTCGATCTCCGGATAGCTGACCAGGCCGGGCGGTTGCTGTGCGCGCTGGGCGTCCAGCAGCGCCGCGTACGTGGGCAGCGCCTCGGCGCCGGCGTCGGAGTAGCCCCAGAAGTGCGGCCGGTGCAGGTCGAATCCGGGCAGCCAGTCCGGCCGGCGCCGTCCTTCGGCCGCGTGCGCCTCGGGGGTGGAGGACATCAGTCCGAGGCGGACCCCGTGATCGGCGGCGATCTTCCGCCAGGTGCCGACCAGTTCGAGCTGGGTGCGGTCCCACATGTCCAGCCACAGCTCGCGCCACGGGTGGGGCGGGCCGGGTGCGGTGCATGCCGCGACCACCTCGTCGCGGGTCGCCCGCGTGCCGCAGGACCGGGCGAACTCGGCCAGGTGCAGCGGGCAGAAGCAGCCGCCCCAGTCCAGCGGTTCGTGGTTGTGCAGCCGGATGTCGTCCTCGATCCAGACCGCGTCGAGGTCCTCGGAGACGTAGCGGCGCAGGGTCTCGGCGAAGTAGGCACGCCACCCCGGGTCCAGCGGGCAGACCACCACGTCGGCGGCGGTCCCGCGCTGGTCGACCATGGGCTGCCAGTCGTCGCGGCGCGGGCGCCCCCAGTCGCAGTGCCCGAGGGTATGGCCGGGGTTCAGGCTCACCGCGATGCCGGCGGATCGCAGGGACTCGCGCCACGGCCGGGTGCGGTCGAGCCAGTGGCCGATCCGGTCGAGCGGCTCGTTGCCGTCGTTGAACTCCATGCCGAACAGGAAGACGCAGAGCTCGTCGGCGCCGGTCCGCTCGGCCAGCGCGACCATCCGCGCGGCGACCGCCGCCGGCTCGTCGGCCGGGTCCGCCTGGACCCGCAGGACGTACCGCGTCCCCATCCGGCTCACCTCCACTCCGCAACCGGGCGGGAGGCCACGCCGCGGTCCTGTCACCACCGGCTCGGCCGAGCCGATCTTGCCCAGGGATCGTGTTGCTTGGCTGCTAAGTTGTCAAGGGCGGCTCGGAGGGAGCCACAGCTCACCGGCCGGATGTGGAGGAGGCGTTGTTCGCTCGCGGGTCGGATTCCGCCCGTGGGAACCCCCGGCTGTCCTGTGGGAACCCCCGGCTGGACGGGCGGCGCGGTCGGTTTGAAGGGGCGGGTGCCGGCCGGCCGGGCCCACGGTCTCCGCTGTCCGGACGGTGACCGTGGGAGGTGGGGCGGTCGAACGGACCCTGGCGAGGCGTCCGGTGCTCATGCCGACATGCTCCACGCGCACCCTGCCTCGCGGGAATGCACGGATGCGGCAAGGACTTGGACGATTGTCGACAGGAGTGGTCGGGTGGATTCCGTCGCGCACTACCGCACGCCGCCGGAGGAGGTGCGGGCGCTGGGAATCGCCGTGACCGGCGCCGGCCGGATTCTGGACCACCCCCCTTCCCGGGTCGAACGCGCCCTGAACTGCCACGCCGGGGTCCTGGTGTACCAGGGGTCGGGCTCCCTCGAACTGCACGGCCACCCCGGGCGCTACCGGGTGCGGCCCGGATCGTTCCTCTGGCTGCCCGCCGGCGTGCGCCACCGCTACGGCCCGTCGGCGAGCGGCTGGAACGAGTACTGGATTCTGTTCGAGGGGCCGGCGGCCAGGAGCTACGCCGAGCTGGGATATCTCGGCGCGGCCTGCCCGGTCGTCGAACCGGCGGACGCCGCGGAGACCTTCGCCCAGTGCGTCCGGCTGCTGGACCTGCTCGCCCGGCCGGAGTCCCTCAGCGGCCATGTGGCCGCCACGAGTTCGCTCCATGCGCTGATCAACGCCGTGGGCACCGGCCGGCGGAAGTCCGCCGAGCCGGGCCGCTTCCGGCGCGACCTCGGCCTGCGCGCCCTGCGCCTGCTGGACAACGCCGAGGGGCCGGTGCGGATCGGCTCGATCGCCAGGGAGCTGGCGGTCTCCCGGGACAGCCTCGCGGTGGCGGTCCGCGAGGCCACCGGCTCCACCCCGACGGTCTACCTGATGCGGCGTCGGATCGACCGGGCGAAGGCGCTGCTGGCCGATACCGACAGTCCGGTCTCCCGCATCGCCCGTGAGGTCGGGTATCCCGATCCCGCCTACTTCACCCGGGTGTTCACCCGGCAGGTGGGAGTCGCGCCGTCGGTCTTCCGCAGGCAGCAGCGGCGCTGTTGAGCGGACGGCCGGGACCGGCGCGCACCTGGCCCTGGCCGCGCGTGGGGCCGGCGCGCTCCTGACGGCTGTCTTGACAGGCGCCGCACCCGACTCCAAGCTGTCCCTGCGTGAGCGGCCCTGCGCGGAACTGCCATTGTCCAAGCAGTTCCGATCATCCAGGGCTCTGCTCGCAGCGTTCCTGCCGCGGTGTCCGGTTGCCCATGTACCGCACGCAGCGAACCTGCCCGCCCTGGCTGCCCGCTTGGTCACCTGCCGGTGCCGGGGCGGGGCCCCAGAGAAGGGACCACCCTTGCCACGCCTCCGAAGGGCGCTCGCGGCCGTCGCCGCGACCGCCTCGCTCCTCACCGTCGGCACCGTGCTGCCGGCCGTGGCGTCACCGGCGCCGGCCGCCGCCTCGTACACCGTCAGCATCGGCTCGACCAAGCCGTACGCCTACGCGGACGACACGCCTGCCAGTGGCTACATCGACAAGAACGGCACGTTCTACTTCCAGTCGTCCCACTCGCTGTACGGCGCGACCGACCCCCGTGAATGGGGCTTCTACACCGGGACCGACTTCGACAGCGCGACCCCGGACAACACGCTCGACACCGCGGTGAACCCGGCCGACGCCAAGGACGCCAACAACGACACGACCTGGCGCTGCAACAACAGCCCCACCGGCCGGGAAGCGACGCCGGCTCCCACCGGCTCCGGCTACTCCCAGGCCAACTACTGCGACCTGCTCGGGGTCTGGGTCGACCCGGACACCGGCGACTGGTACGGCCTGGTGCACAACGAGTTCACCCCGCAGCCCTTCGGCGACGGACTGCACTACGACTCCATCGACTACGCCGTCTCCACCGACCAGGGGAAGGTGTGGAGCATCAAGGGCCACGCCATCACGTCCCCTTACCGCACCACCCGCGGTGACACCGCCACGTTCCCCCAGCAGACCTACGACTACGGCGACGGCGACCAGCGGTTCTACGTGGACACCGCGTCGGGCTACTTCTACGTCTACTACGGCTCGCGCATCGTGCCCAAGGGCGGCGTCGGCGGGAGCATGGGCGGCCTGGAGAACGTCGCGCGCGCACCCATCTCCGGCAAGATGGCGACCGGCAGCTGGGAGAAGTGGTTCGACGGCTCCTGGTCGCAGCCCGGCGTCGGGGGCAGGGAGAGCAACCTGGAGCCGGTCACCGCGGCCGACCCGACCGGCTACACCCCGGTGGCGGACGACTACGACCCGAAGAACACCGGGACCGTGGACCAGCAGATAGCGGCCGGCGAACTGCCCGACCAGTCACCGCTGTTCATCATGAACATCACCTACGACGCCTACCTCGGCCTGTACATCGGCGAGCCCGCGGTGGCCGCCGGAACGACCCAGCCGCAGAAGTACTACGCGACCGACAACCTGGCCACGCAGAAGTGGCACCTGATCGGCGACTCCGGCGGTTACACGTCCGGCTCCTGGTACCGCTGGTTCCTCGACAGCGCCAACAACACCAGTTCCACCATCGTCGGCAAGTCCTTCCGGTCGTACTGCGCCATCGCCTGCTCCCACTCCGACGGTGAGTACGCCAACGAGACGATCGACTCCAGCGCTCCCGCCGCCCCTCCGGTCGACCCGGCCGAGAGCTACCGCATCAGCAGCGGCACCGGCCGGGTGCTCGCGCAGGTCTCCGGCGGTTCGGCCACCACCTCGCTGACCGCGGGACGCCGTTCCGAGCGGGCGGACTGGTCCTTCGTCAGCAACGGCGACGGCTCGTACCAGATCGTGAACGCCGCCACCCGCCAGGCGCTGGGCGTCGACTCCCGCTCGACCGCGAGCCGGGCCTGGGGCACCGGGCCCACCGTCACCACGGTCGGCAGGAGCGGTCCCACCGTCGGCCAGGAGTGGTTCGTCGTGGCCGGCACCGACCCCCGCACCGGCAAGCCCACCGGGACCTACCGGCTGGTCAACCGGTACAGCGAGCTGGTGCTGGGCATGTCCGCGCAGCCCGGCCGGCTCGCCGAGACCACCCCGACCCGCAGTTGGACCGACCGCACCGGTGACGCTGTCGGCGGCAGCCGGTCCGCCGCCGAGCAGACCCTGTCGCTGACCGAAGCCGGGCCGGTTCCGGGTCCGGAGCAGGTCAGCGTCTACACCCCCGGCGCGCAGACCGCCACGGTCGGCACCGCCACCTCGGTGCAGGTCGCAGCGACCGACTCGGCGGGCCGGAAGCTCAGGTACGCGGCGTCCGGCCTGCCGGCCGGACTGACGATCAGCTCCACCGGGCTGATCACCGGCACGCCGACCACCGCCGGCACCTACACCGCCACGGTGACCGCCTCCTCCGGCCGGGCCGGCGGCTCGACCAGGTTCGCCTGGACCGTCAACCCGCGGGCCGCGGACCTGAGCGGAACCCACACCGTCAGCCTGTCCGGCCAGGCGCTGGAGGACCCGGACTCCTCGCAGGCCGAAGGGACGCAGCTGGACACCTCGGCGCTGACCGGAGGGCAGAACCAGAGCTGGACCTTCACCCGGCTGCCCGACGGCTCGTACACCCTCACCAACGGCTCCTCGGGCCAATGTGCCGCGGACAACGGGGGCTTCACCACGCCGGGCACCACCGTGATCCAGTGGCCCTGCCCCAGCAGCGTCAACCTGGACTGGCGGGTGACCGAACTCCTCTCCGGCGCCTACACCCTCACCAGCGTCAACAGCGGCCTGCTGCTGACCACCGCCTCGACCGCGAACGGTGCGCCGGTGACCCAACAACCCGACACGGGTTCGGCGTTGCAGCAGTGGACCATCGAGTAGATCCGCGGGAGGAGCAGGCGCTCGGCAGGGCCTCTCAACCGGCAAGGCCCCCGGCGCACCAGCGCCGGGGGAGTTCTCCCCCCATCGGAGGAACGCGCATGTCCGCACGCGCAGCAGCGGCGATTCTCGGCGCCCTGACCGTCGCCCTGGCGACCCCAATCGTCCTGGCATCACAAGCGTCGGCCGCCACTGTGCCGACCACGCCTCACCCTCCCGCGGCCGCGCTGCCGGTCGGCTCCTCCCACGCGGGCGCCGCACTGCGCCCGGTGATCGCCCCGACCCGTAGGTCGTACTACGTCGACTGCGCGGCGACCACGGACGGGAACGGCACGTTGAGCAGACCGTGGAACTCGCTCACCGATGCCAACGCGCACACCTACCACGCCGGCGAGGCGCTGCGGCTCATGCGCGGCACCACCTGCACCGGGACCCTGTCCCCGAAGGGCTCCGGCAGCGCCGCGGTTCCGTTCACCATCTCCGACTACGGAACGTCCTCCGCGCGGGCCGTTGTCGACGGTGACGGCGCCCCCAACGCGGTCTACCTGTACAACGAGCAGTTCATCCAGCTCACCAACCTGGAGATCACCGACCAGGCCGCCCCGGGCACCAACCGGCGCGGCGTCGAGGTGGTGGCCCAGGACATCGGCGCGGCCCGGAACTACCTGCTGTCCCACCTGTACGTCCACGACATACGCGGTGACACCACCAAGGGCACCGACGGTTCGGCCGGCATCGACTTCGAGGTGCACGGGACCACCACGCCCACCTGGTTCGACGGCGTGGTGATCCAGGACGACACCGTCGACGACGTCGACCGCAGCGGCATCACCGAATGGTCCACCTGGGGCAACGACGCCGCGGTCAACGACCCGACCGACATGCCCGAGCCGCGCCACCCGACCAGGGGCCTGGTGATCCAGGGCAACACCCTGCACCGGATCGGCGGGGACGGCATCGTGGTCATCGACGCCGACAACTCCCTGGTGCAGTACAACACCCTGGCCGGCTTCCACCTGGAGCCCACCGGATACGACGCCGGGATCTGGCCGTGGGACGCCGACGGCACCGTCTTCCAGTACAACGACGTGTCCGGCGGGGCCAGCACCAACGACGGCATGGCCTTCGACGTCGACCAGGGGACGGCGGGAACGGTCTACCAGTACAACTACAGCCACGACAACGACGGCGGCTTCATGCTGTTCTGCAACGCCGACGGAAGCACGTCCGACGCCGTCGTCCGCTACAACATCAGCCAGGACGACTCCTACCGCGGCTTCGAGAACTGCTCGGGCGCGGTGTCCGGCATGCAGGTGTACAACAACACCCTCTACATCGGCCCCGGAGTCAGCCAGACCGTGGTCAACGAGAACAACACCACCCCGCGCGAGGTCTCCTTCAGCAACAACATCGTGGTCAAGTCAGGCAGCGGAAGCGCCTCGTTCAACCTGCGGTCCGGCGGCTACACCTTCCACCACAACGACTTCGTGAACCTGGGCGGCCTCCCGTCCGACCCGGGCGGAACCACCGCCGATCCGGCCTTCTGCGACCCCGGCGACGCCGGCGGCATCCGCGGCGCCACCGGCTACCGGCTGTGCGCCGGCTCCCCGGTGGCCGGCATCGGCGCGGCCGTCCGCGGCAACGGCGGCCGGGACTACTTCGGGGTCGCGGTGTCGCCCACCGCCGCCCCCAACATCGGCGCCTCCGCCGCGGCTCCCTCGGCCGGCGCGCCGAACCTGCTGCCCGACGGCGGCCTCGAAGCCGGCAACCTCAACGGCTGGAGCACCCGCGGCGCCACCGCCGCGCAGGACCCGGCGGCGCACGGCGGCGCCTACGACCTGTCCCTGAACGCCCCCTCCGGCGGCGCCGCGACCGCCGAGTACACCGTCACCGGTCTCCAGCCGAACACCGCCTACCGGTACACCGGCTGGGTACGCACCACAGGCGCCCCCACCTGGCTGGGCGTCAAGAACCACGGCGGCGCCCAGGTGTCGGCGTCCACCACCGCGACCGGGTGGACCCGGCTGTCCGCGCCGTTCACCACGGGAGCGGGGGACACCAGCGCCACCGTCTTCTGCTACCTGCCCTCGGCCGGCCGGTCCAGCTGCGACGACCTGTCCCTCACCGCGGGAGGCTGACCGCCCCGCGCCGACGGGGTGGGGTTCAGCCCGAAGGCGAGCTGGTTGTGGTGGGCGTCAGGGCGTGGTGCGGTTCGGGAGGCGCGGGGGAGGAGCGGACGCCGGTGCGGGTGGCGCCGATGCCGGCGGTCACGACGAGGGCGACGCCCGCCGCGGAGGCGAGCGCGGGGACCTGGCCGAGCACCAGCAGCCCGGCGAGGAGCGCGACGGCCGGCTCCAGGCTCATCAGGGTGCCGAAGGCGGAGGTCGTGAGGCGGCGCAGGGCGAGGAACTCGAGGGCGAAGGGCAACGCGGCGCTCAGGGCGGCCAGCCCCAGCATCGCGGCGAGCAGCCTCCACGTGACGTGTGCCAGGTCGGAGGGCGCCGCGGCGAGGAGGCCGACGAGGCCGGCGACGGGCATGGAGACGGCCAGTCCGCCGAGGCCGGTCACGGAGTCGCCCACCCGCTGGGTCAGCAGGATGTAGGCCGCCCAGCAGGACGCGGCGGCCACGGCGAAACCCGCGCCGGCCGCGTCGATCCCCCCGTGCCAGGGTTCGGTCAGGGCGACGACACCGAGGGCCGCCATGGCCGCCCAGCGGATACGGCCACGGCTCGGACCCTGGGGGGAGCCGTGGAGGGAGCCGTAGAGGGACACGGCCAGCGGGCCGAGGAACTCCAGCGCGCTGGCCGTGCCGAGCGGCAGCCGCGCCACGGCGAGCATGAAGCAGATCATCATGCCCGCGCTGACCGCGCCCAGCGCGGTGCACGCCCGCAGGTCGCGGCCGGTGAAGTCGCGCGGGCGGGGCCGCACCAGCACCAGAAGGAGCACACCGGCCCACGCCATACGCAGCCCTGTCGTGCCCAGGGCGCCGAGCCGGTCGACCAGCGGAACCGACAGCGCGAGCCCGAGCTGGACGGCGGACATGGAGGTCACGGCCATCAGGGCCCCGGTCGCGGACGCGGACAGCCGCGGACCGGTGGCGCGGTGGTTCGGCAGGCTCATGCACCCGAGTACATGATGGCCGGACCGTTCGTGTCCACGTGCCGATCGTGAATGAACCGTTCGCCGATCCGCGACAATCCAGGGATGGAGACACGACGACTGCGGATGCTGGTGGAGCTGTCCCGGCTGGGGTCCATGCGCGCGGTGGCCGACGTCCTGGGCACGACCACCTCGACCGTCTCGCAGCAGATCGCCGCCCTCGCCGACGACATGGGCACCGCGCTGACCGAACCGCACGGGCGCCTGGTCCGGTTGACGCCCGCGGGACGCCGGCTGGCCGAGCACGCGGTGACGATCCTCTCCGCCGTCGAGGCGGCGCACCACGACCTCGCGCCGGGAGCGGAGCCCACCGGCACCCTGCGCGTCGCGGGTTTCGCCACCGCCATCCGCGCCCACCTGCTGCCCATCGTCACGGCCCTGGCCACGAGCCATCCCCGCCTCCGTGTCCTGGTCCGCGAACACGAACCCGCCGAGGCGCTGCGGCTCCTGGCCGAGGACGCGACGGATCTGGCCCTGACCTACGACTACAACCTGGCGCCCGCGGCCGAGGACCCCGTGCTGCGCGCCACTGCCCTGTGGACCGCGCGCTGGGGTCTGGGCGTCCCCGCGCACGCCGACGTCCGAGAAGGGACGGCAGCGGAGGTCTTCGCCCGGTTCGCCGGGCAGGACTGGATCGTCAACTCGCGCAACACCGCGGACGAGACCGTCATCCGCACCCTCGCCTCCATGGCGGGCTTCACCCCGCGCATCACCCACCAGGCCGACAGCCTCGACCTCGTGCGCGCCATGATCACCGCCGGGCTCGGTGTGGGCCTGCTCCCCGTCGGGACGGTCACGCTCCCCGCGGTGCGGCTCGTCCCGCTCGCCGCTCCCGACGTCGAACTGCGCGCGTACGCCGTCGCGCGCCACGGCCGCCTGGACTGGCCCGCCCTCGCCCTGGTCACCGACCTCCTGGTCAGGCGGTCCGCGCCCGGGGCGATGCTCAGTTGAGCGCCGGGCCGTACGACGCTGTCGCGGGTGGAGCCGCGCCTTCGTGCAGCAGCCGAGCGGCGGTCCGGTCCTGCCGATGAGTTCGCCGTCCTCGGACGGTCCACCCGACGACTCGACCGTTCTCGACAGGAGTGCCATGTCCACCATCCAGCCGGTGATCCTGACCGCCGCCCAGGACGTTCTGCTCGGCTTCTACACGCGGTTGTTCGGCGCCGAGGAGGTCTTCCGGGTGCCGGCGGAAGGCCCCGCCTTCTACCTCGGCCTGCGCATCGGCGACACCGACCTCGGGCTGGTGGCCAAGGACGACGCGGAGACCGGGGCGGCGCCGCGGATTCTGCTCAGCATCGCTGTCGACGACGTCGACGAGACGCTCGGCCGGGTGGTGGCGCTGGGCGGCTCGGTCAGCGGCGGCCCCAACGACATGCCGTGGGGACAGCGCGTCGCCCACATCCGGGACCCCGACGGCAACCCGGTGAACCTCACCCAGCCGATCCCGCAGGGGTGACGCCGCCCGGCGGGGTTTTCCCAACCTTTACCGGCGCCGCCTTGTAGCCCCTGTGAGAGAGCTGTGAAGATCGCGGGGGTTTCTCGACGCCCTGGGGGGGCTTGCGCATGTCGGCTCGTTCGGCGCGAACAACGGTGGCGGTGGCCGTCATGGCGATGGTCATGGCCACTGCCTGCGACGGGCAGCGGCACGACCCGAACTCGCCGTATCGCGTGGGCGATCACTACACGGTGCTGCAGAGGTACGTCACCGGCGGTGTGCACTGGCAGCTGGACGCCTACATCGACGCCGATCAGGACGGCAGCTTCTGTATGAGCCTTGACGATTCCCGGGGGCCGGACCACTCCGCGACGTTGCCGTGGGCGAACGGTGCGTGCGGCTTCGACGGTTCGGACTCCGGCGGGTACTACGGCGGCGGCCAGGCGCCGGGGCGCAACGCCTTCGCTTCCTACGGACCCGTTCCCGACGCGGCCGTAGGAGTGCGGGTGTCCACCGAAGAGGTCGTCCCCACCCACCCGCTCCCGAAGGGGCACGGCCTGCCGGACGGCCGGTACTGGGTCGTGTACCAGCCGGCGTCGTGGCCCGGAAAGGGCGCCAGGTCGGTGGACCCCCAGCCCCTGGACGCCTCGGGGCGAAAGGTCGCGTTCACGACGTTCTGAGCGGTGCGCGGCGGCTGCGGCCGGCCCTCGCGGGGCGCGGCGTGCGGACATCGGCGTTGCCGCTCGGGGGAGTGGGGCCGAGCGCATTCCAAGCACATGCTTGACATTGCCGGTGGCGCGGCCCATATTCCAAGCATGTCCTTGGAGAGAGATCCGCGGCGCGCACGGTTCCTGGACGACCCGCTGGCGATCCGGGCGATGGCGCACCCCGTCCGGCTGGAACTGCGAGCCCTGCTCGGCAGGGAGGGACCGATGACC
This sequence comes from Streptomyces sp. NPDC087270, assembly GCF_044744625.1. Classification (NCBI taxonomy): domain Bacteria; kingdom Bacillati; phylum Actinomycetota; class Actinomycetes; order Kitasatosporales; family Streptomycetaceae; genus Streptomyces; species Streptomyces sp. NPDC087270. The sequence goes on from NZ_JBIUYR010000018.1 coordinate 118,758, forward strand.
GCGGCCGAGGCCGCGCGTCGGCTCGGGATCAGCCAGGCCCTGACCTCGCACCACCTCCGTCAACTGGCCAAGTACGACTTCGTGGAGCCCGCGCCGAGCAAGGACAACCGCGAGCGGCCGTGGCGGCTGGTGTCGACCTCGCAGTCGTGGCGCGGTGCGGAACTCACGCCGGAGGGCGATGCCGCGGTGAGCGTCCTCGAACAACTCCTCGCCGAACGCGCCCTCGACCAGCTCGCCACGTGGCAGCGGCAGCGGCCCGCGGAGGAGCCGAACTGGCGGGAGCACACCGGCATCGACCACACCGGGGTCTACCTCACCGCCGACGAACTCGCCGACGTGGCCGGGCGGATGGCGGACCTGCTCCAGCGGTACGTCGACGAGCGTCCCATCGACGACAAGTCGACCCGCCCGCCCGGCAGCCGGCACGTGCAGTTCACCCGGATCGTCACGGTCTCGCCGCCCGTCCCCGCGGAGGAGGAGCGATGAAGGACCACCGGCCGCCGCTCGTACGGCAGTCGGCGGCCCGCGCGGCTGCCGATCCGGGGCGGTCCCCGTGCATCAGGTAGCGCCGGCGGCACCGGGCACCGCCGGGGCGGGCGCGCGGACCGACCGCCGGTTCGCCATCTTCTGGTCGGGCCAGACCGTTTCGCAGTTCGGCGACCGGATCAGCGAGCTGGCGCTGCCGCTCATCGCGGTGGCACTGCTGCACGCGAACGCCCGGCAGGCCGCGCTGCTGACGGCGCTGATCTGGCTGCCGAACACCGTCGCGCCGGTCGTCGGCGCCTGGATCGACTCGCGCCCCCACAAGCGGCTGATGATGATCGCGGCCGATGTGACGCGCGCCGCCGCCCTGTTGAGCCTGCCGATCGCCTACGGGGCGCACGCGCTCGGGCTCGGGCAGCTGTACGTCGTCGGCGCGGTGACCGGGGTGGGGCAGACGGTGTTCGACGTCGCGTACCCGGCGTTCTTCGTGACGCTGATACCGCGGACCGGCTACGTGGTGGCCAACAGCAGGCTGAACATGAGCCGTTCGCTGTCGTACGTGGTCGGGCCCGCGGTGGGCGGCGCGCTCGTCCAGGCGATCACCGCGCCCGCCGCGGCGGCCGTGGACGCGGTCTCCTTCCTGTTCTCCGCGACCATGATCGGCCGGATCAGGACGAAGGGGCTGCCGCCCGCCTCGGACTCCCACCTGCCGTTGCGCACGCGGATGGCCGCCGGCGCCCGGTTCATCTTCCGGCACCCGGTGCTGCGCGCAAGCCTCGCCTGCTCGACCACGATGAACTTCTTCATGTACGCCGCGCAGGCGATCGTCATCCTGTTCGCCAACCGCGTGCTGGGCCTGCCGGCGGGCATGATCGGACTCGCCCTCGGGGCGGGCGCGGTCGGCGGCCTGGCCGGCGCGGTCCTGGCGCGCAGGGCCATCGGGGTCCTCGGCCTCGGCCGGACGATCATGCTGGGAGCCGCGCTGTACCCGAGCCCGCTGGTGCTGCTCGTCCTGGCGGGCGGCGCGCACGGGAAGAGCTTCCTGCTGCTCGGCGCGACGGAGTTCCTGTCGGGACTGGGCGTGATGTTCTTCGACATCGGCAACAACTCGCTCAGGGCCGCCGTGACCCCCGACCATCTGCGCAGCCGGATCGCCGGCGCCTACAGCTCGATCAATTACGGCTCCCGGCCGCTCGGCGCGCTGGTCGGCGGCTGGCTGGCCACGGGGATCGGCATGCGGCCGACGTTGCTGATCGCGGGTGTCTGCGGCGCGGCGGGCAGCTTGTTGCTGCTGCCGTCGCCCGTCCCCGGCATCAAGGTCGTGCCGGAACCGGTCGCGGCGGGGGATCGTCCTGGGCCCGGAAGCAGTAGCTGAGGGATGTCCGGCCGCGGTGTCAGGGTTCCACCGGGCCGGTGAACTGCGGTTGCGCGGGGGCCAGATCGGCGTGCGTGCGCAGCTCGTCGGCGTAGGTGCTCCAGTCGGCGCGGAAGAGGAAGTGGCCGACGCCGGGTACGACGCGCAGGCGTGCGGTGGGAACCGCGGCGGCGATGGCGCGCGCGGCCGACGTACGCAGCAGCGGGTCGCGTTCGCCGTGCAGCACCAGCGTCGGCGCGGTGATCCCGGCCAGCGGCCCGCCGTGCCACTTCGCGCCGATCTGGCGGCTCTGCGCCTTCGCGTCGCGGAAGCTGGTGACCTGGTGCGCCGCCTCCTTGTCCACGAACTCGCGCACGTCGTGCTCGTCGATGTGCCGGTCGGGCGCGGCGAGCAGGCGGGCGACGGCGACGGCCAGGTCCAGGTTGCCCTGAGGGGTGTCGGGGTGGTGGAGCCGGGAGAACCGGGGCAGGAGCGACAGGCGCACGTAGCGCAGGACGTTCAGGCCCTTCGCGTCGCTGGGGACGGCCGAGGACGTGATCAGGCTCAGCACGCGCTTCGGGTGGCGGATCGCGGTGCGCTGCGCCACGAGTCCGCCCATCGAGTGGCCGAAGAGGTGGGCGCTCTGCCAGCCGAGGGCGTCGAGGACGGCGACCGCGTCGTCGGCGAGGTCCTCGGCGCCGTAGGCGGGGGCGTCGCGGCGCAGCAGGGCCTTGAACGGCGAGCCGGCGCGCCGGTCCGGCAGGTGGGTGGACTCGCCCGCGTCGCGCTGGTCGTAGGCCACGACGTGGAAGCCGCGGCCGAGCAGTTCGTCCACCAGCCCGTCCGGCCACCAGAACCGTGAGGTTCCCAGCCCCATGACCAGCAGGAGCGGGTCGCCGCCCGCACCGCCCAGGTCCTCGAAGGCGATCCGGATCTCGCCGTTGTGCGCATAGCGCGTCATCGCGTCCCTCCCATTCGCAAACGTCGTTCGCGAACAGCGTATGCGATAGATAGGCTGGCGGCAACGCGGGAGGTGGCGATGACGGTGGCAGGGCGGAACGAGCCGGTGATCTGGATGCGGCCGGAGCAGGCGGCGGTCGGACGCCCGGCCGAGCGCAGCCGCGCCGAGATCACCGCCGCCGCGGTGGAACTGGCCGACCGCGAGGGCCTGGACGCCGTCTCCATGCGCCGCGTCGCGTCGGTTCTGGGCACCGGCGCCGCCTCGCTCTACCGCTACGTGGCCACCCGCGACGACCTGCTCGACCTGATGACCGACAGCACCGCGAGCGAGTACGACCTGCCCGCGGCCAGCGGCGACTGGAAGGCCGATCTGCTCGCCATCGGCCACCAGGCCCGGCAGATCATGCGCCGCCACCCGTGGCTGCCCGCCATGGTCATGAGCCGTCCCACGCTCGGCCCCCACGGGATCGACCTCCTGGAGCACGTGCTCGACGTACTCGCCGACCACCCGGCCGGCCCCGCGCGCAAGTTCGAGGCGTTCGCCCTGCTCAGCGGTCTGACCGCGTTGTTCGTACAGAACGAGATGGCTGCCGCGGACACCGGCGCCGCACGCCAGGCCGCCTACCTCCACCACGTCGCCGCCGCGGGCGACCACCCCCGCATCACCGCCCTGCTCGCGGCTTCCCCGCCCCACGGCAAACCCCGCGACCGCTTCGACACCGTCCTCGCCCGCACCCTCGCCGGCGTACTGGGCTGACGTCCGCCGGCGTCCACCGCGGGCGATCGCACGCTCTGGCGGCGCGCGGATCTCAAAGGTGGCCGGGCGCCGGCCGGGAAGGGCCCTTGGCAGCCGGTGGAGCGGGTGTGGGCAACGGTTCGCGGTGCGGCCGGTGGGGACCGGTGCCGGCTCCGCTCCGAGCGGTGCAGGAACGCTCCCAGGCGATCCCGACCATGGCGGTGACCTGGCCTGACGAGCCCCGACGGCCCTACTGTCCTCCCGTCAGGAGGGGATGGCCGATGCATCAGGACAGGCGGCGTCGCGCCGTGGCGAACGAGCAGCCCGGAGACGGGACTTGGACCCGAACCGGAACCGGGGCCGGGATGGTCGCGTCGGGGCGTGACCCGAGGGCGCTGCCCAAGGCGGAACTGCACCTTCACCTGCTGGCGGCCATGCGCCCGGCCACGCTGGCGGAGCTCGCGTCGGATGCCGGACGTGCGGCCCCCGACCCGCGGGGGTTCGCCGACTTCGAGGGGTTCCAGCAGGTCTAGGCGGCGGCCTTCGACGCGACGTCGGACCGCCCCGCCAACCTGCGGCGGGTGGTGACCGAACTGGTGGAGGACACCGCGGCCGACGGCGGCGTCTGGGTCCAGCCGCACTTCGACCCGCGTTCCTACGCGCACTTCGGAGCGCCGGAGGACGTCCTGGACCTGGTCCTCGACGCGGGCCGGCAGGCGGGCGCGCGCTGCGGCGTCGGGTTCGGGCTGACCCTGGCGGTGTCCCGCCACGCGACCCCCGCGGCCGCCGTGCGGCTTGCGCGCTTCGCCGCGTGGTACGCGGGGCGCGGCGTCCACGCGTTGGGGCTGACCGGTCACGAAGGGGCCCGCGGCACAGGGGAGTTCGCGGAGGCGTTCGCCATCGCCCGTACCGCAGGACTGACGTCGGCACCGCATGCCGGGGAACTCCGCGGACCCGACAGCGTCCGCGCGGCGGTCGACCGCCTCGGCGCGACCCGCGTCGCGCACGGCATCCGCGCCGTGGAGGACCCCGCCCTGCTGGAACTCCTGGCCGCGCGGGGCGTCTCGCTGGACGTCTGCCTGACCTCCAACCGGGTGCTGGGTCTGGTCCCCGACCTGGCCCGGCACCCGCTGCCCCGGCTGCTGGCAGCGGGTGTCCGGTGCTCGCTGGGGACGGACGACCCGTTGATGTTCGGGGCGTCGCTCACCGACGAGTACCGGACCGCCCGCACGGCACTCGGGCTCACGGACCACCAGCTCGCCGCGATCGCCCGCGCCTCGCTCGAAACCAGCGACGCGCCGCCCGAGTTGATCGCGGCGGCCACCGAGGGCGTCGACGCCTGGCTCGGCTGACGTCCGCGCCGGCCCGTGCGGGGGCGTTCACCGGGAAGGCGGGGCGCATCCCGGGGTACGTACGCAGGAAGGCACCGCGGGGGGCGCGCGGTGCCTTCCGGTGGGGCTCGGTGGGTCAGGCGCTCAGGAGGAGCCAGCCCCCGAGGCCGCTGCACATGCTCGCGTTGAAGACGTCGGTGCGGAAGCCGGGCGGTACGGGTACGCCGGGGCAGATGTACTCGCCGACGCGGGCGAGTTGCTGGTACCAGATGCCGATGTTGCCGCAGCCGGTGCTGATGTGGCCGGTGAGCACGTAGCCGGTCGGGATCGGCGAGCCCGCGCAGACGTACTGGCCGTCGCGGGCCAGCTCCAGGAACCAGGTGTCGATGTTGGCGTTGCAGCCGTTGGCGGTGTGCATGGTCAGGACGTAGCCGGTGGGGATCGGTGAAGTGGCGCAGATCCAGATGCCGTTCTGCACCGGCTGGATGTACCAGGCGCCGGCGCCGTTGCACCCGTTGGCCGCGCGGCTGGTGATCACGTAGCCATCCGGTATGGGCGTGCCGGGGCAGACCCATCCGGCGTCCGCCGGAGTGACGTCCGTCGGAGTGGCGGCTTCGGGGGTCGAGGCGGAGGGGGCGGCGGCGACCGGTGCCGCCTGGGGCGTCCGGGGCGCCGCACTGGCCGTGCCGGCGGCGGTGCCGGTGAGGACGGCCGCCAGCAGCGCGACCACCCCCACCGCGGCGGCGAGCCGGCTCCGGAGTGCCGTCGCCAGGGAACGGCCGAGCAGATGGCGATACTTGAGGGTCACTTCACACCAGTCCAATCGACGGGTCGATGAAGCGCCGCACGACGACCGTGCGGCACCGGGCTGTGGAACTGAAGTGACCCTAGTGGGAAGTGATGTGAATGGTCATCACCGGGTAAAGACGTCATCAACCTGGCCGGAAATCGACCGGGGGACCCGATCCGGGAAGCCGAGCCGGGAACCCGAGCGGGGATCGGACCGCGGATGAGAGGTGCCCGCGTGGACGGCAGTTCCGCGGTCCGACGCCGACGTGTCGGACCGCGGGGGAGATCGTCGCGTCGGAGGATCGCGTCAGAGGATCTGGATGGAGGCGACCTTCGGGGGGTTGTTCGGGAACGTGATGTCGTGCCAGCGATCGATCCTCACCGAGTCGCCGTTGGCGTCGTAGTAGATCAGGTCGTTGTTGCCCGTGACGATCCGGTCGACCCACCACCCGCCGAAGTTGGTCCGCCCGGCGTTCGCGTAGCAGTCCACGCTCTGCTGCCCGTTGAGGTGCGAGTAGATCTTCAGGAAGTTCTCCCCGCCGACGCACTCGACATGGTTGATGGCGAAGGCGTTGCCGCTGGGCACGCCCAGGGTGAGCGTGGCGGCCGCGGCGAGCGCGAGAGCCAGGGACCGCGCCACCTTCTTGACTTTCGAGATCACGGTTTTCTCCTTACCTGCGAGGGCCGGCGCACCTGCCGGCCGTGTCGGCGACGTCGCGCCATGGCGGAACGGTGCTTCGTCGAGCCGGCAGACGACCGGTCGCGCACCAGGCCGGCCCCTCCGGCCGCACCTGTCAGGGAGGCGGCCGGAGGACCCGATGCACCCAACGTAGCGATCGCCATGCGCAGTTGGGCGGTAACACTCCGTGTCCGGACCGCCGCGCCGAAACATCACCCGACCGTGGCGGCCCGGCCCCACACACCGCGGGCGCGTGCGCCGGTCAGGTACGCGCCGGCCGCGAACGCGCGGGCAACGGAGAGGCCGGCAACGGAGAGGTCACCGCGGCGCCTTAGGGTGCGGGGGAGCGATCGGACCGACGAGGGGATGGCTGGGGATGGCTGTGGCTGAGGCGTTGGTGCTGGGCGGCGGAGGCGTCGCCGGGGTGGCGTGGATGACCGGTTTGCTGGCGGGGCTGGCCGAGGCGGGTCAGGACGCCACGGCGGCCGACCTGATCGTGGGGACCTCCGCGGGCTCGACCGTCGCGGCGCAGCTCGGGAGCGGGCTGAGCCTGGCGGAGCTGTACGCCCGGCAGGTCGAGCCGCGGTTGCAGGCCGCCGAGATCATGGTCGAGGTGGACCTGGCGGGCTTCGGTGCGCAGATCGAGGCCGTGCTGCGGGAAGCCACGACCGCGCAGCAGATCCGGCGCGCGGTGGGCGCGTTCGCCCGGGGCGCCACCACCGTGCCGGAGGCGGAGCGGCGCGCGGTGATCGAGTCCCGCCTGCCGTCGTACGACTGGCCCGCCCGCGCGATGAAGATCGTCGCGGTGGACGCGGAGAGCGGGGAGCCGCGGGTGTTCGACAGGACGTCGGGCGTGGACCTCGTCGACGCTGTCGCGGCGAGCTGCGCCGTGCCCGGCGTGTGGCCGCCCGTGACGATCGACGGGCGCGGGTACGTCGACGGCGGGGTCCGCTCCAACGACAACGCCGACTACGCCGCCGGTTCCTCCCGCGTGCTGGTGCTCTCCCCGCTGGGCAGCGTCCAGTTGCTGCCGAGCGAGAAGCCGCTGGCGCAGGCCGTCGACGAGTTGCGCGCGGGCGGCGCCGAGGTCGCGGTCGTCGAGCCGGACGAGGCGTCGCACGCGGCGATCGGCGAGAACCCGCTGGACCCGTCCACGCGCGGGCCGGCAGCGGCGGCGGGCCGCGCCCAGGGCCGTGGCCTGACGATCGAGTGGACGACGGCCTGATCCGCTTCCGTGCTCGGGATCGACCCGGCACCGAGGTAGGACGCACGACGGCTGGACCACCTGCGCGGGCCAATCCGGTTGCCGGGGCGCCGGCGGCGCTCCTACGGTGGGCGGCGTGACGGTCGAATCCACGCGCGCGGCGCGGCTGTTGGACGCGCAGGCCAAGGCGGCACTGCTGTTCGCCGAGATCGAGACCCGCAACCTGGTCGCCCCCGGCCTGGGCGAACGCGAGGTCAGCGACCGGGTGCGCGACCTGGCGAACGAGATGTTCGGCACCACGCACTACTGGCACAAGCGGATCGTACGGTCCGGGCCCAACACCCTCCTGCCGTACCGCGAGAACCCGCCGGACCGGATCATCGGCGCGGACGACATCGCGTTCGCCGACTTCGGGCCGATCTTCGAGGAGTTCGAGGCCGACTTCGGGCGGACCTACGTCCTCGGCGACGACCCCGTCAAGCGCCGCCTGTGCGACGACCTGCCGCTGGTGTTCGCCGCGGGCCGGCACGCCTTCGAGGCGGACCCCGAGATCACCGGCAGGCAGCTCTACGCCGACGTCGAACGGCTGGCGGCCGACGCGGGGTGGCAGCTCGGCGGCTGGCACGTCGGCCACCTGGTCGGAGCGTTCCCGCCCGAACACGACGACTTCGCGGACGTCGACTCCCACATCGTGCCCGCCAACGGCAAGCCGCTGCGCCGCACGGACGACGCGGGCCGGCTGCTGCACTGGATTCTGGAGATCCATCTCGTCGACCGCGAGCGCGGGTTCGGGGGGTTCTACGAGGAACTGCTCGACTTGTGAGGTGGGTTCGGCGAGGCCGCTGGAGGCCGAGGCGCGGGAGCCCGGCGGAGTCCGGTGGAGCGGTTGAAGCAACGACCGCTGCGGGGAACCCGGTTGACCCGTTGACCGGTTGACCTCGGCTGGCCCGTTGGCCCCCACCCCCTTCCGGTGACGCGCGCGGCTCCGGCCGACGGCGACCCGCCGTAGTGGAACGATCACGGCATGGACTTCACCGCCTGGCCCCCGCTGCTCGTCGTCGACGTCGAGAGCAACGGCCGCACCCCGCCGGACCTCGTCGAGGTCGCCGCCCTCCCGATCCGCGACGGCCGGCCGGACCCGGCCACGGCCGGCGCGTGGCTGATCCGCCCGCCCCGGCCCGTGACCCCGCGCGCCGCCCGGGTGCACGGCCTGACCGACGACGTCCTCGCCGGCCACCCCGCCTGGGACCGGGCCGCCGAAGAGGTACGGGGCCGGCTCGGCACGGCCTGGATCGCCGCGCACAACGCCCACGTCGACCACCGCGCCCTGTCCGCGCACCTGCCCGGCTGGACGCCCGACGGCGTCATCGACACGCTGCGGCTGGCCCGGACCACCCTGCCCGGCCTGCCGTCGTACACCCTCGACCACCTGATCGACCATCTCCACCTCGACCTTACGGCCGCCCCCGCGCAGCGCCACCGCGCGACCTACGACGCCTACGCGGCGGCCCGGTTGCTCCTCGCGCTCGCCGGGCGCTACCCGACCTGGCCCGCCCTGGTCGCCGTCGCGGTGCCCCCCGGCCTCCCCGGCGGCCCCGGCCCGCGACAGGACCCCACCTTGTGGTGACGCCCGGCTCCGCGGGCCCGGAAACAGAGTGGCCGAGGCCGCGCGAGGGCTGTTAGCGTCCGGGCACCGTGACATCGGCCGAGGAGGTGAGACCCGTGAACGCTGTATCCGCGTGGGTGCTCCCTCCGCTCGTCACGGTCGGGCGATTGACGTAGGTGTCGCCGGGAGCGCCTCGAACCCAAGGCACTCTCGAAGGGCAACACCCTATGTATGCAATGCAGTTCACCGCCGAGTCGTCGTCGAACGGCATGGTGGAGCGGGACTTCGCCGTGGGCGGGGTGCCCGGCGTGCTCTGGTCGCCGCCATCCGGCGCCGGACGCGCGCCGCTGGTCCTGATGGGGCACGGCGGCGGCAACCACAAGAAGTCACCGGCGATGTCGGGGCGTGCGCTGCGCCTCGTGGCGGAGGGCGGCTTCCACGTCGCCGTCATCGACGCGCCCGGTCACGGCGACCGGCCGCGTACGGCGCACGACGAGCGGGAGATCGCCGAGCTGTACCGGGCGAGGGCGGCCGGTGAGCCCGAGGGCCCGATCGTCGTCCGCTACAACGCCCACCTGGCCGAACGCGCCGTGCCCGAATGGCGGGCGACCCTGGACGCGCTCCAGACGCTTCCCGAGATCGGGGAGGAAGGGCCGGTCGGCTACTTCGGCCTGAACATGGGCACCGCGATCGGCGTGCCCCTCACGGCCACCGACCCCAGGATCACCGCCGCGGTCTTCGGGCTGCACTGGCCCGACGCCCTGGCCGACCCGGCGCGGCGGATCACCGTACCGATCGAGTTCGCGATGCAGTGGGACGACGAGCACATCCCGCGCGCGTCCGCCCTCGCGTTGTTCGATGCCTTCGGCTCGCAGCACAAGACGCTGCACGTCAACTCCGGCAGGCACAAGGAGCTGCCGCGGTTCGAGGCCGACAGCGCGGTCCGCTTCTTCGTGCGCCACCTCGGCCGCGCGTCCACCCCGCCCGCCTGACCCCCTCCCCCCGGGCGCCCGCCCCAGCGCGGGCGCCCACCACCGAACGCGCGGCCGTGCATCGGGGGCCGTGCGGGCGGGACCTTGCACGCGAAACCGTCCACGGGGGACCCTGGACCATGGGTCCGGACGAGTGGCACCTCACCGACGACATCGACGAACTCCTCCGCCACGCAGGGGACTTCCTGCGCTCGCGCCCCGCCCTGCACACGATTCCGCTGACCGTCATGGAGACGCTGCGAACCCGCGGAGCGGCCGCCTTCGGTGGCGAGGCACCCGCCTTCGGGTGGCTGGAGCGCGCGGGCGAGGGCCGTGCGGTCTTCCACCTCCTCCGCCGGCTGAACCTCACCCCGCTCACCCCCGAGCAAGCCGACGCCCTCGCCGCCCACCTGGCCGGAACCGGCCGGGTCCTCACCGGCGTCAGCGCGGACCACGACACCGCCACCGCCTTCACCGAAGCCTGGCGGCGGCACACCGGTGCGACACCGACACCCCTCAGCCGGCTCCACCTGTACCGCCTCGCCTCGCTCACCCCTCCGCACCCGCTCCCCGCGGGCCGGGCCTGAGAGGCGGGTGACCGGGACCACGAGCACGTCGTGCGCTGGTGCGGCGAGTTCGTCGACGCCGTCGGTGAGGCGACCACCGTGGACGCCGCCGGTTGGGCCGCCACACGTTTCGCCGGCAAGCGGTACACCTTCTGGGAGACCCCGGACGGTGCCCCCGTCGCCATGGCCGGCCGGACGCCCCTGGTCGCCGGCCAGATCCGCGTGGACCCCGTCTACACCCCCCTCCGCCTGCGCGGCCACGGCTACGCGGCCGCCGTGACGGTCGCGGTCAGCCGCGCCGCACTGTCCGCGGGCGCGACCGACGTCGTCCTGTTCGCGGACGCGGCCAACCCCACCAGCAACCGCCTCTACCGCCGCATCGGCTTCCGCCCCCTCGCCGACTTCACCACGTACGACTTCGCGTAGCACCCCCGCGCGCCGAACGGCACTTCACGCGGACCGGCGCGCGGTTCAGGTGGGGGTGGGTGGGATGAGGACGGCGGCGCCGTTGACGCGGTCTGCGGCGAGGTCGGCGAGGGCCTGGTCGGCGTGGTCGAGGGGGTAGCGGGTGACGGTGGCGTGGATGCCGACGCGTTGGGCGGTGGCGAGGAAGTCCCGGCCGTCCTCACGGGTGTTGGAGGTGACGCTGCGCAGGTCGCGCTCCTGGAACAGGTGTTGCTCGTAGGTGAGCACGGGGATGTCGGAGAGGTGGATGCCGGCGATGGCGAGGGTGCCGCCGCGGTCGAGGGCGGCGAGTCCGACCGGCACCAGGTCGCCGACCGGGGCGAAGAGGATCGCCGAGTCCAGCGATTCGGGTGGCGCGTCGTAGGCGTCGCGGGCGGACGACGCGCCGAGTTCCAGGGCGAGTTCGCGGGCCGCGGCGGAGCGGGTCAGCACGTGTACGGTCGCACCGTCGGCGAGGGCGACCTGCGCGGCGAGGTGCGCGGAGGCCCCGAAGCCGTACAGGCCCAGCCGGCCGCCGGGCGGGAGCGCGCTGCGCCGCAGCGCGCGGAAGCCGATGATGCCCGCGCACAGCAGCGGCGCCAGTTGCGCGGGGTCGGCGTCGCCGGGGAGCGGGTAGGCGAACGCCTCGGGCAGCACCGTCATCTCGGCGAAGCCGCCGTCGGCGTCCCAGCCGGTGTAGACGGAGGACGGGCAGAGGTTCTCGTGCCCGGCCCGGCAGTAGCGGCAGACCCCGCAGGTACCGCGCAGCCACGCACCGCCCACCCGGTCCCCGACGGAGAACCGGCTCGCCCCGTCACCCGTCGCGCTCACCCGGCCGACGATCTCGTGGCCGGGGACGGTCAGTGGCCGGTGCGGCCGCAGGTCGCCCTCCGCCAGGTGGAGGTCCGTACGGCACACCCCGCACGCCTCGATCCGCACCTGCACCTCGCCGGGCCCGGGTGACGGGACTTCCCGTCGGACCGGGCGCAGCGGCCCCGAAGCGATCGGGCCCGGTTCGCTCACCGCCCAACCGCTCAGGTCCCCCGTGCGGGCGGCCTCGAACGCCATGCCTCCAGCATGCGCCCGCCCGTACCGCCCGGCAATCGCGCCGCGGTGTCCTCACGGCCGGCGACGGCGCGCTCACTCGCGGTGCGACGGCCGCGGTACGAGGGCGGTGACCTCCTCGTATCGTCCTGGTGCGGCTGCCACGACGGGACGTTCGCACGCTACGGTCTGGTTGCGGCGACGATGCCGCGCGACGTGGACGTGACCGGGAGCCGTGCGTACACCGGCGGCTGCCGGATTCCGCACGGCCTCGCACCGCGTGGCAGCACCACCAACCGAGCGCACTGACAGGAGCCGAGCACTATGTCCGCTGACATCACGCTTCCCTTCGAGAAGGGCAGCCACGTGCTGTTCATAGGCGACAGCATCACGGATGCCGGCCGCCTGACGGACAAGCCGCCGTACGGCGGCGGCTATGTGAGCCTGATCCAGGCCCTGGTGACCGCCGAGGCACCCGAACTGGGGCTGCGCTGGAGCAACCGCGGGATCTCCGGCAACACGGTGCGCGACCTCGCGGGGCGCTGGCAGGCCGACGTCCTGGACGAGCGGCCGGACTGGCTCTGCGTGAAGATCGGCATCAACGACTGCTGGCGGGGCGTGGAGGGCAAGACCGAAGAGGCCGTGCCCGTCGGCGAGTTCCAGGAGACGCTCGCCGCGCTGCTGGACCGGGCTGTTGCGGCCACCGGCTGCCGCGTCGTGCTCGCCACTCCCTACCTCATCGAGGGCGACAGGTCCGACCCGTGGCGGATCGAGTCCGACCGTTACGTGGCCGCCACCGGCGAGGTGGCGCGCGAGCGGGGGCTGCCGCTGGTCGACGTCCAGGCGGCCTTCGACCGCGTGCTCGCGCACACCGTGCCCGCCGACTGGGCCCGCGACCGCGTCCACCCGGCACTGCCCGGCCACGCGGTGATCGCGCGCGCCTTCCTCGACACCTTCCGTGCGCTTGCCGCGGGCGACGCCGGTGAGGCCGGCGCGAACTGACCTGCGGCGGCGCGGTGTTCGGGCCGGTCCCGGACGCGGGTGCCGCGACCTCGGGGCCGCCGTGGTCCGCGCGCCTTCCTCGACGCCTTCCGTGGGCTCGGCGCGGGCGACGCCGGTGAGGCCGGGGCGAACTGACCTGCGGCGGCGCCGTGTTCGGGCCTCGTCCCGGACGAGGGTGCCGCGGCCGCAGGTCGCCGTGGTCCCCGTCCGTCAGTCACCCGGGTCCGTCAAGTCCTCCGGCGCCTCCGCAGCCGCCGCGCGGCGCCGGGGGAGGCGGTGCGCCGCGACCGGCCGGCCGGCCAGGAGGTGCTCGGTCACGATCGTCCCGGCCGCGGCCGGGTCCACGTGCCCGTACCAGACGTCGTCCGGCTGCACGCTGAGCACGGGGGCCTGGTTGCACGGGAACTGGCAGCCGGTCTGCACCACGAGGACGTCGTCGTCGCCGAGGCCGTGCTCGCCCAGCCCGCCCACCAGGGCGCGCAGCGTCGCGTCCGCGCCCTTCGCTGTGCAGCGCGGCCCGCGGCACACCAGGACCTGGTGCCGGTGGCCGGTCACCTCCTCCCACGCCGTGGAGGTCAGGCCGGGCTCCTCGCCGGTGATCGGCCGGACCGAGGACGCGACGGCGTCCACGGCGTCCAGCCCCTCCGCGAGCCGGGTGGCGACCAGGACGTCCGGGCGGCGCCCGCCGTGCTCGCGCCACCAGTGGGCGGCGACCCGGCGCAGCCAGGACGGGCCGGGGCCGGTGTCGCCGCACCGGACGCCGACCAGCACGACCGTTTCGGCCCCCGCGTCGGCCAGCCGGGCCAGTTCGGCCGACAAGGACGGCTCGCCCTGCTGGAGGAACGCGATCGTCGCCCCGGACCGGCGGGCCCGGTCCAGCAGTTCGGCCCGGCGGCCGGCCTCCAGCACGGACATGCCGACCAGGACCAGGGCGCTGCCGTCACCGTTCACGACGGGGACTCCTCACGCAGCACGCCGTTCCACCGGACGTGCGGCCGGTCGTGGCGGGGGTGCCGTTCCACCGTCGCGTCCACCCCGTAGACGCGGCCGATCAGCTCCGCGGTCAGCACCTCGGCCACCGGTCCGTGGGCGACCAGCCGGCCGTCGAGCAGGACGGCGACCTCGTCGCAGTAGGCGGCGGCGAGTTCGAGGTCGTGCAGTGCCGCGACCGTGGTGACACCCAGCCCGCGCACCGTCTGGAGGAAGCCCAACTGGTGCCGCAGGTCGAGGTGGTTGGTGGGCTCGTCCAGGAGCAGCACCTCGGGCTGCTGCGCCAGGGCCCGCGCGAGCTGGACCCGCTGGCGCTCGCCGCCGGACAGGGACGACCAGCTCCGGTCGAGCAGCCCGCCGACGGCCGCCGCGGTCGCGGCGGCGGCCACCGCGCCGCGCTCGCGGGCCGCCGCCGCGCCCGGCGGCACCGGCCACCGGCCGCGGTGCGGGGTCCGGCCCAGTTCGATCACCTGACGGGCCGTCAGCGGCAGCCCGGTGTCGGCCTGCTGCTCCATGAACGCCAGCCGCCGCGCCCTGTGGCGGGCCGGCAGCGCGTACAGGTCCCCGCCGTCCAGCAGGACGCGGCCCTCGTCGGGCCGGCGCAGGCCCGCCAGGGCCCGCAACAGCGTGGTCTTGCCGGCGCCGTTGGGTCCGAGCAGCCCGGTCAGCCGGCCGGGGGAGAAGCCGAGGCCCACGTCCGACAGCAGGGTGGCGGCGCCGGCCCGTACCGCGATTCCCTCGCAGCGCAGCGCGACCGGCCGGCCCGCGGTCACGCCCGTCCTCCCGCCGCGGCGCCGCGCCCTTGCCGCCACAGCAGCCACCCGAAGAACGGCGCGCCGAGCCCGGCGGTGACCACGCCGACCGGGATCTCCCGGTCGGGGAGCACCGACCGCGCCACGACGTCGCTGCCGACCAGCAGCGTGGCGCCCAGCAGCGCGGACACCGGCACCAGGACGGTGTGCCGCGGCCCGCACAGCAGGCGGACGACGTGCGGCACGACCAGGCCGACGAACCCGATGACCCCGGTCTCGGCCACCAGGCACGCGGTCATCAGCGCGGCGGTGCCCACCAGCAGCCAGCGGACGCGTTCCACCGGAACCCCGAAGGAGCGGGCCGCGGTCTCCCCGAAGGCGAACGCGTCCAGGTCCCGGGCCGCCGCGATCATGAACGCCGTGCCGGCGACGGCGACCGCGGCCAGGAACAGCGCGGTGTGCCAGCGCACCCCGGCCACCGAGCCCAGCGTCCACTCCATGACGCCCCGGGCGGCGTCCCGGTCCCCGAGCACCAGCACCACGAACGAGGTGTAGGCGGCGCACATCTGCCCCACCGCGATGCCGGCCAGGACGGTCCTGCTGCCCGGCAGCGCCCACGAACCCGCGCCGGCCAGGGCCATGACCACGGCGGCGGCGAGCAGCGCGCCGGCGAAGGCGGCCGCCGGCAGCGCGAGGCCCGCAGCCGCGCCGGAGGCGCCGACGCCCAGCACCAGCACGGTGACCGCGCCGACCGCGGCACCGTCGGAGATGCCGAGCAGGTACGGGTCGGCGAGGTCGTTGCCGGTCAGCGTCTGGAGGACGGCGCCGCAGACCGCGAGCCCGGCGCCGGTGGCGGCGGCGCCGACCACGCGCGGCAGCCGCAACTGCCAGACGATCTGGTCGTCCAGCAGCGTGACGTGGTGGTCGCCCATGCCCAGCCGGCGCAGCACGACATCGGCCACCACCCGCGGCGGTTCGTGCACCGAGCCGACGGCGAGGCCGAGCAGGCACATCGCCAGCAGCGTGGCGGCGGCAACGGCGAGGGCCACCGCCGCGCGCCCCGGTCCCGCCGCGCGCCCCGATCCCGCCGAGCGCTCGGTGAGCGGTTCGGTCGGCTGGTCGGCCGGGCGGTCGGTGGGCGGGTCGGCCGCCGTCACGACGCGGGGTGCAGCTTGGCCAGTCCCGCCGAGACCTGGGCGGCGCCGTCGGCCAGGAGCACGCCCGGCGTCGACTCCGAGAACGGTACGACGACGAACGCCCGCTTGCGGACGGCCGTCAGCCGGCTCAGCACGGGGTCGTGCTCCAGGTAGGCGATCTTCGACTTCGCGGTGTCCCAACCGGCGTCCGCGAGGACGATCGCGTCCGGGTTCGCGGCGGCCACCTTCTCCCAGCTGACGCTCTGCCAGCCGCCCGGCAGCGAGCCGAAGACGTTGTGCGCGCCGACGGCGTCGAGGATGAGCTGCGGTCCGCCGTGGCCGGCGCCGACGAAGGGGGTCTTGGTGTCGGAGTCGTACCAGAGCACGTTCAGGCCCCTGCCCGCGCCCTGGGCGGCCAGGCCGGCCAGCGTCTTCTTCTGCTGCTGCTCGATGGCGGTGGCCCGCGCGGTCACCCCGAAGACCTTGGCGACGTCCGTGAGCTCGCCCCAGACCGCCGCGAAGGACGCGGCCGGCACCTGCTTGCTGTCGGCGCAGCCGAACGGCGACAGGTAGGAGGGGATGTGCTCGGCATCCAGTTCGGCCCGGGTGCCGGCGACCTTGCCGGTGAAGGCGCTGGCGTAGGAGGCGTAGAGGAAGTCGGGGTGCGCCGCGAGCAGCTTCTCCTTGGTCGGGTACTCCTTGCTCAGCACCGGCACGGAGTCGTAGGCCGCTTTCCACCGGGCCGGGATCGTGTCGTCGAGGTAGGCGGTGCCCGCCATCCGCGTCTGGAGGCCCAGGGCCAGCGCGACCTCGGTGGCGCCCTCGTTGAGGGTGACCAGGCGCTTCGGGGGTGTGGACACGGCCGTGGCGGCGCCGCAACTGCGCACGGTCACCGCGGCGGGGTGGCCGGACCCGGTGGCGGTGGCGGGGCCCTTCGCGGCGGGTGCTCCCGTACAGGCGCCCAGGGCGCCGAGGGCGAGCAGGGCCGTGGCGGAGGCGGCGAGCCGGGCGGCGCGGGCCCGGCGCGGGCGCGGGGCGCGGTCGGGTCTCGGGCGCGCCCGCCAGCGTATGAGCTGATCGATGCGGTGGAACGGGTGCAGCGCGCTGGTCGGCACGTGTTCTCCAAACCCTCGTGGAAGATGTCGCGCCGTGGCCGGTCTCCTGGCTTCCGCGTCAACGCTCCGCGGCCGACCTTCCCAGGCGACCCGTCTCGGTCCCGCCCAGTGGCCCCGACCGTCTGCACGGTCGGCGAGGGCCGCGCAACTCCGCGGCTACAGTGGCGAGGGCCGCACCGGCTTCTCCACCGGTTTCCCGTGCACCACGGCAAGCGCACGCTACCAAACGCGACAACCCGCCCGACCAGCCGGAGGGTCCCAGGTCAGCGGGACGGGCGGTCGGGCATCGGCCCGGCGGTGGCCTCGACGCGCCGAGGCCCGGCGCCCGCACCGGAAACCGGCTGTCCGGCGGGACCCGGCTTCGCCGTCGCCCGCGCGCTCGCCGCCCAGAGCCACCCCGTCGTACGCACCGCCCGCGGCCGCGACGCGGCGCAACGGCCCGCGGCCGAGCCACGGAGGGACGGACACGCCGGCCCAGGGCCCGGACCTGTTCGACCCCGCCGGTACGGCGACAAGCGGCCCACCACCCCGCCATGACCTTCGGCCGCCGCGACGCCTTGGTCGACAATCACCGGCGCCCTGCCGAATGTCCGGGCACTGTCCGCGCCGGACGCGTACACGGACGCGTACACCGGACGCGGTGCACACCCCGCTGGACGTCGCCCCGCGCTCATCCCGCCCGGCGCAGACGCGTGGGGGCCGGACGCGGGCGAACGCGTCCGGCCCCGAGGAGAACTGACGGAACGTCAGCCCGGGATGATCGAGAACGATCCGCCGTTGAGGGCGGTCTCGGTGTACGGGCCGCTGTCGATGGCCTGCGGGTTGTAGGCGTCGAACGACTGGCCGTCGACGGTGATGCCGCTGAAGTCCTGCTCGTTGAAGGACGGGTAGCTGCCGGTGGGCGACTCGATCACGGCCTCGGCGCTCGCGTCGGACGCGTTGAGCGAGGACTGCGTGGTCTTCGACCAGCCCTTGGTGGTGTCGGCCAGCTTCAGGCTGTAGGAGCCGCCGCCGTTGTCGACCACGCTGGCGGTGAACACGTCGCCGGCGTCCACTGGTTCGTTGTAGTACACCGGCGAGGCCGGGTACATCTCGTACCAGCCCGAGTACTCGGGGCCGCCGCTGGAGCAGTCCACCTGGACGCCGGTCTGCTCGACGGTCTGCGAGCCGTAGCCGTCGATGCCTATCCACGGCGCGTACAGGTCGTTCGAGGAGTTGCAGGTGACCTGGGGCATCGTCCACGAGCCGGAGATGCTGCTGAACGAGCCCTGGGCGATGTAGCCGCCCCAGTTGCTGTCGCCGGAGAAGCCGTGCAGCGGCTGGGCGAAGTGGTGGGCGCCGAACTCGACGCTGGGGGCGGCGGCGCTGGCGGGTCCGGCGAGGGAGGCGCAGGACAGGGCGAGCAGCGCGGCGGCGGCGGCCCTGGTGGGGGCTGCGGTGCGGAACTTGTGCATCCGGTGAACTCCAAAGGTGTGGGAGTTGCGAGGGTGGTGGGGGGAGTCGGCCTGCCGTCCGTGGCCCGTCTGGTTGTGGGGGAGGCTGGCCGACCAGGCCGGTGTAGTGATGCTGGCGCCGGGGGCGGGTGGCGTGGAAGGCCCCGGCTGTTACCGGATGGCGCAATGGCGTGAACATGACAACAATCGGAGTGGTGACAGACCTCGGCGGTGAAACCGCTTGGCCCCGGCGGGAGTTCGGGTCCGGAACGGCCCGGCGGCGGACGCCGGCCGCCCGCGGCCAGGAGGCCGCGGGCGGGTGGGGGTCACGGATGTGACGGCCGGTCAGCGGTAGTAGCAGCCGCTGTCGTGGTCCTCGATCAGGGTGGGGCCGTCGGGGGTCCAGCCGAGCAGCGTCCGGGTGGCGTCGCTGCCCGCGGCCATGTCCGTTCCGTAGAACTTGGTGAGCCAGCCGAAGTGCTCGGCTGCTTCGCCGGTCGGGACGGAGACGACGGGCAGGCCCAGGCCCCGTCCGACGGCTTCGGCGATCCGCCGGGTCGGGATGCCGGTCTCGGCGGCGGCGTGCAGGGTGGTGCCGGCCGGCACCTGCCGGTCGAGGGCGAGCCGTACGACGCGGGCCGCGTCGCCGCGGTGGACCGCCGCCCAGCGGTGGGTGCCGTCGCCGATGTAGGCAGAGACGCCCTTGGCCCGCGCGGTGGCCACGAGCGCGGCCAGGAAGCCGGGGTCGCCGGCGCCGTGCACGGTGGGGGCGAACCGGGCGACGACCGTGCCGACCCCGCGGTCCGCGTACTCCAGCGCGAGGTTCTCGCTGCCGCCGCGCAGGGAGTCGACGCCGTGGAACGGCGATCCGTCCTGCTCGGTCGCGACCCGGCCCGGGGTGAGGAAGGCCAGGCCGGAGGCGAGGACGAAGGGCCGGCCGGTGCCGGCGAGGGCGTCGGCCACGGCCTGTACGGTGCCGCGCTCGGTCTTGTTGGTGCCCGCCTGGTCGGCGAAGTCGTGCTTGTTGGCGAGGTGGACGACGGCCTCGGCCGCGGTGGCCGCGGCACGGATGCCGTCCAGGTCGTCGAGGTCGCCCCGGACCACCCGGACGCCCCTGGCGTCGAGCGTGGCGGCGGAGGCGTCCGAGCGGGCGAGGCCGGTGATCTCGTGTCCGGCGTCGAGCAGTTCGCCGACGACGGCCGTGCCGATCCATCCGGTCGCTCCGGTGACGAATACGCGCATGTCGTTCTTCCTTCGGGTAGGTCCGCGGCGTGCTGCCGCGGGTCGGTGCTGCGGGCGGCCCGTGCGGGGCACGCGCCGTGGAAACGTGGGGACGCAGGAACGGGGGAGTGGGCGAACGCGGCGGCGGTCGGGGCGCGTACGGCATGGCCCCGGCTCAGCGCCGCACCGCCGGGCGGCGTGGGCGGCGGTCACCGCGGCCGGACAGCAGCGACTGCAGGACGACGAGCCCGCCGAGGACGAGCACGCTCACGCCGATCACCCGCAGCCCCGCGTCCGCGCCCGAGACGAAGGCCGTGACGACGTCGTGGGCGCGGTCGGGCGGTGCGGCGGCGAGCGCCTGCGCCACGGTGTGCGGATGCCCGCCGGCGCGGATGTCCGCGGGGAGCGCGGCGCTGAACCGCGCGGTGAGCACCGTGCCGATCACGGCGACCCCGAGCGCGCTGCCGAACTCGCGGGTGGTGGCCTGCAGTCCGGCGCCCACCCCGGCCTGGGCCGGCGGCAGCGCACCGGCGATCGCGCCGGAGAGCGTCGGCAGCGCCAGCGTCACCCCGACCCCGGTCACCAGGAGCCAGCCGGCATAGGCGGCGTACGGCGTGCGCGCATCGCTCGTGGACAGCCCGAGCAACCCGCCGCCGACGCACGCGAAGGCGAGCGCGAGGGTGGCGTCGAGGCCGATCCGCCGCGCCAGGTGACCGACCCGCCGTGCGGCGAGGACCATTGGGACGGTCAGCGGGATGATGCCCAGGCCGGTCCGCAGCACGCCGAACCCCTTGCCGTACTGGAGGAACGACGCGTTGACGTAGAACAGCGCGAACATGCCGAAGAACACGGCCACCATGCCCAGGCAGGCGCTGCGCAGGGCCGGGACACGTAGCAGCCGCGGGTCGAGCAGCGGGTGCTCGGCCCTCAGTCCGACGAGCGTCCACACCGTGAACAGCCCGGCGGAACAGGCGAATCCGGCGACGACGAGCGGGCTGCCCCAGCCCTCCTCCGGCCCCTGCACGATGCCGAGCAGCAGGGCGACCGACGCGGCGACGAGCAGGGCCGCGCCGAGCGGGTCGAGCCGGCGGTCGTGGCGCGGCGAGACGGGCGCGGCGCGGGCCGCGAGCGCGGCGAGCAGCAGCGCGATCGGGACGGCCGCGGCGAACAGCCAGCGCCACGACCCACCCGACAGGACGGCGCCGCCGCCGACGTTGCCGACGACCCCGCCGATCCCGGTCATCGACGCCCAGGTGGCGATGGTCGCCCCCTTGCGCTCGGCGGGCACCGCGTGCAGCAGGACGGCGAGCGTGTTGGGCAGCACGGCGGCGGCGCCGACCCCCGTCACCGCCCGGCCCGCGAGCAGCAGGGGCACGTCCGGCGCCACCGCCGAGACCAGCGCGCCCGCCGCGAACAGCGCCAGCCCCGCGAGCAGGACGCCCTTGCGCCCGAAGCAGTCGCCCGCGGCCCCACCGGGGATCACCAGGCAGGCGAAGACGACCACGTAGGTGTCGACGATCCAGATCAGCGCCGACGCGGACGGGTGCAACCCGCTCGCGGCCAGCGGCGGGACGGCGAGGTTGATCGCGGCGACCATGCCGACGACGAGGACGACGCAGGCACACATGACCGCTGTCAGGCCGCGCCGCGCGGCGGGACCGGACGACCGGTCGCCGGAGGCCGGCGCGTGCCGGCGGATCGTTTCGTTGCTGGGCATGGCGGCGACGCTACGGAAGCCGCGGCCCTCCGTGCCACGCAACTTTCACAAGAGAATGTTGCGTAGGATGCAAACCATGTCCGAGCGGCTCGATCTGAACCTGCTGCGCGTGTTCGACGCGCTGCTCCAGGAGGGCAGCGTCACCGCGGCCTCCGAACGCCTGCACCTGTCCATCCCGGCGACCAGCCGGGCGCTGGGCCGGCTGCGGCGGGCGATGGACGACCCGATCCTGGTGCGGGCCGGCCGGGGGATGGCGCCGACCCCCTTCGCGCTGCGTACCGCGCCGCGGGTGCGGTCGCTGCTCGACGAGGCGTCGGCGCTGATCAGCGGCGACCGCGAGGTCCCGATCGCCGAACTCGAACGCACCTTCACGATCCGGATCAACGACGGCGTGGCCGCGACCCTCGCGGCCGCGGTGGTCGACGCCACGTCCGCGCTCGCCCCGGGCGTGATCCTGCGCTTCGTCGGCGAGGGCAGCGAGAGCGTCGAGGCCCTGCGTGACGGCTCGGTCGACCTGGACATCGGCGTCGGCGACGTGGCGGCCCCCGACATCCGCGCGGCCGTGCTCTACCGCGAACGGCTGGTCGGCATCGTCCGCGCCGACAGCCCGCTGGGCCGCAACCGGCGTCCTACGCTCGCGCAGTTGTGCCGGCATCCCCACGTCTCGGCGTCCCGCCGGGGGCGCACCCGCGGGCCGCTCGACGACGCGCTCGACGCCGCAGGACTGCGCCGGCACGTGGCCGCCGTCGTGCCCACCTTCGCGGTCGCCTCGCTGCTCGTCGCGTCGAGCGGCTACGTCGGACTCGTCCCGCAACGCCTCGCCGAGCAGTACGGCCGGGCCCTCGGCATCCGCTGGTTCCCGCTCCCCGCGGACCTGCCCGAACTCGACGTACGGCTCCTCTGGCACGCCCGCCTCGACTCCGACCCGGCCCAGCGCTGGCTGCGCGAGACCATCCGCACCGCCCTGAAATGACCGCCGGCCAAAGGCGGTTGGGCGCGGTCGAGGACGCGCGCGGGCCAATTCGGGCGTGGCGGAGCCGTGTTAGGGTGCGGGGAATTTTTTCGCCGGACGGATGAGGTGGACGAATCGTGCGGCCTGCTGGAGACTCCGCGAACGACGTGGGCGAAGCGGCGAAAGCGGAGTTGGGGCGGCGGATCGTCGATGTCGCGCTCCTGCGCGGCGAGTTCGTGCTCAGCTCGGGAGAGAAGAGCGGCTTCTACTTCGACAAGTACCTTTTCGAGACCCGGCCCGAACTCCTCAGCCGCGTCGCCGACTTCCTGGCCGAGCGGGTACCGGAGGGCGTCGATGTGCTCGCGGGGCCCGAACTCGGCGGCGTCGCCCTCGCCACGGCGCTGTCGCTGCGCACCGGGCTGCCGTTCGTGATCGTGCGCAAGCGCTCGAAGGGCTACGGCACCGGGCACCTCATCGAGGGCAGGCTGGCGCCGGCGGACCGGGTGCTGATCGTCGAGGACGTGGTGAGCACGGGCGCGGAGTCGATCCGTTCCGCCCGCACGGTCGCGGAGTGCGGTGCCACGGTGGTCGGCGTGCTCGCCGTGCTCGACCGCGAGCAGGGCGGCGCGCGGAACGTGGCGGACGCGGGATTCGCGTTCGACGCGGTGTACCGGCGCGGCGAACTAGCCATGTGACGGTGCGCGGGTGGCGGTGTACGGGTGGCGGTTTACGGGTGGATGCGCGCCGAGGTGCCTGCCCGCGGCTGCGTAGGTGGCGATGCGCGGGTGGCGGTGCGTAGGTGACGGCGCGTAGGTGACGGCGCGGGGAATCGCCCGGGAATCTCCCGGGAACCGCCGGTGCGTATGCTGTCGTCCCCTGGGGTAATTGAAGGTCGCAACCACATGTGTTTGCTGTTGCTTGGGGGAGCAATGTTGCGAATTCACTTCAGTCCTGCCGATCTTGCCCGGTTACGGGTGGCCAGGACCCCCGACCCGCTGTGGGAGACCCTGCTCGGCCTCCACCAGTTGATCGGGCGGGACCGCACTCCTCTGGTCTACGCGCGGTGGCGGGCCCGGGCGCGCACGGAGATCACCCGGCGCGGGCTCGCGCCGACGGCCCGGCTGCTGGCGATGCTGGCCCCGCCCGGCGCACCCTACTTCCCGGACTTCCTCAACCCCGTCGAGGCGGCCGACGGGCTCGCCGAGGGCATCGACGCGCTGCGCCGTACCCCACGCGGCCGGCTGCGCGCCGAGACCGCCGCGCTCGCGCGGACCTGCCCGCCGCCGGCCGCGGCGGCCGGGTGGCTGCGCGGGCTGGCCCTGGGGGAGCAGGACCGGCTGGACGAGATCGCGGACGCCTTCCGCGGTGTCCACGACGCGGTGATCGCACCCGACTGGACCGGTGTGGCGGAGGGCGTCGCGGCGGACCGCGCCGGCCGCGCCCGGGCCGTGTTCGACGGCGGGGCGCACGAGTTGCTGCGCGCGCTGAAACCGGTCGGGCGGTGGGAGCCGCCCGTGCTGCACCTGACCTACCCGGAGGACCGCGACCTGCACTTACACGGCCGGGGTCTGTACCTGATCCCGTCGTGGTTCTGCTGGCGCACCCCGGTGGCGATGGCCGACGCCGACCTGCCGCCGGTGCTGGTCCACCCGGTCGAGCACACCCTGCGCGCCGGTCCCGGCGTGGGCCGCGCGCACCACGCCGACGCGCTGGCCCGCCTGCTCGGGGTCACCCGCGCCCGGGCCCTCGGCGCGCTGCTGGCCCCCGCGACCAACGGTGAACTCGCCTGCCGCCTGGAGACCTCCGCGGCCTCCGCCAGCAAGCACGCGAAGGCGCTGCGCGAGGCCGGGCTCGTCGTCAGCCGCCGCGAGGGCGGCAACGTCATCCACGCGGTCACGCCGCTCGGCGCGGCCATCCTCGACGGGGCGCTGCCGCGCGCCGCGCACTGACACCTGGTGCCTGGTGCCGGGTGGCGCTCCTGCCGCGCGCTGCTCGCCGACCGTCCCACCGAGCGCTGCTCGCCGACCTCCCGCCGGCCTCCGCGTCAACGCCGCTGCGCCGGCGGCTCCCGCGGATACTCCTTGCCCAGGCGCGCGGCGTTGGCGGCGCGGCGGGCGAGCACGGCGTCCTTGCCCGCGGCCATCTCCCGTAGCGCGGACCTGCGTTCGCGCGCGGCGAGCCGGTCGAGGTAGAGGTGGCCGTGCAGATGGTCGGTCTCGTGCTGGAGGCAGCGGGCGAAGTAGCCGCGCCCCTCGACCGTGAGAGGGGCGCCGTCCTTGTCGCGCCCGCGCACCACCGCGCGGTCCGGCCTGGCGAGCGGCACATACGGCCCCGGTACCGACAGGCAGCCCTCCGGCTCCTCCACGAGCCGGCGGCGCGCGGCCGGCACCTCGTCCAGCACCGGGTTGAGGATGTGCCCGACGTGCCGCACTCCCCACTCGTCGGTGATGTCCCAGACGAACAGCCGCAGCTCCACGCCGACTTGGTTGGCCGCGATGGCCGCGCCGCCGGCGACGTGGTTGGTGGCGAACATGTCGTCGACCAGCCGGGCCAGGTCCGCGCCGCCGAATTCCACGACCTCGCGGCAGGGCCGCGCCAGCACCTCCTCGCCGACGACGGTGATACGACGCACTGTGCCGCGCTCGACCTCGGGAGCGACACGCGGATACGAGGCGACCGGCCGGCCCTGGACCCGTACGCGTGCCCGCGCCTGCTCCCGTGCCTGCTCCCGCGCGGATGCGCCGCCCCCGAGCCCAACTGCCATGGTCGCCAACGCCCTTCACGTCCCGCCCGACCGAACGCTTTGCAAAGTAGCACGCTTTGCAAAGCGTCGTGGCCGCTCTTCCGCAAGGTGCGACGTCTGGTGAGTCCTCTTGAGCCGCCCCCGCGCTCGTACGGCCACGGCGACGTAGCCGGCGGCTCACGGTGACCCGAGGGGAAGGGCGCGCGGACCGGGGTGGCCGGAGGGGCGGGCCGACGCGTCAGCCCTGTTCGCCCGTGCCCGGAGGCGGTGGCAGCGTCGGGTGGTCGGGGATCGGATACAGGCCGACGGCGAACCCGTGGACCGTCTCACCGGAACGCGGCAGCCTGTCGAACTCGTGGATCACCTGCTCGACCCGCTCCCAGAACTCGGCCGCCCGCTCCTCCGAGATCCGGGCCCGCCGGATGAACCCGCGCAACTGCCCGAGCTCGTAGGCCGCGGCCGATTCCTTCGCCGCCACCTCGAAATCGTTGAAGTCGGGCGGCAGCGGGCCGTCGGCCGTCTGCCGGCCGAGGCCGACGAAGAACATCCGGGCGGTGCGGCCGTAGTAGCGCTCGTCGATCGCCCGGACCCGGCGGGTCCGTACCACGCGCAGCAGACCGGCTTTGGCCAGGACTCCGACGTGATGCGCGACGGTGCTCTTCGGTCGCTTGACCGCGGCGGCGAGCTCGGTGACGGTCGCGGCGCGCTCGTGCAGCAGGCCGAGGATGGTGGTGCGCAGGGGGTCGCTGATGGCCCGCACCTGCGCGGCGGTGGTGAGCTCGATCGTCTCGTCGAGGTCGTAGTCGGGAGTGTTGCTCGCCATGGTCCGATGAGACTAGCATCGCCGATCGTTCGAGAAATTTGGATCGTTCACCAGTCGAAAGCAGGCAAGCCATGGCCGAGGTCGTGCTGTTCCACCACGCCCAGGGGCTGACGCCCGGAGTCGAGGCGTTCGCGGCCGAACTCCGCCGGGCAGGCCACACCGTCCACGTGCCGGACCTCTACGAGGGGCATACCTTCGACACCCTGGAACAGGGCGTCGGTTACGCGAGCCGGACGGGGTTCGGCGCCGTCTTGGAACGTGGCGTCGCCGCTGCCGCGCCGCTCGGCGGCGAGGTGGTCTACGCGGGCTTCTCCCTCGGCGTCATGCCGGCCCAGCGCCTGGCCCAGACCCGCGCCGGGGCGAAGGGCGCCCTGCTGATCAGTGCTTGCCTCCCGGTGTCCGAGTTCGGCGAGGCATGGCCGGCCGACGTCCCGGTCCAGGTGCACGGGATGGACGGTGACCCGTTCTTCGCCGACGAGGGCGACCTCGACGCCGCCAAGGAGCTGACCGCCGCCACCGAGCGTGCCGAGCTGTTCCTCTACCCCGGCAAGCAGCACCTGTTCGCGGACTCCTCGCTGCCGTCCTACGACCAGGCCGCGGCCGAGTCGCTCACCCAGCGTGTCATCGAGTTCCTCGACGGCCTGCGGTAGGCGGGGTCCGCGTCGCGGGCATCCGTCGTTCAGCGGCGGGTCACGGGGTGCCGGCGCGGACGGCCGTGGTCGCCAGAGTGGTGTAGCGCATCGTGAACCCGCCACCCAGGGCGTCGATGGCGTGGCCGACCGCGCCCAGGATCTCGGCCAGTTGGTCGGGGCGGAGCCGGGTGAGGCCGCCGGTGGTGGGGAGCAGGTCCAGCCACTGGTCGCGCGTGTAGGGCCGCTCCCAGTCGAACCGCCAGTGTTCCGGGTCGTCGAACCGCCCGGTCCCGCGGATGGTGTCGGCGATCTTGGCGTACCCCGCCTGGTACAACTCCAGCGGGCGTCGCGCCGGTTGGGTGCTGAACGGGGAGTCCGGCGCCACCCGGCGGTAGGCGGCGGCGAACGGCTCGGCCACCTCGGCGGGCGGCTCGAAGACGTGCCCGAAGATCGCCAGGAGCCCTTGCGGACGCAGGACTTGGGCCGCCTTCGCGGCGCCGGCGGTCGGGTCCACCCAGTGCCACGACTGGGCGGCGATCAACGCGTCGAACGCCCGGCCGGCCGGCTCCCAGGCTTCGAAGGCCGCCACCTCGACCGGCAGGCCGCGGGTCCGGGCGAAGCCGGCCATCCGCGCGTCCGGCTCGACCCCGAGCACGGTGCAGCCGGCCGCCTGGAACTGGCGGGCCGCGATGCCCGTGCCGCAGCCGATGTCGAGCACGTCGGGCCCCGGGCTCCCGGCGGCGATCCGCGCCACCAGGTCGTCGGGGTAGGGCGGCCGGGCCTGGTCATACCGTCGCGGGTCCGTGCCGAAGGACTCGGCCATCTGCCGAGCCTGGTACAGCGGCGCCGGTTCCGGTTGCTCTCGCGGTAGAGTGGGCATGCGTTCACTTTAGTGGGCAAGCGCCCATCTGCCAACGGATGCCGGGTGACCGGCGGACGAGAGGATCGGTACGTGCCGACCGGGGTACACCTGCGCGACGCGCGGCAGCAGTTGTTCGACGCCGCGGAACGCGTGCTGCTGCGGGACGGCCCGAACGGGCTGACCAGCCGGGCCGTCACCGACGAGGCGGCCTGCGCCAAGGGCGTCCTGCACCGGCACTTCGCCGACTTCGACGCTTTCCTCACCGAGCTGGTGCTCGACCGGGCCGCACAGCTCGACACGCAGGCGCGTGCGCTGCGCGAGGCCGTCGGCACCGGCACCGTGGCCGGCAACCTCACCGGCGCGTTGACCGCCCTGTTCGGGCCGGTTCCGGTGGCGATCATCCCGCTCATCACCTTCCGGGACGAGCTGCGCGCGCGGCTGCGGCAGGCCAGGCCCGGCGGCGGCATCGCGATCCTCGCCCAGGTCGCGACCGCGGTCTCCGCGTACCTGGCCGACGAGCGCGAACTGGGCCGCATCGCGGCCGACGCCGACATCGACTCGCTCACCCTCTCCCTGGTCGGAGGCGGGCATCTCCTGTTCGCGGACCGCGACCGCGAGCGCGATTCCGACCGCGACCTCGACCTCGACCGTAACTCCGGCTCCGGCCCCGGCTCCGACCGCGAGCCCGACGCCGACCCCGACCCGCCGACCACGGCCGCCGTCGACAAGCTGGTGACCACGGTGCTCGCCGACGTCCTGCGACGGCGGCCCCGCCGGACCTGACGTGCGACCCGCCCGGCGGCCGACCTGACGTGCGACCCGCCCGGCGGCCGGACTTGACGGACCTGACGAGGGTCCGGCGGAACGTGTCGGCCGGACCCTTCGCCCGGCAGGTGTCTCGCAGGTGCCGGGCGCGTGCCGGAGGGCAGGGCCCGGGGGCAGGGTTGACGGCAGGATTCAGTCGCGGCCCATCCAGGTCGCGACGTCCGCCTCGTTGCCCTCCGGGTCGGCCAGCGTCCACCAGGCGGGCGCGTGCGCGTCGGAGATCAGCCGGCCGCCGGCGGTGATCGCCGCCGCGATCCGCTCCTCGGCCTGGTCGTGGGGGACGGAGACGTCGATGTGCAGGCGGTTGCGTTCCGTGCGCGGTGCGTCCATCGTCTGGAACCAGAACGGCGGTTCGCTGCCGCCCGGGTCCACCAGGTCCACCTCGCTCGCCGTCCGGTAGCCGAGCAGGGCGCGCCAGAAGGGCATCACCCGGGAGCCGACGAGGGCGTCGATCCCGACCTGGACGGACTTCAGCGCGGTCGGGTCGGCCGGCACGTCCAGTTCCCGCGCGGCCGCCGAGATCGCCCGGGCCAGTTCGACGTCGCGCTCGCTCAACCCGTCGACCTCGTGCGTCGTCAGGCGCACCGTCACCCCCGGGTAGCGCAGGTCCACGTCGGGATGGTGGTTGGCCGCGTCGGCCAGGGCGCCGATCGCGTCCACCAGCTTGACGCCGGTCGCGAACGACCCGGTGCGGAAGTGCGCGCTCGCCCCCGCGAAGAGCACCCGCCAGTCATCGACGCCGGCCGCCTCGTGGAACTGCCTCGCTGTGATGCTTTCGACCATGCGCGGCAACGTAACACCGCGGTCGCGCACTTCGCCGTCCCCGTGACGGCCGGCCCGTGCCCGGGTCGCCCGATTCCACCCGAGCGGCCGTCCGACCTGCCGGTTCGCGCCGCGCCGGAACCCCGCCACCGCATCCCCGCCCGGGCTCGCGCGCAAACCCCGCACACTCCCCTCACGGACCCGCACGCGGGCCTCACCACACCCTCACCCCGACGTCGTGCGCGCACTCTTGCAAGCCACTGCAAGGAATCAACGAAAATGGATTCGGATATTGCGGCTCTGTATCCCAGGGGTTACGGTCCTCTGCGTCGTGACCCACGCCACTCTGCTCCCTCGACTCCCTCTGGCTCCTTGAGTCCCACCCTGTCCGCCGTCGTGAGGCGGGCGCGGTGCCGCCGGTGGAGCCGACGGGGCGGTGTGCGGAAAGGAGCAAGACATGTCCCAACCCCTTCGAAGTCTCCGGCGGGCGGCCGCCCTCGGCGGCTGCGCCGCGCTGCTCGCCTCGGCGGGCGCGCTCGCGCTGAGCGCCCCTCCGGCGTTCGCCGCCGCGACCGGCGGCAGCGGCGCGAGCCTTCCCTACAGCGAGGTGCAGGCGGAGGACTCCGCCACCAACGGCTCGGTGATCGGCCCGAGTTACGCCCAGGGCCAGCTGGCCGACGAGGCGTCGAACCGCAAGGCGGTGACGCTGCAGGGCTCCGGCAAGTACGTCACGTTCACCACGCCGGTCGCCACGAACTCGATCGACTTCCGCTACAGCATCCCGGACTCCGCGGACGGTTCGGTGTACACGGCGCCGCTGTCGCTGTACGTCGACGGCACCAAGCAGCCGGACTTCACGCTGACGAACGCGTACTCCTGGTACTACGGCAGCTACCCGTTCACCAACTCGCCGGGCAGCAACCCGCATCACTTCTACGACGAGGCGCACCGGCTCTTCGACACGACGTATCCGGCCGGCACCACCTTCAAGTTCCAGGTCGACGCGGGCGACAGCGCGTCCTCCTACACCCTCGACCTCGCCGACTTCGAACAGGTCGCCGCGGCACAGTCCCAGCCCTCGGGGTCTGTGTCGGTGGTCGACAAGGGAGCCGACCCGACCGGCGCGGCCGACTCCACGGACGCGTTCAACGCCGCCGTCAGCGCGGCCGGGTCGGGCGGCACCGTGTGGATTCCGCCGGGCACCTTCAAGGTCCCGGGCCACATCAGCGTCAACAACGTCACTGTCGCGGGCGCCGGCATGTGGTACTCCACCGTCACCGGCGCGGCTCCCGGCTTCTACGGCAACTCCGCGCCGTCGCCCAGCAGCAACGTGCACCTCAAGGACTTCGCGATCTTCGGCGACGTCCAGGAGCGCGACGACAACGCGCAGGTGAACGGGATCGGCGGCGCGATGAGCGACTCGTCGGTGTCGGACGTGTGGATCGACCACATGAAGGTCGGGGCGTGGATGGACGGCCCGATGGACAAGTTGAGCTTCAGCGGGATGCGCATCCGCGACACCACCGCCGACGGCATCAACTTCCACGGCGGGGTGACCAATTCGACGGTCACCAACAGCGACATCCGCAACACCGGTGACGACGGCATCGCCACCTGGGCGGACTCCTCGCTGGGTGCCGACGCCAACGACACCATCTCCGACAACACCGTCCAGTTGCAGATGCTCGCCAACGGCATCGCGATCTACGGCGGCCACGACAACACCGTCAGCGGCAACCTGGTCCAGGACACCGGGCTGACGCAGGGCGGCGGCATCCACGTCGGGCAGCGCTTCACCTCCACGCCGGTCGGCACCACCACGATCAGCGACAACACGCTGGTGCGGGACGGCAGCCTCGACCCGAACTGGCAGTTCGGCGTGGGCGCGCTGTGGTTCGACGGCAGCCAGGGCGCCATCACCGGCCCGATCAACGTCTCCGACCTGCTGATCAAGCAGAGCCCGTACGAGGCCGTGCAGTGGGTCGAGGGCACCATCAGCGGGGTCAGCCTGAACAACGTGACGATCAGCGGGGCCGGGACGTTCGCGCTTCAGGAGCAGACCGGCGGCGCCGCGACGTTCACGGGTGTCACCGCGACCGGGATCGGCGCCTCCTCGCCGGTCTACAACTGCGAGGGGAACAACTTCGCGGTCACCGACGGCGGCGGCAACTCCGGGATCGACGGCACCCCGTACTGCGGCGGCTGGCCGGCCCCGGTCTTCCCGTCCTGAGCCGGGAACCCGGGGCGTTGGCGCCCTGATCCGCCTTCCCCGGTGCCGCCGGGTGCGATCCGCACCCGGCGGCACCCTTCGTTCCGCCAAACGGCCGAATGAATTCCGCATGTGAGGACGCGTAAACAATGCGCCGCGGAAGGGCGTTCGGACGGTTTCCGGTCATCTTCCGCTCGATGAGAGGTCGTTCGGCGTCCATATGGCACCTTGCTAATGAACAGGCGGCCGCCGGAATTCCGGCCGGCCGCCGGACGTTGGAAGGAGCCCGACACGTGACATCCGACGAATTCCCACGGCAGGCGGCACGGCAGACCCGGCGGCGGTTCCTCACCGTGACGGGTGCGGCCACCGCACTCGCCTTCGGGGTCAACGTCGCGCACGCGGAAGCGGCGAGCGCCGCCACCCCGCTGCCCGGCGACCCGTTCACCCTCGGCGTCGCCTCCGGCGACCCGCTGCCGGACGCGGTGGTGATCTGGACCCGGCTCGCCCCGCAGCCGTACGAACCGCTGGGCGGCATGCCGTACCACGCGGTCGACGTGCAGTGGCAGCTCGCCGCCGACGAGCGGTTCCGGCACGTGCTGCGCTCCGGCACCGCGACCGCGCAGCCGGAGTACAGCTACAGCGTGCACGTGGACGTGCGAGGGCTCCAGCCCGGCCGGCACTACTGGTACCGGTTCAAGGTCGACGGCCACCTCAGCCCGGTCGGCCGGACCAGAACCGCCCCCGATCCCTGGGACCACCCCGGCCGACTCAGATTCGCCGTCGCCTCCTGCCAGTCCTGGCCGGACGGCTACTACACCGCGCACGCCCACCTCGCCGCCGAGGACGTCGACGCGGTGCTCTTCGTCGGCGACTACATCTACGAGTACGGCATCTCCGCCGCCGGCGGTCTGCGCAACACCACCGACCCGGTGCCCGACCAGTTCCGCACCGAGGCCGACACCCTCGACCGCTACCGGCTCCAGTACGCGCTCTACAAGTCCGACCCCGACCTGCGGGCCGCCCACCAGAACACGCCGTGGATCGGCACCTGGGACGACCACGAGGTGCAGGACAACTACGCGGGCCTGTACTCCAAG
Source organism: Streptomyces sp. NPDC087270 (assembly GCF_044744625.1). Lineage (NCBI taxonomy): Bacteria > Bacillati > Actinomycetota > Actinomycetes > Kitasatosporales > Streptomycetaceae > Streptomyces > Streptomyces sp. NPDC087270. The sequence goes on from NZ_JBIUYR010000018.1 coordinate 151,199, forward strand.
AGCCTCGACCCGATCGACGACTTCACCGTCCGCCGGGCCAGCGCCTACCGCGCCTACTGGGAGCACATGCCGCTGCGCACCCCCGCGCCGCAGGGCCCGGACTACCTGCTCTACCGCCGCTTCACCTTCGGCCGGCTCGCCGAGATCAACGTGCTCGACACCCGGCAGTACCGCTCCGACCAGGCCGACGGCGACCTGTGGAAGCCGGACAACCCGGGCCGTGACGACCCCGCCCGCACCTTCGCCGGCGCTCAGCAGCAGCGCTGGCTGCTCGACGGGATGCGCGCCTCGCGCGCCACCTGGAACCTGCTCGCCAACCAGGTCGTGATGAGCCGGATGGACCTGGACGCCGCCGGCACCCCCACCTTCAACATGGACGCGTGGGACGGCTACACCGCCGAGCAGACCCGCATCCTCGACGGCCTGGCCGGGCTGCGCGCCCGCAACCCCGTGGTGGTCACCGGCGACGTGCACGCCGCCTACGCCATGGACATGAAGCGGGACTTCGACGACCCCGACTCGCCCACCATCGGCGTGGAACTCGTCGGCACCTCCATCAGCAGCGGCGGCAACGGCGTGGACGTCTCCGCCAACGGCCAGAACTTCCTCGACCACAACCCGCACCTGAAGCTCGTCAACGAGCGGCGCGGCTACATCGTGGTCGAGCTGACCCCGCACGAACTGCACGCGTCCTACCGGGCGGTGCCGTACATCGACCGGGTCGGCGCGCCGATCAGCACCATCAGGAAGTTCACCGTCGAGGCCGGGCACCCCGGCCTGAACCCGGCGTAGGGGGAGACCATGCCGAAGACGTTCCTCGGGTCGGCGCGCCGCCGCGCGCTCGCCGTCGTCGCCGCTGTTGTCATGCTCGTGACGCTCGGTGCGGTGGCGCCCGCGCTGGCCGCCGCGCCCGCCAAGGCCGGGGCCGCCCAGCAGCTCACCCTCGGCTCCGACGTCGACCACGTGCTGGTCGACCCGGTGCCCTGCGCGGTCCAGGGCTTCCAGCTCCGGTTCGGCAACGCGGGCAGCTCCGCGGTGTACGCCGACGCGTTCATCGACGCGCCCGCGCCGCTGACGGTCTCCCGGTCGCTGGTCTCCAGCTACCTGCCGTCCGGCTACACCCTGAAGGTCGAGATCGACGTCAGCGCGCCGCGGACGACCCCGCCGGGCGCGTACACGATCACCGTGCACGCCGGCGACCAGCAGCTGTCGCTGCCGGTCCAGGTCGAGCCCGCGCCGGTGAACGACACCGGCAACCTGGTGCGCTACATGCCGGTCTCCGCGTCCTCGGAGAACCTGCCGCACTACCCGGCCTGCGGCGCGGTGGACGGCGACCGCGACTCCGCCGACTGGGGCACCACCACCGGGTGGAACGACTCCACCAAGGGCAGCTTCCCCGACTGGCTCCAGGTCACCTTCGACACGCCCGTCTCCGTCGGCCGGGTGGACCTGTACACCCTGGACTCGGTGAAGTACCCCGCCGCGGGCTACGGACTGTCCGCCTGGGACGTGGAACTCCAGGTCGACGGCGCCTGGCAGACCGCCGCCCAGGTACGCGGCAACACCGCGGGCGAGGTCAGCTCGACCTTCGCCGCGCAGACCGCGACCGCCCTGCGCATCGTGACCCTGGCCAGCAACGAGGGCGTGACGTACTCACGGATCGTGGAACTGGAGGCGTACGCGTCCTGAGCACGCACGCCGGGGAGAGGGCGGGGCCTGGCGGCCCCGCCCTCTCGCGGTGTCCGCGGTCAGCCCCTGGCCCGGGCCGGCAGCTTCCAGTTCGGCCGCGGGAAGTGGCAGGTGTACCCGTCGGGGTACCGCTCCAGGTAGTCCTGGTGCTCGGGCTCGGCCTCCCAGAACGGGCCGGCCGGCTCGACCTCCGTGACCACCTTGCCCGGCCACAGACCGGAGGCGTCCACGTCCGCGATGGTGTCCTCGGCGATCCGCTTCTGCTCGTCGTCCACGTAGTAGATCGCCGAGCGGTAGCTGAGGCCGATGTCGTTGCCCTGGCGGTTCTTCGTGCTGGGGTCGTGGACCTGGAAGAAGAACTCCAGCAGCGCGCGGTAGTCGGTCCGCTCGGGGTCGAAGAGGACCTCGATCGCCTCCGCGTGCGTGCCGTGGTTGCGGTAGGTGGCGTTCGGCACGTCGCCACCGGTGTAGCCGACCCGGGTCGCGGTCACGCCCGGCTGCCGGCGGATCAGGTCCTGCATCCCCCAGAAGCACCCGCCGGCCAGTACGGCCCTCTGCGTCTGCGCGGCCATCTCGGTCCTCCCACTCGTGGTCATCACAACTGTCCACCGACGTCAACGCTTGCCGGGCCGGCGCGATTCCATCCAGGGCACGCCGGCTGCGGGAATCCGCCGGAAGGGTGGTCTCGGCGGCGCGTGCGTGCGCCGGGAGCAGGGCGCGCGGCGGCCGGGCGCGACGCTGTGAGCAAATCGCCCAGCTCACCTCTCGGAGCCCCTGATGAAGCGCACCGCCAGGGCGGCCACCTGTGCCGCCGCAGCCCTGTTTGCCGCCGTGCTGACCGGCTGCTCGTCCGGCAGCAGTGCCACCTCAGCCGCCGGTTCGGCGTCCAGCGGCGGTTCCTCCGGGGGCAGCGCGTCGTCCAAGGCGGCCAGCGCGTCCGCCAAGGTGTCCTCCAAGGCGGCCAGCGCCTCCGCCACGGCCAGCGCGGCGATCGCGAAGGGGCAGGCCACCGTGGCCACCAAGACCGAGGGCAAGCTCGGCGCCATCCTGGTCGACGCCAAGGGCCGCACGCTCTACCTGTTCGACGCCGACAAGCAGAAGAACGTCTCCACCTGCACCGGCGCCTGCGCCGCGGCCTGGCCGCCCCTGCTCACCACCAAGGGCGCCGCCAAACCCGGCAAGGGCGCGGACAAGTCGCTGCTCGGCACGGCCAAGCGCTCCGGCGGCGCCACGCAGGTCAGCTACAACGGCCACCCGCTGTACTACTACGTCGGCGACACCAAGGCCGGCCAGACCAACGGGCAGGGCCTCAACCAGTTCGGCGCCCTGTGGTACGTCGTGAACGCCAAGGGCAAGCAGGTCACGAGCTGAGCCGGATGGCGGGCGAGCCCCACGAGGAGCGGCGCGGCCCCGGCGCCCGCGCCGCACTCCTGGCTCTCGGTGTCCTGGTCCCCATCGCGGTCGGCTTCGGGATCTACGCGTTCGGCAAGGAACACACCCCCGACTACAACAGCGGGATCTACGGGCAGCACGGCACCGACGCGGTCGACCTCAAGGCCCGGCTCGGCAGCGCGCTGCTCTGCCTCGTCCTCATCCAGTACGGGCTCGCGCTGTGGATGTTCGGCCGCATCCCCGGGGTGCGGGCCGCGCCGCATCCGGTACGCACCGGACACCGCGTGCTCGGCTACTTCCTCTTCCTGTTCTCCCTGCCGATCGCGTTCCACTGCCTCGTCACCTACGGCATCGAGACCAGCTCCCCGCGCGTGGCGATCCACTCGTTCACGGGGTGCGCCTTCTACGGGGCGTTCGTGGCGAAGGTGATCGTGGTCCGCAGCAAGCGGCTGCCCGGGTTCCTGCTCCCGGTCATGGGCTCCCTGCTGCTCGTCGGGGTCGCGCTCCTGTGGTACACCGCGCCCTTGTGGGTGCTCAACGGCTACTCGGTCCCCGGCTTCTCCTCGTCGAGCTACGGCGTGGGCTGAAGCGGTTCGAACCGAGCCGGACCGGTCCGCCCGGGCGCGCCGTCGGCGGGCGGCGCAGCACCGGGCGCCTCACGCGAGCCGGTTCACCACGGCCGCGAACAGCGCCGGGAAGCGCGCCGCGGCGGGCACGATGCGCCGGGCCGTCCCCGGGTTGCCGCGGGCCCGCAGCAGCAGGGTGGTGAGGGCGCGGTGCCGCCGCGACATCGCGCGCCACGCGCGTTCGTACGCCTCCGGCCGGTCGGACCGCACGCAGCGGACGAGTTCCGCGGCGCCGCGCACCGCGAGGGAGACGCCCTCGCCGGTGAGGGCGTCGACGTAGCCGGCGGCGTCGCCGACGAGCAGGACCCGGCCCGCGGCGCGGGCCCGGACCGGCTGCCGCAGGGGCCCGGCGCCGCGCACCGGGGTCGCCGCGGTGGGCGGCAGGCGGGCCGCGAGCGCGGGGAAGGCGGCGAGGTGGTGGTCGAAGGGCGCGCGGTCGCAGGTGAGGAGGGCGACGCCGACCAGGTCGGGCCCGACGGGCGTGACGTACGCCTCCGCGCGGGCGGACCAGTGCACCTCGACGCAGTCGGTCCACGGCGGCACCGCGAAGTGCCGGCGCAGGCCGTAGCGGGCAGGCGCGGGATCGGGCGGTCCGGACAGCCCCAGGGTGCGCCGGATGGGGGAGTGCAGCCCGTCCGCGGCGGCGAGGTAGCGCGCGGCGAGTCCGGCCGCGGTCACCCCGTCCGGGCCCTGCCGTACCGCGTCGATCCGCAACGGCAGCACGGGCACGCCGAGTTGGGCGACCCGGTGGGCGAGCGCCGCGTGCAGCTCGGTGCGCCGCACCCCCCGCCCGGGCCCGGCCCGGAAGTGCGCCTCGGCCTCGTACCGGGCGTCGACGTAGCGGATGCCGCGCAGCGGGCGCCCGCCGACGGCCACCCCGAGGTCGGCCAGCGCGTGTACGGCCGCGGGCATCAGCCCCTCGCCGCACGCCTTGTCCACCGGACCCGGCCGGGGCTCGGCCACCACCACGTCGAGCCCCGCGCGCGCCGCGTGGATCGCGGTGGCCAGCCCGGCCGGCCCGCCCCCGGCGACCAGCAGGTCGATCACGGCGCGGCCACCGCGACGGCCGGCGCCGCGTCGGGGGCGAGCGCCAGCGCCGCGTTCTCGCAGCGCAGCCGGACCGCGAGCAGTGGCGCGTCGAGCAGCGTGAAGCAGATCGCGGTGATCCAGGCGCCGTGCACCAGCGGCAGCGCCGCGCCCTCGACGACGACCGCGAGGTAGTTGGGGTGGCTCATCCACCGGTACGGTCCGCCGTCCACCAGCGGCAGCCCCGGCACCACGATCACCCGGGTGTTCCAGCGCGGCCCGAGCGTGCGGATGCACCACCAGCGCAACGCCTGCGCGGCCAGGGCGAGTACGAGCATCGGCCAGCCGAGCGCGGGCACGAACGGCCGCCCGCCCCACCCGGTCTCCACCAGGCACCCGGCCAGCAGACCGGTGTGCAGCAGCACCATCACCGGGTAGTGGCCGCGGCCGTGCTCGACGCCGCCGCGGGCATGGCTCCACGCCGCGTTGCGCCGCGCGGTGGCCAGTTCGGCCAGCCGCTCGGCGGCGACCAGCAGCACCAGCACGGTGTACGCGGTGGACGGGGCGAACGAGGTCATCGGCGGCCTACCAACGGAGAAGGACGAGTTCGGAGCTGAAGCCCGGGCCCATCGAGAGCATCAGGCCGGGGGTCCCGGGCAGCGGCGGGCGCCGGTCCAGGGTGTCGCGCAGGATGTGCAGCACGGACGCGGAGGAGAGGTTGCCGACCTCCGCGAGCGAGCGCCACGTCAACTCCAGGGCGCGCGCGGGCAGATCGAGGGTCTCCCGGACCGCCTCCAGCACCTTCGGGCCGCCCGGGTGGCAGATCCAGCCCGTGACGTCCGCCGGTTTCAGGTCGTGGTCGGTGAGGAACTCCCTGACCTCCGGGCCGAGATGGCGCAGCACCGTGTCCGGCAGGTCGCTGCCCAGGACGATCCGGAAGCCGCTGTCGGCGATGTCCCAGCCGAGCAGGCGTTCGGTGTCCGGGTAGAGGTGGCTGCGGGTCGCCACCGTTTCCGGGCCCCGCTCGGGGCCCCGCGCCCGCGCCGCCGGGTGCTCCCGGCCGACCGCCACCAGCGCGGCCGCGCCGTCGCCGAAGAGGGAGCTCGCCACCACGTTCGCGGCGGACGGGTCGCCGCGTTGCACCGTCAGCGAGCACAACTCCACGCAGAGCAGCACCGCCACGCCGTGCGGGTGCCCTTCGAGGTAGTCGTGCACCCGGGCGAGCCCCGCGGCTCCCGCGACGCAGCCCAACCCGAAGATCGGGACGCGCTTGACGTGCGCGGGCAGCCCCCACCGGGCGGCCAGCCGCGCCTCGATCGACGGCACCGCAAGGCCCGTCACCGACGTCGACACCACCAACTCCACGTCGGCGGCGGCGATGTCCGCGCGGTGCAGGGCGCCCCTGACGGCCTCCTGCGCCAACTCCGTCGCCGCGCTGACGTAAGCGGCGTTCGCCTCGCCGAACCCGCCCAACGTGCGGTACCGCTCCAACGGCATCGCCAGGTACCTGTACTTCACCGTGGACGCCGCGTGGATACGGTCCAGCACGCCCCGGCCCTCCGGGCCCACCGCTCCCATCTCCACGAGGGCATCCCTGATTTCGTGCTGCGGGTACCGGTACGGCGGCAGCACCGCGTGGACGCCCACGATTCGGCTCATTGCCTCAGCATAGGAAGGACGGCGGCAAATCCGTCCAAACGTGGCCGTATCAACCCGCCGGGCTGCCCCGTTCCGCCGTTCCGGAACCTGGCGGCCGGTGCGGGGCCGGGGGCGCGGTACTCCCACGGAGGGCGTGAGCCGTGGTGACGGCGAGCCGTCACGGCGTACGGGAGCCCCGCCGCCTAGCGTGGTGGGGTGGCGGTCGACGCGGGTGCGGGTACGGGCGGGGTGGCGTGGGGGCTGGTGAAGGCGTCCCATCCGGAGCCGACCGTGGCGGTGACGGTGCTGGTGACGGCGCTCGCCGGGGCGTCGGGGCGGGGTGCGGGCGGCTGCGGGCTGGTCGCGGCGGCGGTGCTGAGCGGTCAGGCGTCGGTGGGCTGGTGCAACGACGTCGTGGACGTCGAACGGGACCGGGCGGCGGGCCGCACGGACAAGCCGCTGGCGGCGGGGGCGCCGACACGCGGCATGGCGGCGGCCGCGGCCGCGGGGGCGCTCGCCGTGTGCGTCGTGGCCTCGCTGGCCTGCGGGTTGGCGGCCGGCGCCGCGCACCTGACCGGGGTCGCGGCGGCATGGGCGTACAACCTGGGCGTGAAGCGCACCGCGCTGTCGTGGCTGCCGTACGCCGTCGGGTTCGGGCTGCTGCCCGCGTTCGTGACGCTGGGCCTGCCCGGGCACCCGGGTCCGCCGGGCTGGGCGGTCGCGGCGGGCGCGCTGCTCGGCGTCGGCGCCCACGTCACGAACGTGCTGCCGGACATCGACGCGGACCTGGCCGCGGGCGTGCGCGGCCTGCCGCAGCGGATCGGGCGGCGCCGCAGCCGCCTGCTCGCCCCGGTGCCGCTGCTGGCCGCGGCCGCGGTCCTCGTCTTCGGCCCGCCGGGGCCGGCCGGTCGCGCCGGGTGGGCGGCGCTCGCCGTGACCGGCGTGCTGGCGGTCGCCACGGTCCGCACCGCGGGCGCGGGCCCGCACAGCCGGCTGCCGTTCCTCACCACCTTGGCGATGGCGGTCACCGCCGTCACGCTGCTCCTCCTGCACGGCGACGCGCTGGCCTGACCGTACGGGCGGCGCAGGCCGGTCGCGCCGCCGGTACGGCCTCGCCGGTCAGGACGCCCGCAGCACCTGCGCCACGATCGGCCCCGCGGAGGTGTTGCCGAACCCGGCGTCGTGGACGACCGCGGCCACCGCCACGCCGCCCGCGTACGCGGTGAACCAGCCGTTGGTGGCGGCCTGGCCGTCGACCTCGGCCGAGCCGGTCTTCGCGCCCGAGTCGGAGCCGAAGCCGCTCATGACGCCGGTGGCGGTGCCGTTCGTGATGGCCGCGCGCATCAACTGCCGCAGATCGCCCGACACCCGGGAACCGACGCCGGCCGCGGAGATCCGGCCGTCGATCATGCTCGCGGCCACGATCCGCGGCTCGTGGAAGCTGCCGGTGGCCGCGGTGGCGGCGACCGACGCCATGATCATCGGGTTCGCCACCACCTTGCCCTGCCCGATCATCTCGGAGGTCAGCTCGTCGGGCCCGCTGCCGTCGGGGAAGCTCGGCTGGTCGTTCGGAGTGGCGGTGCCGATGTTCCACGGCTGGGTGAGCCCGAACTGGGCGGCGGTGTCCCGCAGTCCGGTGGCGCCGAGCTTGGGCGCCTGCGTGATGAAGCCGGTGTTGCAGGAGTTCGCGAAGTCCCAGCGCAGATCGGCGTTCGCGTTCTGCAGGCTCGGCGAGTCGTTCTTGTACATACGGCCGTTGGCCACGTTGTCCGTGCTCTTGCACCGGGCGGGCGAGTCGGGCCCCATGCCGCGTTCGAGCAGCGCGGCGGACGTGACGATCTTCATCGTGGAGCCGGGGGCGTCCGCGCCCTGGAGCGCGATGTCGGTGCCGCCCGGGTCGCTGTTGGCGACCGCCAGGATGGTGCCGTCGTAGATGTCGAGCGCGGTGACCCCGGCGCCGTTCTTGCCCTTCACCGCCTTCTCCGCGGCGGCCTGCACGCCCGCGTCCAGCGTCGTCGGGAGCTTCTTGCTCTTGCCCTTGCGCAGCACCTTCAGCACCTTCCCGGCAGACCCGTCGCTGTGCTGCACGTAGGTCTCGATGCCCGCGGTGCCGCCCTTGACCTGGTCGCCGTGGCGGGACTTGAGGTCCTCGATGATCCGGGCCAGCGACGGGTAGCTCTTGCCGGTGAGCACCTTGCCGTGCCGGTCGGTGACATCGACCCCGGGCGACTTCGCGGTCCCGGTGACCACCGAGTCACCGTCCGCCAGCGCCGGGTTGAGCACGGAGGGCTTCCACGTGACGGCCACGTCGCCGGTGGAGTCGCGGTCCACGGTGAGCGCCGAGGCGTACGTCCAGGTGGACGTGATGCCGTCGTACGACAGGCGCGCGGTGACCGTGAACGACGCTCCCCCGGACGCACCGGTGGTCGGGGCGATGCCGCTGATCGCCACCGACGTGACGTGGCCCTGCTGCTGGAAGTCGGTGAGGTCGGTCATCGCGGCGTCCGCCGCGTCCGTGGCGGCCGCCGCCTTCGCGGTCTGGCCGGCGGCCCACGCGGTCAGGAACGTGTGGGCCGTGTCGGCGACCTGCTGCGCCGTCGGCGGCTTCGGGGCCGACGTCGGGTCCGTGTTCGCCACGGTGTGCGTGCCCCCGCCACCCCCCGAGCCGTCCAGCGCCGTGTACATGTTGTAGGCGCCGTAGCCGGCCACGCCGAACATCCCGGCGCAGACGGCGCCGATGATGCCTATCTTCACTCCTCTTGCAACGGGCACGGCCCGATCCCCCCTCGTGTGTGGACACCCCCGCGCGGAACGTTCCTGCGCGCGGCACAAGCGTATTGCGCGAGCGCGCCGCGCCCGCCCCTCCCGGGCAGCCGCGTTCCGCCGGTCGCGGGACCACCTGCCGGCGGGCGGCGGCGCCGCTTTCCGCTCCCTTCGGTCTACGCGCCGGCGGCGTGGAAGAACTCCCAGTGGTGGCCGTCGAGATCGAAGAAGGACCGGGTGTACATGGGGCTGTTCTCGTTGGTCTGCTCGGCGGTCCGGCCGCCGCCCGCGAGGGCCGCCTCGGCGATCCGGTCGACGTCCTGCCGGGTGTCGAGGAGGAGCGCGACGATCGCCTCGCTGGAGGTCGCGGTGTCGGTGACGGCCTTGCCGGTGAACTTCCGGAAGTAGGGCTCGGTCAGCAGCATCGCGTAGATGTCGTCGCTGATGACCATGCACGCGGCCTTGTCGTCGGTGAAGTCCGGGTTGAAGGTGAAGCCGAGGCCGGTGAAGAAGCCCATCGACCGGGAGAGGTCCTTGACCGGGAGGTTGACGAAGATCTTGGTGGACATGGGGGCCTGCTTCCAGGGTGCGGCGCGGGTGTGCGCGTGCGGCCGGGTGCCGTACACCGGGGTAGACCGCTCCGGTCGGCGGAACTCATCGACGCGACCGGCGAAGGCTCTCCGGAAGGCCCTCCGCGCCGCCGTCCCGGGAACTCGGCGCCGCCGCCCCGGAAGCTCAGGGGCGCCCCGCGAGGAGCGTGTCCAGGACCCGGCCGAAGACCAACCGCCCGGCGAGGGACGTCACCGGGTCGAAGAGGGCGCCCGGCAGCCCGCGTACGCGCAGGTCCTCGCGCCAGCACACGCGGGAGCCGGTGCGGGTGGCGCCGGCCGCCGGCCCCACCTCGATCTCGGCCCAGCCGACGACCACCCGCCCGGTCTTCACCAGCCGGCACCGCCCGTGCCCGTCGCCCCCCGGCGGCTGCCACACCTCGACCCGCATCGGGTCGGCGAAACCGGCCCGGCCGACCGCGGTGCGCGCCACGAACGCGGTGCCGACCCCCGACGGCGGCGGGGTCAGCACCTCGATACGGGTCAGCGGCACCGTGGCGGAGTGCCGTTCCCACGTGGTGAGCCGCCGCCACGCCTCGGCCGGCGGCAGGGCGCTGGTGCGCTCGATGACGAAGAGGGCCACCCGGCCAGCGTAGGCCGCGCCCTCATCCGCGGCGCGGGCTCACCACGCCGACGGGCGGTAGTCCTTCAGGAAGCAGCCGTACAGGTCCTCGCCCTGCTCGCCGCGCACCACCGGGTCGTAGACGCGGGCGGCGCCGTCGACCAGGTCGAGCGGGGCGTGGAAGCCCTCGGCGGCGAGCCGGACCTTGTCGGGGTGCGGCCGCTCGTCGGTGATCCACCCGGTGTCCACGGCGGTCATGAGGATGCCGTCGGTGTCCAGCATCTCCTGCGCGCTGGTGCGGGTGAGCATGTTGAGCGCGGCCTTGGCCATGTTGGTGTGCGGGTGGCCGGGGCCCTTGTAGCCGCGGCTGAACTGCCCTTCCATGGCGGAGACGTTGACCACGTACTTGCGCCGGGCGGTGGCCGCCGCCATCGCCGGGCGCAGCCGGCTGATCAGCACGAACGGCGCGGTGACGTTGCACAGTTGGACTTCGAGCAGCTCGATCGGGTCGACCTCGCCGACGGTCTGCACCCAGGTGTTGGTGGGGTCGAGGTCGGGCACGAGGCCGCCGGCGTCGATCGCGGTGCCCGCCTCGATCCGGGCGAGCGAGGCGGACCCGCTGACCAGGGCGAGGCCGGTGACCTCGTCGGGGGTGAGCAGTTCGCCGCGCGGCGAGGGCAGCGCGGCCGCGGTCCGCGCACCCGAGCCGAACTCGCCGAACACCTCGGCGGCGGGCAGCTCGCCCGCGGGCAGCGGCGCGGACTCCGCGGCGACCAGCTCGCTGTAGGCACGCGGGGAGCGGCGTACGGTCTGGGCCGCGTTGTTGATGAGGATGTCCAGCGGGCCCGCGGCGGCCACCGAGTCGGCGAGCGCGACCACCTGGGCGGGGTCGCGCAGGTCGATGCCGACGACCTTGAGCCGGTGCAGCCAGTCGGCGCTGTCCGGCATCGCCTTGAAGCGGCGGATCGCGTCGTTCGGGAAGCGGGTGGTGATGGTGGTGTGGGCGCCGTCGCGCAGCAGCCGCAGCGCGATGTACATGCCGATCTTGGCGCGGCCGCCGGTGAGCAGGGCGCGCCGCCCGGTCAGGTCGGTGCGGGCGTCGCGACGGGCCCGGTTCTCGGCCGCGCACGGCGGGCACAGCTGGTGGTAGAACGCGTCGACCTCGACGTAGCGGGTCTTGCAGACGTAGCAGGAGCGGGGCCGCTCCAGGATGCCGGCGATCTCGGTGGTCACGGAGGTGCTGAGCTGGATGCCGAGCGTCTCGTCGTCGATCCGGTCGGCGGCGCCGGTGGCGGTGGCCTCGGTGACGGCCTTGTCGTTGGCGGTCTTGGCGGCCCGGCGCTCCTGGCGGCGGCGCTGCTTCACCGTGCGGTAGATCCCGGCGGTGGCCCGGCGTACGGCGACGGCGTCGGGGTGGTCGACGGGGAGGTCGTCCAGCTCGGCGAGCACGGCGAGGCACTGGGCGAGGCGGGCCGGGTCGATACCGGGGGCCTGCGGGGGTTCGGCGGCGTAGGGGTCGGTGCCCGGCGCCGTACCCGGGGCCGCGCCCTGGGCCGGGAACTGCTCCGGGGCCCGGAACCGGTCCGGGTCCGGGGTCTGGTCCAGGTCCTGTGTGGTCGCCGTCATGAAACCGCTGCTCTCCGTGTGATCCCCGTGGGTGCCGGGCCCCGCGTTCCCCGCCCGGTCATTGGGGCGAACTTTACGTTTGCGGTGCGGGCAGCTCCAAACCCGTTCTCGGCGCACGCACCGCGCGGGTGCCGAGCCGTGCCCGCCTACGGCACCGGAGCCGGGCCGGGCCCGCCCGGAGCCCGAGGCCCGAGGCCCGGCGGTATCCTCGGGGCGTTTGCATGATCACGTCGCGCGAGCGCGCCACGTGATCACCGCCGGCCGCCCGTGGAGGTCCGTTGAGCCCCGCCGACCCGTTCGACCTCCCGCACGACGCGCTGTTCGGGGTGCACAACCTGCCGTACGGCGTCTTCAGCACCGCCGGCGACCCCCGGCGACGGCTCGGGGTCCGCTACGGGGAGCACGTACTCGACGCGGGTGCGGCCGCCCGCGCCACCGGTGCGCCCGCCGACCTCGCCGAGCTGCTGGCCGCGCCGTCGCTGAACCCGCTGCTGGCCGCAGGCCGGCCGGCCTGGACGCGGGTACGGGCCGAGGTCACCGCGTGGCTGACCGAGCAGCGGCACCGCGCCGCCGTGGCGCCCTGCCTGGTCCCGCTCCCGGACACGGTCCCGTACCTGCCGTTCGAGGTCGCGGACTACGCCGACTTCTACGCCTCGGAGCACCACGCCTCCAACGTCGGCCGGATCTTCCGCCCGGGCGCCGACGCGCTGCCGCCGAACTGGAAGTACATGCCGATCGGCTACCACGGCCGGGCGGGCACCGTGGTGGTCTCCGGCACCGACGTCGTACGGCCCTGCGGGCAGCGCCGCGAGCCCGGCGAGCAGGTGCCCTCCTACGGGCCCTCGCTGCGGCTGGACATCGAGGCCGAGGTGGGCTTCGTGGTCGGCGCGCCCTCCGCGCAGGGCGAGCGGGTCGCGCTCGCCGACGCCGACGACCACGTCTTCGGGCTGTGCCTGCTCAACGACTGGTCGGCGCGGGACATCCAGGCGTGGGAGTACGTCCCGCTCGGCCCCATGCTCGGGAAGTCCTTCGCCACGTCCGTCTCCGCGTGGGTGACGCCGCTCGACGCGCTGCGGCACGCCCGCACCTTGCCGCCGCCGCGCGACCCCCGCCCGCCGGCCTACCTCGACGACGGCGCCGCGCGGCCGTCGGCCCTCGACATCGCGATCGAGGTACGGCTGAACGGGCATCTCGTCGCGCGGCCGCCGTTCGCCACGATGTACTGGACCTACCCGCAGATGGTGGCGCACCTCACGGTGAACGGGGCGAGCCTGCGGACCGGGGACCTCTTCGGGTCGGGCACCGTCAGCGGACCCGAGCGCGACACCCGCGGCGCGCTCATCGAGCTCACCTGGAACGGGGAGGAGCCGCTGCGCCTCCCCGACGGCTCCCAGCGGTCCTTCCTCCACGACGGCGACGAGGTCGTCCTCTCCGCGACCGCCCCCGGCCCGGCCGGCACCCGCCTCGCCCTCGCCGAAGTCCGCACCCGCGTCCTCCCTCCCCACCCCTGACCCCCGGCGCCCCCGGCGAAGCTCCGGGGAGGGCCGCGCGATCAACGCGTACCGCGCGCCGCCGCATGCGCCCGGGGTCCGGGGAGCCGTATGGGCGAGCCAGTCGGCCCGCGCCGCCACCAGCGCGCGCCGCACCTCACGGTCGGGACGCCGCGCCGGCCGCCTGAGGTCCGAGGCGAGCCCGTCAGATCCGCCGGCGCGAGATCGGTGAGCCGACTCTCCCCGCACACGCGCACACGCGCACACCCGCACATCGACCACCGGCAGCGCTTGCCTGAGGCGGCTCCGGACACGGTGCGCCCGGCCACGCGGGTGATGGTGCGCCGTCCCCCCGGGCCGCGGGAAACGGTGCGAGCGGCCACCCCAGCGGCGGGCGGTCCCGTGAGCGGCGAGGCGGCCCGGGGGGTCAGGGGACCCTGGGGGGAGCGGTGCTGTCGCGGAGGACGAGTTCGCTGGCCACTTCGACGCGGGTGGTCTCGGGGACCTGGCCCGCGAGGAGTTGGAGGACCATGCGGGTGGCGACCGCGGCCATCTCCGGCAGCGGGGTGCGCACGGTGGTGAGCCGCGGGGTGACCCAGTCCGCGAAGTCGAGGTCGTCGAAGCCGACCACGCTCAGGTCGGCCGGCACGCGCAGCCCGAGGCGGTCGGCGGCGCGGTAGGTGCTGAGTGCCTGCTGGTCGCTGCCGGCGAAGATCGCGGTGGGGCGGTCCGGAAGGCGCAGCAGGTCGAGCGCGTGCTCGTACGCGGGCCCGTGCGAGAAGTCGCCGTAGCGGACCAGTTCGGGGTCGAAGGGCAGCCCGCCCTCGTCGAGCGCGGAGCGGTACCCGTCGACGCGGGCGCGCGAGGCGAGCCGGTCCGGGGGCCCGCCGATCACCGCGATCCTGCGGTGCCCGAGCCGGACCAGGTGCCGGGTGGCCGCGAGCCCGCCGGGCCAGTTGGTCGCCCCCACCCAGGGCACGCCGGGCGGCGGCTCCTCCGCGGGCGCGATCAGCGCGAACGGCAGCCCCAGCCGCCCCAGTTCGACCCGCTGCGCGTCCGTCAGCCCGGGCACGACGAGGATCGCGCCGCGGGTCGGCCGGTTGGCCAGTGCCTCCAGCCAGTTCCGGGCCTGCCCACTCTCGCTCTCGTGCGCCGCCGACACCACCAGGCCCATGCCGACCGCGTGCAGCGCCTCCTCGGCTCCGCGCACCAGCTGGACCGCCCAGGGACCGTCCAGTTCCCCGATCACGAAGTCGATCAGCCCGCCGGCCGCCAGCGCGGTCGGTACGGCCCGCCCGCGCGGCGCGGTCCCGTACCCGTGCTGCTCCAGCAGCCGCTGCACCCGCGCCCGGGTGCGCGAGGCGACATCCGAGCGCCCGTGCAGCACCTTCGACACCGTGGACACGGACACGCCCGCCTCGGCGGCCACCCGCGCCAGCCCGCCGGCGCCGCCTTCGCCGCCCGCGCCGCCCGCCTCCTCGGGTTCCGTGTCCCGCGCCATCGATCCCGTGCCCTTCGCCCGCAGCCTCGCCGTACCTGCCTGTCGGAGCAGTATCGCGAACCCGGCGCGGCGGCGGGCCCGCGGCACTCCCGGCGAACCCCGGCGGCCCGGGCGGCGTTGTCCTACCGTGGAAGGGCGGCACGGCGGCGGACCGGACGGGACGGGGTGGAACGGGTGGAAGCGGAACTCACCGCTCTCGCGGCTTCGGGTGCGACCTCGCTGGTGGGGCTGATGGTCTCCGACGCGTGGGGGCAGGTCCGCGGGCGGCTCGCCGCCTTCTTCGCCCGGGGCGGCGACGGCGGTACGGTCGGCGGCCAACTGGATTCCTCACGGGCGGAGTTGGTGGCCGCTCAGCAGGCCGGGGACGCCGACACGGCGGCGGACGTGGCCGACGAGTGGCGTGCCCGGCTGCGGCGGGTCCTGCGTGCCGACCCCGCCGCGGCGGCCGAACTGCGCGCGCTGCTGGACGAGTTCGGATCGCCGGCCGGGAGCGGTTCGATCAGCGTGGTGCACAACACGTTCAGCGGCACGGCGTACAACAGTCCGGTCATCCAGGCCCGGGACGTCAACAACCTCTCCATCGGCGGCGCTTGGCCGACGCCCCCGGCGCACCCGACGCCCCCGGCGACGCCGTCGGAGTGAGCCGGGCGCACCCGACCCTCTCGGCCCGCCCGCTCACAGCGTGTGGTACCGGCCGTCGTGATAGAGCAGCGGGCGCTGCTGGACGCCGACATGGGCGCGGGTCACCCGGCCGATCACCAGCCGGTGGTCGCCCGCCGGGACCCGTGCCTCGATGTCGACCAGCAGCCAGTTGGACACGTCGTCGAGCACGGGTTCGCCGCCCGGCAGCGTGCTGAACCGGGTCGGCGCGGCGAACCGGTCGATGCCGCTGGTCGCGAACCGCCGGGCCAGGTGCTCGTGTTCGGCGGCCAGGAAGTGCACCACGGCGGTCGCGCTGTCCCGCAGGTGCGGCCAGCTCGACGCGGTGCCCGAGATGCCGAAGGAGAGCAGCGCGGGGTCGAGGGAGAGGGAGGCCACCGAGGTCGCGGTGAAGCCCGCGGGCCGGCCGGCGCCGGGCACGGTGACCACCACCACCCCGGCCGGATGGCCACGGAAGGCGGTCCTGAACTGCTCGGGTATCGAGGGCACGTCAGCGGTGCCCGGGGCGGTGTCGGAGGCGGTTCCAGAGGCGGTGCCGGCAACGGTCTCGGCGGTCATGCTTCTCCCAGGGTCACGGGTTGCTCGGAATTCGGGCCGGTCGGGTCGCCGGGCCGGGTCAGGTCGGGTCGGGCCGGGTCGGTCGGGCCGCCGTTCGGAGCGCGGACATATCGCTGCAAGGTTGCTGAAACCGCAGGTTGATACGCTCGCGAGATGGCCGACGTACTGGACATCGCCGCTCTGCGCACCTTCACCTCCATAGCCGACTGCGGCGGCTTCCACCGCGCGGCCGCGGCGATCGGGATGTCCCAGTCCGCGGTGAGCCAGCACGTGCGGCGGCTGGAGAAGGCGGTGGGGCGGCCGCTGGTCGAACGCGCCGGGCGCGTCACGCGGTTCACCCCGTCCGGTGAGACCCTGCTCGCCGAGGCGCGGAAGATCCTCGCCGCCCACGACGAGGCGCTGGTCAGGCTCGGCCGCGGCGGCAACGGCGCCGGCACCCTCGTGGTCGGCTCCACCGAGCACGCCGCCGACCGCATCCTGCCCGCGATCACCGGCGTGCTCAAGGAGCACTACCCCAGCCGCGGCGTACGGTTCCGGCTGGACCGCAGCGCCCAGCTCAACGACGGCCTGGACCGCGGCGGCATCGACGTGGCCGTCTTCATCGGCGATGCCCGCGGCAGCGACAGCGTCCCGGCCGGCGCGCTTCCGCTGTCGTGGTTCTCCGCCCCGAACTGGCGGATGCCGGCGGCCGGCACGCCCATCCCGGTGGTCGTCATCGACCACCCCTGTACGATCCGCCGGCGCGCGCTGGACACCCTCGCCGAGCACGACCTGTCGTCGGCGGTCGTCGTGGAGGCGGCCTACCTCGCGGGCGTGATGAACGCGATCCGCGGCGGCCTCGGCGTCGGCCTGCTCGCCGACGTCGGGCCGCCCCCGGAAGGGCTCCAGCGGCGTGACGACCTGCCGCCAGTGCCGCCCGAACTGCTGCACCTGCGCACCCGGGCCGACGCCCCGCCGTGGCTGGCCGGGACCACCGCCGGCGCGGTCCGCGACCTGCTGGCCCACCGCGTCTGACCGGCCGCCGTCGGGGCTGTCCATGGTCACTCCTTCGTCCGATCGGGGCTGCCTCGCCGCGCGGTTCCTCCTGCGGTGCACCCCTCACGCGGCGACGGGCGTACCCCGGTGCGCGAGTTCCTGGCGGACCAGGGGCAGGACGTACCGCGCGTAGTCGATCGCGTCGTTGAGCGGGTCGTACCCGCGGATCGACAGCAGCTCGCACCCGATGTCGACGTAGTCCAGCAGCGCCTTGGCCACCGTCTCGTAGCTGCCGACCAGTGCCGTGGAACTGCCCGCCGCGTTGGTCGCGGTGACCAGCGGCGTCCACAGCGCGCGGTCGTGCAGCTCGCCGCGCGCGGCGACGTCGAGCAGCCGCTGCGAGCCGACGTTCGCGGGGCGGCCGTCCCCGGGGGCGGGGTAGCGCGCGCCCTTCGGGGTCGCCGCCACCGTCTCCTTGACCTGTCCGAGGATGCGGTGCGCCTTCTCCCAGGCGAGTTCGTCGGTGGCGGCCACGATCGGGCGGAACGAGACCCAGATCCGCGGGTGCGGGCGGCCCGCCGCGTCGGCCACGGCGTTGACGGCGGCGATCTGCTCGGCGGTCTCCTTGAGCGGCTCGCCCCACAGCCCGAAGATGTCGCCCTGCCGCCCGCCGACCTCGTACGCCTCCCGTGAGGAGCCGCCGACCGAGATGGGGATGGCGTCCTGGTACGGCTTGATGTCCGTGGCGAACCCCTCGAACCGGTAGTACTCGCCCGCGTGGCTGATCGGCCCGGTCGCCGCCCACACCTGGCGCAGCACCTGGATGAACTCCTCGGAGCGGGCGTACCGCTGGACCTTGGTGAGGTAGTCGCCCTCGCGGGCCTGCTCCGTGTCGTTGCCGCCGGAGATGATGTGCAGGCCGAGCCGTCCCTTGCCGATCCGGTCGATGGTGGCGAGCGCCTTGGCGACCCGGGTGGGGAAGACGAAGCCGGGCCGGTGCGCGAGCATCGGCTTGACCCGCTCGGAGTTGTTCACGACGAACTGGGCGATCTGCTCGGCGTCGACGCCGGCGGAGCTGTAGGCGACCAGCGTCCAGTCGAAACCGCCGTCGTCCAGGGCCCGTACGAAGCGGCGGGTGTAGTCGACGTCGAAGCCGGCGTGCCGGCCGCCGGCGGTGGCCTCGGTGGTGTTGGTGGTGTGCGTGGCGCTGATGAACTCGACGGGCATGGCCTGGGCTCCGATCAGTTGGCGGGGGTCGCGGCGGCGGACGGGTTCGCGTTCGGGTTCGTCTTCGGGTTCGCGGAAGTGCTCGCGGTGGGCGTCGTGGCGGTCGTGGCGGTCGTGGCAGTCGTGGGCGCGAGGGCGTGCGGGAACGCGGAGGTGTCGACGGTGCCCGCCACCTTCACGTCGGTGGGGAGCGAGCCGATGGTGTGCATCAGGTCCGAGACGGCCTGCACCTTGGCGGTGACGGCGGGGGAGACCGGCACCAGGGAGTCGGCGCCCTGCCCCACCACGGTCTTCGCCACGTCCAGGGGCACGCCGTTCTTCTGCGCGAAGACCTGGGCGTACTGGTCGCGGTGGGCGGTCGCCCACGCGTACGCCTCGGCGAGCCGGCCGAGGAAGTCGGCGATGGCCGCCTTGCGGGCCGGATCGGTCAGCGACGACTGCGCGGCCGAGATGAAGCCGATCCCGCTGGTCCGGCCGTCCCGCCCGTCCACCACGATCTTCGCGCCCTTCTGCACCGCGATGTCCTGGTAGATGCCGAACGTCGCCCAGTTGCCGATCTTCCTGGCGTTGAACGCGGCCTGCGCGGCGGTCGGCAGCAGGTACTGCACGTGGACGTCGGAGTACTTCAGTCCCGCGTCGGTGAGGGTCTTCGCCAGCAGGTACTCGGCGATGCTGCCCTTGGCCGAGGAGATCACGACGTCCTTGCCCTTGAGGTCCTGGACCGTCCGCACCGCGGAACCGGGCTGGGTGAGGATCGCGGTGCCGGAGCCGTCCGCCGACGAGGCGGCCACCAGCTTGATCTTCAGGCCGCCGCTGACCGCCTGGAGCGTGGGCAGGTCCGCGGCGCTGCCGGTGTCGACCTGGCCGCTCTGCATCGCCTGGAACAGCGGCGCCGCGCCCTGGAACTCGGCCCACTTCACCTTGTACGGGGTGTTCTTGAGGGTGCCGGCCGCGTTGAGCAGGGTCTGGAGTCCGTTGGCCTGGTCGCCGAGCGTCAAGGTCACGCCGGACAGGTCGGTGCCGCCGGACGCGGCCTTGACGTCGGTGTCCGTCTTCTTCGCGTCGCCGCAGGCCGCGAGGAGCGTGAGGCTGAGCGTGACGGCTGCGGCCGCGGCGAGGAGCCGCGGAAGGGGGCGGGGCATGGCTGTCCTCGGGGTTCGTGGAGCGCGGGATACGGGTACGGGGTGCCGCGGATTCGGGTGCCGGGTTCGGGTGTCGAGCGGGAGCGGGCAGGACGGCTCGGCGTACGCCGGTGCGGAGTACGGGAGTTGGCGCGTGGAGCCGTTGTGGGGTCCAAGGGGGGCGGTTGGGGCGGGACCGGGGGCTACGCGTCGGCCGGGTCCGCGAGGTCGGCCGGGCCTGTCGGGACTGCCGGGCCTGCGGGGTCTGTCGGGTCGTTCGGGTCGTGCGGGCCGACGCCGAGGCGGGCGAGCAGCGACGTACGCAACGCGACGAACTCGGGTGCGCCGATGTCGCGCGGCCGGGGCAGGTCGACCACCGCCTCGTGGGCGATCCGGCCGTCCCGCATGACCAGCACCCGGTCGGCGAGCAGTACGGCCTCCTCCACGTCGTGGGTGACCAGCAGGACCCCGCAGTTGTGCCGGGTCCACAACTCGCCCACCAACCTTTGGGCGTTGGTCCTGGTCAGCGCGTCGAGCGCGCCGAACGGCTCGTCGAGCAGCAGCAGGTCGGGTTGCCGTACCAGCGCGCGGGCCAGCGACACGCGCTGCGCCTCTCCGCCGGAGAGCGTCTTCGGCCACACGGCGGCACGCTCGGTCAGGCCGACCTCGGCGAGGTAGCGCTCGGCGAGCGCGCGGTCGGCACGGCCGGGCAGGCCGAGGACGACGTTGCGCCACACCCGTTTCCACGGCAGCAGCCGGGGCGCCTGGAAGGCCACCGCGCGGCGCCGCGGCACCGTGACGGTGCCCTCGATGTCACGGTCGAGGCCGGCCAGCACCCGCAGCAGGGTGCTCTTGCCGCACCCGCTGTGCCCGAGCAGGGCGACGAACTCGCCCGGCCGGATGTCGAGGTCGAGCCCGTCGACGACCCGGCGCCGGTCGAAGGCGCGGACCAGGCCCCGGACGCGTACGGAGGTGTCGGGGCGGGAACCGGTGCCGGTCCCGTCCGCGGTGCGGGCCTTTGATGTGTCCGTGGTCGGGGGAGTCTGTGCGGTGGGAGTCGTCATCGTCATGCTCCGTCGAAGGATGCGCGCCAGGACAGCAGGTACTTGGTGCAGAGCCGCACGATCAGGTCGCTGACCAGGCCGAGCACCGCGTAGACCACCAGGCAGACCACGATCACGTCGGTCTGGAAGAACTGCTCGGCGTTGTTCATGAGGTAGCCGATGCCGTTGCTCGCGTTGATCTGCTCGGCGAAGACCAGGGCGAGCCAGGCGCTGCCGAGGGCGTAGCGCAGGCCGACCAGGGCGCCGGGCAGCGCGCCCGGCAGCACGATGTGCCGGATCTGGCCCCAGCGGTTGAGGCCCAACACCGTTCCCGCCTCGACCAGTTGGGGGTCCACGCCGCGGATTCCGGCGTAGATGTTGAAGTACAGCGGGAAGGTCACCGCGATCACCACGAGCGCGATCTTGGGCTTCTCGTCGATGCCGAACCAGACGATGAACAGCGGGATCAGGCCGACCCAGGGCAGCGCGCGCAGCATGCCGACGGTGGAGTCGATCAGGTCCTCGCCGAGCCGGAACAGCCCGGCGAGCAGGGCCAGCGCGGTGCCCGCGACCGCGCCGATCAGGAAGCCCTCGATCACGCGCTGGGTGGACACCCGTATCGCGGACCCGAGTTGGCCGTCGGCGGCCAGGTCCCAGCCCTTGTGGAAGACCCGCACGGGGGAGGCGAGGGTGTCGGGCGAGAGCACCCCGGTCGCGCTGAGCAGCCACCACAGCAGCAGCGCGCCGACCGGGCCCGAGGCCCGGCGCAGGGGCCGCGGCACCTGGCGGCGGCGTCGCTCGTGGGCCGGCCGGATCGTCTCCACGTCTCCGCTGCTCTCGGCGCTCCGGCCGCCGTCGTTCGCGGGCGGTGCGACGGGGCCGGTGTCCTCCGGCGGCTCCTTCGACAGGCGCGCGCCGGCGTCAGGCGTGGCGGGATACCCGGTGCCGGTGCTGGTGCTGGTGCTGGTGCCGGCCGTCGCGGCGTTCGGCGGGCGGGACATCTCACTCGTGCTCATCGCAATCCCCCTTCGGGGCCGACGCGTTCGGGTGCGACGTCGGCATCGGACTCGGCAACGGCAACGGCAACGGGCTCGGGCTCGGGCTCGGCATCGGCATGGGACGACGCATCGGCCGCGGCGCCGTCCGGCCGCGGTCCGGTCGCCACCGGCCGGTCAGGGTCCGCGGACCAGCCCGACCACGAACCGGGATAGAGCGCCGCGTCGATGCCGGCGGACGCGAGCGCGGCGATCTGGTGCGCGGCCGTCACTCCGGAGCCGCAGTACACGCCTACCGTCGTGCCCGCTCCGACGCCCAGTGCGGCGAAGCGCCGCCGGGTCGCGGCCGGATCGGTGAACAGCCCCTCGCCGTCGAGGTTCTCGGCGGTCGGCGCGCTGACCGCGCCGGGGATGTGCCCGGCCCGCGCGTCCACCGGCTCGGTCTCACCGCGGTAGCGCTCGCCCGCGCGGGCGTCCAGCAACACGCCGTCCTCGGCCAGTTCCGCGGCCTCCTCGGCGCTGATCACCGGCAGCCGGCCGGCGCGCAGCACCACGTCGCCGGGTTCGGCGGGCGGTTCGTCACCCCCGGCCAGCGGTTCCCCGCTCGCCCGCCACGCGCCGAGCGCGCCGTCGAGCACGCGGACGTCGGACACGCCCGCCCACCGCAGCAGCCACCAGGCACGCGCCGCGGCCAGCCCGCCCGCGTCGTCGTACACCACCACCGGCCGCCCGGCGCGCAACCCCCATCCCCGGGCGGAACGTTGCAGGTCGGCGAGGTCCGGCAGCGGATGGCGGCCCTTCAACGGCTCTGCGGGCGCGGTGAGTTCGGTGTCGAGGTCCACGTAGCGGGCACCGGGGATGTGGGCCTCCTGGTAGTGCGCGCGGCCGTCCGAGTCACCCAGCGCCCAGCGCACGTCCAGCAGCAACGGCGGCTGCTCGGAGGCGAGTTCGGCGGCCAGTTCCTTCGCGCCGACCAGGACCGGCGGGTGCAGCCCCGGCACGGTCGCGGCGAGGTCCGCGTCGCCGAGCGAACCGGCGGGGGTGCCGTCGGCCTCGGCCTGCCGGGCACGCGCGAGCAGCGCCGCGTTCGCTGCCGGGTACGCCGTCGCCCCCGCCGGCACCGACGCCGTCGCCGGGTACGCCGTCGCCGGCACCGACGCCGTCGCCGGGTACGCCGTCGCCGGCACCGACGCATCGGCCAGCCGCGCCAGGAGCACCACCTCGCCGTTGAGGAAGTCCACTTCGAGCGAACCGGACCGGGCCAGGCTCTGCCAGGTCGAGCTTCCGCCGCGCGGGTGGCCGGGGATGTCGTGAAGGGTGAAGCCGGACAGGTCCAGCGTGCTGCGCGCCTCGCGGTCGACCGGCGGCAGCCCGGCCGCCACCAGCGCGGCACGGGCCTCATCGGCCAGCAACTCCGCCACCCGGTCGCGCAGTTCGCTCGGCCGGTAGAGCGCGTCGAGCACGTTCTGCACGCTCCCGACCAGCTTCGCCGCCTTCCACCCGGCGATGTCCGGTACGACCTGCGTCGCGAACGACGCGGCCCGCAGGTCCGCCGCCAGCCGCTCCAGCGCCGGGTGGTCGGTCCCGCTCGGGTAGCGGCCCAGCCACAGCGCCGCCTCGGTCGGCGCGGCGGGCGAGACCACGACGCCGTCCTCGACGTACACCGCCGGCACCCACACGCTCGCCCCCAGCACGTGCGCGAAGCGGCGCAGCGCCACCCGCTCGCCGTCCAGGCCGTTCTGCACGGTGACCAGCGGCAGCACCCGCGCGGCCGGCTCCGTACCGCCGTCGCGGACCGCGACCGGGCGCCACGCCCACTCCGCCACGGCCTGCTCTGCGTCCTGCGCCTTCACCGCGAGCACCAGCACGTCGGTGCCGGTCAGCGCGACCTCTCGCGGCCCCGCCGCGTACGGCACGTCGACCGGGTGCTCGCCGTCCGGCCGCACCAGCCGCAGCCGGCCCGAGCGCAGCGCGGCGAGTTGCCGGCCGCGGGCCACCAGCAGCACGTCGGCGCCCGTGCGGTGCAGCCCGGCGGCGAGCGTGACGCCCACCGCGCCCGCGCCGATGACCACGTAGCGCACGGGAGTCGCAGCCGGTCCGGCCGCGCCGCCGCTCATCGGGGCAGCTCTTCGGAGATCGCGATGGGCGCCAAGTCCGCGCCGAGCCGCAGCCGTTCCAGGAACAGCACCACGGTCGCGGCGGCGGTGCGGTGCGAGAGGTCGTTGAACGCGTCGTGCCGTCCGTCGGCGAGGGTCACCAACTCCGCGCGGGGCGCGGCCGCGTACGCCGCGCGCGCGGCTGCCGGCGGGCTGACCGGGTCGGCCGCGCCGTGCAGACCGAGCACCGGCACGGAGACCTTCGACAGGTCCGCACGGTCGTACCACTCCCGCGGCAGCGGCGCGTACAGCGCGCCGCGCTCCAGCCGCCCCGGCTCGGCCAGCCGGCCCTGGTGGGTGGGGCATGCCGTGCGCGAGCCCAACTCCTCCGACCAGTCGACGGGTTGGGACGCCGCCACGTCCTTCGTCGGCAGCCCGGCCAGCACCAGCGCGTCGACCTCCACCTCGCCGGCCGCCACCAGGCCCACCGCGAACAGCGCGCCCGCGTCCGACCCCGCCAGTACCAGCGGCTTCGCCGGCTCCCCGTCCGCCAGCGCCTCCTTCACCTGACGCGCCGCCTCCCGCGGCCACCTGCTCGGGTCGGCCACCGCCCGCACCCGGTAGGCGTCCGCGGCGATCCGCGCGCCGAACCGCTCGTACAGCCGCGGGTCCTCGCCGCGGCCCGGCAGCAGCAGCACGGTGCCGCGCGGGTTCAGCGACGGCGGGATCTCCCACGACGTGGTGTCGGGAACGGTGCTCACGGAGCTCATGGCGGTGTCCTTGGGGCAGGGGCGCGCGGACCGCGCGGCGCTCGGGGCACGCGGCAACGCGACGCGGCAGGGGTGCCGGGGAACGGGGCGGGGTGGATACGCGTACGGCTCTGCGGTGACGCGTACCGCTGCGGTGGCGGGAGGCGCGGGAACGGCCGCACCACGGACGCGGGTTCGGTCACCCGCGTGCCGGGCCTGGCGGTCGGCCCGCTGCCGTGGAAGGGCTCGGCTAGCCGCGGCGACAGCCGGCGGAGGTGCCGGTGCCGAAGTCGATGACCCTGCGCTGGGTGAGCAGCGGGGAACCGGCCGGCGCGGGCACCTCGACGAACGCGACACCGAGGGCCGGGCCGTGCCGGCCGGGCCTCTCCGCGAGCATGTGCGTCGTCATGCCAGGAAGCATGCAGGACGGATACGGCCCGCGTCCAACGATGATTCCTGATCGGGACCGATCACGTTTCCGAATCGATCCACCCCGGGGTGCGGGGTGCGGGCTGCGGGTCGGCCTGGCTCAGCCCGGCCCAGTACGGCCCCGTTCGGCGACGCGCCGCACGGCCGCCGCGTGACGCGACCTGCTCGCGTTTCGCCGCGCACCGCCACCCGGTGCCCGCCCTCGCAGCGGCCGTCGGCGGCCGTCGGCGGCCATCGGCGGTCATCGGCGGTCATCGGCGAGCGGCCGTGACCAGGCGGCCCAGGACGGGAAGCACGCTGCGCAGGTCGCCGTCGTCCACGGTGGCGGTGGCCGCCGCCCGCGCGCCCGCCGAGCCGTTGAACGCCACGCTCAACCCGACGGATGCGAACAGCGGCAGGTCGGAGCGGCTGTCCCCGACGGCTGCGCAGGAACGGAGGGACAGCCCCGACTCTCGTGCCTGCGCGCGGGCGAAGTCCCGCTTGTCGTGCTCGTCGAAGTGACGGGCGACCCGGCCCGTGAACCGGCCGTCCGCGGTCTCCAGCCGTGGCCCGCAGAACGCGTGGAAGCCGAATCGCTCGGCCAGGTGGCCGCCGACCGGCGACCAGGCGAGGGTCGCCAGCACGGGCAGCAGCTCGTTCCGCCGGCACCAGGCCACGGTCTCCGCGATGCCCGTGACCAGGGGAAGCCCGTCGAGCCAGCCGGAGACCCGTTCCTCCGGTGTGCCCGCCCAGCCCGCGGCATCCAGCTCGGAGACCTGCCGGTTGTCCAGGGCGCCGCAGGCGTATGCGGCCTCGGCCTCGGCCAATTCGTCGCGGTGGCCGAGGAATCCGGCCAGGAAGACCGACGAACTCGTACCGGGGACGAGGGTGCCGTCGACATCGAAGAACACGGCGCCCACGCGGTCGGAGGAGAACACCGCCCAAGGATGCCACCGGCGCGCGTGATCGCGGACGCCGGCCTTCCGCGCCTGCCGCTGCCGTCCTACGCGTCGCGCGGGGGCTCGATCTCGGCGAGCCAGGAGGTCAGGAGGGCCTCCAGGTGGGCGGCGTCGCCGGGCGGGAGCGCGTCCAGGAGGCGCCGTTCGTTCCGCATGTGCTCGGCGAACGCCTGGTCGATCAACTCGCGCCCGGCCGGGGTGAGTCCGACCACGCGGCCGCGCCCGTCGTCGGAGGCGCGGCGGCGGGTGACGAGGCCGCCGCGCTCCAGCCGGTCGATCCGCTTCGTCATCGCGCCCGTCGTGACCATGGTGTGCGCGGCCAGTTCGCCGGGTGCGCGTTCGTACGGCGGGCCGGCCCGGCGCAGGGCGGCGAGCACGTCGAACTCGCCCTCGCTCAGGCCGAATCGGCGGTAGACGACGCACAACTGCTCGGTGAGCAGCCCGGCGACGCGGTGCAGCCGCCCGATGACGCCCTGCGGCGAGACGTCGATCTCGGGCCGCTCGCGGGCCCATGCGGCCTGGATACGGCCGATGTGGTCCAGGGGCCGGCGGGTGCCGGGGTCACCGGGGTCACCGGGGTCACCGGGGGCGGCCGGGCCGCCTGGGCCGGCCGGTTCTGCGGGGTGCGCGGGCATGGCTTCACTATAGCTTCCGTGGAAGGCATAGTATCTTCCATGGAAGCCAATATGCGATGGGTGCTGCTCGCGGCGGTCGCCCCGGTGGCCTGGGGTGCGAACTACTACGTCACCAAGGCGGCGCTGCCCCCGGGCGATCCGCTGTACGGCGGAGCGATCAGGGCGGTGCCCGCCGGGCTGCTGCTCTTCGCGTTGCGCCGCAAGCTCCCGCGCGGCGCGTGGTGGTGGCGGTCGGCCCTGCTCGGAGTGCTCAACGCCGGCGGCTTCTTCGCCCTGGTCTACCTCGCCGCGCAGCGCCTGCCGACGAGCACCGCCGCGACCGTCATGGCGGCCTCGCCCCTGGTGATGGCACTGATCGCCTGGCCGCTGATCGCCGAACGCCCGCGCGCCGCACACCTCTTGGGCGCCGCCGTCGGCATCGGCGGGGTCTGCCTGATGCTGTGGGGCGGCTCGGACGGTGCCGACCCGCTGGGCGTGGCGGCCTCCGTGGGCGCGATGCTGCTGTCCTCGCTCGGCTACGTGCTCGCCAAGCGCTGGGGTGCAGGAGTCGACGTACTGGCCTCCACCTGCTGGCAGTTGCTCGCCGGCGGCCTGCTTCTGCTGCCCTTCGCCGCGGTCTTCGAGGGCGCGCCGCCCGCCCTCGGCGCCCGGGCGCTGCTCGGCTTCGGGTACGTCGCCGTGATCGCCACCGCCGTCGCCTTCACGGCCTGGTTCGCGGCGCTGCGGCACCTGCCCGCCGCCACCGTCGGCCTGGTCGGGCTGCTCAACCCGGTGACCGGTGTGCTGCTCGGCACCGCGGTCGCGCACGAGCCGCTCACCGCGCGCCAACTCGCCGGCCTGCCACTCGTCCTGGCCGGTGTCCTCCTCGGCCGCCCGGGCGCGGCCCCCACCCGCCGCCCGCGCCCGGCCGTCACCCCACCAGCCGCGCCCGAACCGTACGCGAGCGGCCCCGCCGAACCGGCCGCCCGCCCACGGATCTCCGCCCCCTCCCGCCGCCCGTCCGCCCCGACGGCGGTCGGGCCCGCACCCCGGACCGCGCCCGGCCCGCTCGCCGCCCGGCGACCGTGGCGACGGCGCCCTCCGGCATGAGGGCGCCGGAGCCGGCCCGGTATCGCGGCGGCGGACCGGTCCGCGCCGTCACCCCGAGACGGGCATGACCAGCGTCGGCACGAAGTCGACGGCGCCTTCCCGCTGGTAGAAGCGCAGGGCGCCGGCGTTGCCCGCGATGACGGAGATCTTCATGACCTGGACGCCCGACCCGGCGAGACGCGTACGCGCGGCCCCGACGAGGTCCTGCCCGATCCCGGCGCCGCGCGCCTCGTCGTCGACCACGAGCGTTTCCCGCACGCTGAACCGGTCCCCCCACTGCCAGGACCCCGGAGCGTCGTCCACCCGCACGCACGCGTAGCCCAGCAGGCGGTCCCCGTCGCGGGTGACCAGGACCGCGGCGAGCGGTTCCCGAAGCCAATCGAGGTACTGCCCCCGCCGCAGGTACCAGGACTCCTCAGGCGGGCGCACCGCGCCGAGAGCCGCCAGGTGTGCCGCCTCGCGACTGTGGTGGGCCAGGAGTTGCCCCCACGGGCTCTCCAGGCGGTCCACCTCGGCAGGGGAGGGGGCCTTCGTTCACGGGACGCGTGCCAGGAAGCGCAGCCAGCGCGCGGGCTCCTCGGGCGCCGGTCCGAGGACCCGGTGGAACCATCCGTACAGGGCTACGGGGGAGCCGTTGGGCGCCGGGGGCGGGTGCTTGGCGCGGGCTGTCCGCCGCGGACCGCAGCCCGCCGAGGCGCGCGGCGGGGTGCGGCGGGGTGCGCTCGAAGCGCTGCGTCCAGGGGGGTTCAGGCGCTGGCGTGCGTGTCCTTCGGGAGGTCGTCCGTCTCGCAGAGCGAGTTCAGGTCGTCGATCGCCTGGGCGAGGAAGTGGTCGAGCGGGCGGGCGGTCTGCTCGATCCACAGGTGGGTCGCCTGCCCGGCGACGGCCAGTGCGGTCTGGGCGGCGAGCGACGCGCACCGGTCGTCGACGCCGCGCCGGCCCAGCGCCGCGGTCATGGTGCAGGCCAGGGACGCGGTCTTGGCGAGTTCGCGTTCGCGCAGCGCCGGGGTCGCGGTGGTGAGCTGGTGCAGCGGCTCGGAGAGCGGCCGGTTGTCCTCCAGCAGCGGGGTGATCCGGCGGAACGCCCACAGCACCGTCGCGAGCGGACCGAGGGTGCCGGGCGCCTCCGCGACGGCGCGCTCCAGCGCGTCACGCAGGAAGTCCTCCTGGCCGAAGAGCACTTCGCGCTTGTCGGCGAAGTGGCGGTAGAAGGTCCGCTCGGTGACACCCGCGCGCGCCGCGATCTCGGCGGTGGTGACCTGGTCGAAGCCGCGCTCCGTGTACAGGTCGAGAGCGGCCTGCTGGAGTCGTAGGCGCGCCGGCCGTCCATCCCGTGGCATCCCAGCAGCATAGGCCAATACCGGCAGAAGCCGACGTCAAGGCGGTCGGGCCCCCCTCGTCGCGGCGGGGCGCCGGCGGATCGGTGGATCGGCGGGTCGCCGGATCGGCGGGTCGCCGGATCGACGGGGCGGTGGCGGGCGACGGATCGACGGATCGGCATCCACGGCGTAGCGACAGTCTCTGACGTTACGTGCTACGTTGAAGGCCGTAGCGACAGTCCCTGTCACTACGTGGAGCAGTGCCGAACGGCTCAAGGGAGTTCATCGTGCATGTCTTCGTCACCGGAGGTTCCGGGCTGACCGGACCGACCGTCGTCGCCGAACTGGTCGCGGCCGGGCACAAGGTCACCGGCCTGGCGCGTTCCGACGCCTCGGCCGCGCGCCTGGAGGGGCTCGGCGCGACCGCGCACCGCGGCTCGCTGGAGGACCTCGACAGCCTGCGGGCAGGAGCGGAGGCGGCGGACGGCGTCCTGCACATGGCCTTCGGCGGCGACTTCGCCGACCCGGAGGACCTCATCAGGCGCGACCGCACCGCGATCGAGGCGCTCGGCGGGGCGCTGACGGGTTCGGGCAAGCCGTTCGTCAGCACCTCCGGCACGCTGGTGATGCCCGTCGGCCGGGTGAGCGGCGAGCAGGACGCGCCCGACCCCGCCTCGATCGCGGCCTTCCGCATCCCGGGCGAGCAGGCGTGCCTGGACTCCGCCGCGCGGGGAGTGCGCGCGAGCCTGGTCCGGCTGGCGCCCACCGTGCACGGTCCCGGCGACTACGGGTTCGTCCCGATGCTGGTCGCCGCCGCGCGCAAGACCGGTACCTCGGCCTACATCGGCACCGGCGCCAACCGCTGGCCCGCCGTCCACCGGGCCGACGCCGCCCGCCTGTTCAGGCTGGCGCTGGAGTCCGCTCCCGCGGGCAGCGTGCTGCACGGCGCGGCAGAAGGCGGCGTCGCCTTCAGGAGCATCGCCGAGACGATCGGACGGATGCTCGGCCTGCCCACCGCCTCCCTGGCACCCGAGGAGGCGGCCGAGCACTTCGGGAACCCCTTCATGGCCCGGGTGTTCGGCATCGACGCGCCCGTCTCCAGCGACGGCACCCGGCAGCTGCTCGGCTGGACGCCGACTTACCCGACGCTGCTGGAAGACCTGGAGCACGGCGACTACTTCACGCCGTCCGCCGCCTGACCGCGGCCCTCTGCCCGCCGAACTCCCGCTCTCCGTAATCCTGTTGGCCGCTCCCCGCACCACCCGCTGCAGGCACCCTTGTGGCGCGGCCGGTCGGAGCGCAGGGTGGAGAGCACGCGGCGGGGCCCGCGAAGCTCCGCGCGGATCGCGAAGGGGGCACCGTATGACGAACGGCAGTGCGCGGCAGGCGGGTTGGGAGTTCACCGACGACCGGGGCAGCACCTCGTCCGGGCCGGATGCGCCGCCGCGGGTGGTGGCGTACGTACGAGCCGGGGCGGCGCTGTGGGAGTACGGCGTGCGGCCGGTGGCGGTCTACGGGTCCGGCCACGACAGCGGCGCGGACGCCGACCCGGCGAAGCTCGGCGGGCTCGACCCGCGCCAAGTCGCCTACCTGGGCGGGGGAGCGGACGTCGCGCCGGACGCCCTGCGCGAACTGCGCCCGGACGTGGTGGTGGACGTGACCTACGACGGGAAGGCGCCGTACGCCCTCGCGGAGTCCGTGGCCGAGGCGGCGGGCGTACCGGTGGTCGCGCTCGGCGTCGGCGGCGACGCGTCGCTGCGGACGATACTCGGCCACTTCGCCGACCTGGCGACGGCCTTCGGCGCGGAAGCGGGTGCCGCCGGCGGCGAACTGGCCCTCGCCGAGGAGGAGTTACGGGCCCTGGCGGTCGGCGAGGGGACCGCCCGGGTGGTCGCGTTGTCGCCGGGCGGGCCCGAACAGGTGCACCTGGCCCGGCCGGACACCTGGCCGGAGCTACGGCACCTCGCGGACCTCGGGGTGCGGATGGCCGACCCCGGCCGCGGTCCGGGCGTCAACTGGCGCACTGTGGACTGGGATCAGGCCCTGGCGGCGGTCGGCGGCGCGGGCGTCGTCCTCGCCGACACCCGCGCCAACGCCGCGCCGCTGTCCGCGCTCGCCGACGTCCCCGCCTGGCAACGGCTCTCCCTCACCGCCCAGGTGCTGCCCTGGAACCCCGAACTCCCGCCCGCCCCGGGCGCGTACGCCACCTTCCTCCGGGCGGTCGCGGACGCCCTGCGCGCACAGGCGCGGGCATCACGGTGACCGGGGCCGAAGCGCCGACCGGAGGAGCCGTTCCTTCGCCGCGCTGACGGGCCCGCCGTGCGCCGGGCGGTGGGCGGTGCGGTGCCCTGGCGCGTACCGCGGGGCGGGCGCCCCCTCACGGGGTGGGCGCCCGCCCGGTGGCGTACGACGATCGACGTGCCGGCCGTAGCGCGTCAGCCGGCGGCCGGTGCGGGCTGCTCGGTGCCGGCCGCCCCCTCGCCGTCCGCGCCCCCGGTCGCCTGCGAACGCCCGCCGCGGGCAGAGTCGTTGCCGCCGTGACCCGCAGCGCCGCCGGCACCGTCAATGCCGTGGTTGCCGGCACCCGCATCGCCGCCGCCGCGGGCAGAGTCGTTGCCGCCGTCACCCGCATCGCCGCCAGGTCCGCCGCCCGGTCCGTCGCCGGGTCCGCCGTGCTGAGGGCGGACCCGGCCGAGCGTGCCCGGCGCCCACAGCCGCCGCCCCAGCAGCAGGGACGCCGACGTCACCAGGAACGTCCGCACCACGAACGTGTCCAGCAGCACCCCGACCGCGATCACGAAGCCCAGCTCGGCCAGTTGCACCAGCGGCATGTTCACCAGCACCGAGAACGTCGCCGCCAGCACGATCCCCGCCGAGGTGATCACCCCGCCGGTGGTCCGCAGCGCGCCGAGCGTGGCCTGCCGCGGCGGCGCGCCGTGCAGCGCCTCCTCCCGCATGCGGTGCATCAGGAAGATGCCGTAGTCCACGCCGAGGGCGACCAGGAACACGAAGCTGAGCAGCGCCAGCCCCGGATCGGTGCCGTGGAAGCCGAAGACCGGCCCGAAGACGAGCCCGCCGACGCCCAGCGCGGAACCCCACACCGCGATCACGGCGGCGGCCAGCAGCAGCGGCGCGACCAGGCTGCGCAGCAGCAGGATCAGGATCAGCACCACGGCCGCCAGCACGATCGGCACCACGAGCGCGCGGTCCCGGCTGTTGGTGGACCGCAGATCGATCTGCTGCGCGCTGGGCCCGCCGACGTAGGAGCCGTGCAGCGCCGACCGCAACTGCCTGATGGTCGCGGTCTCGGCGGCGGACTGCGGCGGGCTGTCGGCGGTGACGAAGAACTCGCTCCAGCCGCCGCCGGTGCGTCCAGGCCGGACCTCCGCCACGCCGCCGGTGCCGCGGGCGGTCCGCTCGGCCGCGGCCGCCGCACCGGCCGGCGAGATCACCGTGATCGGCTGGCTCGCCTGGTCCGGATACGCCTTGGCGAGGAGTTGCGCCGCCACGATCGAGTCCGGCCGGGTGGCGAAGCTGTCCTGCTGCTTCACGCTGCCCGGCAGGTGCAGCACGCCCAACGCCAGCGCGCCGAGCAGCACCACGCCGGAGACCAGCACCGCCACCGGTCGGCGACCGACCAGCCCGCCGATCGCCGTGAAGCCGCCGCGCCGCTGCTGCGGCTCGGTGCCCGGCTCCGGCACCAGCGGCCAGAACAGCCGCCGTCCCAGCAGCACCAGCAGCGCGGGCAGCAGCGTCACCATCGCCGCCAGCGCGCTGAGCACGCCCACCGCGGCGGCCGGACCCATGCCGCGGCTGCTGTTGAGGTCCGCCGCCAGCAGGCACAGCATGCCCGCGGCCACGGTGCCGGCCGACGCCAGGACCGCCGGGGCGCACCGGCGCAGCGCGGTGCGCATCGCGTCGTACGGCCGGGCGGTGCGCCGCAGTTCCTCGCGGTAGCGGGCCACCAGCAGCAGCGCGTAGTCCGTGCCCACACCGAAGACGAGGATCGTCATCACCCCCGAACTCTGGCCGCTGACGGTGATCCCGAACGCCCGGTTGAGCAGGTACGTCACCGCCATCGACAGCACGTCCGCGGCGCCGGCCGCGAAGAGCGGCACCAGCCACAGCGCCGGGCTGCGGTAGATCAGGATCAGCAGCACCGCCACCACCAGCACGGTGGTGTAGAGCAGAGGACCGCCCAGCGAGCCGTAGACCTCCGCCGCGTCGGCGTCCAGCCCGCCCGGTCCGCCGACCTTCACCGTCAGCCCGTGCCCGCCCGTGGTGATGTCCCGCACCCCGTCGACGAACTTCCGCTTCGCATCGGAGTCCTGGCCGGGCTGGGTGCTGGAGACCGGGTACATCAGCGTGCTGCCGTCCTTCGACGGCACACCCGTCGGCGCCGCGTCACCGCTGAGCCGGTAGGTACGCGCCAGCCGGGCGGTCTGCCGGCCGGCCGTATCGCGGTCCGCCGCGGTGAGGCCGCCGTCACGGTGGTAGACGATCACCAGGTCGGTGGCCTCACCACCCGGCAACTCCTGCTGGATCTTGGCGACCTGGGTGGAGTCGGCACTCGCCGGCAGATAGTCCACCACGCTGTCGCGCTGCACGTCCCCGAGCCGGCCGGCCAGCGGCACCGCCACGGCCAGCACCCCGATCCACAGCGCCAGCACCAGCCACGGCAGTCGCCGCACCCCCCGGCGCCCCCCTCCCGGACCACCGGCCCCCGGCCCGGCGCCCGCCCCCAACTCTGCGGCCCTCATGGTGGGTTCCCCTCTCAACGGTCGTCACCCCGGGCACCCGGCGCCCGGACACCCGACCATCGTTTCCGGCCACGCCGCCGCGATCGTCCCGCCGAGGACCGACTTCCCCCCGCCTCCCGAGCGGGTATCCCGCCCCCCACTACCCCCACAGGAGTACGCCCGCGGGCACCCCCGCCCCGCACCCCCCGGTACGCCGCCCCCGGGTCCCACCCCCGCCACCTGCCCGTCTTGCCTCCCGCCACCGTGTCAGCTTCGCCGAGCGCGGAGTCAGCCCCCACCACCCCCCCCGAACCACCCACCCCCTCTGAACCCCACCCCGCCAGCGGAGCCCACCACCCCCGAACCACGAACCCCAGCCCGTGGAGCCCCAGCCCGTGGAGCCCCGGCCCGTGGAGCCCCCTGGCCCCTGGAGCCCTGGAGGGAGCAAGCGGGGGCGAAGGGGGCGGGGTTCGAGACGTTCGTATATTTGTGGCGCGAGGAGAGACAGTAATGATCGGAATCACCCGCAGGCGCCGTAAATATGCAGTCTCGAACCCCGCCACCGGAGCCCCAGCGCCCCCCGCCAACCAGCCCGCCCGCACCACCCGTTCCCCGCCTCCCGCCACCTCCTGACGGCGAGCGGCAACGCACCCGCGGCGGTGCGTGCCCTCAGCCGTCCCACCGCCAGTCGGCCACCTCCGGCAGGTCGGTGCCGTGAGCCCGAATCCAGCTCCGGTGCCGCAGCCGGGTGTCCTCCATCAACTGCCGTACGGGTGCGGCCCGTACGGCAAGCCCCGGCACGCGGTCGATGACGTCCATGACCAGGCGGTAGCGGTCGAGGTCGTTGCTGACGACCATGTCGAACGGCGTGGTGGTGGTGCCGATCTCCTTGTAGCCGCGCACATGAAGGTCGCGGTGGCCGGTACGGCGGTAGGCGAGCCGGTGGATCAGCCACGGGTAGCCGTGGTACGCGAAGATCACCGGCCGGTCAGCGGTGAACAGCGCGTCGTACTGCGGGTCGGACATGCCGTGCGGGTGCTCCTTCTCCGGCAGCAGACGCGCGAGGTCCACGACGTTGACGACGCGCACCGCGAGCTGCGGCAGGTGGTGGCGGAGCAACTGGGCGGCGGCCAGCACCTCTTGGGTGGGCACGTCGCCGGCGCAGGCCAGCACGACATCCGGTTCGCGGGTGCCGTCCTCGGTGCCGGCCCACTCCCAGATACCCGCGCCGCGGGCACAGTGCGCGCGGGCCTCGTCCATCGTCAGCCAGTCGAAGCAGGGTTGCTTGCCGGCGACGATGACGTTGACGTAGTCCCGCGATTTGAGGGCGTGTTCGGCGACCGACAGGAGGGTGTTGGCGTCCGGCGGGAGGTAGACGCGGACCACCTCGGGGGACTTGTTCAGGACGTGGTCGATGAAGCCGGGGTCCTGGTGCGAGAAGCCGTTGTGGTCCTGGCGCCAGACGTGCGAGGTGAGCAGGTAGTTGAGGGAGGCGATCGGGCGCCGCCACGGCAGCCTGCGGGTGGTGCGCAGCCACTTGATGTGCTGGTTGACCATGGAGTCTACGATGTGGACGAACGCCTCGTAGCAGGAGAACAGGCCGTGCCTGCCGGTGAGCAGGTAGCCCTCCAGCCAGCCCTGGCAGGTGTGTTCGGAGAGGATCTCCAGCACCCGGCCGTGCCGGTCGAGGTGCTCGTCGGTGTCCACCAGCCGCTCCTGCCAGGACTTGCCCGAGGCGGCGTAGACCGCGTCGAGGCGGTTGGAGGCGGTCTCGTCGGGACCGACGATCCGGAAGTCGCGGCGCTGCGCGGTGTCGGCCATCACCTGCTCCAGCAACTGCCCCAGCACGCGGGTCGGTTCGTGCATTCCGGTGCCGGGCCGCTCGACCGCGACCGCGAACTCGTCCAGGTCGGGGACCGGCAGGTCGAGCAGCAGCAGCCCGCCGTTGGTGTGCGGGTTCGCGCCCAGCCGCCGGTCGCCGGACGGCACGCAGGCCAGCACCTGCTCGCGGGGGTGGCCGGCGTCGTCGAAGAGCTCGGTGGGGCGGTAGGACAGCAGCCACTCCTCCAGTTGCCGCAGGTGTTCGGGGTTGGTGCGGACTTCGGAGAGCGGGACCTGGTGGGCGCGCCAGGTGCCCTCGACCGGCAGGCCGTCGACCACCGCCGGGCCGGTCCAGCCCTTCGGGGTGCGCAGCACGATCATCGGCCAGCGCGGCCGGTCGACGCCGTCCGCCGCCGGGTCCCCACCCGTACGGGCCGCCTCCTGGAGCGCGGTGATCCGGTCCAGCGCGGTGTCCATTGCCGCGGCCATCGCACGGTGCACCGCGGCGGGTTCGTCGCCGATGACGTGGATCGGGTCGTGTCCGTAGCCGCGCAGCAGCGCGTCGAGTTCGTCCTCGGGGAGCCGGGCCAGGACGGTGGGGTTGGCGATCTTGTAGCCGTTCAGGTGCAGGATCGGCAGCACGGCGCCGTCGTGCCGGGGGTCGAGGAACTTGTTGCCGTGCCAGGAGGTGGCCAGCGGTCCCGTCTCGGCCTCGCCGTCGCCGATCACGCAGGTCACCAGCAGACCGGGGTTGTCGAACGCGGCACCGTAGGCGTGGGACAGGGCGTAGCCCAGCTCGCCGCCCTCGTGGATCGACCCCGGGGTCTCCGGTGCCACGTGGCTGGGCACCCCGCCGGGGAAGGAGAACTGGCGGAACAGCCGGCCCATTCCGGCGCTGTCCCGGGTGATGTCGGGGTAGGTGCGGCTGTAGCTGCCCTCCAGCCAGGAGTTCGCCAGCACCGCGGGGCCGCCGTGGCCCGGGCCCCACACGCAGATCGCGTCCAGGTCGCGGGCCTTCACCACCCGGTTCAGGTGGGTGTGCACCAGGTTCAGGCCGGGGGAGGTGCCCCAGTGGCCCAGCAGCCTCGGCTTCACGTGCTCCGGGCGCAGCGGCTCCTTGAGCAGCGGGTTGCCGTCGAGCAGGTAGATCTGGCCGACGGCCAGATAGTTCGCCGCACGCCAGTGGGCGTCCAGCGCGGACAGTTCCTCGTCGTTCAGACCGGTGGGCATGGGGGTCCTTTGCGGCTCGGGTACGTCAGCAGTACCCGCTCACGGGCGGGCAGCCGACGATGGCGCGCCCATTCGGGGGGTGCCCCGCCCCGCGGCCCCCTGCCGCGACGGTTCCGGTCCGCTCCCGGCCCCGCGCCGGTGGCCGGGAGCGGACCGGAACCGTCATGGTCGGACACGGCCTAGCGGAGCACGTGGTGGCGGCCGATGGGGAGGACCAGGGGGGTGCCCGAGACCTCGTCGGAGACGACCCTGCAGTCGATGCCGAAGATCTCGCGGACCGTCTCCACGGTGACGACCTCGCGCGGCGCCCCCTCCGCGCAGATCTCGCCGTCCTTCATGGCGATGAGGTGGTCGCCGTAGCGGCAGGCGAGGTTGAGGTCGTGCAGGACGGTGACGACCGTGGCGCCGCGCTCGCGGTTGAGGTCGGTGACGAGGTCCAGGACCTCGACCTGGTGCGGCAGGTCGAGATACGTGGTGGGCTCGTCGAGCAGGAGCACGCCGGTGCGCTGGGCCAGCGCGACGGCGATCCAGACCCGTTGCCGCTGCCCCCCGGAGAGCTCGTCCACCGAGCGGTCCGCGAGATCGAGCGTGTCGGTCGCGGCCAGCGCCTCGGTGACCGCCTCGTCGTCGGCGGCGGTCCAGCGCCGGAACCACCCCTGGTGCGGGTAGCGGCCGCGCCCCACGAGGTCCACGACCCGGATACCGTCCGGCGCGATCGGCGTCTGCGGGAGTATTCCGAGCCGCTCGGCCACCTGCTTGGTCGGCAGGGAGTGGATGCTGCGGCCGTCGAGCAGCACCTCGCCCGCGCTCGGCGTGAGCAGCCGGGCCAGGCCCCGCAGCAGCGTGGACTTCCCGCAGGCGTTCGGGCCGACGATCATCGTGACCTGACCGGTGGGGATCTCGACGCTCACCCCGCGGACCACGGTCCGCTGCTCGTACCCCAGGTGCACCTCGCTGGCGGCGAGCGAACTCGGCGGGTCCGCGAGGGCGCGGCCGGGGACGTCCGGTGCGGCGGCGTCCGGTGCGGCGGCGTCCGGTGCGGTCGCGTCCCGGTCGGCGCGGGCCCGGTCGCCGGTCGCGGCACGGGTCGTGGCGCCGGCGGTGATGTCGGCGGTACCGCCGGCGGGGGCACCGGCCGCGCTGTCGGCCGTCGCTCCGGCCGC
This sequence comes from Streptomyces sp. NPDC087270, assembly GCF_044744625.1. NCBI lineage: Bacteria > Bacillati > Actinomycetota > Actinomycetes > Kitasatosporales > Streptomycetaceae > Streptomyces > Streptomyces sp. NPDC087270. The sequence continues at coordinate 188,907 of NZ_JBIUYR010000018.1, forward strand.
GGCGTCAGTGTCGGCGTCGGTATCGGCGTTGGTATCGGTGTTGCTCAAGGGTTCAGCCTCCCTGGCCGACACGGTTGGCGCGGGCGAGCAGCCACAGCAGGGCGGGCGCACCCAGCACCCCGGTGACCACGCCGACCGGGAACTCGGTCGGCCCCAGCAGGTGTTGCCCGGCGAAGTCGCAGCCGAGCATGAGGGCGGCGCCGGTCAGCGCGGACAGCACCAGCGCCGGACCGCGGCCGTGCAGCAGCCGGCGGGCGACCGGCCCGGACAGGAACGCGACGAACGCGACCGGCCCGGCGGCCGCCGTGGCCACGGCGGCCAGGCAGACCCCGGCGAGGATCAGCCCCAGCCGGCCGCGCTCCACCCGGACGCCCAGCCCCCGCGCGGCGTCGTCGCCGAGGCCGAGCGCGGGCAGCGTGCGGGCGGCGACGAACGCGGCCGGCAGCAGCACCACCAGCGGGTACAGCACCCCGCGCGCCCGCGGCCAGTCCGCGCCGTTGAGGCTGCCGGTCAGCCACAGCAGCGCCTGCTGCGCGGTGTAGACGTCGGCGCGGGTGAGCAGGAAGGAGACCACGCTGGACAGCGCCGCCGCGACCCCGATACCGACCAGCACCAGCCGGTAGCCGGTCACGCCCCGGCGCCACGCGAGCAGGTAGATCAGCAGCGCCGTCACCAGCGCCCCGGCCACCGCGGTCAGCGACACCGCCGTGCCCGACAGCGAGAACACCACGATCGAGATCACGGCCGCGGCACTCGCGCCCGCGGTGATCCCGATGACGTCGGGACTCGCCAGCGGATTGCGGATCAGCGACTGGAAGACCGCCCCGGACAGCCCGAAGGCCGCACCCGCCGCGACTCCCGTCATCGCGCGCGGCATCCGCACCTGCACCACGATGAACCGGGTCCCGGCGTCGCCACCGCCGCCCAGCGTCCGCAGCACGTCCAGCACCGGGACACGGAAACTCCCCACCGACAGCGACGCGCAGAACAGCCCGAAGACCACCACCGCCATGGCGAGCGTGACCGCGCTCGCCCGCACCCGCGGCCGGCTGCGCGCGGCCTGTACGGCCCGCAGCGCCTCCGCGGAGACGCCCCGTCCGGGAGCCGAGCCCGCGCCGACCGCTCCGATGGCGGCCGTAGCCGTAGCCGTAGCCGTAGCCGTAGCCGTAGCCGTTCCCGTTCCCGTTCCTGGTCCCGTTCCCGTGGCCGCGGCCGTGGCTGCCGGGCGCGGCGAGGGGAGGCCGGTCCGGCTGCCGCCGGAGGCGTTCGCGGCCATCTACAGTCCCGCCAATCGGCTGCGGCGTACCAGGACGACGAGGACGGGCGCCCCGATCACGGCCGTGACGATGCCGACCTGGATCTCGCCCGGGCGGGCCGCGACGCGGCCGACCACGTCGGAGACGAGCAGGAGGGCGGGGGCGATCAGCATCGAGTACGGCAGTATCCAGCGGTGGTCGGGCCCGGTGAAGAAGCGCACGGTGTGCGGCACGGTGAGGCCCACGAAGGCGATCGGCCCGGCCAGGGCGGTGGCCGAGCCGCAGAGCAGGACCACTGACAGCGCGCAGAACAGCCTTGCGGCCGCCACGTTCTGGCCCAGGCCCCGCGCGGCGTCGTCGCCGAGGCCGAGGGTGTTGAGCAGGCGCCCGGAGCCGAGCGCGCACACCGCGCCCACCAGGACGAACGGCCCGGCCTGGTACGCGGTGGACAGCCCGCGCCCGGCCAGCGAGCCGACCTCCCAGAACCGGAACTGGTCGAACGTCGCGGTGTCGGTGAGCAGTACGGCGGTGGTCAGCGAGGACAGGCCCGCGCTGACCGCGGCGCCGGCGAGCGCGAGCTTGACGGGGGTGGCGCCCTCGCGGCCGAGCGACCCGACGGCGTAGACGAGCAGCGCGGCGGCCGCGGCACCCACGAAGCCGAACCACACGTAGCCGGTGAAGGAGGTCACCCCGAAGACGCTGATCGCGGTGACGACGGCGAGCGAGGCGCCGGAGTTGACGCCGAGCAGGCCGGGGTCGGCGAGCGGGTTGCGGGTCAGGCCCTGCATGAGGGTGCCGGACAGGCCGAGCGCGGCCCCGGCGAGCAGCCCGATCACGGTGCGCGGCAGGCGCAGCGAGGTGACGATGACCTGGTCGGCGTTGTTCGGGTCGTGGTGGAACACCGTGTCCCAGACGGTGCCCGGCGGCACCGACTTGGCGCCGATGGCGAGGCTGGCCACGACCGCGAGCGTGAGTACGGCCGCGGCGACGAGCAGCCCCGCGGACAGGGCGGTGGCGCGCCGGCGCCCCGGGACCGAGGCCGGGGCGGGGGCGGGGGCGCGCCGGACGGTTCCGGCGGACCTGGTGGACCCACCGGACCCACCGGACCCGGCGGCCGGGGCGGGCCCGACTCGGGCGCGCGAGACGTTCATGGGGCTCTCCTCGGCGGACTTCCCTCCCCGGGAAGTAAGGGGAGGCTAACCTAAATCTTTACGGCCGACCGCCCTCGCCCCCGCGTGCTGCCCCCATGAGGCGGCGTCCATCCCGCGATGGACGGCCGTTCTGTGTCGCTGGACGGACACCGCGCGCGGGGTTCTCGTCGCCTCGCGGTCGCCGGCGCCGGGTGCGTCCGGCCGGGCCGGGTGGCCGAAAGGGCTTGTGCGGACGGCGCGTTGACCCCTCGCGGGGCGGCTGTGTGGCCCCGCCGATCCGCCGCGTCGCTGTCGGGCTGGCGCTATCAGGCGTCCGAGCGGAGATCTCGCGCCGGAGATTCCACTTAGGGTAGCCAAAGTTAGGTCACCCTAAGTTCTGGCTTGGTCCGCTCGCCGGCCGTGCCTGTCGCCGTACCGGAGGTCCCGATGTCCCTGCCGCCCCGCCCGCTCGCCGAGCCGGCCGCCGCATCCGACGGCGAGCCCACCGGCCGCCTCGCCGGCCGTCCGACCCGGCGCGGGCTGCTGACCGCGGGAGCCGCCGGCGCCGCGCTCTTCGGGCTCGCCGCCTGCGGCTCCAACGGCGGCGGTTCGGGCTCGGAGGGCGGCTCCGGCAAGGCGTCGAAGGGAAGTTCGGGCACCCGTACCGTCGACACCGCCAAGGGGCCGGTGAAGGTGCCGGCCGCGCCCAAGCGCGTGGTGGCGATCAACGACTTCCCGATGGCCGCGATGTTCGACCTCGGGCTGACCCCGGCGGGCGTCTTCAACGCGGGCGAGGAGTACGTCCCGCCGCGCGACCTCGCCCGGTGGAAGGCGATACCCAAGGTCTCCGACGGCGTCGGCGGCGCCATCCAGGTGGAGAAGGTCGCCGCGCTCAAGCCCGATCTGATCATCGGCATCGACGCCCAGGCGAACCTCCCCTACGACCAGTTCACCGCGCTCGCCCCCACCGTGCTGCTCCCGTTCAGCAAGTCCAAGGCGCCCTGGCGCGACATGTCCGACCAGACCGCGACCGTCCTCGGCGTCCCCGACGCCCTGACCAAGCTCAAGCAGCGCTACACCGAGCGCGCCGCCGCCATCAAGAAGGCGCACGCCGCCGTGCTCGCCCGCACCCGATGGGACCTGCTCCAGGGCGGCTTCGACGAGGGCAACTGGTGGCTGTACGGGCACGGTTCGCCGATCGGCGGCATCCTCGCGGACGCGGGCGCCGTCTTCGCCACCGGCAGCACCCGGCTCGCCGAGCAGCAGTCCGTCTCCTACGAGCTGGTGACCGGCAAGCTCTCCGACGCCGACGCGATCTTCTACTACACGACCAACGACGGCAAGCCCGCCAACCTCGGCCCCAAGCTCTTCGCCCAGAAGTCGTTCCGGCAACTCGCCGCCACCAAGGCCGGCCACCTCTTCGGCAGCGTCTACTTCCTGCCCGGCGGCTACGAGGACGCGATCGCGGCCCTCGGCGACTTCGAGAAGGCGCTCGGCTCGCTGTGACGCCCGGCGCGGAGGCTCAGCGCGGAGGCTCGGCGCGGAGGCTCAGCGCGCGGTGAAGTACGCGCCGGGGGTGCGGCCGGTCTCCTGGCGGAAGGCGGCGATGAAGGAACTGGGCGTGGTGTAGCCGACGTGGTGGGCGACCGCCGCCAACGGGCGGTCGGCCGCCATGTGTTCGAGCCCCGCCCGCAGCCGGGCCCGGGTCCGCCAGCGGCCGAAGGACATCCCGGTCTCGGCGCTGAACAGCCGGGCCAGGGTGCGGGCGCTGGCACCGACCTCCCGGCCCCACTCCTCCAGCGGGCGGTGGTCCGCCGGGCGGGCGAGCAGCGCCTCGGCGACCTTGCGGGCCCGCCCGTCCTTGGGCATCGGCAGCTCGATCGTGGTCACCGCGACCGGTCGCACCAGGTCGAAGAGAACGGCCTCCGCCCGGGCCCGCGGCTCCGCGCCGAGGTCGGGGGCGCCCAGGTGGGTGATCAACTCCCGCAGCAGCGGCGGCACCCCGACCACGGTCGGCTGCGTCCAGCGCACCGGGCAGCGGTCCGGCAGCAGGTAGACGCTGCGCATCCGCGCCGGGCGGGTGGCGCCCGTGGTGTGCGGGACCCCGGCGGGTATCCACAGCGCCAGGGTCGGCGGCAGCACCCACGAGTGGTCCGCGATGTCCACGGTCAGCACGCCCGCCGGGGACCACACCAGCTGGTGCGTGGTGTGCTCGTGCTCGCCGAAGCGCTGGCCGCGGGCCAGGTCGAAGTTGATCACCCGCAGCGCCTCGGCGGGCGGGGCCGCGGGGCGCTGGGCGGGCTGGCTGTTCGGCGACATGGTCATCGAACATAGCGCATGACGGCCACCACCGACCCGGGGCCCGTGGAGCGGAGTGCGGAGGCGGAACGGGGGCACACGGTCGTCCAGGAGGCTGGTAACCATGGGACCGTTGCTCGTTGTGCTCTTGCTGGCACTGCTTCTGTTCGGATTCGGATTCGCCGTGCAGATCCTCTGGTGGGTCGCGGTGGTCGTGCTGGTGCTGTGGCTGCTCGGATTCCTGATCCGGCCGGGGTCCGGCTCCGGGAGGGGCCGCTGGTACCGGTGGTGAGACGCGCGCGGCCGACCGTCCGGCATACGACGGCCGCGCGTCGCGGTGGGCCGCTCCGATCGACCCGGAGCGGCCCACTGCCGTATCCGCGCCACCCCCGGGCCAAAGGGGTGCGAAGTGCGAGGCGGCGTACGGCAGGTTGCGTACGGCGTGCTGATGCCGGCGCCGGGTACTCCTACGGCGCCTGACATACGGCATATCGCCTCAGGGGATCGGTGGGTGTGCCGGGCCGCGCGTACGGCCGTTCGCCCGAAGGGGGTTACGTTCCGCCGGCAGGGGAGCCGTTCCACTCGGCGCGGTAGTCGGGGTGGGACACCCACTCCGCGGCCAGCGCGACGAGGATCTGCGCGACGAGCAGCTCGCTGTCGCGGGCGTCGAGCCCGGGCGCGCCCTGCGCCAGGTGGCGTTCGCACCTGGCGACGATCGCCTGCTTGGCGGCGACCGCGCGGACCACCCGCGCCGGGTCGTGGTGGGCGGTGTGCGCGGCGAGCGGCGCCGCCATCTCGAACGCGGCGCCGCCGTCCACGACCAGGCGCGGCCCGTCGGCCGTCCACTGCCCGCCCGCGACGGCGCCGCCCCACGCGTACGTCAGGTCCTCCGTCATGCGGGCGCGCACGAAGGCCGTCAACTCCTCGATCACGCTGTTCCCTCCGGGTCGGTGCGCGATCCGGACACGCTACGCCCGCGGCGCGCCCCCCGGGCGCCCCGCGGCCGGCCCGGGCGTCGACTCCTTCACCGCGCGGGCCTGCTCCGCCGCCGGTACGCCCGCGGGCACCCTGCCCATGTCCAGGAGGGCAACCCCGGTCACGGGCGGCGGGCGGCGGCCGAACCGTCGGGCGCGCGCTCCTCGTGCGGCTCGGCGACGTCGAACGGGACGATGGTGGCCACGACGTCGGGCAGCCGGCCGACCGCGCGGGCGATGTGGTCGGCGGTGCGCCGGTGCAGCAGACGGCCGAGGATCGGGGAGTAGTTGCGCTCGGGGATCAGCAGGGTGACCTGGGCGCGCTGCTCGCGGATGCGGCGGTCGACCAGTTCGAGCACCGCGCGGCTGATCCGGCGGTCCGGGCACTCCACCATCTCCAGCCGCAGGTCGCCGACCTCGGTGCGGTTCCACTGCGCCGCCAGCCGCTTCGCCTCCTGGGCGTCGACCATGACGTGCACCGCGCGGATCTCGGTCGGCCGCAGCGCGCGGGCGTAGCGGATCGCCTTGAGCACGGCCAGGTCGACCCGGTCCACCAGGATGTACATCACCTGGCTGTCGGCGCGCGGCTGGGTGGCGTCGGCGGGCGCGGCCGCCAGCGCGGCGGCCTCCTCGCGGTAGCGCTTGTTCACCTTGATCAGCGCCCACACGCCGATCGGGAACACCAGCACCACCACCCACGCGCCCTCGGTGAACTTGGTCACCGCGAAGATCAGGGCGACCAGCAGCGACACCCCGCAGGCCAGGCCGTTGAGCGCGAGCTTCGCCCGCCACCTGCCGTCGCGCGACCTCCAGTGGTGCCGGACCAGGCCGGCGCCGGCCATGGTGAAGCCGGAGAACACCCCGATCGCGTAGAGCCCGACGAGCGCGTTCAGGCTGCCCTTGGTGGCGATCAGCAGCGTCAGCGACACCACGGTCAGCACGATGATGCCGTTGGAGAAGGCCAGCCGGTGGCCGCGCCGGGTGAGCTGGCGGGGCAGGAAGGAGTCCTCGGCCACGAAACTGGCCAGGAACGGGAAGCCGTTGAAGGAGGTGTTCGCCCCCATGTAGAGGATCAGCGCGGTCGCGAGCTGCACGAAGACCAGGCCCGCGGTGCCGTACCAGTTGCCGCCGAAGGCCCAACTCGCCTCCTGCGAGACGACGGTCGGGGTCTGCGCGACGTACGGCGTGGCGTGCGTGATGTGCGCGAGCAGGGACACCCCGAGGACGCCGGTGCCCAGGATGCAGGACATCGCGACCATGGTGCGGCGGGCGTTGGGGCCCTGCGGGCTGCGGAAGACGCTGACGCCGTTGGAGATCGCCTCCAGGCCGGTCAGCGACGAGCCGCCGTTGGCGAACGCGCGCAGCAGGATCAGCAGCGAGGCGCCGTAGAAGAAGCCGTGGGTGTCGGTGCCGAGGCCGACCATGCCCGGGGTGTGCACGTCGATGCGGGAGTGGTCACCGAGCAGGAAGCGGGTGAAGCCGGTGATGATCAGCAGCGCCATCGCGCTGATGAACAGGTAGGCGGGCAGGGCGAAGGAGCGGCCCGCCTCACGGATGCCGCGCAGGTTGCCCCAGCACAGCAGGAGCACCACCCCGATGGTGATGAAGAGCTTGTTGTCGTCCAGGGCGGTCAGGCGGGCGTCGCCCCACAGCAGGTGGATCAGCGACACCAGCGCGTCGGTGCCGGCCGCCGCCTGGACCGCGACGGTGACGATGTAGTCGATCAGCAGCGCGACCGCGGCGACCTGGGCGATCCGCGGTCCGAAGTTCTCCCGGGCCACCACGTAGGAGCCACCGGCCCGGGTGTAGGCCATGACCACGTCGCGGTAGGAGAGCGTCAGCAGCAGCAGGACACACAGGATCGCCGCGGTCAGGGGTATGAGCGCGGTGAACGCCGCGACGCCGATCGCCGGGATCAGCACCACCAGCATCTGCTCGGAGCCGTACGCCATCGAGGAGATGCAGTCCGAGGCGAGCACGCCCAGCGCGATCGGGTTGGACAGCCGCTCGCCCTTCAGCTGCTCGGTGACCAGCGGCTTGCCCAGCAGGTGCTTCTTCACCCGGTACCCGTGGCTCTCGGGGAGCGCCGCGGTCGCGGGCCGGGTGGTGGACGACAGCATGGGCAGTCCGTTCGGGAATTCGAAAGGGTGGGCGGGCTTCCCTATCACTACTGCACGGAGTCGGGGCGAATCGGACATTCGGGGGTGCGAGCCGGGGATCTTAGCGCGTCCTTAACGCGTTTCGGTCTGGTGCCCCGCCGGCCGGGCGGGCCGCCGCGGAGGGCGCCGTGGCCGGCCGGGCGGGACGCGGGCGAGGGCGCCGCACTCCCGCTGGTCGCGCGCGATGCGCGGGCGCCGGGCGCCCTATGCTCGAAGGTGCCCGCGGAGCGCGAAGGCGGTGGATACGCGAGAGCGAGAGGGAGAGGTACCGGTGGCCACGTCGCACGGCGGCAGTCTGCGGATCTACCTCGGCGCCGCCCCGGGCGTGGGCAAGACCTACGCCATGCTCGGCGAGGCCCACCGCCGGCTGGCCCGCGGCACCGACGTGGTCGCGGCCTACGTCGAGGACCACGGCCGCCCCCGCACCCGCGAACTCCTCGCCGGCCTGGAGTCCGTCCCCCGGCGCCGCGTGGCGCACCGCGGCGCGGAGTTCACCGAGATGGACCTCGACGCGGTGCTGGCCCGCCGCCCCAAGGTCGCGCTCGTCGACGAGCTGGCCCACACCAACGTGCCCGGCAGCCGCCACGCCAAGCGCTGGCAGGACGTCGAGGAACTGCTGCGGGCGGGCATCGACGTGGTCTCCACCGTCAACATCCAGCACCTGGAGTCCCTGGGCGACGTCGTCGAGGGCATCACCGGGGTGCGGCAGCAGGAGACCGTGCCCGACGAGGTGGTCCGGCGCGCCGCGCAGATCGAGCTGGTCGACATGGACCCCGACGCGCTGCGCCGCCGCCTCGCGCACGGCAACGTCTACGCCCCCGACCGGGTCGACGCCGCCCTGTCGCACTACTTCCGGCCCGGCAACCTCACCGCGCTGCGCGAACTGGCGCTGCTGTGGACCGCGGACCGGGTCGACGAGTACCTGCTGCGCTACCGCGCCGAGCACGGCATCGCCCAGACCTGGCAGACCCGCGAGCGCATCGTGGTCGGCCTCACCGGCGGCCCCGAGGGCGCCACCTTGATCCGGCGGGCCGCCCGGATCGCGGCGAAGGGGTCCGGCAGCGAACTGCTCGCGGTGCACGTGGTGCGCTCCGACGGCCTGGTCGGCGCGTCCGCGGGCGACCTTGGCGGGCAGCGCCGGCTGGTCGAGGACCTCGGCGGCAGCTACCACTCCGTGGTCGGCGGCGACATCCCCGCCGCGATGCTCGACTTCGCGCGCGGCGTGGACGCCACCCAGATCGTGCTCGGCTCCAGCCGCCGCAAAGCCTGGCAGTACGTCCTCGGGCCCGGGGTCGGCGCCACCGTGGCCCGCGAGTCCGGCGACATCGACGTGCACATCGTCACCCACGAGCACGTCGCCGGCGGCCGGCCCCGGCTGCCCGGGCGGCTGCCGATCGGCCTGGGCCGGGCCCGCGCGGTCGGCGGCTGGCTGATCGGCCTCGGCGGGCCGCCGCTGCTCACCCTCGCGCTGCGGGCCGGCTCCGGCTCGCCCGGGCTCACCACGCCGCTGCTGCTCTTCCTCACGCTCACGGTCGCCGCCGCCCTGGTCGGCGGGGTCTTCCCGGCGATCGCCGCGGCCCTGCTCGGCTCGCTCCTGCTCAACTACTTCTTCGCGCCCCCCACCCACACCTTCACCATCTCCGACCCGCAGAACCTGCTCGCCCTGGTGATCTTCGTCGCCGTCGGGATCGCGGTCGCCTCCGTGGTGGACCTCGCCGCCCGCCGCGCCCAACAGGCCGCCCGCAGCCGCGCCGAGACCGAGATCCTCGGCTACCTCGCCGGTGCCGTCCTGCGCGGCGAGGACGGCACCGACAGCATCACCGCGCTGCTCGACCGGGTGCGCGAGACCTTCGCGATGGAGTCCGCGGCGCTGCTGGAGTACCACGACGCGGACGCTTCCGGCCCGGTGGACGCCTCCGGCGGGGGCGCCCCTGACGGACTCGCGGGCGCCACCGCGGCGGACGCGGACGGCGGCCCTGACGACGAGGGTGCGGCGCCCGCGGCCGGCAGCGGGGGCCGGGGCGGTCGGGCGGACGCGGGCCGGCGGATCGGTGCCTCGGGCGCCTCGGGTCCCCCCGGCAGCGCGGGAGGGGGCGGCCAGGCCGCACCGGCGCCCGGCGGGGCCGGCCGGGCGGGCGGCGCGGGATGGCCGGGGCGGCAGGGCGGATGGCGTACCGCGGCCTCGGTCGGGCCGAATCCCGCGGTGGAACCCGAAGGGGCCGACGTGGAGGTGCCGGCCGGCGAGCGGCTGGTGCTGGCGCTGAACGGGCGGGTGCTGCCGGCCCAGGACCGCCGGGTGCTGGTCGCGTTCGCCGCGCAGACCGCCGCGCTGCTGGAGCGCAGGCGGCTGGCCGAGCAGGCCGCCCGAGCGCGCCGGCTCGCCGAGGGGAACCGTATCCGCACCGCGCTGCTCGCCGCGGTCTCGCACGACCTGCGCACCCCGCTCGCCGGCATCAAGGCGGCCGTCACCTCGCTGCGCTCCGACGAGGTGGACTGGAGCGCCGAGGACGAGGCGGAGTTGCTCGCCGGCATCGAGACCGGCGCCGACCGGCTCAACCACCTCATCGGCAACCTGCTCGACATGAGCCGGCTGCGCACCGGCGCGGTCAACGCGCTGCTGCGCGACGTCGCCCTGGAGGAGGTGGTGCCGGCCGCGCTCGCCGAAGTGCCGGCCGACGCCGTACGGCTGGAGGTGCCGGAGGCGCTGCCGCTGGTGCGCGCCGACACCGGACTGCTGGAGCGGGCCGTCGCCAACGTGGTGGAGAACGCCGTCAAGTACAGCCCGCCGGGCGCCCCGGTCGTGATCAGGGCCGACCCGCTGGCGCTGCCGGACGGCACCCGGGTCGAGGTGCGGGTGATCGACCGCGGTCCGGGCGTACCGGAGGAGGCGAAGGACCTGGTGTTCGAACCGTTCCAGCGCTACGGCGACGCGCCCCCGGCCGGTACGGGCGTCGGCCTCGGCCTGGCGGTGGCCCGCGGCTTCACCGAGGCGATGGGCGGCACCCTGACCGCCGAGGACACCCCCGGAGGCGGCCTGAGCATGGTCTTCACGCTGCCCACCGCGCCCGGCGCCACCCCCGACCCCGATCTGCGAGAGGCAGTGCCCGAACGATGACCCGGGTCCTGGTAGTGGACGACGAACCCCAGCTGGTGCGGGCGCTGGTGATCAACCTGCGGGCCCGCCACTACGAGGTGGACGCCGCGCCCGACGGCGCGGGCGCGCTGCGGCTGGCCGCCGCCCACAACCCCGACGTGGTGCTGCTCGACCTGAGCCTGCCCGACATGGACGGCGCCCAGGTGATCCGCGGGCTGCGCGGCTGGACCCGGGTGCCGATCATCGTGCTGTCGGCCCGGCACGCCTCCAAGGAGAAGGTCCAGGCGCTCGACGCGGGCGCCGACGACTACGTCACCAAGCCGTTCGGGATGGACGAGTTGCTGGCCCGGCTGCGTGCAGCGGTCCGCCGCGCGGAACCCGGCACCGGCGCGGGCGCCGACGACCAGGCCGTGGTCGTCACCGACGCCTTCACGGTGGACCTGGCCGCGAAGAAGGTGCACGGCAGCGGCGGCGCCGACGTACGGCTCACCCCCACCGAGTGGCACCTGCTCGAAGTCCTGGTCCGCAACCCCGGGCGGCTGGTCACGCAGACACAGCTGCTCCAGGAGGTGTGGGGACCGTCCTACCGCTCGGAGACCAACTACCTCCGGGTCTACCTCGCGCAGTTGCGCCGCAAGCTCGAACCCGATCCGGCCCGGCCGCGCCACCTCATCACCGAGCCGGGGATGGGCTACCGCTTCGAGCCGTAGCCCTTCCCGGGCCCGCGCCCGGGGTTTCCGCACCGGAGAGACCGGTCGCGGCCCGTCCCGTCCTGGCCTGCCCCGTCGCGGCCCGCCTCGTCGCGGCCAGCGCCGCCAGCGTCCGCGCGAAGCGGGTGCCGGGCGCGAGCGCGGCCACCTCCCTCGCGTCCGCCGCGGTGTCCACGTCGCGCAGCACCGGCAGATCGCGCACGGCCAGCCCCGCCGCGAGCAGCCGGTCGCGCTGGGCCCGCCCGGTCCACGGCTTCGACATCGGCACCCCGCGCAGCAGCGCCGGGTCGGGGTCGGCCAGGCCCAGCGCCCAGAACCCGCCGTCGGCCGCGGGCCCGAACCACGCCGAGCACTCCCGCCAGGCGAACGGTTCCACCGCGGGCCGCAGCAGCTCCGGGGTGAGCTGAGGGGTGTCCATGCCCACCAGCACCGCCGGGCCCCGGCACATCCCGAACGCCGCCGCCAGCCGCTCGTCCAGCCCGCCCGCCACCTGCGGCACCACCTCGAACCCCGGGGGCAGCCACCGCCCGGGCGCACCGTCCAGCACCAGCACCCGGCGCGTCGCGGGCGTGCGCAGCACCGCCGACAGCGTGTCCGTGAGCGCGGCCCGCGCCAGCAGCGCCGCCTCGTCATGAGAGTGATAAGGCGTCAGGCGGGTCTTGACCCGGCCCGGCACCGGCTCCTTGGCGATCACCAGCAGGGTCGTCATCGCGCACCGGTCCGCTCCGCCGCCGGACGAGCCGCCGCCGGGGCCTGACCGCGCAGCCCGGCGTGCGCGAACTCCCGTACCCCGTCGAGGAATTCGACCTGCGGTCGCCAGCCGATCTCGTCGCGCAGCCGCGCCGAGGACGCCGTGATGTGCCGGACGTCGCCGAGCCGGAACCGGCCGGTGACCACGGGGGCCGGGCCGCCGTGCGCGTCCGCCAGGGCTCGGGCCATCTCGCCGACGGTGTGCGGGGTGCCGCTGCCGGCGTTGTAGGCGCGGAAGGTGCCCGGCGGGCGGCCCGAAACCGCCTCCAGAGCAAGGACGTTGGCTGCCGCGACATCGCGGACGTGCACGAAGTCGCGCCGCTGGCCGCCGTCTTCGAACACCTGCGGCGCCTCGCCGCGCGCGAGGGACGAGCGGAAGAAGGACGCCACCCCGGCGTACGGGGTGTCGCGCGGCATGCCGGGACCGTAGACGTTGTGGTAACGCAGGGCGACCGCACGGCTGTCGGTGGCGCGCGCCCAGGACGCGGCCAGGTGTTCCTGGGCGAGCTTGGTCGTCGCGTAGACGTTGCGGGGGTCGGTCGGCGCGTCCTCGTCGACCAGCCCGGGGGCCAGCGGCGCGCCGCAGACCGGGCACGGCGGTTCGAAGCGGCCCGCCGCCAGCTCCCCGGCGGCGCGCGGGCCCGGCCCGACCCGGCCGTGCCGCGCGCAGTCGTAGCGGCCCTCGCCGTAGACGACCATCGAACCGGCGAGCACCAGGTCGCGCACCCCGGCCGCGGCCATCGCGGCGAGCAGCACCGCCGTGCCGACGTCGTTGCAGTCGGTGTACGCCGGCGCGTCCGCGAAGTCCTTGCCGAGGCCGACCATCGCCGCCTGGTGGCACACCGCGTCCACGCCTCGCAGCGCGCCCGCGACCGCCGCGCCGTCCCGTACGTCGGCGTGCAGCCACCGCGCGGCGGGCAACGGCGGCAGCGCGGGAGGCACCGGGTGGGCGGAGGGCAGCAGGGCGTCGAGGACGACCGGTTCGTGCCCGCGGGCGGTGAGGGCGGCGACGATGTGGGAGCCGATGAAGCCCGCGCCGCCGGTGACGAGTACGCGCATGGCGCCGACCCTAGGGTCCGTGCCCGGCTCGCGGGCGGCCGCGCGCGGGGGCGTCACAGGTCCGTAAGGACCCCGCTTCCGCTTCCGCGTCCTCATCCGGACGGGTCCGCGCGCGCCGGTCCTCGCCCGGGCCGCCGCGCCGCCCGCCACCGGCGCAGCGCGAACGCCGCCCCGGAGGCCGCGAAGAGCGCGGCGGTGATCAGCGCCCAGCGGCCGAGGAAGACGTCCGGGTCCAGCGCGGTCGCCGCCGCGTAGTGCGTCCTGGCCCCGCTGATCAGCGGCCAGTACACGAGCAGGAGCAGCAGGGACAGGAAGGCGGGCACCCGGACGTGGTCGACGACGGCGTTGCGCGGGGCCGAGCGCCGCGCGCCCAGCGCCTTGTGCAGCGCCCAGTCCGCGACCGCGTACGCCGGCAGCAGCACCAGGTCGTGCAGCAGCGCCGCGCCCACCACCCACTTCGCCACGTCGAACCAGTCCCGCTCCAGCAGCCGTTCGGCGGCGTACCCGCAGACCGCGAAGGAGGCGAGGAGGATCAGCAGGTGTGCGGGGGAGGCGCCGTACAGCGCCCGGAACCGCTCGATCGGACCGCGGCGCGGTGAAGCCGGCGTACGGCGGCGGGCAACCGGCTCACGACGGAGGGGAGTCGGCGTACGGCGGTGCGGCATGCGGCCGTTCATGCGCGGGCTCCGAAGGTCGTGGCGCCGAAGGTGAGTTGGCGTACCCACTTGGTGTTCATCACCCCGGGCGCGTTCGGCACGATGATCCGGGCCGGATAGCCGTGGTCGTGGGACAGCTCCGCGCCGTTGACCCGCAGCGCCAGCAGCGAGCGCGGGTCGCGGACCTGGTTGGCGCGCAGCGCGACCGCCCGGAAGGACCCGGACAGCTGCGCGGACTCCACGAACACCCCTGGCGGGTCGGTGGGGTGGCCGACCAGCGCCGCGAGGTCGGCCAGCCGCACCCCCTCCCAGTGCTGGTCCGACGTCGACCAGCCCTCGACGCAGGCGATCGGCAGCGCCGAGCCGTGCCGGGCCATCGCCCGCAGCTCGTCGAGGGTCAGCGAGACCCGCCGGCCGTTGCCGGCGCCGTGCACCACGAGCCGCCAGCCCTCGCCCACGTCCTGCGGGCGGATGTGCGCCAGCGCCGCGGTCTTGTTGATCGGGAAGCCGTTCGGGCCCGTGCCCGGGTCGCGGCCGTGCGGCGCCAGCAGCGCGGTCTCGCGCAGCGGCCCGCCGATGCTCTGGCCCGCGGTGACCACGAACAGCGCCACCGAGCCGAGTCCGACCAGGCCCAGCGCCCCGCGCCGCGACATCGTCGGCGCCGCCGGATGCGTGGAGACCAGGCCGGAGTCGTCGGCGGCCTCCGGCACCGTACGGGAGGCCGGCGTGCGCAGCTCGGCCCTGAAGTCCCGGCTGCGCAGGGCCCGTACGGTCCTCGGCAGCCGCAGCGCGACATGCGCGGCCACCGCGCCGAAGAAGACCCAGGCGCCGTAGAAGTGCAGCGGGTAGAACGAGCCGGGGAAGAGGTAGTCCAGCTGCACGTTCAGCACGCCGGTGACGAACTCGAAGATCCCGCCGCCCACCAGCAGGAGCAGCGACAGCCGGTCCAGCGCGTGCGCGGGCGAGCGGACCGGCGGCAGCGTGAAGAGCTTCGGCACCACCGACCACAGCTTCGCCAGCAGCACCGGCACCAGCACGATCCCGAGCGTGACGTGCACGCCCTGGTCGACCCGGTACAGCCAGTACGGATGCGTCGGCCACGAGAAGAGGTAGAAGCCCAGCAGGCCCTTGCCCGGGGTCTTGTCGTTGACCGGCGACAGGTTCGGGTTGTAGGCGGCGTACGACAGCAGGCCGGTGACGAACAGCACGGGGATGCCGACGAGCAGGACCACACCGAAGACGGAGGTGAGCCAGGGTCCGCGCAGGGGGCTGCGCCAAGGGCCCTGCGGGAGGAGGGAGTTGAGGCGGGCGAGGGGCGAGGTGGGGGTGGGGGAGGGGGTGGGCGTCGCGTCGTCGGCGGGGCGGGGGCCGGAGGCGGGTGCGTCTGCGGCGCGGGACGGGGTGGGCCCGGGCGGCGGCTGCGGCGCGGCCGGCTGCTTCGGCGGCGGGTGCTCGGAGGGTGACTGCGCTGGCGGCGGCTGCGCTGGCGGAGGCTGCTCGGGCCGGTCCGGGGTGGGGTCGGAGGGGACTTCCATGGCCCGGACTGTAGGTCCGCGCGGTGCCGGAACCGGGGCTGCGACGTATGACGAAAGTCTGACGTCCTGGTGCGGGGCCGGGGCACGACCGGTCGCGCTGCCTAGGGTGAGGCGGGTGACTCTCACGCCCTCCGACACGCCCTCCAACCTGCACGAGCCCGGCGCCGAACCGCCGCGCGAACCCGGCGAACCCGCTGTTCCCGCCGTGCCTGCCGACCCCGCCGTGCCTGCCGACCCCGCAGTCCCTGCCGGACCCGTCGCGGCGCCCGCGGCCGGGCGCCGCCGGGACCTCGCCGCCGCCGGCGCCGGACTCGTGCTCTTCGCGGTCGTCGCCGTCGTCGGCACCCGGATCGAGCACCGTACCGGCAAGCTGCACGCGCCCTGGCCGCCGCTGCTCGCCACCTGGGACCCGCACGTCGGCCCCGGCACCCCCGCCGCCGTCGCGGTCGCCGTCCTGGCGGTCGGCTACGGGCCCCGGCTCGCCGAGCGGCTGCCGTGGCGGGCGCTGCCGTGGGCCGCGTGGGCGGCCGCCATGGCCTGGACGTGGTCGCTCGCGCTCGTGGACGGGTGGCGGCGCGGTGTGGCGAACCGGCTCACCACCCGCAACGAGTACCTCGTCGAGGTGCCGCGCTTCCGCCACGCGGGCGCCACGCTGCGGGACTTCACCCACCACATCCTCATCGGCTCGCCCGGCAACTGGAACGCGCACGTCGCCGGGCACCCGGCCGCCGCGGTGATGACCTTCGTCGGTCTTGACCGGATCGGGCTGGGCGGCGGCGCGTGGGCGGGCGCGTTCGTCATCACCACGGGCGCGTCGGTGGCCGCCGCCGTCCTGGTCGCCCTGCGCGCGCTCGGCACGGAGCGCGCCGCGCGGACCGCCGCGCCCTTCCTCGTCCTCACCCCAGGGGCGGTGTGGGTCGGCGCCTCCGCGGACGGCTACTTCGCCGCCGTCGCCGCCTGGGCGCTGGCGCTGTCGGCGCTCGCCGCCACCGCCGGATCGCGGTCCCGGCGGGCCGCCGCCGCGCTCGGCAGCGGGCTGCTGCTCGGGCTCGCGCTCTACCTCTCCTACGGGCTGACCCTGCTGGTCGTGCCGGTCGTCGCCCTGCTCTGGTCCACCCGCACCCTGCGGCCCCTCCCGCTGCTCCTGCTCGGCGCCCTCGTCGTGCCGGTCTGCTTCACCCTGGCCGGCTTCGACTGGTGGGACGCCTACCGCCTGCTCAAGATCCGCTACTACCAGGGGGCGGGCGGTGACCGGCCGTACTCCTACTGGCTCTTCGGCGACCTCGGCACCGTTCTCGCGGCCGCCGGCCTCGCCTCCTTCGCGGGCCTGCGCCGCGCGCTCGCCGCCGGTCCGGGCGCGCTGCGCGCCCCGCGCCGCCCCTCCGAGCCCGCACGGCCCTCTGGGCTCGCCGGGCTCGGTCGGCTCACCGGCTTCTCCCGGACTTCCGGGTTCTCCGGGCCCTCCCGGCTCGACCCGGTCCTCCTCCTGCCCTGCGCCATGCTGCTCGCGCTCCTCGCCGCCGACCTCTCCGGCATGAGCAAGGCGGAGACCGAGCGGATCTGGCTGCCCTTCACCCTCTGGCTGCCCGCCACCGCGGCGCTCCTCCCCGCCCCCGACCGCCGTGCCTGGCTCGCCGCCCAGGCCGTCCTGGCCCTCCTGCTCAACCATCTCCTCCTCACCTACTGGTGAGGGTCAGCGGCCCTTCGGTCAGCGGCCCTTCGGTCAGCGGCCCTTCGATCCGCCGTCCTCCGGTCAGGCGCCGTCCCCCGGTCCGCCGTCCTGATCGTCCGCCTCGCGCGACAGCTCGCGTGCCGCTCGGAGGACCTTCGCCAGGCCGCTGAGGAGGGCTTCGCGTTCGGCCCCGGTGAGGTCGGCGGTGACTTTCTCCTCGATCAACCGCCTTTCCGCTTCCACCGGTTCACGCAGCGCGCGCCCCGCGTCGGTGAGCCAGAGGCGGACGAGGCGGTTGTCGCGGTCGTCACGGCGACGGGTGAGCAGCCCGGCGGCGGTCATCCGGTCGGCCATCTTGACGACGGTGGGTGTCGTGACGTTGAGCGCTGCGGCGACCTCGCCGGGCGTACGGCCGTCCCGCTCCCACAACGCGGCGAGCAGGTGGTTCTGGCCGACGTGCAGCCCATGGCGCCGCATGGCCGCGTCGGCCAGGGCCCGGAGCGCCTTCGACGTACGGCCGTGCAGGTCCAGGAACTCCGACATCGCGGCCCTTCGGTGGGGTGCGGGAGCCAACGCCCGCCGCACACAGATCAGTTGACGGCTAATCATTCACCGGCTAACGTCTTTCTGAATTCGCTAGACGGCAAACGACTTTGGGGAGCCACGATGATACTGGTCACCGGTGCCACCGGGAACATCGGCCGGGCGCTCGTCCGTGAACTCGACGCGAGGGAAGCGGAGCTGCGCATCCTTGTCCGCGACCCCGCGCGCGCCGCCGGACTGCCCGAGCGGGCCGGGCGCGCGGTCGGCGACCTGGGCGAACCCGCCACGCTGGCCCCCGCGTTCGCCGGCGTCGACCGGCTCTTCCTGCTCACCCAGGGCATCGGCACCGACTACACCGCCGCGGCCCTCGCCGCCGCTGAGGCCGCCGGGGTGCGCCACATCGTGCACCTGTCCTCGTTCCACGTCGGCTTCGATCCGATGCCCGCCATGGGGCGCTGGCACCACGAGCGCGAGCTGCTCGTCCGCGCCTGCGGCATCCCCGCCACCTTCCTGCGCCCCGGCGGCTTCATGACCAACGCGCTCGACTGGCTCCCCACCCTCCGTGCCGGCAACTACGTCCTGGACCCGATCGGCCCGGGCCGCCACGCGCCGATCGACCCCGCGGACATCGCCGAGGTCGCCGCCCTCGCCCTGACCGAAGCCGGCCACCAGGGCCGGGAGTACGCCCTCACCGGCGACGAGACCTTCACCGTCGCCGAGCAGGTCCAGGTCATCTCCCGTACGGTCGGCCGCGCCATCGAGGTCCGCGCCGCCGCCACCCCGGCCGAGGCCGTACGGTCCCGCTTCCCGCACGGGGCGCCCCCGGCGCTGGCCGACGCCGTCACCGAGAGCCTCGCCCTCATGCGGGCCGACACCGTCGGGTTCCGTACGGACACCGTCCAGCGACTGCTCGGACGCCGCCCCCGCACCTTCGCCGACTGGTGCGCACGTCACGCCGACGCGTTCCGCACCGCCCCCGCCCCGGCCTGACCCGGACCCCGGTCCAGGCCGCAACGGCGGGTCCGGGCAGGCGATTCGTGCGGGGGTGGGGCAGCCGATAAGGTGCCAGGTCACGGCCGGGCAGCCGGGCCCGCGCCGACGGGTCAGGAGGAACGCGTGGCACAGATCATCGCCGAGGTCTCAAGGACGTTCAACGAGTTCCTGCTGCTGCCGAACCGGACCCGGACCGACTGCTCGCCCGCGACGGTCGACCTGTCCACGCCGCTGGTGCGGCATCGCGTGGGGGAGCGGTCGGCGATCGAACTGGGGTCCCCGTTCACGTCCGCGATCATGCAGGCGGTCAGCACCCCCGAGCTCGCGATCGCGCTCGCCCGCAACGGCGGGCTGAGCTTCCTGCACCACAACCAGTCGATCCAGGACCAGGCCGCGGCGGTCCGTCAGGTGAAGAACTTCAAGGCCGGGTTCGTCACCAGCGACACCAACGTCCGCCCGGACGACAGCCTGAGCCACCTGGTCGCCATCATGCACCGCACCGGGCACAGCACCGCCGCGGTCACCGACGACGGCACCGCCACCGGCCGGCTGCTCGGGCTGGTGACCCCCCGCGACTTCCACCCGCAGCGGCACGACCTCGACGGGCCGGTGAGCGGTCGGATGACCGCCATCGCCGAACTGCCGCACGCCGCCGCCGACATCACGCTCTCCGAGGCCAACGCCCGGCTGTGGGACCAGCGGCTGGACTGCCTGCCGGTGCTGGACGACGAGGGCCGGCTGCAACACCTGGTGTTCCGGTCGGACTACGCCGACAACAAGCGCTTCCCGCACCAGGCCGTGGACTCCGCCAAGCGGCTGCGGGTGGGCGCGGGCATCAACACCCACGACTACCAGGAGCGCGTCCCCGCGCTGCTCGAAGCGGGCGCCGACGCGCTGTGCTTCGACTCCTCCGACGGCTTCAGCGACTGGCAGGCGCAGGCCCTGACCTGGGTGAAGAAGCACTACCCGGAGATCCCGACCGGCGGCGGCAACGTGGTCGACGGCGAAGCCTTCACCTTCCTCGCCGAGGCCGGCGCGGACTTCGTCAAGGTCGGTGTGGGCGGCGGCTCGATCTGCATCACCCGCGACCAGAAGGGCATCGGACGCGGCCAGGCAAGCGCGGTGCTGGACGTCGCCGCGGCCCGCGACGCCTTCCGCGACCGCACCGGCGCGTACGTGCCGATCTGCTCCGACGGCGGACTCGTGCACGACTACCACGTGGCCCTGGCGCTGGCGATGGGCGCGGACTTCGTCATGATGGGACGCTACTTCGCCCGCTTCGACCAGGCCGCCGGCGCGAAACTCCCCACCCGTGACGGCTTCGTGAAGGAGTACTGGGGCGAGGGCTCGAACCGGGCCCGCAACTGGCAGCGCTACGGCCAGGGCGGCGAGGGGCTGATCTTCGAGGAAGGCGTCGACGGCTACGTCCCCTACGCCGGCGACCTCGACGAAGGGCTCGCCCTGACCATCGCCAAACTCAAGACGACCATGGTCTCCTGCGGCTCCGCCACGCTGCCGGAGTTCCAGTCCACGGCCCGGCTCACCCTGGTCTCCGACCAGAGCTTCCAGGAGAGCCACGCCAGCGTCACCCTGCGGGACACCCCGGCGACCATCGCCTGAGCGGTAGCGAGGAGCCCCGGACCGCGGGGCGTTCGGGCATTCGGCGCGCGTCAGGTGCTCGCGGGTCGGCTGAACGCCCGCCGGGTGTACGGGAGAAGGGCACACAGGGCGGGCGGAGGGGCCGGGCGCCAGACGAGGGAGAGATGGGTGGGGGCGGCGGCGCCGTCGAGGGGGTGGGCGACCAGCCGGTCGCGATAGCGCTCGGCCATGGACGCGCTGAGCACCCCCACCCCGAGCCCGCGCGCGGCGAGGTCCGCGATCGCGTCGGCCGCGCTCGCCTGGAAGGCGATCACCGGGTGCAGCCCGCCCGCCGCGCACGCCCGGTCGAAGACGGTCCGCAGCCCGGTCCCGGGCGGCATGCAGATGATCGGGTACGCGGTGACGTCGCGCAGCGCGAGCCGCCGCCGCCCGGCCAGCGGGTGGTCGGGCGGTACGGCGGCGACCAGCCGCTCGCTGATGAGGGTGAGCGCCTCCAACCCGTCGGGCGCGGCGCTCGCCGTCCCCACCAGCGCGAGGTCGAGCGCGCCGGACCGCACCTGCTCGACCAGCCGCTCGGAGTTCTCCTCCAGCAGCGCGATCTCGACGCCCGGGTGCGCGCGATGGAAACCGGCGAGCGCGTCGAACAGCGGGGTGAGGGTGCAGCCGATGACCATCCCCACCGCGAGCCGCCCGCGGATCACCTCCGTGACCTCGCCGACGGCCTGCGTCACGGCGCCGACGGCCGCGAGGGCGGCCCGCGCGTGTGCGAGCGCGGCCTTGCCCGCGACCGTGAGCGTCACGGCGCGCGCCGAACGGTCGAACAGCTCCGCGCCCAACTCCTGCTCCAGGCGGCGGACCTGCGCGCTCACCCCGGACTGGCTGATGTGGACACGCTCGGCGGCCCGCGTGAAGTTCTGCTCCTCCGCGACCGCGACGAAGTACTCCAGCTGCCTCAGGTCCATGACTGCTGATTCTAGCTCGCATCACCACCATGTGTTGGACTTCTGGCCGTGGCCGGACCACGCTGGGAGGTGGACACGGAAGCGGAACCACCACGCAGCAGCCGTACGAGAGGAGAACGCCATGCCCCAGTACGCCAAGGCCATGCACCCCGAGGACATCACCCGCCTGTTCGTCGAACGGTCCAACGCCGGTGACGCGGACGGGGTCGCCGCCCTCTACGCGCAGGACGCGGTGCTGGCGTACCCGCCCGGCGGGCAGACCGTCGGACGCGAGGCGATCAGGGCGCTCTGGGCGAAGGTGCTGGCGAACCGGCCGCACTTCGCGCCCGAGGAGCCGCTGCCGACGCTCGTCAACGGGGATGTCGCGCTCACCTCCACGGCTCCCCGGGACGGGGCCGGCGCCCGCGCCCAGGTGGTCCGGCGCCAGCCCGACGGCAGCTGGCTCCGTATCCTCGACCAGCCCGAGTTCGTCACCCCGGAGGTCTGACGGGGACGGGCGGCGGGCGGTCGGGATCGGCCACTCGACCGGCGGCCTGGTGGTGACCGCGCTCGCCGACGAACGGCCCGGCCTGGTGGCCGCGTTGGCGCTGATCGACACCGGGCCACGGCTCGACGCGTTCATCCCGGACGGGCGCGCGGGGCGGCTGGTGCTCGCTCCGGTCCTCGGCCGCTCCTGTGGCGGGCCCGCACCGACGGTCTGATCCGCCGCGCGCTGAGCGCGGGGCTTCAGCCGCCCCGGCTACGCGATCCCGCGGCAGATCGTGGACGACGCGCGGGCCATGACCCTGCACGGGACGGTCGCGACCGGGCGGGGCGCCGAGGAGTTCCTGCGGCGGCGCGCGGTCCCGGCGAGACCGGCGGCCCTGGCGAAGCCGCTGCTGGTGCTCTTCGGCGAGCAGGACCACCGCTGGCGGCCGTCTTCCGCCGCCGACTGCACGGCAGTTCCGGGCGCTCGGGTCGAACTGCTGCCCGGCCTCGGCCACTCACCGATGCTGGAGGACCCGCAGCGGACCCTCTCCCGCCTGCTGCCCTTCCTCGCCGCCCACGCTCCGAGCCCGAACTAGCCTTTCCCGCCAGGGGCGTTGCGGGCCGGCGGGTGGTCGGGCCAGGTGACCGCGTACGCCGGGTCGCGGCCCGTGCCGGCGCGGACCCAGCGGAGCAGTTCACGGACGATGCCCGCGTTGCCCATCGCCCATCCGGTCAGCGGTTCGAGCACGCTCGGAGTGGCCCGGTGCTCGACGTTCGACCAGCGGGCGCCGCCCGCGTCCACGGTCGCCCGGGAGACCAGGTCCGCGACGAGCACGTCCGCGAACGCGAGCCCCGTGCCTTCCTCGACGTGCCGGTCGCAGGCGAGCGCCAGCACCCCCGCCGTCCCGCAGCAGCGGCCGCTGTTGTCCCAGAAGCCGGGCCGTGACCGCTCGGGCAGGCCGGAGCGGGTGACGGTGGACCAGCACCGGTCGGCGAGCGCCGACCACGCCGGGTCGCCGAGGACCTCCCGCAGCAGGCGGAAGACCTGCGCGTCGCCGGCCGGGCCCTGGCACCAGCCGTAGCTGTACCGCTCGATACGGTCCGGCTGGTCCTGCGGGTCGGAGTGCGGGACCAGGAAGCCCTCCGGGCCGGCCTCGTTTCGGGCCACGACGTCCGAGGCGCCGGCTGCCGCGAGTTCGACCAGGTCGGGGCGGTTCGCGGCCCGGCCGACGGAGGCCAGGGCGTGGACGACGCCCAGCGTGCCGTGCGAGAGGTGGTGCTGCCGGGCGGCCCTTCCGACCCGCGTCTCCCAGTGGACGCCGGCCGGGGTCGGTTCCGCCGTGCGCAGGTAGGGCGTCACCGCGAGCACGGCCAGTTCGACGTCACCCGTCGCCAGCGCGCCGAGGGCGATTCCGGCGTTGCCGCCGAGCAGGTCGAACTGCGGTCCCCAGCGCGTCCCGTCGAACCGGGCGCGCACCCGGTCCAGGGCGCGGTCGGCGGCGGCGCCCGCGGCCGCGTCGCCCAGCACGTCGTGGACGGCGCGCAGCGCGACGGCCATCCCGGTCAGGCCGAAGTACAGCGAGCTGAGCTCCCACTCCCCGACCGCGGCGGCGATGCTGCGGGCACCGCGCACGGCGGCGTCGCCGTAACGGTCGTCGAGAAAGTGCCCGCGCGCATCCAGGAGGGCCAGCACGATGCCCGAAGTGCCGCTGTACAGGGTGGGGTTGAGCTCGTCGTCACTGGGCCTGGTGGTCCAGGCCAGACCCCCGCCGGGGCCTCCGTCCGGGTCCGTACCCGGACCTCCGCCCGGGTCCCCGCCCGCGGTACTTCGCGAGCACCCCAGGAGCCAGTCGAGCGCCCCGGTCGCCAGAGCCTCGGCGTCATCCGGTCGAGTCGTCGCCACGGCACCAACCGTACCGGCGGGTACGCTCCGCATCGACAGGTTGACGTGTCGACCGAGGAGGAGCCCCATGCCGCTCATGCCCGACGGGTGGGAGGAGGGGCTGCTGCCCCGCCTCACCGAGCTGTACAAGGACCTGCACGCGCACCCGGAACTGTCCTTCCAGGAGCGGCGGACCGCGGCAAAGGCGGCGGAGCTGCTCGCGGCCGCGGGGTACGACGTGACGACGGGTGTCGGGGGCACCGGGGTGGTCGGGGTGCTGGCCAACGGCCCGGGGCCGACGGTGATGCTGCGCGCCGACATGGACGCGCTGCCGGTGCGGGAGGAGACCGGCCTGCCGTACGCGAGCACGGTACGGGCGCGGGCCGAGGACGGCGAGCAGGTGCCGGTGATGCACGCGTGCGGCCACGACATGCACACCGCGTGCCTGGCGGGCGCGGCGACGGTGCTGGCCGGGGCGAGGGCGGAGTGGTCCGGCACGCTGCTGGTGGTGTTCCAGCCCGCCGAGGAGCGGATGCGCGGCGCGCAGGCGATGGTCGAGGACGGCCTGTTCGAGCGGTTCCCGCGCCCCGACATCGTGCTCGGCCAGCACGTCGGCCCGCTGCCGGCCGGGTGGATCGGCTACCGCGAGGGCACGGTGATGGCCGGCGCCGACACCGCCGTCATCCGGCTGTTCGGCCGGGGCGGCCACGGCGCCCGGCCCGAGAGCACCGTGGACCCGGTGGTGATGGCCGCCGCGACCGTGCTGCGGCTGCAGGGGATCGTCGCCCGCGAGGTGCCGCCGCAGGAGTCCGCGGTGGTCACGGTGGGCCGGCTCCAGGCGGGCAGCAAGGAGAACGTCATCCCCGACACCGCGGAACTGGGCATCAGCCTGCGGTCGTACAACGACGAGATCAGGCGGCTGCTGCGGACGGCGGTGGAGCGGGTCGCGCGCGGGGAGTCGCTGGCCGGCGGCGCCACCCGGGACCCCGAGATCACCTGGGACACCCCGGCGCCGGTGCTGGTCAGCGACCCGGAGGCGACCCGCGCGGTGGTGGCCGACCTGGCCGGGCACTTCGGCGCCGACCGGATGCTGCCGATGCCGCTGGTCACCGCGAGCGAGGACGTCGGCCGGTTCGGTACGGCCGCGCGGGTGCCGACGGTCTTCTGGTTCTGGGGCGGCCTGGAGACCCAGAGGGTGCTGGACGCGCTGGCCGACGGCACCTTCGACCAGTTGCCCGGCAACCACTCCCCGCGCTTCGCGCCGCTGATCGACCCCACCCTCGGCGCGGGTGTCGAGGCGCTGACCGTGGCCGCCCTCGGCCGCTTCGCCGCCGCGAAGCCCTGACCGGGACGGGCAGTTGCCGGGGATCGGGCATCGCGGCCGTGGTGTCCGGCCCGGCCGATAGGCTGCGCGGGTGAACTCCGGACAAGCCACCTTCAGCAGTGCGGTCGCCGACTTCGAGGCAGCCGTGCGGGCCCGCGACTCCCAGGCGTCGGGAGACGCGTTCGGGCTGCTCCAGCAGACCTTCCACGACGCCGACGACGCCGAACTGGCCGCCGTGGCACCCCGGTTGGCGACGCTTCTGCCCGAAGTGCCGCCGGGGCCGCGGTCGGTGGTCGCGGTCGTGATCGGCGCGGCCGTGGAGCGCGGCGCCGACCCGCTCGCCTGCGCGCCGACCGTGCTGGCCGGGGTCGGCGAAGCCCTCGCCGGCGCCGAGGAGTTCACCACCCGGTGGGCGGCCACCGGCGGCGGCGACCTGCCCGACCCGGAGCACTCCGACCCCGAGGACGCCGTCTTCGACCGGGTCGGCCAGCCCGCCACCGAGGCGTGGTGGACGCTGCCGCAGTGGGAGATGGCCGCGGTCGCGGTCCTCAACCACAAGCCGGTCCGGCTCGCCCTGCCCGACCGCGCCGCGCTGATCGACGCCGCCGAGCGGGTCGGCGACGCCACCGGCGGCGGCCTGAAGTACCTGCGGTACATGCTCGCCGTCCTGGACGACGAACCGCTGGTGGTGCTGCACCGCGAGAGCGGCACCGGCTACCGGGTCCGGATCAGCGGCCTCGGCGACAACTTCCAGCTGCACACGCTGCTGGCCGGCGAACTCGTCGGCGGCGGCCACGTCCCTGGCACCGCGCCGAGCGACCTGGCCGTGGCCGTCTGCCGCGCCGGGACCGGCGACACCGACACCACCGGCTCGTTCAACCTGGTGGCTCCTGACGGCACCTGGATCTGGAACGAGGGCATCCCCGCCGACATCCCCGTCGTCGACGGCGTGCGCCTCCTCGTCCTCGACCCCCCGCCGTACGAACGCGCCTGGCCGGCCGGCCGCCTCTTCTCCAACATGCCGGGCGACCTCGTCCTCGAAGCCGCCCTTCCCGCCTCGGAAGCGGCCGAGTGGCTCGCCAGGACCGCCCCGGCCAAGGACGTGTGACCGCGCGTTCCGGGGCGCTTTGCGCCTGTCGGGCGAATCGGCCGCCCGCGCGGCGTCGGGGGCCCCGCGGGGCCGCCATACTGGGGGCCAGGCAGGGTCCGGTACGGTTCTCCGCCCGGCGACGGCGTGGAGGACCGCCGCCGCACGGGTGGCGCGGGGCGGAACGGAAAAAGGGGACTGGGACAGGAGTGAGGCCGGTGCAGCGCATCAACTTCGACGATCCGGACGTCGGCAAGGACGAGGATCTGCGCGTCGTGTATCGGAACGAGCTGTACACCGGAGAGGTGGAGGAGTTCGCCGGCGAGGCCCGGGTCGCGCTCAGCACGTACCGCGAGGGGGTGCCCGACGGCCCGACCGTCGAGTGGTACCCGGACGGCACCCTCCGCTCGAAGGGCTCGCTGCGGATGGGCCAGGTGGTCGGCGAGTTCAAGGACTGGCACCCCAACGGCGTGCTCGCCGTGAGCCGGGTCTTCGACGAGCGCACCACCCTCCTCGAACACTACGAGTGGGACCGCGACGGCCTGCCCACCATGACCTGGCGCATCGCCGACCAGGCGACGGAGCACTCCGCCTGGTAGCGGCCCCGGGAACGCACGAGCGGTGCCGGTCGGGTTCGACCGGCACCGCTGCTGTGTGCGCGAGGCGGCTGCCTACTGGACGGTGACCGCCACGTCCGCGTCCTTCGCGGGGGTGCCCGTCGGGTCCTTGGCGCTCGCCGTGAGGGTGTGCGGGCCGGCGGTGAGGGCCTGGGCCTGGGACGGGGTGCAGGTCCAGGTGCCGTCGTCGGCCGCTGTGGCGGCGCAGACGGGCGTGGAGTCCTCGGCGGTGACGGTGACCTGGGCGTCGGGCTCGCTGGTGCCGGCCAGCGCCGGGGTGGCGCTGACGGTCGCGCCCGGCGCGGGGGAGGTGAGGGTGACCGGCGGGGCGAAGGCGGCGGTGTCGGGCACCCCGTCGCCGGTGATCTTCACCGCGACGCTGTGCACGGTGACCTGCCCGCCGCCGTTGCGCAGCCGGAAGTCGGCGGCGGAGTGCTGCTGCCCGCCGAAGTAGGCGTCCGCCACGGTCACCGTCGCGGTCTTCCAGGTGTTGCTGCCGGTGAGGGCGATGGCGGGCGCGGACTTGTAGGGGTTGGCGGTGCCGTCGTCGTACTGCACGTTGAACGAGCCGGCGCCCTGGTCGTAGTAGGAGACGGTGAACTCGGCGGTGTAGAAGCCGGCGTGGGCGACGGTGTCGTCGATGTCGAAGTAGATGTTGGAGTCGGTGCTGGTGCGGGCGGACAGCCCGTCGACGACCGCGGCGGTGGTCGGGCCGTCGAAGCCGCCGGAGGGGGTCTCGTCCTCGCTCATCCCGTAGGCGTGGTTGGTGGCGCCGACCACCGCGCCGACCACGGCGGTGCCGGGGGGCAGGTCGGAGGCGTCGAAGCCGACCGCGGCCGAGGCGTCGCCGGTCAGCCCGGTCGGGTCGGTGACCGTCGCGGTGGCGGTCTGCCGCCCGGCGGTGAGCCCGCCGTCGGGGGCGCAGCTCCACGCGCCGCCCGCGTCGGCGGTGCCGGTGCACAGCGTGCGGTCGCCCTCGTGCACCGTCACGGTGCCGTTCGGGACGGCCGTGCCTGCGAGCGCGGCGTCGAGCTTCACGGTGCCGCCGTCGCGCGGGGTGGTGATCGCGGGCGCCGGCGGGAAGGCGCGCCGGTCCGGCACCCACTCGCCGGTGACGGCAACGGCCGCGCTGTGCACGGTGATCGGGGTGGCCGAGTGCAGCCGCAGGTCGGCGCCGGCGCTTTGCAGCCCGCCGAAGTAGGCGCCGGAGAGCGTGAATTCGGCCGTCTTCCAGGTCTTGGTGTCGTGCAGCGCCACGGTGGTGGCCGCCTGCTGGTAGGGGTGGCGGGGGCCGGCGTCGTACTGGAGCGCGAGCGTGCCGGTGCCGGCGTCGTAGTAGGAGACCGTCACCTTCGCGTCGTACGTCGCGGTGGCGGCGGTGTCGTCGGCGATGCCGAAGTAGAGGTCGCTGCCGGTGGAGTTGGTGCCGGTGCCGGTGGTGCGCGCGGTCAGGCCGGCGACGGTGCCGGCGGTGGTGGTGGCGCCGGCCGAGCCGGTGTAGTCGAGCTGGGTCAGCCCGAAGGAGGCGTTGCTGTCGCCGAGCACGGTGCCGACGGTGGACGTGCCGGAGGTGGTGGCGTGGTCGAGGCCGATCTGCACGCCGCCGAGGTGGCGTGCCGCGGTCGGGGCGCTGCCGGTGACCGGACGGTACGGCAGGGCCGTGGTGGGCGCGGCGACCTGCTGGACGAGGTAGGAACCGCCCTTGCGGACCGGCACGTCGAGCAAAGCGGCGGTGCCGGCCTTGACCACGGTGCGGCCGGTGCGGCCGTCCACGACCTCGACCCGCTGACCGGGCCAGGGGTTCTTCACCTTCAGGGTGCCGGTGCTGCCCGCCTCGATCGCGGCGGTGACCAGCTTGCCGTCCTGCACCTGCACGTCGGCCTTGTTCTGGTGCTGGAGGTAGACGCTGCCGCTGCCGTCCCAGTCGCTCGGCCAGGCCGGTGCGAAGCGGACGATGCCGTCGTAGTCCTGCGCGAGCGCTTCGTCGACCGCGGTCGCGACGCCCGACTCCTGCTCGATGTACGGCTGGTAGCCGACGCTGTTGCCGAGGTCGGCGAAGCCGTTCGGGTAGACCTGGTGTCCCTCGGTGATGGAAACGAGGTCGGCGCGCACCTCGGCGGGGTCCTGGAGCCGGGCCGCGTCGATCGCGTCCATCGACCAGTCGTTGCCGCCCTTGTTGGGCCGGTGGTCGTACGAACGCTGCTCCAGCGCGAAGAGGTCGGTGTCCTGGTCGCTGACCGTGTTCCACGGCCACAGCGGCTCAAGCTCGATGTTCTCGCCGTTGCGGCGCTGGGCGGCGGGCTCGTAGGAGATCGCGATCATGTCGGTCCCGGTGGCGTCCGCGGCCTGCGTCTGCGCCTGCGAGTAGTCCGGGTTGAGCAGTTGGGTCCGGGTGGCCTGGTCGGTGCGCGGGTACGGCGGGATCTGCGTCTCGGCCTTGGCGACCTGCTGGAGCAGTGCCGCGTCGGTGGTCTTCGCGGTGCCGAGCGCCTGCGCCGCCTGCGTGATGATCGGGAACAGGGTCCGGTCGACGGCGATGTCGGTGGTCGGGTCCTGCACCGCCCACTGCGTCTCGTGCGCGTTGGCGTCGGCGTGCAGCAGCCCGTCCTTGCCGACGGTCTGGTAGGCCAGTTGGAAGGCGAGCGTGGACTTCATGAAGGGGAAGTACTTCTTCAGCGCGGCCTTGTCGCCGGTGGCCTGGTACTGCTCCCACATGTACAGCGCGACCTCGGGGCCGCTGGAGATGTCCAGCGCGTTCCAGTTCGGCGAACTGGCCTCGCTGCAGGACGCGTTGGCGCCGGGCGTCAGGTCGCCGCCGTTGCCGTTGAAGCGCATCGTCTCCGGTACGCAGGAGCCCGGCAGGCCGCCCATCGCGGTCTTCGTCCACGCCTCGATCTGCGGGGTGTCGTCGGCGTACATGTCGAAGATCGGCGTGTTCAGGGCGTAGTTGCCCGACGACATGTTCGCCGAGATCTGGGTGCGCAGGTTCCACAGCCAGTACGCGGACGGGGTCCAGGTCTGCTTGTCCTTGTCCCACGCGAACATGTCGGCCTCGCCGGCCTGGCTGCCCGGGAGGATGCCCTTCTTCATCGACGCCGCCTCCTCGTAGAGGTACAGCGTGCGCAGGTTCTCGATGTAGGCGGCGCTGCCGTCGGCGGAGTCCATCTCGACCAGGCCCGAGTGCGTCCAGTAGCCGTCCCACCAGCGGTCCTGGGCGGCGAGCAGGGACGTCTCGCGGGCGGTCGCGTCGCCGCCGATCACCGCGGCGGCGGTCGTCGCGGGCGTGCGGGTGGCGGTGCCGCCGGCCCAGCCGGGGGCGGCGACCACGACGCGGAAGGTGCCGTCGGCGTTCGGCTTGAAACTCGTGCTGATCCGGGTCGGGCCCGCCACGGTGGTGCTCACCTGGCGGCCGCCGGCGGTGAGCGCGGCGAGGGTGCCGAAGGTCTTGCCGCTGCCGCCCGAGCCGCCGTCCACCCAGGTCTCGGCGAGGGTGCCGGTGCGGCCGGTGACGGCCGCGGCCGGCTTGCGGGGCGACCACAGGTCGATCGAGGCGGTCTGGGCGATCGACGGGTCGGCGCCGGAGACGTCGACGACCAGTTCGTCCTTGCCGGCGGCCACCCATGCCTTCAGCGACATGCCGCCGCCGGACTCGCGCAACACGCCGTCGCTGACGTCGAGCCGGCCGTGGAAGTCGGCGGCGTGCGAGATCACCGACAGGCCGGGGATGGTGAGCTGCCCGGGCGACTTGCGGTCCGGCATGGTGTCGGACCGGTTCAGCTGCGCGGTGAAGCCGTCGGCCGCCCAGGCCGCCACGCCCAGCGAGCCGTTGCCCAGCGGCATCGACGCGGTCGGGTCGGTGTCGGGGGAGCCGAGCACGATGTCGGAGCGGGACGCCACGCCGGTCGGGTCGAGGTGGAACGCGCCCTGCCGCCAGGCGGTGCCGGCCGCGGTCCCCTTTCCGGTGCCTGCCGTGGCTGCCGTGGCTGCCTGCGCGCCGGCCGCGCCGGCCAGCACGCTGCTCGCCAGCGCGGCGAGCAGCGCCGACCAGAGGGCGAGACCCCGCCGTGACGGAGCTCTTCGACTACGGGAGATGACCTGCACGTTGCCCTCCAGGGCTGCACGACGCTTGGTGAGCGTCCGGCTTGGGTTCGTTCCTCGGTGCTCCAGCAGTGCTCCGATGAATACGCCATCACCTAGGCGTAGTTGACGGGAGCCATCGCGCTCGCCTCGCGACGGTGCCCATGAACATCGGATGACTGCCGTTGTAGTCCATCGATGTCATCGCCGTAAAGACCTCGGTGCGCGCCGGATCGCACCATCCGGCCACCGGGTGGTGCCGTCGGGGCCGGCATTCCTGTCGCCGAGGCAAGTTGTATAGCCAACTTTGCCAAACTGCTGGTCGTCACTTGGCGGATGTTCACCCGGAGTTGGTGTCCGCTCGCTTCGATGAGCGGGCTGGGGGCTGCTGCCTCCGGTCCCGATCTCCGAGTGTTCACACCCGTGTAAGGAGCTTCATGGACCGCGATCCGATCACCCCGAGGCCCGAGTCCGAGCCTGGCGACGAATCCGCGACGGCCGGCGCCAGCCGCCGCCGGTTCCTCCAGGGCACCGGCGTCGCCGCGGGGACGCTGGTGCTCGGCGGGACCGCCGCGGCGGGCAGCGCCCAGGCCGCCGCGAAGCCGGCGGGGGCCCACGGCGCCGCGAAGCCGGCGCACGGAAAGCCGCACGGCTTCCACGGCGACATGTCCGACCTGAAGCACGTGGTGATCCTGATGCAGGAGAACCGGTCGCTCGACCACTACTTCGGCGCGTTCCCCGGCGTCCGCGGCTTCAACGACAAGCAGGCGCTGCGCTTCCAGGACGGCACCACCGTCTTCCAGCAGAAGGACGGCAACGGCAACCTCGTCACCCCGCAGGTCGACGACGGCGCCTGGGGCAACGACCACGGCGCCTGGGGCGACGTCGCCCACCGCACCTGGGACCAGTGGGTGCGGCACAACGGCGCCAGCTGCATGAACTACCACAGCGACGGCTACATGGGCTTCTACCACTCGGTC
The DNA here is from genome assembly GCF_044744625.1 of Streptomyces sp. NPDC087270. NCBI lineage: Bacteria > Bacillati > Actinomycetota > Actinomycetes > Kitasatosporales > Streptomycetaceae > Streptomyces > Streptomyces sp. NPDC087270. Next base: position 220,732 of record NZ_JBIUYR010000018.1, read on the forward strand.
GCCGCCCAGTACACCATCGCCGACCAGTACTTCTGCTCCGAGTTCGGGCCGACCGACCCCAACCGGAAGTACCTGTGGAGCGGCACCGCCAACAGCGAGACGGGCAACGTCGACGAGTCGAACTACTCCCGTCCCTGGATCACGGTGGCCGAGCAGCTCCAGCAGGCCGGCATCGACTGGCGGCTGTTCTCCGACAACAGCGGCGACGGACGGCAGGGCTACATCAGCTCCTGGGTCGGCGACTACGGCGACAACGAGCTGAAGTACTTCAAGGGGTTCGACCCGGAGGGGCTGAACGCCGACGACCCGAAGCTGCGACCCGGCACCGGCCTGATCTGGCGCGGCAACGCCACGTACTACGCCGGTCATACCGCGCCGGACGACGACTCCGACCAGAACCTCGACGCGGTCCTGAAGAACTTCCACGACTCCTGCCGGCCCGGCGCGGAGCACCCGCTGCCGGCGGTCTCCTGGATCGTGGCGCCGTACGGCTGGTCCGAGCACCCGGGCGCGGACAGCCAGCACGGCGAGCGCTACGTCAAGAAGGTGCTCGCCAGCCTGCAGAGCAACCCCGACATCTGGAACCACACCCTCTTCATCCTCAACTACGACGAGAACGACGGGAAGTTCGACCACGTGCTGCCGCCGTGGCCCGAGGCGGGCACGGCGCGCGAGTACGTCGGCGACTACCCGCTCGGCTTCGGCGCGCGGGTGCCGATGCTGCTGGTCTCGCCGTGGACCCGCGGCGGGCACGTCGCCTCGGAGGTCTTCGACCACACCTCGACGATCACGTTCCTGGAGACCTGGGCGGCCCATCTGGGCAAGCCGTTCCGCAGCCCCAACATCAGCGACTGGCGGCGCTCGATCGCGGGCGACCTGACCAGCGCGCTCGACTTCGCCCACCCGCAGCCGGGGCCCGCCACCTTCCCGGACCCGCTCGCCGAGCAGCCGGTGTCGGTCGCCGCCGGCCACATGAAGCCGCGCCCGCTGAGCTTCCACCCGCACGCCACGGTCTCGGTGAACGCGGCGACGGGGAAGGTCACCGCCACGATGACCCTGACCGGCGGCCCCAAGGACAAGGCGCTGAGCTTCCAGGTCTTCCCCGACAGGTACCAGGCGTTCACCAGCACGCCGTTCACCGTCACCGCGCACAAGCCGCGCGAGTACACCTGGGACGCCAACGCCACCGGCGGCGAGTACGCGTTCTCGATCTACTCCAACGACGGCTTCGTGCGCTCCTTCGCCGGCCGGGTCGCGCCCGCAGGCAAGGGGCACGCCGCCCTTCCGCGGGTGGTGGTCGACCTGGTGAAGGGCGAGGCCCGGCGCGAGGCTCAGGTGAGGCTCACGTTGCACAACGACGGCACCGAGCCGGTGCGTTACACGCTCACCCCGCACGACTACCTCGGCCGCACCCAGCAGGTCACGGTGGCCCGCGGGAAGACGAAGGTCGTCAGCTGGCCGACCCAGGAGGGCTACTACGACGTGGTCGTCACCGCCGACGCCGACGCCGCCTGGACGCAGCGCTACGCCGGCCGGATCGCCACGACCACCGTGCCCAGGTAGGAACGCCGGCGGTACCCCAGCGGTACCCGGCAGGCCGTGGCCCGGCGCCACGGCCTGCCGACGACGTGGCGGGCGCGGGAGCCGCCGCGCGGCAGCCGATGTGCGGTGGCCGACGCGCGGCGGCCGGACGCGAGGGCACTTCGGTCCGATCCCTTGACTTCACCCGGGCACGGCAGTGTCATGTTCACGCGCTTGGTTCTGCTGACTTCTGATCAACTCTCCCCCTTATCCGAACGTTTCCCCACACGGCGGCCGCCGAAACGCTCACCTCTGCACCCTTTCGCCCCCATCCGAAAGGAACCCCCCATGCGCAGATACGCCCTGTTCGGCTCCCCGCTCCGGACGGTGGTCGCGGCCGTCGTCCTCGCGGTGCTCGCCGCCCTCGGCCTCGGCCCGGTCGCCGCGCCGGCCGGTGCCGCGACCGCCACCACCATCTCCGTCGACGGCACCAGCGGCGGCCGCACCTTCGACGGCATCGGCGCGATCAGCGGCGGAGGCGGCAACAGCCGGCTGCTGACCGACTACCCGGCCGCCCAGCAACAGCAGATCCTCGACTACCTCTTCAAGCCCGGCTACGGCGCCGACCTGCAGATCTTCAAGGTCGAGATCGGCGGCGACACCAACTCCACCGACGGCTCGGAGTCCAGCCACGAGCACACCAGCGGCGCCGTCGACTGCACCACCGGCTACGAGTGGTGGCTGATGGAGCAGGCCAAGGCCCGCAACCCCGCCATCAAGCTCTACGGCCTGGCCTGGGGCGCCCCCGGCTACCTCGGCGGCGGCAACTTCTGGTCCACCGACACCGTCAACTACCTGGTCGACTGGCTCGGTTGTGCCAAGTCCCACGGCCTGACCATCGACTACCTCGGCGGCTGGAACGAACGCGGCTACAACGTCGCCTGGTACGAGCAGTTGCGCGCGGCCCTCGACAGCAACGGCTACTCCGGCACCCGGATCGTCGGGGCCGACAGCGACTGGTCGGTGGCGAACGACGTCGCGTCCGACTCCGCCTTCGCCGCCAGCGTCTCCGTCATCGGCGCGCACTACCCGTGTGCGGGAGGCGACGGCGGCAGCGCCGACACCTGCCCCAGCACCAGCACCGCCGTGGGCACCGGCAAGCCGCTGTGGGCCAGCGAGAACGGCTCCCAGGACCGTGACTCCGGCGCGCCCGCGCTGATCCGCTCCTTCACCCGCGGCTACATCGACGGCAAGCTCACCGCCTACATCAACTGGCCGGTGGCCGCCGCCGTCTACCCGAACCTGCCGTACGACACCGACGGCCTGGTGCTCGCCAACCAGCCCTACTCCGGCGCCTACAGCGTCGGCAAGAACCTGTGGGCCACCGCCCAGATCACCCAGTTCACCTCGCCCGGCTGGAAGTTCGTGGACGCCGGCTCCGGCTACCTCGGCGGCAACGAGTCCAACGGCAGCTACGTCACCTTGAAGTCCGCGAGCGGCAGCGACTACTCCACGGTCATCGAGGCCACCACCGCCACCGCGGCGCAGACCGTCAACGTGCGGGTCTCCGGCGGCCTTTCCACCGGAGCGGTGCACGTGTGGGCGACGAACGTGAACAGCGCCACCTCCGGCGACAACCTCGTCCAGCAGTCCACCCTCACCCCGTCCGGCGGCGCCTACTCGCTCACCGTCCAGCCCGGCTACGTCTACACCCTGACCACCACCACCGGGCAGGGCAAGGGCACCGCCCAGGGGCCGGCCGCCAAGCCCCAACCGCTGCCGTACTCCGACGACTTCGACGGCGACCAGGCCGGCCAGCAGCCCGCCTACCTCGCCCAGCAGCAGGGCGCCTTCGAGGTCACCGGCTGCGCCGGCGGCCGCTCCGGCAACTGCGTCACCCAGCAGGCCGCGACCAAGCCGATCGAGTGGGACGGCGACTCCGCGCCCTACACCTTCGGCGGCGGACCCGGCTGGGCCGACTACACGGTGGCCGCCGACACGTTGATCCGGCAGCCCGGCGCGGTGCAACTCCTCGCCAGGGTCGGCAACCAGGCCGGCTTCAACCCGGCGAACATCGACGCCTACTACCTCCAGGTCTCCGACACCGGCGCCTGGTCGATCCTCCGCAACAGCTCCAGCGGCAGCAGGACCACCCTGGCCTCCGGCACCACCACCGCGCTGGGCACCGGCACCTGGCACCACCTCGCGCTGACCGTCAACGGCAGCACGCTCACCGCGGCCGTCGACGGGAACACCGTCGGATCGGCCAGCGACACCTCGTACGCCACCGGCATGGTGGGCCTGGGCACCAGCGGCTACCAGACCGACCAGTTCGACAACCTCACCGTCACCCCGGTCGGCAGCACCGGCACCGTCACCGGACACATCGTCTCCGGCGCCGGGGTCGACAAGTGCCTTGACGACAACACCGGTTCGTCCGACAACGGCACCGCGGTCCAGATCTACGACTGCAACACCAGCGGTGCCCAGAACTGGACCGTCCCCGCGCCCGGCGGCGCCGGCGCGGGCACCGTGCAGATCAACGGCAAGTGCCTGGACGCCACCGACAACGGCACCGCCAACGGCACCCTCGTGGAGCTGTGGGACTGCAACGGCGGCGGCAACCAGCAGTGGCTCCCGCAGATCGGCACCCTCTACAACCCGGTGTCCGGCAGGTGCCTGGACATCCCCAAGGGCGACACCACCAACGGCAACCAGCTCGAACTGTGGGACTGCAACGGCGGTTCCAACCAGCAGTGGCGGCTGCCGTCCTGACCGACCGGCGGTGAGCAGGCGGGGGGGGGGGGGGGGGGGGGGGGGGGGGGGGGGGGGGCCGCGCCCCCCCCCCCCCCCCCCCCCCCCCCCCCACCCCGCCCCCCCCCCCCCCCCGCGCGGCCGCCGCCCCCCGCCCCCCCCCCCCCCGACCGGG
>NZ_JBIUYR010000019.1:0-216999 GCF_044744625.1 Streptomyces sp. NPDC087270
GCTTCACCGTTCGACTTGCATGTGTTAAGCACGCCGCCAGCGTTCGTCCTGAGCCAGGATCAAACTCTCCGTGAATGTTCACCGGTAATCCGGTAGCACACCCGCGAAAGAGCGGCACCACGAGGAGGAATAGTCCCCGCAGTGCACAGCGTCCTCGCTGTGTCGCCTCCCTCAACCGAGGAAGGACTTTTTCAAAGGAACCTCATCCCGATCGAAACGACCGGAACGGGGTATCAACATATCTGGCGTTGACTTTTGGCACGCTGTTGAGTTCTCAAGGAACGGAAGCTTCCTTCGGTCCACCGTTTCCGGTTTTCCCTCCGGGCTTTCCCTTCGTGTTTACTACTGTACTCCGTTCCCGGGCCGATTCCTAATCGGCTTCTTCGAATTGGATTTTGGCGCACCAAAAAACAACCCGAAGATCGGGGCATCGTCAGTAGTGGGTGGCCGCTCGGCCGGCAGAGCCTCGTGTGAAGCAGGCGCGCCGTTTCAGCGACTCGGACTACGTTACGCACGAGCGGCGACCGAGTCAAGTTCGGTCGCCGCTCAAACGTGGATTTCCGGCCGTCTCAGGCCAGTTCGACCGCTCCGAGGTTGCGCTTGCCCCGGCGCAGCACCAGCCAACGCCCGTGGATCAGGTCGCTTTGGGCGGGTACGGCGTCCTCGCCGGCCACCTTCTCGTTGTTGAGGTAGGCGCCGCCCTCCTTGATGGTGCGGCGGGCCGCGGACTTGCTCGGGGCCAGCTCGACCAGGGTCAACAGGTCCGCGATCGGGGCCAGTTCGGTGACCTTGGCGTGCGGCAGCTCGCTGAGCGCCGCCGTGAGGGTGCGCTCGTCGAGGTCACCGAGCTCGCCCTGGCCGAAAAGCGCCTTGGAAGCGGCGACCACGGCCGCGCACTGGTCGGCGCCGTGCACCAGCGTGGTCAACTCCTCGGCCAGCGCCCGCTGTGCGGCCCGGGCCTGCGGCCGCTCGGCGCTCGCCTGCTCCAGCTCCTCGATCTCCTCGCGGGAGCGGAAGCTGAAGGTGCGCAGGTAGCGCGCGATGTCACGGTCGTCCGCGTTCAGCCAGAACTGGTAGAAGGCGTAGGGCGTGGTCAGTTCGGGGTCGAGCCAGACGGCGCCGCCCTCCGTCTTGCCGAACTTGGTGCCGTCGGCCTTGGTGAGCAGCACCTGGGTGAGGGCGTGCGCGGGGCCGTGCGGCTGGTTGCCCTCGATTCGGCGGATCAGGTCGAGCCCGGCGGTGATGTTGCCCCACTGGTCGCTGCCGCCGATCTGCAGCGTGCAGCCGTACTCCTTGTACAGCTGCAGGTAGTCCAGCGACTGGAGGATCACGTAGCTGAACTCGGTGTAGCTCATGCCCTCGCCGTCGAGGCGGGTCTTGACCGTCTCGCGGGCGAGCATCTGGTTGATGCTGAAGTGCTTGCCGTAGTCGCGCAGCAGGGCGAGGGCGGAGACGCCCTCGGTCCACTCGTAGTTGTTGGCCATCACGGCCTGGGTCGGGCCGGGGGTGTCGAAGTCGAGGAACGCGGAGAGCTGCCCGCGCAGCGCGCTGACCCACTGCTGGACGGTCTCGACGTCGTTGAGCACCCGCTCGGCGCTGGGCTTCGGGTCGCCGATCAGGCCGGTGGCCCCGCCCACCAGGGCGATCGGCCGGTGGCCGGCGAGCTGGAAGCGGCGCAGCGTCAGGATCTGGGTGAGGTGGCCGACGTGCAGGCTCTTCGCGGTGGGGTCGAACCCGCAATAGAGGGTGAGGGGACCGTTCGCGAGCGCCTTGCGCAGGGCTTCCTCGTCGGTGGTCTGGGCGAGTACGCCCCGCCACCGCAGCTCGTCGACGATGTCCGTCACGGTGTCCATGTCTCCTTGGATCTGCTCGGGTCTGCGACCTGCTCGGTTCGGTTCCTGGCCGCCCGGGTCGCCGAGCGCCTGGGCGGCCTGCGCCCGGGTGCCGGGATTCCTGGTACCAGCGTGCCCGAGGGTACGTGGTTCCGGCGAGTCGATTATCCGCGCTTGCGCGGCGTGTGCGGGCGGTAGGGGCTGACCGTGGGGTCGGCGTCGATCCAGTAGCGCCAGGGGTGGGCCGCCCCGTCGCCGCCGACTCCGGTGCGCGGGCCGCTGCGGATGGCCCCCGCGGCGGGCGGGGTGCCGGTGAGGACGCGGAACGGGCCGCCGTCGGCGGAACAGGCGTCGGCGCCGTTGAGCGTGCGGTCCACGCCGAGTGCGGTGGCGAGCCGGGCCGGGCCCTGGGCGAGGTCGGCGTCCTTGCGGGAGGTGGGGCGGCGGGGGCGGGCGAGGTCGGCGCCCGCGGTGATCCGGCCGGCTCTGAGCAGCACCCCGCTGGCGGTGCCCGCCGGGCCGCAGACCAGGTTCAGGCAGTGCCACATGCCGTAGGTGAAGTAGACGTAGGTGTGGCCGGGCGGGCCGAACATCACGGCGTTGCGGTCGGTGCGGCCGCGGTAGGCGTGGGAGCCGGGGTCGTTGGGGCCGTCGTACGCCTCGACCTCGGTGAGCCGCAGCTCGATCGGGCCGTCGTCGGTGGCGCGGACGAGGGTGCGGCCGAGCAGGTCGGGGGCGATCTCCAGGACCGGCCGGTCGAAGAACGAGCGCTTCAGCGGGGTCCGGTCCGGTGGAGTGGTCACGAGGCAGGAGCGTAGTGGACGAGCCGGAACCGGGTGGGCGGCGCGGACGCCGTGGAGATCCACTCGGCAGGCCCTAGGCTCGGAGCCAGTTCGCTCCGTTCCCGGCGGGGCCCGGTTCCTGGCAGGGGCCCGGTCCCGGCGGGGGCTTCGTTCCCAACAGGAGCTTCGTTCCCAACAGGGGCTTCGTTCCCCACAGGAGGTGTCGAGGTGACCGAGCAAGCGCGACGGCCGCTCCCCCATGACTTCCACCCGCCGGTGCCGGCGTTCACGGTGGTCAGCGACGATGTGGCGCCGGGTGCGGCGCTCAAGGACGCCCAGGTGTTCGCGGGCGGGAACACCTCGCCGCAGCTGCGGTGGGAGGGGTTCCCGGCGGGGACCAAGAGCTTCGCGGTGTCCTGCTACGACCCGGACGCGCCGACCGGCAGCGGGTTCTGGCACTGGTCGGTGTTCGACATCCCGGCGTCGGTGACGGAGCTGCCCGCGGGCGCCGGGTCCGGGGACTTCGCCGGGCTGCCGGCGGGCGCGGTGCAGGTACGCAACGACTACGGCACCCGGGACTTCGGTGGCGCCGCGCCGCCGCCCGGGGACGGCCCGCACCGCTATGTGTTCACCGTGTACGCGGTGGACGCGGAGAAGCTGGGGCCGGACGCGGACGCGTCGCCCGCGGTGGTCGGTTTCAACCTCCGGTTCCACGCGCTGGCGCGGGCCCAGCTGATCGGCGTCTACGAGGTGCCGGCCGACGCGGCCTGAGGCGCGTCCCCGGCACCCGCGCAGGCACGTACCCCGGCGGAAAACTCCGTTGTCCGGCGCGGGCGTCGCGGGCACAGTGGTCCCACCTGAAAGACCCCGGGAGGTGGGCGGAAATGCGTGAGACGCTGGTGCTGAATGCGAGTTTCGAGCCGCTGTCGACGGTGTCGCTGCGGCGTGCGGTCGTGCTGGTGATGCAGGACAAGGCGGTCGTCGAGCAGGCCCACCCCGGTCTTCGGGTCCGTGCGGCGCGGGTGGAGATGCCGATGCCGCAGGTGATCAGGCTGTGCCGGTATGTCAGGGTGCCGTTTCGACAACGGGCGCCGTGGTCGCGGCGAGGGGTGCTGGTGCGTGACCGGCACCGCTGCGCGTACTGCGGGCGGCGGGCCACGACCGTGGACCACGTGCAGCCGAAGTCGCGCGGTGGCGGCGACACCTGGCTGAACACGGTGGCGGCGTGCGGTGAGGACAACCAGCGCAAGGCGGACCGTACGCCGGAGCAGGCCGGGATGCGGCTGCTGGTGCGGCCGTTCGAGCCCACTCCGGCCGACGCGCTGCTGCTGGCGCTGGGTGTCCGGGATCGTGCGGACCTGCCGGAGTGGCTGGCGGTGCCGGCCTGAGCCGGTCACCGGCGTTCACTTCAGCAGGAGTTGGACGATCGCCGCGACGCCGACCACGACGATGAGGCCGCGCAGTGCCATCGGCGGGAGGCGGCGCCCCACCCGGGCGCCGATCAGCCCGCCGATGGTGGCGCCGGCCGCGACGAGGGCGACCGCGACCCAGTCCATGTGGGCGATGACGATGAAGAACAGCGCGGCGATGCCGTTGACCATCGCGGCGAGCACGTTCTTCAGGCCGTTGATCCGCTGGAGCGTCTCGTCGAGGAGCAGTCCCATCAGGGACAGGTAGAGGACCCCCTGCGCGGCTCCGAAGTACCCGCCGTACACGCTGGCGAGGAGGATGCCGAGCGGGAGGAAGGGTCCGCCGTTCACGGGGGCGGCGGACCCGCTGCGCTGCCGGCGCGCCTGGATGGCGCGGGTCAGGCGCGGTTGCAGGACCACCAGGACCAGGGCGAGCGCGATGAGCACGGGCACGATCGCGTGGAACGCCTTGGACGGCAGGTTGACCAGGAGGATGGCGCCGGCCGAGCCGCCGATCAGGCAGAAGCCGCCCAGCCGCAGCAGCCGCTCGCGCTGGCCGGCCAGTTCGCGCCGGTAGCCGATGGCGCCGGCCACCGAACCGGGCACCAGGCCGAGGGTGTTGGAGACGTTCGCGGTGACGGGTGGCAGGCCGACGGCCAGCAGGACGGGGAACGTGATCAGGGTGCCCGAGCCGACGATGGTGTTGATGGTGCCGGCTCCGATTCCGGCGGCGAGCACGGCGACGGCTTCCGCTGGCGACATCGGCCCTCCATGATCGGTGCGCGTCCTCCCCGCCGTTGACGGTCGAGGGGTGCGCAGCGATCATGCCACACCGGTGCGCGTGCTTCGAGGGGCCTGCCCGGTCCTGGCCGGCGGCGCCCCCGGTGCTTCTCAGCGCTTCTCGCCGGGTCAGTCCTTGTCGAACGGCGGGGCTTCGCGGCGGGGCGCGGGCGTGGCCGCGGGCCGGGTGGCGGGGCTCGCGCCGGTGCCGTTGGCCGGGGCACCGCCGTTGCCCCCGTTGCCTCCGTTGCCGCTCAGGCCGGGGATGTTGACCATGCCGCCGAGGCCCTTGAGGGCGTCGTTGAGCTCGCTGGGGATGATCCAGAGCTTGTTGGCGTCGCCCTCGGCGATCTTCGGGAGCATCTGGAGGTACTGGTAGGCGAGGAGCTTCTGGTCCGGGTCGCCGGCGTGGATCGACTCGAAGACGGTGCGGATCGCCTGCGCCTCACCCTCGGCGCGCAGGGCGGCGGACTTCGCGTCACCCTCGGCGCGCAGGATCGAGGACTGCTTCTCGCCCTCCGCGGTGAGGATCTGGGACTGCCGGATGCCCTCGGCGGTGAGGATCGCGGCGCGCTTGTCACGGTCGGCGCGCATCTGCTTCTCCATCGAGTCCTGGATGGAGGTGGGCGGTTCGATCGCCTTGAGCTCGACGCGGTTGACGCGGATGCCCCACTTGCCGGTCGCCTCGTCGAGGACGCCGCGCAGCGCCGCGTTGATCTCCTCGCGCGAGGTGAGGGTCCGCTCCAGGTCCATGCCGCCGATGATGTTGCGGAGCGTGGTGACGGTGAGCTGCTCGATCGCCTGGATGTAACTGGCGACTTCGTAGGTGGCGGCCCGGGCGTCGGTGACCTGGTAGTAGATGACCGTGTCGATGTTCACCACCAGGTTGTCCTGGGTGATCACCGGTTGCGGCGGGAACGGCACGACCTGTTCGCGCAGGTCGATGCGGTTGCGGATGGTGTCGATGAACGGGACGACGATGTTCAGCCCGGCGCTGAGGGTGCGTGTGTAGCGGCCGAAGCGCTCGACGATGGCGGCGCTGGCCTGGGGGATGACCTGGACCGTCCTGATCAGCGCGATGAAGACGAGCACCACCAGGATGATGAGGACGATGATGATGGGCTGCATGGTCACTCCGGCGCCGGTTGAGTGCGGATGGAGCATGTACTACGACATGATCAATTGTCGCAGACAGTAGGCGTACCGCGTGCGGGGTTCGGCGAATTCCCGGTCTGCGGCGGCTCGTTGACTGCTGCGGTGGTGCTGTGCGGTGGTGCTCTGCGGTGCTGCGGTCCCTCGATACTGCGGGTGCTGCGGTCCTTCGGTGCTGCGGGTACTTCCGTGCCGCGGGTTCGCCGCGGGTCCTTCGGGCCTACATCACGACCGCGGTCGCGCCGTCGATCTCCACGACGTCCACCTGCTGGCCGGGGTCGAAGACGCGGTCGTGTTCCAGGGCGCGGGCCGACCAGATCTCCCCGGCGAGCTTGATCCTTCCGCCCGCCCCGTCGTCGACGCGTTCGAGCACGACGGCCCGCTTGCCCTTGAGCGCGTCCACGCCGCTGCGCTGCTCGGGACGCTGGCGGTTGCGGTAGGCGATCGGCCGGACGAAGACGAGCAGCGCCACGGAGACCACGACGAAGACGATGACCTGGGCCACGATGCCGCCGCCGGCTCCCGCGGTGACGGCTCCGCCGACCGCTCCGACCGCGAACATGCCGAATTCGGGCATCGCCGTGATCACCAGCGGGATGCCCAGCCCCACCGCGGCCACCAACCACCACACCCATGCGTCCACGACGCCAATCGTAGGCGTACACGGCCCAGTTGCGGCAGTGCGCAAGCCGGACACCTACGTCGGGGGTTGCTGCCGGGTTCCTACTTCAGCGGCAGACCCGCGGCGGTCCAGCGGTCGCCGCGGCGCTCGACGACGAGCGGGAGCCCGAAGCAGTGCGACAGGTTGCGGGAGCTGAGCTCGGTCTCCAGCGGGCCGGCGGCGACCACCTTGCCCTGGCGGATCATCAGCACGTGGGTGAAGCCGGGGGCGATCTCCTCGACGTGGTGGGTCACCATGATCATGGAGGGCGCGATCGGGTCGCGGGCGAGCCGGCCGAGCCGCCGCACCAGGTCCTCGCGGCCGCCGAGGTCGAGCCCGGCCGCGGGCTCGTCGAGCAGCAGCAGCTCGGGGTCGACCATCATCGCGCGGGCGATCAGGGTCCGCTTGCGCTCGCCCTCGGAGAGGGTGCCGAACTTCCGGTCGAGGAACTCGGTCATGCCGAGCCGGTCGAGGAAGGCGCGGGCCCGCTCCTCGTCGACCTGTTCGTACCCCTCGTTCCAGGTGGCGGTCATGCCGTAGGCGGCGGTGAGCACGGTCTCCAGGACGGTCTGGCGGCGCGGCATCTTCTCCGCCATGGCGGCGCCGGCCACGCCGATCCGCGGCCGCAGCTCGAAGACGTCGACGCTGCCGAGCTTCTCGCCGAGGATCTGCACGGTGCCCGCGCTCGGGAAGAGGTAGCTGGAGGCGACGTTCAGCAGGGTGGTCTTGCCGGCGCCGTTGGGACCGAGGATGACCCAGCGCTCGCCCTCGGCGACCGACCAGGAGACCCCTTCGACCAGAGCGCGTCCGTCGCGGACCACGGATACGTCCACCAGCTCCAGTACATCGCTCATGAGCGCGCTGTCTCCCATTGCATCTCGGCAGTCTCGGCATGTCGGTGTGCCGGGATCGGCACGGGCCGGAAGGAACAACCCCCGAGGAAAACTTACGCCACCACACGAGCGGTCCAGTCCATAGGCTGGGGGCATGCTTGATGAACCTCGTTCAGGACGGCTGGCGGCGTGGGGAAATGCCCTGCTTGCCGGACTTGCCGCCCCTGATGACGTTGCTCAGCGGATCTCGGCCGACGACGCGGTGCACCGCGTCGTCGGGCTGCCGGGCGAACCGGCCCCGGTCGGGCTCACCCTGGGCCTGGGCAGACTCCGCGCCCTGGGCGTCACCGGCCTGCGGCTCGCGCTGCCGGTGGCGGGGCACCCGCTGGGGCTGTCCGGCCCGCCCGAGTTCAACGCCCGCGCGATGGCGGCCGGCGAGGCGGTGCTGACGGTGGGCGCGGTCTCGCTCGGCCTGGTCCCGGAGGTCTACGAGGCCGGGCCGGCCGGTGACCTGCACGTGGACGTGGAGTGGCAGTGCCTGCCGGTACGCGACTCCCCGCCGGCCGACGTGCCCTCGCTCGGCGAGGCGGAGCGGGAGCTGGCCGAGGCACTGCGCGACGCCACCGACGCGCTGGCGCAGCTCGACGTGGCCGGCGCGGGTCCGGCCGCGCAGGCGGCGCTGGAGGCGTACCGGGCGCGGGCGGAGCGCGGCCGCGAGGTGCTCGCGCCGGGCTACCCGCCGCGCGCGGTGCGGGTGTTGGAGCTGGCGCAGCGGGTGGCGGCGCTGGTGTCGATAGCGTCCGACGGGCACGGCGGCGCGGTGAGCGCGTCGCAGATCGCGGCCCGCGCGGAGTTGCTGCGGCCGGTGGAGCGGACCGCGCGGCGCGCGCAGGTGGCGGCGTACAACGCGTACGTGGAGGAGGCGGAGCGGCGCCGGCCGTAGCCCGGGGCCGGCCGCGGGGTTCGCGACCGGGGCCGCGACCCGTACCGGCCCGACAGCCGTGCGGGCCCGGCGGCGACGTACGGGGACGTCGGCCGCCGGGCCCGCGCGGGTTGGTGCCGCCCGAGGTTCAGGCGGCGGCCGGTGTCACAGGTTGGCGCCGGTGTTGCCGAAGGCCGGGTTGAGCAGGCCGATCACGTTGACGGTGTTGCCGACCACGTTGACCGGGACGTGCACCGGGACCTGCACGAGGTTGCCGGAGGCCACGCCCGGGGACTTCACGGCGGCACCGTGCGCGCCCGAGTCGGCCGAGGCCGCACCGGCGCCGGCGGCGATGAGGCCACCCGCCACGAGGGTGATGGTCGCGGCCTTCTTCAGGTTCTTCACTTCGAACTTCCTCCTTGCGAGACGCGTCGCGGCCAGCCGCCGCGACACGCCATGCAGAACGGATCACCGCCGCATCGGATGCGCGCCCCGGGAGACATACACCCGACAGTATGAATCTCACTCCGCCAAGCGCGGGTGTGCGGGCGTGGCGCGCCGGCGCCCGAGGGAGCGCGCCGACGGGCCACGCGCGCCAGGTGCCCCGGCGGGCGCGTGCCGGTCGCCGGCGGTCAGTCGCCGACGACCGGACGCCGACGACCGGACGTCTTACGACCGGTCGCCCACGGCCGGTTGCCTACGGTCAGTCGCCGACGCCGTTGCGGACCGCCCACAGCGCCGCCTGGGTGCGGTCGGCGAGGTCCAGCTTCATGAGGATGTTCGACACGTGGGTCTTCACGGTCTTCTCGGAGAGCACCAGCGCACGCGCGATCTCGCGGTTGGAGCGGCCGTCGGCGATCAGGCCGAGGACCTCGCGCTCGCGTTCGGTCAGCGCGTTGCCGCGCCCGCTGCCCGGGGCGGGCTGGTCCGGGGCGAGCAGCGCCCCGGCCACCTCGGGCTGGAGCAGGACGTGTCCGGCGTGCACCGAGCGGATCGCGTCGGCGAGCGCGACCGGGTCGACGTCCTTGTAGACGTATCCGGCGGCGCCGGCCCGCAGGGCGGGGACCACGGTGCGCTTCTCGGTGAAGCTGGTCACGATGAGGACCCGGGCGGGGCTGTCCGCCTCGTGCAGCAGCCGCAGCGCCTCGATGCCGTCGGTGCCGGGCATCTTGACGTCCATCAGGATCACGTCGGGCCGCAACTCCAGCGCGCGGGCCACGCCCTCGTCGCCGTCGGCGGCCTCGCCGACCACCTCGATGTCGCCCTGGACCTCCAGGAACGTCCGCAGGCCGCGGCGGACCACCTGGTGGTCGTCCACGAGCAGCACCCGGATCACCTTGTCAGCCACCTGGCACCTCCATCTCGATGACGGTGCCCTTGCCGGGCTCCGATTGCACGCTCAGCGATCCGCCGACGCCGTCGGCGCGGTCCCGCATGGAGACCAGGCCGAGGTGGCGGCCGGCCCGGCGGACGGCGGTGGGGTCGAAGCCGCGGCCGTCGTCGCGGATGCGCAGCCGGGCGCCCCTGCCGTGTCCTTCGAGGGTGACGGCGACCGTGCGGGGGGCCGCGTGCCGCAGCGCGTTGTGGGTGGCCTCCTGGGCGACCCGCAGCAGGGCCTCCTCCTGGGGCGCGGGCAAGGCGCGCGTCCGGAAGGCGCGGAAGGTCACGCTGGCGGAGTGCACCCGGTCCAGGACGTCGGCCTGGGTGCGCAGGGTGGCCACGAGCCCGTCCTCGTCCAGCGCGGCCGGCCGCAACTCCACGACGACGGCCCGCAGCTCGTCGGCGGCCTCGGCGGCGAGCATGGCGACCTGCCGGATCTCCTCCTTGGCGCGGCCGGGGTCGGTGTCGACCAGTGCGGCCGACGCCTGTGCGGTCAGCCGCAGCGAGAAGAGCTTCTGGGAGACCGCGTCGTGCAGTTCGTGGGCGATCCGGGCGCGCTCGCCGGCCAGCGTCAGCTCGCGGCTGCGTTCGTGCAGCCGTGCGTTGGTGAGGGCGATGGCGGCGTGGTCGGCGAGGATGCGCAGCAGGTCCTCGTCGTCCTGGGTGAAACCGGCCGGGCAGGCCCGGTCCGCGGCGTCCTGGGCGGAGCCCGCGCCGGCATCGGTCCCGACGTCGGCGCCGGCATCGGAGTCGGCGCCCCTGCCGGGGCCGTCGGCGTTGGCAGAGCTGTCGGCGTTGCCGGAGCGCTCGACTGGGATCTTCTTGTTCGCGAGGAAGATCGCGCCGAGGATCTCGTCGCCGTCGGCCACCGGCATGCCGATGAAGTCCTTCATCACCGGGTGGGCGCGCGGCCAGCCGGCGAAGCTCTCGAAGTCGCGTACGTCGGTGAGCCGCTGCGGGGTGGCCTCGTGGAGCATCGCGGCGAGCACGCCGTGCTGCCGGGGCAGCGGGCCGATCGCCTTCCACTCCTCGTCGCTGACCCCGTCGACCACGAACTGGGCGAAGCCGCCCTGGTCGTCGGGCACGCCGAGCGCGGCGTACTGCGCGCCCAGCAGTTCCCGGGCCGAGGCCACGATGGTCTGCAGGACCTCGCGCACCTCCAGCCGCCGGTTCATCGCCACGATCGCGGCGCTGACCGCTTCGATGCCGCCTCGCGGCGCCCGTTCGGACATGCCCTCAACGGTACCCGCCGCAGGTGACGGGCCGTATGCGCCGCAGGACGGACTGTCCTGGTCCCTGTGGACTAGGGCCAAGTGCCCGCGCCGGTTGCGGCGGCCGCCCGAGGCGGGCGGCGCGGTCGCGTTCCTACGGTGTGGGCATCGGGCCCGGCGACCGCGCCGGGCCGTGGCGGAAGGCGGGGACCATGCCGGTGGCGATCATCACGGGCGCGTCGCGCGGGTTGGGCCGGGCGCTGGCCGAGGAGCTGGCCGGACGCGGCTGGGACCTGGTGCTGGACGGCCGCGACGCGGACAGGCTGCGGGCGTCGGTACGGGACCTGGAGCGCGATCGGACCGACGATCCGACAACCCTCAAATCGGGCGAATCGCACAATGCCCCCTATATAGGGGACAAAGGTGCGCGGGGTCCGCAGGGCGGAAGCACAGCACCGGACCGGCCGGCCCGCGGCCGGGTACGGGCGGTCGCCGGTGACGTGACGCGCCCGGAGCACCGGGCCGAGCTGGTCGCGGCGGCCCGGGAACTGGGCGGCGGCGCGGGTCCGGACCTGCTGGTCAACAACGCGAGCTCGCTGGGAGCGGAGCCGCTGGTGTCACTGGCCGAGCTGGCCGAGGACGGGCTGCGCGAAGCGCTGGAGACCAACGTCATGGCGCCCTTCGCCCTGGTCAGGGCGGCGCTGCCAGGGCTGCGGGCGGCAGGCGGCGCGGTGCTGAACGTCAGCTCGGACGCGGCCGTGGCGGCGTATCCCACGTGGGGCGGGTACGGCGCGAGCAAGGCCGCGCTCGACCACCTGTCGGCGGTGCTCGCCGAGGAGGAACCCGCGGTCCGGGTGTGGTGGGTGGACCCCGGCGACCTGCGGACCGAGCTGTACGCGGCGGCGGTGCCGGACGACCCCGACTTCGCGGAGCGGCTGCTGCCGGAGCAGGTGGCGCCCGCGGTGCTGCGGCTGCTCGACGGCCCGGCCGGCAGCGGCCGCTACGTCGCCGCCGAACTGGCCGGCCCGAAGGAGGCGCGATGAGCGCGGCGGCACCGGCCCTGGTCTGCGAGACCTGCGACGCCGAGGCGGCCCGGGTGGACACCGGGGCCCTGGCGGACCTCCGGCTGCCGCCGGAACTGTCGGCCGCGGTGCCCGCGCCGCGCCGGGACGCGGTACGGCTGCTGGTCGGGCGGCGGAGCGGCGGCGAGGTGACCCACCACGGGTTCCGCGAGCTGCCCGGGCTGCTGCGGGCCGGGGACGTCCTGGTGGTCAACACGTCGAGGACGCTGCCGGCGGCGCTGGACGGCTGGGCGGCGGACCCGGGCACCGGCGGGACCGCCGGCGCCCGGGCCGCCTCGAAGGCCGGCCAGCCCGTGGTGGTGCACTTCTCCACCCGGCGTGACGACGGCCGCTGGGTGGTGGAGGTGCGCTCCCCCGACGGGCACGGCTCGACCGTGCGCAGGCCCGGCGGACCGGCCGGAACCGAGGTGCGGCTGGCCGGCGGCGGCCGGCTCGTGCTGGAGCGCCCGCTCGACCCGGCCACCGACCGGCTGTGGGTGGCGTCGGTACGGGTGCCGGACGTGGTGCGGCACCTGCGCCGCCACGGGCGGCCGATCCGCTACGCGTACACCGCGCGCGACCAGCCGCTGTCGGCGTACCAGACGGTCTTCGGCACGCCGTCGGCCGACGGGCGGGGCTCGGCGGAGATGCCGAGCGCGGCCCGGCCGTTCACCGCGTCGCTGGTCACGGAGCTGGTCAGCCGGGGGGTGCAGATCGCACCGATCGAGCTGCACACCGGGGTGGCGTCCGCCGAGGCGCACGAGCCGCCGTACGCGGAGCCGTACACCGTGCCGGCGAGCACCGCATGGCAGGTGAACGCGGCCCGGGCGGCCGGCGGGCGGGTGGTGGCGGTAGGCACCACGGCCGTGCGCGCGCTGGAGTCGGCGGCCGACGGGCGCGGGGTGGTGCGGGCGGCACACGGCTGGACGGAGCTGGTGATCACCCCGGAGCGCGGGGTGCGCGCGGTGGACGGCCTGCTGACCGGGCTGCACGAGCCGGAGGCGTCCCACCTGCTGATGCTGCGGGCCCTGTCGGGCGACGGGCTGCTCACCCGCGTCTACGCCGAAGCGTTGCGCGGCCGTTATCTCTGGCACGAGTTCGGAGACGTCAACCTGCTGCTGCCATAAGGGCTTTCAGCCCCCGAATAAGCGTCACATAAAGCACCCCCTCCGTCACCTTCCGCGACGCAGGGGGTGCCCCCTTGTGACCTCACCTATAGGACCTGCGTCACATACTAAGGCGCTTAGTGGAATTCAGGTCCCGAAACTCCGGGAGAAAACCCGGGAACTCCGGCGCGGGCGCCAGCCGCATCTACGAGTTCGGCTCGTAGCAGGGCTCATTGACCCCCGATTTCCGACCCTCTAACAATTCTCGGGTCCCAATCGGAAGAGGTAATCCCGCATGCAGCTCCCCACGATCCCGAAGATCGACCGACTGTCCAGGAAGCACAAGATCACGGTGGCCGGTGTCGCCGCCGCCGCGGCCGTTGCCCTGACAGTCACCGGTCTCGAGGCGACCGCTGGTGGGTCGGCTGTCGCCGCAGGCGACCCGACTGGGTTCTCCGTCTCCACCGGCGACCAGGTCAAGAGCATCAGCCCCGAGTCCGGCATGGCCTCCCAGAAGGCCATGTCCGACCAGGCCACTGCTCAGAAGAAGGCCGCCGCGGACGCCGCGGCGAAGAAGAAGGCGGCTGCGGACGCCGTCGCGAAGAAGAAGGCCGCGGACGCGGCTGCTGCGAAGAAGAAGGCGGCCGACGAGGCCGCCGCGCGCGCCAAGGAAGCGGCCAACCGCTCCACCAAGCGCGTCGTGATCAAGAAGACCGCGCCGGTGATCAAGAAGACCGCGCCGGTGGCCAAGAAGGCCGCCTCGGTCGCCAAGGCCGCTCCGGTCGCGAAGGCCACGACCGCGGCGCCGGCCGCGGTGACCTACCCGAACAACCTGGACGGCTGGATTCGCGAGGCCCGGGCCACCCTGGCCGCGCACAACATTCCGGTCCCGACGTACAACGGCATTTACCGCAACATCATTCGGGAGTCGTCCGGCAACCCGAACGCGATCAACCTGTGGGACTCGAACGCCGCGAAGGGCATTCCCTCCAAGGGCCTGCTCCAGACCATCGACCCCACGTTCAACGCGTACCACGTCTCCGGCACGTCGTGGAACGTCTACAACCCGGTCGCGAACATCGCCGCCGCCTGCAACTACGCGTACCACGTGTACGGCGGCATGGACAACGTGAACTCGGCGTACTGATCGAGCGATCCGCCGAATGCGGGAACCCGAAAGGGCGGTGGGACACATGTGTCCCACCGCCCTTTCCGCTGCCCTGAACTGCCCGCGGCCGGGCCGCGGACCGGCTACTTCCGCATGACCTCCGGCTCGTGCCGGCGCAGCAGCCGGGCGACGACGAAGCCGCACAGCACGGACATCGCCAGCAGCACCACGACGTCCAACGTCCAGGCGCCCGCGGTGTGCTGCCACAGCGCGTCATGCGTCCTGCGGGTCGGGTCCCATGGCAGCAGCGTGTTGAGGCTCGCCGTGGCACCCGCCCCGGCCACCGCCCAGCGGGCCGGCATCAGCCAGGACAACTGCTCCACCCCGGGCTTGCCGTAGAGCTGGAAGAGCACCCCGGTGAAGACGATCTGCACGATGGCGAACATGACCAGCAGCGGCATGGTCTTCTCCGCCGTCTTCACCAGCGCCGAGATGATCAGGCCGACCATCATCGAGGTGAAGCCGAACACGATGATGACCAGCGTCATCTCCACGCCCGGGTGGCTGTGCAGGACGACGCCCTGGGTGGGCATCTTGCGCGGCGCGAAGCCGATGCCGCAGATGATCGCGCCCTGCAGCGCGGTGATCAGGCCGAGCACGATGACCTTGGACATCAGGTACGCCGACCGGGACAGCCCGACCGCGCGTTCCCGCTCGTAGATCACCCGCTCCTTGATCAGCTCGCGGACCGAGTTCGCCGCGCCCGCGAAGCACGCGCCGACCGCGAGGATCATCAGGATGGTGCCCGCGTCCTTGTTCTGGAAGTACGGCGCCTTGCCGAGGCCGAGGCCGTAGTCGGCGGGGATCAGGATGCTGACCACGCCGAGCACCGCGGGCAGGATCACCATCAGCCCGATGAAGCCCCGGTCGGAGACGATCACCGACAGGTAGCGCCGGACCAGCGTGACCAGCTGCGAGCCCCAGCCCTGCGGCTTGGGCGGCCGCGCCGCCTGGTACGGGATGTAGTGCGCGGCCTGCGGGGCCGCCTGGTCCAGCTCGGCGGCGTACGTCTGGTAGTGCTGCGAACCGCGCCAGCGGCCGGACCAGTCGTAGTCGCGGTAGTTCTCGAACGCGGAGAAGACGTCGGCCCAGTTGTCGTAGCCGAAGAAGGTCAGCGCCTCGTCCGGCGGGCCGAAGTACGCCACCGCGCCGCCCGGCGCCATGACCAGCAGCTTGTCGCACAGCGCCAGTTCCGCCACCGAGTGGGTGACGACCAGGACGGTCCGGCCGTCGTCGGCGAGGCCGCGCAGCAGCTTCATCACGTCGCGGTCCATGCCCGGGTCGAGGCCGGAGGTCGGCTCGTCCAGGAAGATCAGCGACGGCTTGGTCAGCAGCTCCAGGGCGACCGAGACGCGCTTGCGCTGGCCGCCGGAGAGCGAGGTGACCTTCTTGTCGGCGTGGATGTCGAGCTTCAGCTCGCGCAGCACCTCGTCGATCCGCGCCTCGCGCTCCGCGGTCGCGGTGTCGCCGGGGAAGCGGAGCTTGGCGGCGTACCGCAGGGCGGTCCTGACCTGGAGCTCCTTGTGCAGGATGTCGTCCTGCGGGACCAGGCCGATGCGCTGGCGCAGCTCCGCGAACTGCTTGTAAAGGTTGCGGTTGTCGTACAGCACCTCGCCCTGGTCGGCCGGCCGGTAGCCGGTCAGCGCGCGCAGCAGGGTCGACTTGCCGGAGCCGGACGGGCCGATCACGCCGATCAGCGACTTCTCCGGCACCCCGAAGGAGACGTCCCGCAGGATCGTCTTCGTGGTCTTGCCGTGCGGCACCGTCACCGACAGGCGGCGCGCGGAGAACGACACGTCGCCGGTGTCGACGAACTCCTCCAGCCGGTCGCCGACCAGCCGGAAGGTGGAGTGGCCCACGCCGACGATGTCGTTGGGGCCCAGCAGATGGCGCTGCACCGGCTGGCCGTTGACATAGGTGCCGTTGTGGCTGCCCAGGTCGGCGATCTCGTAGCGGCCGTCCGGGTGCGCGCGGAACTCCGCGTGGTAGCGGGAGACCTGGAGGTCGGAGACGACCAGCTCGTTCTCCAGCGCACGGCCGATCTTCATCACCCGGCCCAGCGCGAGCTGGTGGAAGGTGGTGGGGCTGCGCACGCCGTAGCCGGGCGCTCCGCCCTGCGGCTGCTGCGGCGGAGACTGCTGCGGCTGCGGTGGTTGCTGCGGGGCCTGCTGCATCTGCGGGCCGGGCGGCTGCGGTTGCTGCTGGGGCGGCCGGCCCCAGCCCTGCTGCGGCGGCTGTTGCGGCGGGACCTGCGCGGGCGGAGCGCCCCAACCCCCCGCGCCCTGCTGCCCCTGCTGCGGGACGCCCTGCGGCTGTCCCGCGTACATCTGCGGCTGCTGCTGCGGCGGTTGTGGCGGTTGCTGCGGGCGCGCCTGGGGCGGTGCCTGCTGGTAGGCGGCCGCCTGCTGCGGGGCCTGTTGAGGTGCGGACTGCGGCGCGGCCTGGGCCGAGGCGGCCCCCGCGGCCGCCGCGCCCACACCCGCTCCGGCGCTCGCACCCGCGGGACCGGTGAAGTCCAGCCGGGGCCCGTCGGTCGCGTTGCCGAGGTGGACCGCGGCGCCGGGGCCGACGTCGGCGTTCTGGACCCGCCGGCCCTGCACGAAAGTGCCGTTGGTGCTGCCCAAGTCCTCCAGCAGCCAGCCGCGTTCACCGCGGCGGATCGTGGCGTGCCGCCAGGACACCCTCGGATCGTCGAGGACGAGGTCGCCTTGCGGGTCGCGGCCGAGGCTGTAGGACCGGGATGGGTCCAGCGGCCAGGTCTGTCCGTTGAGTTCGAGTACGAGTTCAGGCACCCCATGCCCCATTTGTTGTCCCCCGAAGTCCCCCATGGAGGGGCAGTCTAGGGATTGCGAACATCGGGAGGAACTGTTTCAGGCTCGGATCGGTCACCGATTGCCACCCTCCACGCCCCACGACGCACCCTGCGCACCCCCGGTTCCGCGCCGCGACGCCTTCGGTCCGACCCGGTTCGGCGAGTGCCGGATAAGTAGTACCACCCCGGCAGGGCGCCCCGCGCCGGACCGCACGACCCGCGTCCCGCCGTACCGCCCCGGCCCGGCCCGGCCCGGCCCGGCCGTACGGTCCCTGTCCGGCCCGCGCGCCCCGCATCCCGCCGTACGGCACCCGCTCCCCCGGCGCCCCGGGTGTCCGCCAGCCGGGACAGCTGGTGCCCGGCCGGCGGACGGCGGATACGGTGGGAGCACCATGAACGACGCCCCGCAGACCCCACCGGCAGCCGCCGCGGACGAGATCGTCCCCACGCTTCCCGCGGCCGACGCGCCGACCCTCCTGGTCAAGATCTTCGGCAAGGACCGGCCCGGGCTCACCGCCGGGCTCTTCGAGACGCTCGCCGGCTACGACGTGGCCGTGGTGGACATCGAGCAGGTGGTGACCCGTGGCCGGATCGTGCTGTGCGCGCTGGTCACCGCCCCCACCGCCCGTGGCGCGGAGAGCGAGCTGCGGGTCACCGTGCACGGCTGGGCCGAGTCGATGAAGATGCAGGCCGAGATCATCTCCGGGATCGGCGACAACAGCCCCCGCGGCGCGGGCCGTTCCCATGTCACGGTGCTCGGCCGGCCGCTGGTACCGGAGTCCATCGCGGCCATAGCGGCTCTGATCACCGAGGTCGGCGGCAACATCGACCGTATCTTCCGGCTGGCGAAGTACCCGGTGACCGCGGTGGAGTTCGCGGTGTCCGGCGCCGAACACACCGCGCTGCGCTCCGCGCTGGCGCTGGAGTCCGCCGCGCGCGGGGTGGACGTGGCCGTGGTGCCGTCCGGGCTCCAGCGCCGGGCGCAGCGGCTGGTGGTCATGGACGTGGACTCCACCGTCATCCAGGACGAGGTGATCGAGCTGTTCGCCGCGCACGCCGGGTGCGAGGAGCAGGTCGCCGAGGTGACGGCGGCGGCGATGCGCGGCGAGCTGGACTTCGAGCAGTCGCTGCACGCGCGGGTGGCGCTGCTGGCCGGTCTCGACGCGTCCGTGGTGGACAAGGTGCGCGCCGAGGTGCGGCTGACCCCCGGCGCCCGCACCCTGGTGCGTACGCTCAAGCGGCTCGGCTACCAGGTCGGCGTGGTCTCGGGCGGCTTCACCCAGGTGACCGACGACCTCAAGGAGCGGCTGGGGCTGGACTTCGCGGCCGCCAACACCCTGGAGATCGTCGACGGGCGGCTGACCGGCAAGGTGACCGGGCCGATCGTGGACCGCGCCGGGAAGGCACGGCTGCTGCGCTCCTTCGCGCAGCTCGCGGGGGTACCGCTGAGCCAGACGGTGGCTGTCGGCGACGGCGCCAACGACCTGGACATGCTCAACACCGCGGGCCTCGGCGTGGCCTTCAACGCGAAGCCGCTGGTGCGGGAGGCGGCCGACGCCGCGGTGACCGTCCCCTTCCTCGACACCGTGCTGTACCTGCTGGGGATCACCCGCGAGGAGATCGAGGCGGCCGACGCGCTGGACGGCACGGTCACCGACTGAGCCGGGACGGGCCGGGATAGGCCGGGACGGGCCGGGATAGGCCGGGACGGGCCGGGATAGGCCGGGACGGGACGGGCGCGCGATCCGGCCGCGCGCCGCGCTCCCGCGGGCTCCTCACGGACTCGCCGTTCCGCGGGCTCGCCGTCATCCCCGCGCCCCCGCGCTCCCGCGGGCTCCTCGCGCTGTCGCGCGCGCTATCCCTCGTGCGGCGCCCAGAACCCGGTGAGCCGGGCCACGCCGTGCTCGGCGGACTTCCACGGCCCGGTGAAGGTGAGGACGGCGAAGGCCGCGGTGGGGAAGCCGCCACGGTGCATCCGGGACAGCGCGTCGCTGTCCGCCGAGCCGGCCAGCGCCTCGGCGAGGGCGTGCATGCCCGGGTTGTGGCCGACCAGCAGCAGCGAGCCGACGCTGTCGGGGGTCTCCCCGATCAGGGCCAGCAGGTCGCCGAGGCTCGCGTCGTAGAGCCGCTCCTCGTAGACGGTCTTGGGGCGGTGCGTCATCTCGTGCGCGACGAGTTTCCACGTCTCGCGGGTGCGGGTGGCGGTGGAGCACAGCGCGAGGTCGGGGGTGATGCCGTCGTCGGTGAAGCGGCGGCCGGCCGCGGGCGCGTCCAGCCGGCCGCGGTCGGCCAGCGGGCGCTCGTGGTCCGGCACGGACGGCCAGTCGGCCTTGGCGTGCCTGAGCAGGACGATGGTGCGGGTCGAATCGGCGGTCATGTCCTTCAGCTTTCCAGAATTCCGGCCGGCGGGCGCGGGCTGGCCGGTCTCCCGAGGTCACCGGCCGTCACCGCCGCCCCGGGAAAACGCCCCGCCCCGGCGGTGACGGCCGGTGACCGCCGATAACGGCAGGGGCCGGCCGGACGCGCATCGGGCCGGGTCGGGGCCCGCTCCAGGCCGCGTCCACGCCGCGTCCAGGCCCGATCCAGGCCGCGTCCAGGCCGCGTCCAGGCCCGATCCACGCCAGCCCCGGGCCCGGGTCAGATCAGGTGGTGCACCAGCGCGCTGAAGACCGCGGCGAGCCGTCCGAACAGGTCGCCGTGCGCCGCGGCCGTCGAGGCGTCCGCGGTCCCGCCGCTGAGCAGCGCCAGCAGCACGGCGAACGCCACCACGGGCAGCGCCACCGCCCACCACGGCACCCGGGTCTGCGCGGTGGACGCCCTTCCCGGGCCGCGGTCGGCACGGGGCGCGGCGGCGGACCGGGGCTGCCGCTCGTACAGGTGCGGGGACTGCGTGGTCACGGTGACCGCCTCCGTGCTGGGTCCGTCGAACTGCCGGATCGCTGTTCTTCCAGGTGCAGTTCGACGCTACGGCGGCGGGGCGCGGCGGCCCATCCGGTCGTCCACCCACTTGACCCTGACCCTGGCCCCCTAGGGAAGGTGGGGTTCTCCCCACCCTCCGCCTCAGGGTCGCGGTCGGGGTCCGGGCCGGAGCCGGTCTAACCCATGCGGGCCGCGATGATGGCGACGACCGCGACGATCGCGGGAACGCCCATCATGAGGCCGAAGACGATGAGCAACCGCCGCTGCGGCTGCGGGGGATTCGGTTCGAGTACGGGCATGACGTTCAGTCTGGCACCGCTTCCTGGAGGGCCCGCACCGGGGTCACAGTTCGTCCTCGATATGGCGGTTGCGGCCGGCCAGCACGCCGCACAGCGCCTGGGGCACCACCAGTGCGATCATCAGCGCCATCGGCAGGCCCCAGCCGCCGCTGACCTGGTTGAGCGTGCCGACCAGGATCGGTCCGGGGATGGAGATCAGATAGCCGCTGCTCTGCGCGAACGCCGACAGCCGTACGACCCCGGCGCCGCTGCGCGCACGCATCCCGATCATCGTCAGCACCAGCGGGAAGGCGCAGTTGGCGAAGCCGAGCAGCAGCGCCCACAGCCAGGGTGCCGCGGCGGGCGCGGCCCACAGCCCGGCGAACCCGGCGAGCTGGAACACCGCGAGGGTGACGACGATCGGTCCCTGCGACCCCATCCGGGCGGCGAGCGGGGGCAGCACGAACGACAGCGGCACCCCCAGCACCATGGTGAGGGCCAGCAGCAGGCCCGCCTTGTCCGCGGACAGCCCGGCGTCCCGGAAGACCTGCGGCATCCAGCCCATGGTCACGTAGGCGGCGGTGCTCTGGAGCCCGAAGTAGCAGGCGAGCATCCGGGCGGTACGGCTGCGGCTGATCCGGCCGTGCTCGCCGTGTGCGGGCGCGGGTACGGGGGCGGTCGCTGTGGATGCCGACGGGGATGCGGCCCGGTCCCGTACGGTCCTGGTCCGCGTAGCCGGCCGCTGGCCCGACCGGTCCCGTATCAGCGGCAGCCACGGCACGACGGCCACCGCGGCGAGCCCGGCCCACACGCCCAGGCCCCACCGCCAGCTGCCGCCCAGCGCGTCGGTGAGCGGCACGGTGACGGCCGCGGCCACGGCGGTGCCCAGCGACAGGGCCATCGAGTAGACGCCGGTGACGGTGCCGACCCGGTCGGGGAAGTAGCGCTTGACCATCACCGGCATCAGCACGTTGGAGACCGCGATCCCGGCCAGCGCGAGCGCGCTGGTGACCAGGAAGACCGCGGTGTTGCCGGCCAGCGGGCGCAGCAGCAGGCCGCCGGCGATGGCGGCCATCCCGGCGCAGACCACCGCGCCGGGGCCGAAGCGGCGGGCCAGCCGGGGCGCGGTGAAGCCGAACAGCGCGAAGCACGCGGCGGGCACCGAGGTGAGCAGCCCGGCCATGGTGCCGCTCATGCCGAGGTCGTCGCGGACCTCCTTGAGCAGGGGGCCGAGGCTGGTGACGGCGGGGCGCAGATTGACCGCGGCGAGGATCAGGGCGACGACGACGAGCCGGCGCACCCAGGGGACGGGCAGGGTCGGACGGTCCACGGGGGCGGGTGCGCGGGTGGCGTCGGCCGGGCCCGCGGCGCGCTCCGGTGCGGCCGCGGCGGGGTCGAGGGTCAGGGATTCGTCATCGTGCATGAGCCCATCATAGAATGATGGGATGAATCTCGGACCCGTGTCTCGTCCAGCGCCCCTCGCCGACCAGGTCATCGCGCGGCTGCGCGCGGAGATCGCCGCAGGGAGCTGGCCGGTCGGCTCGCGTATCCCCACCGAGTCCGAGCTGGTCGCGCTCCTCGGCGTCGCCCGCAACACCGTCCGCGAGGCGGTCCGCGCCCTGGCGCACAACGGCCTGCTGGACATCCGCCAGGGCTCGGGCACCTACGTCGTCGCGACCAGCGAACTCGCCGGGGTGATGCACCGCCGCTTCGCCGACGCCGATCCGCTGCACGTCGCCGAGCTGCGCAGCTCCCTGGAGGCCAGCGCGGCCCGGCTGGCCGCCGAGCGCCGTGACGACAAGGACCTGCGCAAGCTCGACACGCTGCTGGAACGGCGCGAGCGGGCCTGGGACTCCGGCAGCACCGAGGACTTCGTCCAGGCCGACGCCACCTGGCACCTCGCGGTGACGGCCGCCTCGCACAACGACGTGATCACCGCGCTGTACGCGGACCTCGGCGAGGTGCTGCGCGACTTCCTGCGCGCCGACGTCGGCACCGAGCTGCGCCCGGAGGACCACGTCGACCACGCCCGGCTGCTGGCCGCCATCCGCGCGCGCGACGCCGACGGCGCCGCCGCCGAGGCCCGCGACCACGCGTTCTCCTGCCGGTTCCTCACGTACCGGTCATGAGCACGGCCTCCTTGCCCGCGCGGGCAAGGAGGCCGGGTGCACCAGCTGGGTACGCGAGGGGCCGGGCGCGGGGCGTGCCGCCGGCCGGTCGGATCAACCGACCGCGTGCAGACCGCCGTCCACGTGGATGATCTCGCCGGTCGTCTTGGGGAACCAGTCCGACAGCAGCGCCACGATGCCGCGGCCGGCCGGCTCCGGGTCGGTCAGGTCCCACGCCAGCGGGGAGCGCGTGTCCCAGGTGGCGGCCAGGTCGCCGAAGCCGGGGATCGACTTGGCGGCCATGGAGGCGAGCGGGCCGGCCGACACCAGGTTGCAGCGCACGTTCTGCTCGCCGAGGTAGCGGGCGAGGTAGCGGGAGGTCGACTCGAGCGCGGCCTTGGCCGGGCCCATCCAGTCGTACTGGCCCCAGGCGAACTGCGCGTCGAAGGTCAGCCCGACCACCGAGCCGCCGCTCACCGCGTCCGGGCCGTCGGCCTCGGTCATCAGCGGCAGCAGCGCCATGGTGAGGGACTTCAGGGAGAACGCCGAGACGTGCATCGCGGTGGACACCGACTCGAAGGGCGTGTCGAGGAAGTTGCCGCCGAGCGCGTCCTGCGGGGCGAAGCCGATGGAGTGCACGACCCCGTCGAGCCCGCCCAGCTCCTTGCGCACGACCTCTTCCAGGCCCGCCAGGTGCTCGGCGTTGGTCACGTCCAGCTCGATGACCTTCGTCGGCTTCGGCAGCTTCTTGGCGATCCGGGCGGTCAGGGTGGGCCGGGGGAACGCGGTGAGGATGATCTCGGCGCCCTGCTCCTGAGCCAGCTTGGCGGCGTGGAAGGCGATGGACGACTCCATCAGCACGCCGGTGATCAGGATGCGCTTGCCTTCGAGGATTCCGCTCATGGTGATCAGTGACCCATGCCCAATCCGCCGTCAACCGGGATGACGGCTCCAGTGATGTACGAGGCGTCGTCCGAGGCGAGGAAGCGCACGGTGGCGGCGATCTCCTCGGGCCGGCCGTACCGGCCGAGCGGCACCTGGGCGACGATCCCGGACCGCTGCTCGTCGGAGAGCGCCCGGGTCATGTCGGTGTCGACGAAGCCGGGGGCGACGACGTTGAACGTGAGGTTGCGCGAGCCCAGTTCACGCGCGAGCGAGCGGGCGAAGCCCACCAGGCCGGCCTTGGACGCGGCGTAGTTGGCCTGTCCACCGCTGCCGAGCAGACCCACCACGGACGAGATCAGCACGACCCGGCCCTTCTTGGCCCGCAGCATGCCGCGGTTGGCGCGCTTGACCACGCGGAAGGTGCCGGTGAGGTTGGTGTCGAGGACCGTGGTGAAGTCCTCCTCGGACATCCGCATCAGGAGCTGGTCACGGGTGATGCCCGCGTTGGCGACCAGCACCTCCACGGTGCCGTGCTTCTCCTCGATCTCCTTGTACGCCTGCTCCACCTGCTCACTGTCGGTGATGTCGCAGCGCACCGCGAGCACGCCCGACTCGACCAGTTCCGCAGGCGGTTCACCCGAGCGGTACGTGATGGCGACCTTGTCGCCCGCGTCGACGAAGACCCGGGCGATGGCGAGGCCGATGCCCCGGTTTCCTCCGGTGACGAGAACCGAGCGGCTCAACGGATCACTCTTTTCCTGCGTCGATGGGTCGTGGCTGTCTGCCTGAAAACTATCGGTACCGGTCGCGTTCCGGGGAATCGCCCCGTACAGGCTGCTCACGAGGTCCCTGTGGGGTTCCTACAGTGCCCGGCGTGCCTGGGGCCTGCGGATACGTCCCATCGACGCGGGAGGCGGTCAGGTGCCGTGCGGGCCGGTGCCGGCCGGCAGGTCGGTGGACGTGTGCTTCGTGGCGTACTGGTCCACGGTGACGGTCAGCGACTGCGCGATCTGCCGCAGGTAGGAGATGAGCCGTTCGGTCTCCTCCTGGTCGGCGCCGCTCGACTTGCCGTCCTGCTCCCGGATCTGCTGCAGGATCGCCTCGGCCTGCACCCGGGCGGCGCGCACCATGGTGCGCGCCTGATCGCGGGCCGCGACGACGGTCTGCTCGGCCGACTGCTGGGCGCGGGCCTGCTGCAGGACCGCGTCCACGGTCGGCACACCGGTGAGGTTGGTGCCGTCGCTGATGTTGTTCGCCCGTATCCAGTCCCGGTGGCGCTGCATGTCCGTCCGCAGCCGGTCGTTCTCCTGCGCCAGCGCGGTCAGTTCCGCCGCGCAGCGGCGCAGCGCGTCGTGCACCGCCTCCTCGTGGTAGCCGCGACGGGTCAGGGGGGCGCGGGGGAACGTCATCGAGCGCAGCGTCTCGGGCGTCACCCGGCGCTCCTCCGGGTGGTGTGCTCGTGTCTCGTTCACATGTCTCCGATCACCGAGCGTCTTCGTAGTGCAGCAGGTCGTGGGGGATGCCGCCGGCCGCCAGATCGCGCACCGTCGCGGAGACCATCGCCGGCGAGCCGCAGACGTACACCGAGCGTCCGCGGCAGGCCCCCGAGCGCAGGACGGGACCGGCCAGACTGCGGTTCTCGAAGCTGCCGAAGTCCGCGCCGACCAGCGGGGTGACGCGCAACCACGGATGGGCTTCGGCCAGTTGCCGCAGCGCGGGCATGTCGTACAGGCCGTTCGCGTCGCGCGCCCCGAAGAACAGGTCCACCCGGCGCGGCGGGCCGTACCAGGCGATCTCCTCGATCAGGGCGCGCATCGGGGCCAGTCCGGTACCGCCGGCGACCAGCACCAGGTCTCGGCCCTGCGACCGCCGCAGCCCGAGCCGGTCGCCGATCGGGGCCCCGAGGCGCAGCACGTCGCCCTGCCGCAGCGAGTGGACCACGGCCGGACTGACCAGTCCGCCGTCGATGGAGCGCACGTGCAACTCGATGCTGCCGTCGGCGCGCACCGCGTTGGCCGGGGTGAAGGACCGCCAGGTGCTCGGCAGCATCGGGGTCTCCACCATCACGGACTGACCGGCGGCGTACGCCATCGGCTGGTCCAACCGCAGGGTGACGACCGCGATGTCGAAGGCGCGTTGCTCGTGCCGCACCACCTCGGCGTTCCACCACGGCGGGTTCACCGCGCTGTCGGCATCGGCGGCCTGGAACATGGTGCGGGCCACCAGCCCGTAGGCGTCGGTCCAGCCGCGCCGCAGCTCCGGGGTCCACGCCTCGCCCAGGAAGTAGCCGAGGGTGGCCAGCAGCGCCTGTCCCACCGCGTCGTAGTGCTCGGCCACCACCTGGAACTTGCGGTGGTCGCGGCCCAGTTGCTGTAGGTACGGGACGAGGCGGTCCGGGTCGTCCACGTCGGCGACGATCCTGCCCAGGGCCGCGACCAACCGGTCGCGCTGCTGGCCCATGGACACCGGGAACATCGGCCGGACCTGCGGCGCGATGAGGAACAGGTAGGAGTAGAAGTACCGCGGTACCTCGTCCCCGGACTTGCCGACCAGGGCGAAGGAGTCCCGCAACGCCTGGGTATCGCTCACGACCACCCACCGGCATCCGACATCAGGGGTGACCTCCGTGCAGTTGGGGGCCGTTCGGCGGCTCGCCGCGGCGAGCCGCTGACGGCTCGGTCAGCGGGCGGCCGCATCGCCGGCCGCGACCATGGTGTCGCTGATCACGCCGTAGACACCGGTCCAGGACTCCTCGACGGCGGGCGTCCACGCGTCGCCCGCGTAGTGCTGCAAGGTGGCTATCAGGCTGGCGCCCACGGCCGGGTAGTGCTCGGCCAGCGCGCCGTAACCCACGTGCCGCCGCCCCAGGTTCTGCAACATGCCGGTCAGCGTCTCGGGGTTCTCGATGTTCGCCACCAGGGCGCCCAGGGCGGCCCACAGGCGATCGCGCTGCTCGTCGATGTGCGGCGCGAACAGCGGGCGCACCTCGGGGTGATTGGCGAACAAGTGCTCGTAGAAATATGCAGTCACCTGCGAGCCGTTCGGCTCGACAACCTTGAAACTGCTACGGATCAGCGAAGGGTCTACGGTCATGGCGGCCGACTCTAGCCAGAGGCAAGGGAATCGAACAAGTTGTGCCGGTGAGAAGAAGAAGCGGGCACCGCATTACCATCACCGGCCGATCGGAAATCACGTCGTACGGGAAAACCAGCCATGTCGGCACATCGGAGGAACCGGCCCGAGGAGCAAGCCGAACCGACGGGTCGGCCCCGGCTCACCCGCGAAAGCGGCCGGACGGCGCTCTCCGCAATTCCGCATTCCGGACGGCATCCCCGGGCGGTGTACATCCGGCGGTCCGTCGGAATTCACCGGATGGACCGCGCTCGCGGACACCGCCCTGGATTCGGCCGAGCCGCCGGGCGGCAGGCGCGGGCGCGGCGGTCCGTCCGAACGCGGCGTCCCGGCCGCCGGGAGGGCCGGTCGGCGAGTTATCCACAGGCGGGCGAAAACGTCCGCCCCGGGACGGCGCGGACATGGTTCACTGCGAAGACGCGAAGGAAGGGAAGATCGTCGTGCCGCATGAGGTGGATGAGTCGTTCATGGCGTTGCCGTTGCGCGCGCTTGCCGACGCCGCGCTGGCCAGGGCGCGGGCGTTGGGAGTCGAGCACGCGGACTTCCGGTTGGAGCGGGTGCGCAGTGCGGCGTGGCGGTTGCGGGACGCCCGCCTGGCCGGCGCCTCCGACTCCACGGATCTGGGGTACGCGGTGCGGGTGGTGCACGGCGGGGCGTGGGGCTTCGCCGCCGGCGTGGACCTGACGATGGACGGCGCGGCGAAGGTCGCCTCGCAGGCCGTCGCGATGGCGAAGCTGTCGGCGAAGGTGATCGCCGCCGCCGGCGCGCAGGACCCGGTGGAACTGGCCGCCGAGCCGGTGCACCCGGACCGCACCTGGGTCTCGTCCTACGACGTCAATCCGTTCGACGTGCCCGACGCGGAGAAGACCGCCCTGCTCGCCGAGTGGAGCTCGCGGCTGCTGGCCGCGGAGGGCGTCTCCCATGTGGACGCCTCGCTGCTGACCGTGCAGGAGAACAAGTTCTACGCCGACACCGCCGGCACCAGCACCACCCAGCAGCGGGTCCGGCTGCACCCGTCGCTGACCGCCGTGTCGGTCGACCCGGACAGCGGCGACTTCGACTCGATGCGCACCCTCGCCCCGCCGGTCGGCCGCGGCTGGGAGTACCTGACCGGTGACACCTGGGACTGGGACGGCGAACTGGCCGCTATCCCGGGCCTGCTCGCCGAGAAGATGCGCGCCCCCTCGGTGGAGGCCGGCCGGTACGACCTGGTGGTCGACCCGTCGAACCTCTGGCTGACCATCCACGAGTCGGTCGGCCACGCCACCGAGCTGGACCGCGCGCTGGGATACGAAGCGGCGTACGCGGGCACCTCGTTCGCGACCTTCGACCAGCTCGGCACCTTGAAGTACGGCTCCGCGCACATGAACGTGACCGGGGACCGCACCGCCGAACACGGCCTGTCCACCATCGGGTTCGACGACGAAGGCGTGGCCGCCCACTCCTGGGACCTGGTGCGCGACGGCGTCCTGGTCGGCTACCAGCTCGACCGGCGGATCGCGAAGCTCACCGGCTTCGAGCGGTCCAACGGCTGCGCGTACGCCGACTCCCCCGGCCACGTCCCGGTGCAGCGCATGGCCAACGTGTCGCTGCAACCCGCGCCAAACGGCCCCTCCACCGAAGAGCTGATCGGCTCGGTCGACCACGGGATCTACGTGGTCGGCGACCGCTCCTGGTCCATCGACATGCAGCGCTACAACTTCCAGTTCACCGGCCAGCGGTTCTTCCGGATCGAGCACGGCAAGCTCGCCGGCCAGCTCAAGGACGTCGCCTACCAGGCCACCACCACCGACTTCTGGGGCTCCATGGCCGCGGTCGGCGGCCCGCAGACCTACGTGCTCGGCGGCGCGTTCAACTGCGGGAAGGCCCAGCCGGGCCAGGTCGCGGCGGTCAGCCACGGCTGCCCGTCGGCCCTCTTCCAGGACGTCAGCATTCTCAACACCACGCAGGAGGCCGGCCGATGACCAGCAGCGCCAGCAGCGCGGCGACCAAGCCGCACGAGATCGTCGAGCGGGCCCTGGAGCTGTCCCGGGCCGACGGCTGCGTGGTGATCGCGGAGGAGGAGTCCAGCGCCAATCTCCGCTGGGCGGCCAACTCCCTGACCACGAACGGCGTGACCCGCGGCCGTACCCTCACCGTGATCGCCACCGTCGACGGCGCCCAGGGCACCGCCTCCGGCATGGTGTCGCGGTCCGCGGTGACCGCCGACGAGTTGGAGCCGCTGGTGCGGGCCGCGGAGGCGGCGGCCAGGGAGGCCGGGCCCGCGGAGGACGCCCAGCCGCTGGTGGCCGGCCGCGCCCCTTCGGCCGACTTCACCGCGCCACCCGCCGAGACCTCCTCCGACGTGTTCGCGGCCTTCGCGCCCGCGCTGGGCGAGGCGTTCGGCACCGCCCGGGCCGGCGGGCGGGAGCTCTACGGCTTCGCGCACCACTACGTGACCTCCACCTACCTGGGCACCTCCACCGGGCTGCGGCTCCGCCACGACCAGCCGTCCGGCACCCTTGAGGTGAACGCGAAGTCGCCCGACCGCACCCGCTCCGCGTGGGCGGGCCGTTCCACCCGCGACTTCACCGACGTCGATCCGCTGGCGCTGGACAGCGAGTTGGCGCAGCGGCTGGTCTGGGCGGAGCGCAAGGTGGAGCTGCCCGCCGGGCGCTACGAGACGCTGCTGCCGCCCACCGCGGTCGCGGACCTGCTGATCTACCAGCTGTGGTCGTCCGGGGCCCGCGACGCGGCCGAGGGCCGCACGGTCTTCTCCAGCACCGGCGGCGGCACCCGGATCGGCGAGAAGATCGCCGCGCTGCCGCTGACGCTGCGCAGCGACCCGGCCGAACCCGGCCTGGAGGCAGCGCCGTTCGTCATCGCGCACGCGTCGGACGACGACTCGTCGGTCTTCGACAACGGACTGCCGCTCGGCCCGGTGGACTGGGTGCGCGAGGGCACCCTCAACCAGCTGGTCACCACCCGGCACAGCGCCGAGCTGACCGGGGCGCCGCTCGCACCCGCGGTGGACAACATGGTGCTGGACGGCGGCGGCACCCGGTCGCTGGCGGAGATGGTCGCCGACACCGAGCGCGGCCTGCTGCTGACCTGCCTGTGGTACATCCGCGAGGTGGACCCGGCGACGCTGCTGCTGACCGGCCTGACCCGCGACGGCGTGTACCTGGTGGAGGGCGGCGAGGTGACCGGAGCGGTGAACAACTTCCGGTTCAACGAGTCGCCGGTCGACCTGATGGGCCGGGCCACGGAGGCGGGCCGCACCGAGCGCACCCTGCCCCGCGAGTGGGGCGACTACTTCACCCGCGCCGCCACCCCGGCGCTGCGGATTCCCGATTTCAACATGAGTTCGGTCAGCCAAGGGGTCTGACCGGCACGGGCCGGCCGGGGCGGACCCGGCCGGCCCCGGCCGAGGGGGGCACATGCTCGACGAGAAGCAGGCGGTCAAGGTCTCGAAGTTCCTGTCGCTGGTCCTGCGGCACAACCCGCAGGCCGCCGGCATCACCCTCGACGAGGCGGGCTGGGTGGGAGTCGACGAGCTGCTCGCCGGGTGCGCCGCCAGGGGCCGCCGGATCTCGCGCGCCGACCTGGACCACGTGGTCGCGACGAACAACAAGCGCACGTTCGCCTACTCCGCGGACGGCCGCCGGATACGGGCCAGCCAGGGCCACTCGGTGCCGGTGGAGCTGGGCCTGGCCGCCGCCGATCCCCCGGCGGTGCTCTACCACGGCACCGCGGCGGCCACGCTGCCGCTCATCTGGCGGGACGGGCTGCGGCCGATGTCCCGGCAGGACGTGCACCTGTCGGCGGACACCGAGACGGCCGCGCGGGTGGGTTCGCGGCACGGCCGTCCGGTGGTGCTGGCGGTGGACGCGGCGGGACTGGCCGCGGAGGGCGGCGAGTTCCGGCTCAGCGCGAACGGAGTGTGGCTCACCGACCGGGTACCGCCGCAGTGGCTGCGGCAGTTGCCGTAAAGCGCCGCCGTCCACCGCCGTGGCTACGGCAGTTGCCGTAGGGCGCCGCCGTCCGGGCCGCCCCGCGTCACACCGACGTGGTGCGCTTGCGCCGCCTGTGCGCGGCCCACAGCGCGTCGCCGAGCGCCACCAGCACGATCGCGCCGATCAGTTGGAGGACGTGCCGGGTCCAGTCGATGCCCTTGGTGTCGCGGACGCCGAGCCACCGGGACACGCCGTTGCCGAGCGCGCTGCCGCCCATACCGCAGATCACAGTGAGCCACAGAGGCAGGCTCTGCTTGCCCGGGATGATCGCTTTCGCGATCAGACCGAGCACCAGGCCGACGATGATCGCCCACAACCAACCCATGCCGCTCGCCTCCTCCGGCCGGACGGCGAATGCCCGGCAGCCGTTCCGCAAGTGTCCGTCCGGGTGGTCTACGCCGCATGTCGGGCGGCCGCCTACCGACCGGGACGCAGACCCGGCACCGCACACCCGCACCCGCCCCGCCCTGCTGCGCGGCGGCCCGGCGGCGTACCTTGGACCTACCGGGCAGCAGGTGTCGTGACCCGTGATCGGCACAACCCGGTGTATGGAGCAGGCGGTGGAGCGGGATGGGGAAGCAGGGCGGGTCGGAGATCTTCCAGATCACCGGTGCACGGACCGGGCTCACCGACGACGTACGCGGGCGCCAGCGGCGGTACATCATCTCGATGTCGATCCGCACCGTCTCGGTGATCCTCACGGTGGTGCTGTGGAACATCGAGCGACCGCTCGCCTGGGCGACGCTCATCGTGGGTGTGCTGCTGCCGTACGTGGCCGTGGTGTTCGCCAACGGCGGGCGGGAGAACGCCCCGAACCTGCCGACCTCCTCCTATGTCCCGCCGCTGGCCCGGCCGGCCCTGGAGCCGTCGAGGGTCGAGGCGGCCGCCGAGCGGGTCCCGGAACGGGTGGAGGAGCCGGTCGGCGAACACCCGGAAGCGGGCTGACCCGGCCACCGCGTCCATGACTGGTCCAGACCTATGACGGTCGGCCGGGGAAGCTCAAGAAAAGCTCAGATCAATCATCGGGTTCCCCCTCCACGCGCGGCAGACCGCGTGACATACTGCGGTACGCGCTCCGTATCCCCCGTCGGAGCGATGGACCGACGCCGGGCGGCTCCCCCCGTGGCTGCCCGGCGTCGCCATGTTTACATGGGTGCCATGAGCGACGAGAGGCCGACCTGCTCGGCGAAGGGCTG
This sequence comes from Streptomyces sp. NPDC087270, assembly GCF_044744625.1. Lineage (NCBI taxonomy): Bacteria > Bacillati > Actinomycetota > Actinomycetes > Kitasatosporales > Streptomycetaceae > Streptomyces > Streptomyces sp. NPDC087270. The sequence goes on from NZ_JBIUYR010000019.1 coordinate 31,623, forward strand.
CCGGACGGCCGCCGTGTGGGTCCTGGCCTGGAACAACCCCAAGCTGCACACGCCGGAGCGGCGCAAGACCTGGCTGGCCTGCGAGGAGCACCGCGAGCAGCTCTCCCAGTTCCTCGGGGTGCGCGGCTTCCTGAAGGACGTGGTGACGCTGACGCAGTGGGAGGCCCGGTCAGCCGCCGATGGCTGACATCGGCCGGTCCGGCTGGAGGAAGGCCGGATCGTCCAGGCCCGAGCCCGCCTTCTTGCCCCACATCGCCGCCTTCCACAACGCGGCGACCTCACCGTCGGCCGCGCCCGAGCGCAGCGCGCCGCGCAGGTCGGACTCCTCGCGGGCGAACAGGCAGTTGCGCACCTGACCGTCGGCGGTCAGCCGGGTCCGGTCGCAGGCGCGGCAGAACGGCCGGGTGACGGAGCCGATCACCCCGACCCGGGCCGGGCCGCCGTCCACCAGCCAGCGCTCGGCCGGCGCGTGGCCGCGGACCGACTCGCCCTCGGCGGTGAGCGCGAAGCGGGTCCGGAGCGCGGCCAGGATCGCGTCGGCGGTGACCATGTCGGAGCGCTGCCAGCCGTGCTGGGCGTCGAGCGGCATCTGCTCGATGAACCGCAGTTCGTAGCCCTCGGCGAGCGCCCAGCCCAGCAGGTCGGGCGCCTCGTCGTCGTTGACCCCGCGCATCAGCACGGTGTTGACCTTGACCGGTGTGAGGCCGGCGGCCCGGGCTGCGGCGAGGCCGGCGAGCACGTCGTGGTGCCGGTCGCGGCGGGTCAGGGTGCGGAAGACGTCCGGGCGCAGGGTGTCGAGCGACACGTTGACCCGGTCCAGGCCGGCGGCGCGCAGGGCGGCGGCGGTACGGCCGAGCCCGATCCCGTTGGTGGTCAGCGAGAGCCGGGGGCGTGGCCGCAGGGCGGCGCAGCGCTCCACGATGCCGACCAGGCCGGGGCGCAGCAGCGGTTCGCCGCCGGTGAAGCGCACGTCGGTGACGCCGAGTTCGGTGACGGCGACGCGGATCAGCCGGACGATCTCGTCATCGGTGAGCAGGTCGGGCTTGGCCAGCCACTGCATGCCCTCCTCGGGCATGCAGTACGTGCAGCGCAGGTTGCAGCGGTCGGTGAGCGAGACCCGGAGGTCCGTGGCCACCCGACCGTAGGTGTCGACGAGCACGGCTCCTCCTCTCCCGCCGGGGCGCCCGCGTGGCGCCCGCTGCCGTTTCCCCACCCCCACACTAGATCGCGCCGGGGGCGATACGGCGGCTCGCGGGTGTGGAAGCTGTTACCGCGGCAGCGTACGCGACTCCACGCCCTTTGCAACAGTTTGTTGAAGGAGCTGGTTCGGCGCCCCTCCCCCGACGCCCCCGCCTTCTCCGACGCCCCCGCCTTCTCCGACGCCCCCGCCTGACCCGGCGCCCCCGCCCGACCCGGCGCCCGCCTGCGCGTCCGCCGGCTGCCAGCCCGGGCCGAGGCACAGGTGCCGCAGCCGGTCGCGCCAGGTCCGGGCCGCCGCGAGATCGCGGGCGATGGCCGCGTACTCGTGCGTGGCGACCCGCAGCGGGTTGTACGTGGCGATGTTCTTGGTCAGCCCGTAGACCGGCCGCTCCGTCTCCGCGGTGAAGGAGCCGAACAGGCGGTCCCAGACGATGAGGATGCCGCCGAAGTTGCGGTCGAGGTAGCCGCCCTGCGAGGCGTGGTGCACCCGGTGGTGCGAGGGGGTGTTGAGCACGAACTCGGCCGCGCGCGGCAGCTTGTCGACCCGTTCGGTGTGAATCCAGAACTGGTAGACGAGGTTGACCGACGTGCAGAACGCGAGCACCGCCGGGTGCACGCCGAGCGCGACCATCGGCAGGTAGAACGGCCAGGAGGTGAGGCTGGTCCAGGGCTGGCGCAGCGCCGTGGAGAGGTTGAAGTTCCGGCTGGAGTGGTGCACGACGTGGCAGGCCCACAGCACGCGGATCACGTGGTGCCCGCGGTGCGACCAGTAGTAGCAGAAGTCCTGGGCCAGCAGCGCCAGGAGCAGGGTCCACCAGTGCAGCGGCACCCGCAGCGGGGTCAGCGCGTAGAGCGCGGAGTAGACCGCCACGATCGGGATCTTCCACATCGCGTCGGTGAACAGGCTGCCCGCGCCCATGGACAGGCTGGTGACGGTGTCCTTCCCGGTGTACCCGGCGGCGTCCTCGTCGGGGTGGAACCGGTAGCTCGCCAACTCCACGACGGTGAGCAGCACGAAGGCCGGCACCGACCACAGCACGACGTTCGGCAGATCTGGCATGAACGCACCATAGGTGCTGTTACCCGGGGTACGCCAGACGTTGTTACCCACTGGTAGAGCCGGCTTGCGCGGAGGCGGGTGGGAAACGCTGTCGGCGACGGCCCTTATCCTCAATGACCATGCTGGACAACCGGACCGAGCCGCCTCCTGCCCCCCGCGGGCCGACGCAGATGCCGATGCCGAGCCCGTCACCGACGCCGACGCCGTGGCCCTCCGGTTATCCCGGTGGATACGCCGTGGTCGACGTGGAGACCACCGGACTCAGCAGGGACGACCGGATAGTGTCCGCCGCCGTCTACCGGCTGGACGCGTACGGCGAGGTGCAGGACCACTGGTACTCGCCGGTGAACCCGCAGCGCGACCCCGGCCCGGTGTGGATTCACGGCCTCACCGGCGCGATGCTCGCGAAGGCGCCGCTCTTCCCCGAGATCGCCGACGACCTCGCCGAACGGCTGGCCGGACGCGTGCTCGTCGCGCACAACGCGGTCTTCGACTGGTCCATGCTGGCAAGGGAGTTCGCCCGCGCGCAGGCCACCGCCCCGGTCGAGCACCGGCTGTGCACGATCGTGCTGGCCAAGGAGCTGCGACTGCCGCTGGCCAACCACAAGCTGGAGACGCTCGCCGCGCACTACGGCGTGCAGCAGCGCCGGGCGCACCACGCGCTGGACGACGCCCGGGTGCTCGCCGAGGCGTTCCGGCCGAGCCTGCACCTGGCGGCGGCCGCCGAGTTGCCGCTTCCGCTGCACGCCTGCCGCCCCCTGACCGAGTGGAAGGACACCGCGGCCGCCGCCCACCCCGGCCAGGACGGACCGGTGCCGGCCCCGCGCTACGGCCGCATCCACGGCTCCGGTTACGGCAACGCCGGCTGGCGCCCGGCCCGCAAGCGGCCGGCCTGCCCGTATCCGAACCCCGGGCGGCTGGCGCCGGACGGGCCGCTGGTGCAGGGCATGCGGGTGGCGTTCTCCGGCGACACCGGCATCGACCGCGAACTGCTGGAGGACCGGGCCACCGACGCCGGCCTGCACGTCGCCTCCTCGGTGAGCCGCCTCACCAGCCTGCTGGTCACCAACGACCCCGACTCCCCCACCACCAAGGCGATCAAGGCACGGCAGGTGGGCACCCCGATCATCGACGAGGAGCGCTTCGCCGAGCTGCTCAAGGCGGTCAGGCCCGCCGAGGGTGTACACGGCTGACACCTGGGTGCCGTACACCGCCGTACGGGTGAAAGCGGCACCGTGGCACGCCGCCGTGCCGCGAGCTGTGTTGCCCACCGGCGGGCCGTTCCGCACCCTGTGCTCCATGGCCCGTTGCGAGGTTTGCGGAAACGACTACGAGTTGAGCTTCGAGGTGCACGCCCAGGGGGTGGTGCACGTCTTCGACAGCTTCGAGTGCGCGATCCACCGGATGGCACCGATCTGCGAGCACTGCCGCGTGCAGATCGTCGGCCACGGGGTGGCGGTCGACGGCCGCTTCTACTGCTGCGCGCACTGCGCCAAGGCGGAGGGCGCGGCCGGCATCGTCGACCGGGTCGGAACGGCGGCGCCCGCCTAGGCTCCGCACCCGCCCAGGCCCCGCAGCCGCCCAGGCCCCGCACCCACCGAGGCGCCCTCCTCGCCCCTGCGCGCGCCGGCGCGGTCGTCCCCGCGCCGTCGCCCACCCTCGTCCCGCCGGCCGCCGGCCGCGCCGGGGTCGCCGCCGCCCGCCGTCCCACCCGGCCACCGGCCCCCCGCCGCCGAGTTGTACGGTCAAGGGGCGACTGCACCAGGTGACGGCCGACGACGGCCAGAAGAAGGCGGCGAGGCGGACACGTGGCAGCACCCATCGAGGACTACGCGATCATCGGGGACCTCCAGACCGCCGCACTCGTCGGCCGGGACGGCTCGATCGACTGGCTGTGCCTGCCCCGCTTCGACTCGGCGGCCTGCTTCGCCGCGCTGCTCGGCGACCGCGACAACGGCCGCTGGCGGATAGCCCCGGTCAACTCCTCGCACTGCGCCACCCGTTCCTACCGCGGCGACACCCTGGTCCTCGACACGGTGTGGGAGACCCCGAACGGCACCGTGAAGGTCACCGACTTCATGCCGCAGCGCGACAAGGCGCCCGACGTGATCCGCGTCGTGGAGGGCATATCCGGCGAGGTCGCCATGCACGCCGAACTGGTGTTGCGCTTCGACTACGGCAACGTGGTGCCCTGGATGCGCCGCATCGACGGCCACCGCGTGGCCACCGCCGGCCCCGACTCCGTATGGCTGCGCAGCACTCCCAACGTGCCGATGTACGGCAAGGACATGCGCACCTACGCCGACTTCACCGTCTCCGCGGGCGAGCGGGTCGGCTTCGTGCTCACCTGGAACGCCTCGCACGCCCGGCACCTGCGCAAGGTCGACCCGTTCGCGGCCCTCGACAACTGCCTCAAGGACTGGGAGTCCTGGTCCTCGCAGTGCCGCTACGAAGGCCCCTGGCGCGACGCCGTCCTGCGCTCCCTGATCACCCTCAAGGCGCTCACCTACGCCCCCAGCGGCGGCATAGCGGCCGCCGCGACCACCTCGCTGCCCGAGGAGATCGGCGGCGTCCGCAACTGGGACTACCGCTACTGCTGGCTGCGCGACGCGGCCCTGACCCTCAACGCGCTCATCGCCGGCGGCTACCTGGACGAGGCGCACGCCTGGCGGGACTGGCTGCTGCGCGCGGTCGCCGGCGACCCCGCCGACCTCCAGATCATGTACGGCATCGCGGGCGAGCGCCGGCTGCCGGAGTACGAAGTGCCCTGGCTGGCCGGCTACCAGGGCTCGGCCCCGGTCCGGATCGGCAACGCCGCCGCCGGACAGCTCCAACTCGACGTCTACGGCGAGGTGATGGACTCCCTCTTCCTCGCCGGCGAGCGCGGCCTGGCCGCCGAGTCGCACGCCTGGAACCTCCAGCGCTCCCTGATGGACTTCCTGGAGTCCAAGTGGCGCGAGCCCGACGAGGGCCTGTGGGAGGTACGCGGCCCGCGCCGGCACTTCGTGCACTCCAAGGTGATGGCCTGGGTCGCCGCCGACCGCGCGGTGCGCACCATGGAGGCCCAGCCCAAACTGCGCGGCAACGTGGACAGCTGGCGGGCCATGCGCGCCCAGGTGCACGCCGAGGTGTGCGCGAAGGGCTACGACGCCGACCGCAACACCTTCACCCAGTCCTACGGCTCGCGGGAACTGGACGCGGCCACCCTGCTGATCCCGCAGGTCGGCTTCCTGCCGCCGGACGACCCCCGGGTGGTCGGCACGGTGGAGGCGGTCCGCGCCGAGCTGGACCTCGGCGGCTTCGTCCGCCGCTACAGCCCGGAGGCCGCCGGGGTGGACGGCCTGCCCGGCACCGAGGGCGCCTTCCTGGCCTGCTCGTTCTGGATGGTGGACGCCCTGCACACCACCGGGCGGCCGCAGGAGGCGAAGGACCTGTTCGAGAAGCTGCTCTCGCTGCGCAACGACGTCGGGCTGCTCGCCGAGGAGTGGGACCCGGTCGCGGGGCGGCAGTTGGGCAACTTCCCGCAGGCGTTCAGCCACATCGGCCTGGTCAACAGCGCGCTGGCGCTGACCGGCCGGCGGGCGGACACCACCGCCTGACCGAAGGGGCGCCGGAGCGGCATCCCAGGGGTAGGCTCGGCCGCCGTGACGGGGATATGGGTGGGACTGTGGTGGGCCGCCGACCTGGGCGTGATGACGTGGCTGATGGTTCGCTGGGCCGTCCGCGGGCAGCGGGCCCGGCGGAGGTTCATGGTCGAGTACCCGGAGAAGTACGCCGCCATGAACCGCAAGGAGCAGTCGTGGGCCGGCCCCGAGTCCTCCCGCTACATGCTCTGGATGGCGCTGGCGTTCACGGCCGCGGTGGTGCTGGTCGGGCCGATCGGCAACATGGCGATCGTCGGACGGCTGTGAGCGCGTCAGCTCACCCGGCGGGCCCGGTGGCGCACCGCGCGCAGCCGGGCCTCGGCGGGCAGCTCTTCCAGCCCGGCTGAGGTGCGGGCCCGCTCCAGCACCGAGGAGTCCAGCCCCGCCACGACCTCCTTCGGGTTGGCGTGCGGCTCCAGTCCGAGCACCAGCCGCGCCGAGGGGTTGCCGCGCTTGCCCACCAGCCGGGCGCCGGACCACGCCACCCCGTCGTACGCCTCCGCCTCCGAGCGCAGCACGTCCTCCACCGCCCGGCCGCGCAGCAGCGCGCCCTGGCCGTCGCCGCTGTCCACCCGGACCTGCCGCACCCGCCGCCTGCGCGCCTGCGCGAACAGCCACCACAGGCCGATCAGCAGCAGGACCGCGAGCACCGCGATCACCACCGGCCACCACCAGCCGTCCGAGCGGTAACGGGTCCGGTCGTGCGTGCTGAGCAGCACGTCCTTCGGCCCGCTCCACGGCCACCAGTGCGGCATCGTGAAGTTCCAGTGCTTCTCCAGGTTCAGGCCGCCGACCAGGACCGACAGGCCGACCACCAGCAGCAGCAGACCGAGCAGGCCGAGCATGACCCGGTTGAGTGTGGTGCGCATGCGCCCTCTCCTCACGCCTTCTTGTCGGCCCGCTGGACGTGCACGCGCATCCCGAGCGCCTTGGCGAGCCCGAGCTGCCCGGCCGCCGTGTCCAGAGCGGCGGTCAGATCGCGCCGTACGTCGTCCAGTTCGCGGAAGTGCGAGGTGGCGCGCGCCTTGACCTTGCGGCGGCTCACCTTCACCCGTGACCAGCGCACTCCGGCGACCTCCATCGCCCGGTCGCGCAGCACCAGTTCGGCCGCGTGCCGGTCGAGCCCCGCGCGCACGCCCTGCGAGCCGCGGCGCGCCATCGGCAGCACCCCGCGCTCGCCCGGGGTGGCCGCGAGCAGCAGCAGCCACAGGCCGACCACGGCGGCCACCGCGGCGCCGACGATGATCCACACGTTGTCCAGGTGACGGGTGGCCAGTTCGCGCGCCAGCGTCTTGCGCCAGGCCATCGCCTTGCGGTCGGTGCGCACCGCGGCGATGTCGTAGAGGAACAGGCCGGTCAGCGCGGTGCAGAGGGCGGCGGTGATGGCCGCGGGGACACGGCGGCCGGACCAGAAGCGCTTGGCGCGCACCGCGCCGGGTTCACCGGCCGCCGGGGCGTACTGGATCGCGCCGGTGTCCGGCTCGGGCTCGCGCGTGTCGAGGGTGGGCAGCTTGACGGTCGGCTCGGGTTCGTCGGACCGGCCGAAGCCGCTGTCCGGGCCGGGCCGGTACGACGGGCCGGAGCCGCTGTCCGGGCCGGGGCCGTAGGACGGGCCGCCGCCCTCGCCGCCGGGGCCGCGACCGCCGTCCGCTCCGCCGGCGTCGCCGTGCCGGTCCGCGGGCCGGTCGGGGCCGGAGCCGTAGTCGCTCACCTCACCCTCCCTTCGTCCTTGCGGCGGCCGGCGGCCGAGTGCAGGCGTTCGACCTCGACCGCCACCTCGGGTACCGCCATGCCGGTCAGCTCCTCGACCCTGCCGGTCACATGGCGCCGCACGTTGCCGCAGACCGCGCCGATGTCGGTGGGATAGCCGAGTTCGAGGGCCAGCCGCAGCCGGGCGGTCTCCTTGCGCACCGACACGGTGGCGTGCGGCCGCGCGATGTCGGGCACCAGGTCGCCGCCGGGTGCGCCGACGAGCGCCTCACCAGCCGCCTGCGCGGCGATCTTCGCGATCACCCGGTCCGCGATCCGCAGCGCGCCGCGCTCCGCGGCCGGCATCCGGGCGGGTACGGCTCCCGCCATCAGCGCCGCCGGTCACGGTCGCGGTCACGTGTCCTGAAGAACTCGCCCGGTTCGATGTCACCGTCCAGGAACTTGCCCGCCACGAATCCGACCACTCCGAGCGCCGCCACCAGCAGGAATGCCCCGAACCCGCCGAACCATCCGGCGAATCCGAGCGCCATTCCCACGGCCAGGCCGATCACCGCCATACTCATTCCGCGCTCTCCGTCCCCTCAGCCATGACCGCCTCCGCCTGTGCTGGAACCGGGTCCGTCCCTGCGGGCCCGCTACTGGACCCGCTGCTCGCGATCGTCGTCATCGTCCTCGTCGGGCAACTTCACGTCGCCGACGGCGACATTGACCTCGACGACCTCGAGGCCGGTCATCCGCTCGACCGCCGCGATCACGTTCTCCCGTACGGCGCGGGCGACTTCGACGATCGACACGCCGTATTCGACCACGATGTCGAGGTCGAGCGCGGTCTGCACCTCGCCGACCTCGGCCTTGACCCCGCGCGACACCGAACGGCCGCCGCCGGGCACCCGGTCGCGTACCGCGCCGAACGTGCGGGACAGGCCGGTGCCCATCGCGTGCACGCCCAGGACGTCGCGAGCGGCGAGGCCGGCGATCTTCTCGACCACGCCGTCGGCGATCGTGGTACGCCCTCGGGTGGCGGGGTCTCCAAGCGCCTTGCGGCCGCCCGAACTTCCCTTGTCCAGTGTCCTGCCCTCGGACAGCGAGGAGCCGTTCGGCTCCGGGGTGCCTTGCTGTGCGGTGTCGGTCATCGCGAGTCGTCCCTCCGTCTGGGCTGCTCCGTGCTCCACACTATGTGCGCATGCCCCCTTACGCGTGGGGGATGCGGCGAGTGGGTTGTCGCCGACCCCCCATCCGAGTGGTCGGCCCGCGGGAGGCGAGGCGTGGTGTCCATGGACCGGCTGGCTCGAACGGTACGGGAGCAGGTCGCGCTGGGTCGGCTGCTGCCGCTCGGCGGGCCCGAGGACGCGGCGTGGATCACCGAGCGGACGGCCGTGGCGGCTCTGCGGACGGTCTGCGCGGCGCTGCCAGGAGTACGGCTCGGCCGGGTGGACGTCCTGCCGGCCGCGGACGGCGACGGCGGCCCCGACCAGCCGGACCTGCCCGCGGCCGCCCCGCTCGGCGCGCTGCCGCACCGACCGCTGCGGATCAAGGCCGGGTTCGAGGCCGTGGTGGGCGAGCCGCTGCCGGTCATGGCCGAGCGGCTGCGGACCGCGCTGTTCGCCGCCGCGGGCGAGGACGGGTTGGGGTTGCCGGTGCGGGTCGTGGACCTCGCGGTCACCGGGCTGATCGACGATCCCGAGGAGCCGTCCGCCGCGGTCGGGTCCGGCCGCGGCCGGACGGAGTTGGAGGGTGACAGCGCGGACGACGAGGAGAGCGGGCAGAGCGGCGTCCAGGGCACCGCGCAAGCGGCGCGGGCCGCGGAGGCCGCGGTGCGGGCGGTGCCGGGGGTTGCCCGCCTGACGCGGCGGCTGACCGGGCGGGGCGGGGTGCGTGTCCGCGACACCGAGGCGCCGGCCGGGCCGGCCCGGCACGTTCAGCTCCAGATCGCCACGGCGCGGTCCTTCCGGCCGCTCGCCGTCGCCCGCGAAGCCGCCACCGCGGCCACCACCGCCACCACCCCGGGCGCCCCCGGCCCGGTCTCCACAGCCGTCATCATCACCGACATCACGTAAACGGTGCCCTTGGTGGTGTGCGGCTCCTTTCGCGGAACGCACCCACCCAGGGGCGCGAGGAACGGCGCGAGCGACCCCTCACCGGCAGGTGGTCCCTCGGCCGACAGGACGGGGCACCCGGGGGTTCAGTCACCCGCCCCCGCGAGGTCGCGGAGGCGGCGCCCTTGAGCCGCGCGCTCGGCCGCGCGCTGGGCGGCCTCCGGCTCGCTCAGCGCGGAGCGCAACAGCGCCTTGGTCTCGATCACCGCGTCCCGCGGCGCCGCCAACACCGCCGCGACCAGATCCGCCACCGTCCCGTCCAGCTCCGCCGCGGGCACCACCACGTTCGCGAGCCCACACCGCGCGGCCTCCTCGGCGCGCACGAACCGCCCGGTCAGACAGATCTCGATGGCCCGCCCGTACCCGACCAGCTGGACCAGCGGCTTGGTGCCGGTGAGGTCGGGCACCAGCCCGAGCGAGGTCTCCCGCATGGCGAACTGCACGTCATCCGCGCAGACCCGCATGTCGCAGGCGAGGGCGAGCTGGAAACCGGCGCCGATCGCATGGCCCTGAACAGCGGCGACCGTGACGAGATCGGCGCGCCGCCACCAGGTGAACGCCTCCTGGAACCCCGCGACGGCCTCGTCGAGCTGCTGCTCGGTGCCGCGCGCGAGGTCGAGGAAGGACGGCTCGCCGTCGAAGCCCTCCAGGGTGAACGCGCGCCGGTCGAGTCCGGCGGAGAAGGACACGCCCTCGCCACGCAGTACCGCGACCCGTACGCTCCCCGGCAGCAGCCGGCCCGCCTCGGCCAGGGCCCGCCAGAGGGCGGGCGTCTGGGCGTTGCGCTTGGCCGGGTTGCAGAGGGTGATGTGTGCGACGGCGCCGTCCAGGGTGAGCCGGACTCCGTCGCGTTCGAGCAGGACGTGGGCATCGGGCATCGGGCACCTCCGAGCGGACCGCTGACATGATTACCGAAGGGTAACCACTCGGTCGGCTCGCCGGACGGACGGGTGCCCGTTCATGCCCCGGGGCGATGGGGGACGCTGCTCGCGTCCGCTCCGCCCCCGCCCGCGGGAATTCCCCGCGGGGATCAGGCCGCGGTGGCCTTCTTGCCCCGCGTGGCGCCGCCGCGACCGCGCAGGGCCACGCCCGACTCGCTCAGCATCCGGTGCACGAACCCGTAGGAACGGCCGGTCTCCTCGGCCAGGGCTCGAATACTCGCACCGGAGTCGTACTTCTTCTTCAGGTCTGCCGCGAGCTTCTCGCGCGCGGCGCCGGTCACCCGGCTGCCCTTCTTCAGAGTCTCGGCCACCCGTGCCTCCTCCAGGGAAGTGCGCTATGGACTCTCATGATCACCCCTAACCACGTTCCTGGCCACCCATTCGACAAGGTCCATCCCCGTACATTCAGCGTCTGAATGCCCTGATAGCCCCGGCAGAACCCGGTGCGCGCGCTATTTCCGGGTCGCCAATTCCGTACCGAGATCACAGCCTCGGGAATACCGGCAGGTCAGCCGGGTCCGTAAGGAGTTTCCCGACGTCACGGCACTGAACGCCGGGCCGGGCCGGCCGTCGGCCGGGGTGAGGGGGCGGTACGAGACCGACTCATACAGATGAAGGATCAACGATGGGCCGAATGATCGATTCGGCATGATCATCCGGCCCAACGGCGCAGTACGGGGCCGCGTCGCCCCGCGGCCGGCTCAGGCCAGCGCGACCAGGTCGGCGTACTCCTGGCTCCACAGGTCCTCGACCCCGTCGGGCAGCATGATGATCCGCTCGGGTTCGAGCGCGTGGACCGCGCCCTCGTCGTGGGTGACCAGCACGACCGCGCCGGAGAAGGTGTGCAGCGCGCCCAGGATCTCCTCGCGGCTGGCCGGGTCGAGGTTGTTGGTGGGCTCGTCGAGCAGCAGGACGTTCGCGCTGGAGACGACGAGCGCGGCCAGCGCCAGCCGGGTCTTCTCGCCGCCGGACAGCACCCGGGCGGGCTTGTCCACGTCGTCGCCGGAGAAGAGGAAGGAGCCGAGGATCTTGCGGATCTCGACCAGGTCGGTGTCGGGCGCGGAGGACCGCATGTTCTCCAGCACGGTGCGGTCCGGGTCGAGGGTCTCGTGCTCCTGGGCGTAGTAGCCGAGCTTGAGGCCGTGGCCGGGGGTGACGTCGCCGGTGTCGGGTTTCTCCACACCGGCCAGCAGCCGCAGCAGGGTGGTCTTGCCGGCGCCGTTCAGCCCGAGGATGACCACCCGCGATCCGCGGTCGATGGCCAGGTCGACGTCGGTGAAGATCTCCAGCGAGCCGTAGGACTTGGACAGCCCGGCGGCCATCAGCGGGGTCTTGCCGCACGGCGCGGGGTCGGGGAAGCGCAGTTTCGCGACCTTGTCGGCCTGCCGGACCTCTTCCAGGCCGGAGAGCAGCTTCTCCGCGCGGCGCGCCATGTTCTGCGCGGCGACGGTCTTGGTGGCCTTGGCGCGCATCTTGTCGGCCTGTGAATTTAGCGCGGCCGCCTTCTTCTCGGCATTCGCGCGCTCGCGGTGGCGGCGCTTCTCGTCGGCTTCGCGCTGCTGCTGGTAGAGCTTCCAGCCCATGTTGTAGACGTCGATACGGGAGCGGTTGGCGTCGAGATAGAACACCTTGTTGACGACGGTCTCGATGAGGTCCGCGTCGTGGGAGATGACGATGAATCCGCCGCGGTAGGTCCTGAGGTAGTCCCGCAGCCAGGTGATGGAGTCGGCGTCGAGGTGGTTGGTGGGCTCGTCGAGCAGGAGCGTGTCCGCGTCGGAGAAGAGGATGCGGGCCAGCTCCACCCGGCGCCGCTGACCGCCGGACAGGGTGCGCAGCGGCTGGCCGAGCACCCGGTCGGGCAGGCCCAGCGCGGCGGCGATGGTGGCGGCCTCGGCCTCGGCGGCGTATCCGCCCTTGGTGAGGAATTCGGTTTCCAGCCGCGCGTATTTCTTCATCGCGTTCTCGCGGGTGGCGCCTTTCCCGCTGGCCATCCGCTCCTCGTTCTCGCGCATTTTGCGCAGCACGACGTCGAGGCCGCGGGCGGACAGCACCCGGTCGCTGGCGAGGATGTCGAGGTCGCCGCTGCGCGGGTCCTGCGGGAGGTAGCCGACCTCGCCGGAGTTGGTGACGCTTCCGGCGGCGGGCTGGCCCTCGCCGGCCAGCACCTTGGTGAGGGTGGTCTTGCCCGCGCCGTTCCGGCCGACCAGGCCGATGCGGTCGCCCTTGGCGACACGGAAGGAGGCGGACTCGATGAGGACGCGGGCGCCGGCGCGCAACTCGATGCCGGTGGCAGTGATCACGTGGAAAAGCTCCAGAGCGATGGGCGCCGCGAGGGGCGGCAGCGGAGGACGAGATACCCGGGGCGCGGCGGCGCGAAGGCGTCGGAAGCCGGCCCGCGGACGGCGGTCGGAGCGGGCGTCGGAACCGATGGGCCCGGACGGATGGGTCAGGACCGATGGGTCGACGCCGCGGCTGGTCGACGCGGCTAATCGAGGAGCAGAACTGCCATGGGTCCATTCTACGGGTGCTCCGCAACCGCTTTTCCCGGCTCCGCGCCCGCCGCGCCGCTCCCGCGCGGCCACCTCGCACATCGCCCGTGATCGAACGTGTGCCAGTGCGCGGCACTGGCCGGCGTCAGGAAGGGAGACCCCTCACGGCGGACCGGCTCAGCGTGTACCCCGCCCTGCGGTACCAGGACGCGAAGGGCGCCATCGCCCTGCTGATCGCCGGCGACGCGGAGGGGAACCTGTGGTGCTTCGGCACCTACGCCCCCGAACTCCCCTCGCCCTGACGCCTGTTCCCCTCACGACTCCCCGGTGTGCACCTGGAACGCGGCCTTGCGCACCGCCTTGGCGAGCGCGGGGTCGGGGTGCGCGGCGGCGAGCGCGACCAGGACCTGCACGGTGCGCGGGTGGCCGGCCAGCCGGACCTCCTGGAGCAGCCCGGGCACCGAGCCCTGTACGGCCGTCTCCAGATGGCTGACGAGCAGGTGGTCGTCGCCGTGGTCGGCGACCGCGGCCGCGGTGTCCACCCACAGCCAGGTGGCCTCCTCGCGGGTCAGCAGCGCGGTCGCGGTGTCCGGGTCGCCGCCGTCCAACTCCGCGAGCCACAGCACCGCGTAGGGGCGCAGCGTCGGCTCGTTGACGACCGCGCGCACCGCCGCCTCGGCCGGGTCGCCGACCACCCGCAGCGCCTCGAAGGCCAGCCCGCGCAGCAGCGCGTCCTCGCCGCGGGCGGTCTCCAGCAGTTCGGCGACGGCCGGCGCGACCGGGCGGGCGGCCAGCCAGGCGCGGTACTCGGTGCGGGCCGGCCCCGGGGAGAGCCGGGCGCAGGCGCGCAGCATCGTGTCGGCGGACTGCTCCATGTTCCCGGCCGGGCCCTGGGCGGCCACGCAGATCTGCTCCAGCTTGACCCACACCGCCCAGCTGCCGAGCGGGGTCAGCGCCGCCTCGTCGGGGCGCTTCGGGTCGCGCGGGCGCAGCGCCCCCACGTCGGTGGCGGCGTCCAGCACCCACTCCAGCAGTGCGGGCAGCGGGTCGCCCGCGGCGGGCGGTTCGTGCCGCTCGGTGCGCAGTTCGGCGACGCGCTGCCGCAGCAGGTCCAGCAGGGTGTCGAGCGGCACCGGGCCCTGCGACAGGTGCAGGAAGGAGAGCAACTGGGGTGCGGCCTCGATGACTTCGGCGACCAGCGCGGGGTCGGCGCCGAGCGAGCCGCCACCGGTGCCGGTGCCGGCCGTGCCGCCGGTGCCTTCCGTGCCGTTCGACCCCGCCCCGCCGCCCGCCTCCGTGTCGGGCGGCGGGAGGAACGGGTGGGCGAGCGACCACGCGTCGAACAGCGCGACCCAGCCGCGCAGGACCGCGGTGTCGTCGGTGTCCCAGGCCCGCAGCCGCCAGCCGGGACGGGCGGCGCCGCGGTGCAGTTCGATCAGGCCGGAGAGCCGGGCCCGGTCCCAGGCGGCACGGATCTGGCCGGGCGTCAGGCCGAGGACCGCGGCGGCCTCGCGCACGGTGGCGTCCGGCAGTATCCCGGTCGGTCCCGCGGTGCCGGGGCCGGTGCCGGCCCAGCGTGCGAGGCGTACGGCGGCGGCGAGTTCGGTCCTGGCGAAGCGGGCGAGTTCGGGGATCGAGGGGGTGCCCTCGGGGGGGCGCGCCGGTCGCGACCTGCGCGTCGTGGCGGTCCTGCGGGCCGCGGTGAGCGGCCGGCGGGGGACGAGGCGGAGCGGAGTGTCTCGCGGGATACGGGACGTCACCTGATCAGTCTCGCCGCTCGGCGCCCATAATCCCAAACCCGACTGTGAACGCGCTCACATGAGCGGGGTGAGAAAGCGGCGCAGCGTCTCCTCGTAGACCGCCGGGTCGGCGTTCCACATCGCGGTGTGCGCGGCCCCCGGCACCGGGTGCAGGGCCACCTTGCCGGGGTAGCGGTCGGCGAGCGCCCGGGACGCGGACCAGGGCGCGAAGGTGTCGTCGGGGCCGTGCACGATCAGCGTCGGTACGGTGAGCCCGGCCGGCACGGCCGGTTCCGCGGCCGCCTCCGTATGCCGCGTGCCGCGCAGCCCCGTACGGCCCTCCGCGGCGCGCACGGCGAGCGGGGTCAGCACGCGGGGCAGGCGGCGCGAGCGCACCGCGGCGGTGACCGTGGCGCGCCAGTCGAGCACCGGCGAGTCGAGGACCAGGCCGACGACCTTGCCGGCCACCGGCGAGCGGTGCAGGGCGCGCAGCGCCATCGCGGCGCCGCTCGACCAGCCGTAGAGCACGAGTCCCCGGGCGCCGTGCTCCACCGCGAACCGCATCGCCGCGTCCAGGTCGCGCCACTCGGTGGCGCCGAGGTGCCCGATGCGGTCCGGGGACGCGGGGGCGCCGGGGTCGTTGCGGTACGACGGGACCAGGACCGGCAGCCGGAAGCGGTGCAGGGCGGGCAGCACGGACAGGGCCTGCTCGCGGGTGGCGCCGACGCCGTGCACCGCGATCACCCAGGTGGAGCGGGCGCCGGGCAGGTACCAGGCCGGCATCGGGCCCAGCTCCCCCGGGACCTGCGGCTCCGCGAAGTCCAATCCGCGCGCGCCGCGCGGGTCACCGGTGTACGCCTGCGGGGTCATCCGGACGAACGCGCCCGCGGCCAGCGAGCCCTTGTCCACGCGGGCCAGGGTGCGGGTGACGGAGTGGCCGCGGTCGCCGACCGCGACCACCGGTCCGACGGTGGCGTGCACGCCTGCGCCGGTCAGGCCGTACACGCCCGGGCGCTCCGAGGCGGGGGTGCGGGTCAGGACGACCTCGTCCGGGGTCACGCTGCGTACCGTGATCAGGCTTTCCGGGGCGGGGCCCGCGACCGCCGGGTTCAGGGCGAACCCGGAGCCGTACCGGCCCGCCGCCAATGCGGCTGCGCCGGCACCCACCACCGTTGTGGCCGCCGCGGCCACCGCGTATCGAAGGCGCATCGCCCCCAGTCTCAGCCCCCCGCGGTCGGGGCGCCACCGGACCCACCCGGGTGCCCCCGTCCCGTCCGGCCCGGGACCACCCCTCGGTGGGTGCTTCTCCCGGCTACGCGCCGCTGCGGTCCCGCTCTCCTCCCCGACCACCGGCCGGTGGCGGGCTTGTCGCGCAGTTCCCCGCGCCCCTAGGACGGTGCCCCTTGCGGTCGTGCCTTCACTACCGGCCGGTGGCGGGCTTGTCGCGCAGTTCCCCGCGCCCCTGGGGGGCTGCCCCTTGCGGGCGTGCCTTCACCACCGGCCCGTGGCCGGTTCCCCGCGCAGTTCCCCGCGCCCCTGGGGGGCTGCCCCTTGCGGACGTGCCTTCACCACCGGCCGGTGGTGGGGGGCTGCCCCTTGCGGACGTGCCCTCACCACCGGCCGGTGGTGGGGGGCTGCCCCTTGCGGTCGTGCCTTCACCACCGGCCGGTGGTGGGGGGCTGCCCCTTGCCGGCGTGCCCTCACCACCGGCCGGTGGCCGGTGGGGGTGGTCCCGGGGGTCAGGGCTGACCGTAGCCCGTGAACTTGGTGGCCGCGGCGGAGAGTTCGGCGGGGGAAAGGGTCGCGGGGGTGCCGCCGGTGGAGGCGGCGGCGAGCCACACCCGGCACATCCACTCCAACTGCGCCCCGCGGTCGTACGCGCGGTCGAGGGTGTCGCCGAGACTGATCATCCCGTGGTTGCGCATGATGCAGGCCCCGCGGTCGCCGCGCAGCGCGTGGAGAACGGCGTCGGCCAGCTCGGGAGTGCCGTAGAGGGCGTAGTCCGCGACCCGCACCGGCCCCCCGAGCTCCGCGGCCATGTAGTGGATCGCGGGCAGCTCGGCGACCAGCGTGGAGACCGCGGTGGCGTGCGGCGCGTGCGTGTGCACGATCGCCCGCGCGGAGGTGCCGCGGTAGACCGCGAGGTGCAGCGGGAGTTCGCTGGTGGGCCGGAGCAGCCCGCGCACCTGCCGCCCGGTGGCGAGGTCGACGCCGACCACGTCGTCGGGGCCGAGCCGGTGGTAGGGCACACCGGTCGGGGTGACGAGCACCAGGTCGTCGCCGACGAGGGCGGAGACGTTGCCGGAGGTGCCGACCACCAGGCCGTCGGCGACGGTGCGGCGGGCCGCGTCGACCACGTCCGACCAGGTCTTCTGTTCCGCGTTGTGCACAGGGTGCCCCTTACTGCCGTTGGTGCCGCGCATGACGGTTCGAGGGTGCCGCGGACCGTTGCCGAGTCCCCCGGACCGGCAGTAGCGTCCCCACACCACCCACGGCGTGCCCGGGCGGCGCGACGGGCACACGTGAGCCGACACGGAATCACGGAATCGCGGGAACCTCATGGGCACGGTCAACGGCGGCATCTCGTTCTGGTACGCGGACACGGGCGTTCCGGTGCCGCGCGAGCCGCTTCCCGGCGACGCGGACGCCGACGTGGTGATCGTGGGCGGCGGCTACACCGGGCTGTGGACGGCCTACTACCTGAAGCAGGCGGCGCCCTCCTTGCGGATCACCGTGCTGGAGGCCCGGTTCTGCGGGTACGGCGCCTCGGGCCGCAACGGCGGGTGGCTCTACAACGGCGTGGCGGGCCGGGACCGCTACGCGGCGCTGCACGGTCACCAGGCCGCGCTGTCGCTCCAGCAGGCGATGAACGAGACCGTCGGCGAGGTGGTCCGGGTCGCCGGGCGGGAGGGGATCGAGGCCGACATCCACCACGGTGGAGTGCTCGAAGTGGCCTACTCCCCCGCCCAGTCGGCGCGTCTGAAGGCGTACCACGAGGCGGAGGTCTCGTTCGGGGAGAAGGACCGGCTGCTGCTGGGGGCGGCCGAGACGGCAGAGCGGGTGCGGGTGGCCGGCGCGGTCGGCGGCACCTGGACCCCGTACGGCGCGCGGGTGCACCCGGCGAAGCTGGTGCGGGGGCTGGCCGCCGTGGTGGAGCGGCTGGGCGTGACCGTGCACGAGGGCACCGCGGTGACCGCGATCCACCCGGGGCGGGTGGCCACCCCGTACGGGACGGTCCGGGCGCGGTACGTGCTGCGCTGCACCGAGGGCTTCACCGCGGGCCTGCGCGGGCAGCGGCGGACCTGGCTGCCGATGAACTCCTCGATGATCGCGACCGAGCCGCTGCCCGAGCCGGTGTGGGCGACGATCGGCTGGGAGGGCCGGGAGGTGCTCGGCGACATGGCGCACGCGTACGTGTACGCGCAGCGCACCGCCGACGGCCGGATCGCGCTGGGCGGGCGCGGGGTGCCGTACCGGTTCGGGTCGCGGACCGACACCGACGGGAGCACGTCGGCGGCGACGGTGGCGGCGCTGCGGGAGATCCTGGTCCGGATGTTCCCGGCGGCGGCCGGGGTCGCGGTCGATCACGCCTGGTCGGGCGTGCTGGGGGTGCCGCGGGACTGGTGCGCGAGCGTGCACCTGGACCGTACGACGGGGACCGGCTGGGCGGGCGGGTACGTCGGCAGCGGGGTGGCGACGTCGAACCTGGCCGCGCGCACCCTGCGGGACCTGGTGCTGCTGGACTGCGGGCAGGGCGGGCCCACCGGGCTGACCGCGCTGCCGTGGGTGGGGCACCGGGTGCGGCGCTGGGAGCCGGAGCCGCTCAGATGGGCGGCGGTGCGCGGGATCTACGCGGCCTACCGTGGTGCGGACCGGCGCGAGGCGCGGGGGCGCAGCGCCGCCACGGACCCGGTGGCGCGCTGGGCGGACCGGCTGTCCGGGCACTGATCGAGGCTCGCTTCGCTGCGGTAAGGGATCGCGGGACGAGCTGGGGTGAAGCTGTGCGTATCTGCGCCGACCCCTTCCCGATCCCCCTCCGTTCACCGATGATTCATGTCGGCACCGCGAGTCCGCCGTGAGTTCACCTTCCGTTCATGAATGATCCGTACGTTCGCCTCGCCCCTGCCCGACCGAACGATTGCTGGGCCCATGGAACACATCACGCTCCTGATCGGACTCGTGATCGCCACCGCTCTCGTCTTCGACTTCACCAACGGCTTCCACGACACCGCCAACGCGATGGCCACCACCATCTCGACCGGTGCGCTCGGCCCCCGCGTCGCGGTGGGAATGTCAGCCGTACTCAACCTGGTCGGCGCCTTCCTGTCGGTGGAGGTCGCCAAGACGATCTCCGGCGGGATCGTCGACGAGTCGGCCGGAATCAGACCCGCGATGATCTTCGCCGCACTGGTCGGCGCGATCGTGTGGAACCTGGTGACCTGGCTGGCCGGGCTCCCCTCCAGCTCCTCGCACGCCCTCTTCGGCGGACTGATCGGCGCCACCCTCGTCTCGGTCGGCGCCCACGGCGTCAATGGTGACGCGGTCGTCACCAAGGTGATCATCCCGGCGGTCGCCGCGCCCATCGTGGCCGGACTCGCCTCGATGCTCGCCACCCGGCTCACCTACCGGCTCGGCCGTAACGCCGATCCCGCGGCCACCTCGCGCGGCTACCGGGCCGGGCAGATCGCCTCCGCCGGGCTCGTCTCGCTCGCGCACGGCACCAACGACGCCCAGAAGACCATGGGTGTCATCACCCTCGCGCTCATCGCCGGCGGCTCGCTGGCCCCCGGCTCCAACCCGCCGCTGTGGGTCATCTGCTCGGCCGGCACCGCCATAGCGCTCGGCACCTACATCGGCGGCTGGCGGATCATCCGCACCGTCGGCCGCGGCATCACCGACATCCAGCCGCAGCAGGGTTTCGCGGCGCAGACCGGCGCCGCGGCGACCATCCTCGCCTCCTCCCACCTCGGCTTCGCGCTGTCCACCACCCAGGTCTGCACCGGGTCGGTGCTGGGCGCCGGGCTCGGCCGCACCGGGGCGGTGGTCCGCTGGGGCACCGCCGGGCGGATGGTCGCCGCCTGGGGGCTGACCCTGCCGGCGGCCGGCCTGGTCGCGGGCGGCGCCGCCTACCTCGCCGACCGCGGCACCTGGGGTGTCACCACGGTCGGGGTGCTCGGCCTCGCGGTGTGCGTGGCGGTCCGGACGGCGGCCCGCCGCAAGCCGGTCACGCACGCGAACGTCAACGAGCCCATGGGTGCGGTGGCCGCGACGCAGGAGACCGCGGCCGCGGAGGCGCCCGCCCCCATATCCGCCCCGGCCGTACCGGCCGTCCAGATCGTCCCGGTGACCGTCGCCGACACCACGGCGGCTCCCACCGTTCCCGCGCCTCCCGCGCACACCCCCTCCCCCGACGTGCCGCCCGCCGGCCCGGTGATCCCCGCCGTCGTGCCGCCTGCCGCCTCCACTCCCACCACGGTCTGAAAGGGCACGTCATGAGCATCGACTGGCACGCGCTCGGCACGGTCTTCGCTGTCACCCTCCTCTCCACGGTCGGCCTCGTGGGCGTCTTCACGCTCGGAATCGTCGGGTTGTCCCGGCGGGGCGGTACCGGCGGCACCGCGGTGCTCACCCGCACCGGTGCGTATGTCTGTTTCGCCGCATGTGCTGCCGCCGTCGCCTACGGAATCCACCTCATCGCCGGGTAGCCCTGCGGGGGGCCGCGCCCTACGTGAGCGCGGCTCCCTCCCCGGGCGCCCCCGGGCCCTGCCCCTCGCGGTGGACGTTCCTCTCGCGGTGCGCGGTGGCTCGTCGGCAAGTGCCCCGCGCCCCTGGGTGGGTGCGGCTGCATTCGCGAAAAGAGGGTCACCAACCAGGGGGCGCGGCAAACCGCGCGCTCAGCAGGCCACCGGCCCCCCGGCCGGGAACGAGACGGACACCACAGCGGCGCACGCCCAAGGGGCGCGGGGAACGGCGCTCCCCCGGCGCTTCGCCTGGGCGGGGGTGCCCCCGGCGGAGCCAGGGGGAGTACCCCCGTTCGCCCACCACCGGGAGGTGGTCCCTGAATCCGCAGGCCGGGGGCACCCCGGGGGGTCGGTTGACGGGCTTTCCGCGGTGCGCGGTGGCTCGTCGGCAAGTGCCCCGCGCCCCTGCGTGGGTGCGGCTGCATTCGCGAAAAGAGGGTCACCAGCCAAGGGGCGCGGCAAACCGCGCGCTCAGCAGGCCACCGGCCGGGAACGAGACGGACACCACAGCGGCGCACGCCCGAAGGGGCGCGGGGAACGGCGCTCCCCCGGCGCTTCGCCTGGGCGGGGGTGTCCCCGGCGGAGCCAGGGGGAGTACCCCCGTTCGCCCACCACCGGGAGGTGGTCCCTGAATCCGCAGGCCGGGGGCACCCCGGGGGGTCGGTTGACGGGCTTTCCGCGGGCGTGGTGAACTGCCGGGAGCCATACGGCGGCAGGAGAGGAAGTCGGTGCGAATCCGACGCGGTCCCGCCACTGTCACCGGGGAGTGCACTCCCGACCCTGTAGGTCACGGCCGGTCCGCCCGGCTGGAAGGCCCGGGAGTGCGTAGATCCGGGAGCCAGGAGACTCTCACCGCCGGTCACGTCGAGCCAGGGCGCGGACCCTGAGTGAGGACTTCGCGATGCCCTGCACGCAGGCCGCCGGCCGTTCGGCCGCCGAGATGACCCGAACATGACCCGTGCCGACCGCGCCTTCGCGTACGGCGCCGCGCTCGGCTTCCTCGGCGACCTCCTGATCGGCGACCCGCGCCGCGGCCACCCGGTGGCCGGGTTCGGGCGGGCCGCGGGGGCCCTGGAGAAGCGGCTGTGGCGCGACGACCGGGGCACCGGAACCGCGTACGCGGCGCTGTGCGTCGGCGGCGCCGTGGCCGCCGCCGCGCTGACGGAGCGGGCGGTGCGCGGCCGCCCGGCGCTGTCCGTCGCGCTGACCGCCGCCACCACCTGGTCCGTACTCGGCGGCACCTCGCTCGCACGGGAGGCCCGCACCATCGGCGCGGCGCTGGAGGCGGGGGACGTGGCCGCCGCCCGCGCCCGGCTGCCGCACCTGTGCGGGCGGGACCCGGCCGGGCTGGACGCCGACGCGATCGCCCGCGCCGTGGTGGAGTCGGTCGCGGAGAACACCTCGGACGCGGTGGTCGGCGCGCTCGTGTGGGGCGGCCTGGCCGGTGTGCCCGGGCTGGTCGGCTTCCGCGCCGCCAACACCCTGGACGCGATGGTCGGCCACCGCTCCCCGCGCCACCTGCGGTTCGGGTGGGCCGCCGCGCGGCTGGACGACGCCGTCGGCTACCCGGGCGCCCGGCTCACCGCCGGGCTCGCCGCGCTGGCCGGACCGTATCCGCGGACCGCGCTGGCCACCGCCAGGCGGGACGGGCCGCGCCACCCCTCGCCCAACGCGGGCCCGGTCGAGGCCGCGTTCGCGGGGGCGCTGCGGCTGCGGCTGGGCGGCACCCTGTCGTACGGCGGCCGCACCGAGCACCGCCCGGTGCTGGGCGCCGGGTTCCGTCCGCCCGCGCCGGCCGACATCCGGCGCGCGGTCCGCCTCTCCCGCCGGGTCGGCGCGCTGGCGCTGGGCGCGTCGGTGCTGCTGTCGGCGGCACGTGGAGCCCGCCGGGCGGCGCCCGCGGCCACGACCGAGGGAGGCACGGCGTGAAGGGGCTGCTGGTCGCCGGGACCGGCTCGGACACCGGCAAGAGCGTGGTGACCGCCGGGATCTGCCGGTGGCTGACCCGGCGGGGCCTGCGGGTCGCGCCGTTCAAGGGCCAGAACATGTCGCTCAACTCGTACGTCACCCGGGAGGGCGCCGAGATCGGCCGGGCGCAGGCGATGCAGGCGCAGGCCGCCCGGGTGGAGCCGTCGGCGCTGATGAACCCGGTGCTGCTCAAGCCCGGCGGCGACCACAGCAGCCAGGTGGTGGTGCTGGGCAAGCCGGTCGGCGAGCTGAGCGCCCGCGGCTACCACGGCGGCCGGCAGGCCGAGTTGCTGGGCACCGTGGTGGAGTGCCTGGAGGAGCTGGGCCGCGGCCATGACGCCGTGATCTGCGAGGGCGCGGGCAGCCCCGCCGAGATCAACCTGCGCCGCACCGACATCGTCAACATGGCCGTGGCCAGGAGCGCCGGGCTGCCGGTGATGGTGGTCGGCGACATCGACCGCGGCGGCGTCTTCGCGTCGTTCTACGGCACGACGGCGCTGCTCGCGCCGGAGGACCAGCGGCTGGTCGCGGGGTACCTGGTGAACAAGTTCCGCGGCGACGTGTCCCTGCTCCAGCCGGGTCTGGACATGCTGCGCGGCCTCACCGGCCGCCTCACCCTCGGCGTGCTCCCCTTCGCCCACGGCCTGGGCATCGACGAGGAGGACGGGCTGCGGGTGTCGCTGCGCGGCGCGGTGCGCGAGTCCGCGGTCGAAGCGCCGTACGGCGACGAGGTGTTGCGGGTGGCGGTGGCCGCGCTTCCGCTGATGTCGAACTTCACCGACCTCGACGCGCTCGCCGCCGAGCCCGGTGTGGTGGTGCGGTTCGTGGACCGCCCGGACGAACTCGCCGACGCCGACCTGGTGGTGCTGCCCGGCACCCGCGGCACCGTCCGCGCGCTGGCCTGGCTGCGCGAGCGCGGCCTGGCCGACGCGGTCCGCCGGCGTGCCGCCGAGGGCCGCCCCGTGCTCGGCGTCTGCGGCGGCTTCCAACTCCTCGCCGAACGCATCGAGGACGACGTGGAGTCGAAGGCCGGTACGGTCGCGGGCCTCGGCCTGCTGCCGGTCCGGGTCCGCTTCGCCCGCGAGAAGACCCTCGCCCGCCCGGAGGGCACGCAGTACGGCGAGCCGGTGCGCGCCTACGAGATCCACCACGGGGTGGCCGAACTCCTGGGCGGCGACGAGCCGTTCCTCGACGGCTGCCGGGTCGGCGCGGTGTGGGGCACGCACTGGCACGGCTCGCTGGAGAGCGACGGCTTCCGGCGGGCGTTCCTCACGCGGGTGGCAGCGGCGGCCGGGCGGCGGTTCGCGCCGGCGCCGGACACCCGCTTCGAGGCGCTGCGGGAGGGCCAGTTGGAGCGGCTGGCCGATCTGATCGAGGAGCACGCCGACACCGGAGCGCTGCTGCGGCTGATCGAGCAGGGTCCGCCGGACGGCCTGCCGTTCCTGCCGCCGGGGGCGCCGTGACCGCGTTCACCCCCGCCCGTGCGGGGAGCGGAGAGCCCGAACGGCGGGGCGGTTCGCCGTGCCCGGATCACCCCCTCGGCAGCGGAGACCACGCGTCACAGCAGGGTGGGTGCGAGTCCACCTCCGACCGATCGAACGTCTTCTCACTCGAAGGAGTGGCCACTTCATGAGCATTCCCTATCCGTTCTCGGCGATCGTCGGCCAGGAGGATCTACGGTTGGGGCTGCTGCTCAACGCGATCAACCCATCGGTGGGTGGCATCCTCGTGCGAGGTGAGAAGGGGACGGCCAAGACCACGACCGTCCGCGCGCTCGCCTCGCTGCTGCCCGATCTCGCGGTGGTTCCCGGCTGCCGGTTCAGCTGCGCCCCCGCCGCCCCGGACCCGGACTGCCCGGACGGGCCGCACCCGGTGGACGAGGCAGGGGTACAGCGCCCCGCGCGGCTGGTCGAGTTGCCGGTGGGCGCCTCGGAGGACCGGCTGGTCGGCGCGCTCGACATCGAACGGGCCCTCGCCGAGGGGGTGAAGGCGTTCGAGCCCGGGCTGCTGGCCGACGCGCACCGGGGGATTCTCTACGTCGACGAGGTCAATCTGCTCCATGACCACCTCGTGGACGTCCTGCTGGACGCCGCCGCGACGGGGGCGAGTTACGTGGAGCGCGAGGGCGTGTCGGTGCGGCACGCGGCACGCTTCCTGCTGGTGGGCACGATGAACCCGGAAGAGGGCGAGCTGCGGCCGCAGTTGCTCGACCGGTTCGGGCTGACCGTGGAGGTCACCGCCTCGCGCGAGACCGACCAGCGGGTGGAGGTCGTACGGCGGCGGCTGGCGTACGACGCGGACCCGGCGCGGTTCGCGGCACGGTGGGCGGCCGACGAGCAGGAGATGCGCGAACGGATATCGGCCGCGCGGGAGTTGCTGCCGTCGGTGGTGCTCGGGGACGCGGCGCTGCGGCAGATCGCGGCGACCTGTGCGGCGTTCGAGGTGGACGGGATGCGCGCGGACATCGTGATGGCGCGGACCGCGACCGCGCTGGCGGCGTGGGCGGGCCGCACGGAGGTGACGGACCCGGACGTACGGCAGGCCGCGCTGCTGGCGCTGCCGCACCGGCGGCGCCGCAATCCGTTCGACGCGCCCGGCCTCGACGAGGAGAAGCTGGACGAGACGCTGGAGCGGGCGCGGCAGGAGGCGGAGCGGGCCGAGGCCGAGGGCCGGGACCCGCAGGACGAGCCGGAGCCCGACCCCGATCCGGATCCGGACGGCGGCCCCGACGACGGCGGCCCGGACGGCGGCGGGCCCGACGGCGGTGGCGGGGTGCCGCCGCAGCGCGACCCGGGCGTGGACCCGGCGGCGGGCTCCCCCGCTCCGGACGGCGGGTCCGACCCCGCTGCCCCGAACCCGGGAACCGGCACGGAACCGGGAGCGGACACGGGAGCGGGAGCCGGCTCCGCGCTCGCCGCCGCCTCCGAGCAGCCGCCGTCCGCCGCCGGGGAACCGTACAAGACACGGACGTTGACCGTGCCCGGGCTGGGTGAGGGCGCGGCGGGGCGGCGCTCGCGGGCCCGGACGGCGCACGGGCGTACCACCGGGGCGGAGCAGCCGCGCGGCCGGCTGGCGGCGCTGCATCTGACGGCGACCGTACGGGCGGCGGCGCCGCACCAGCGGGCGCGGGGCCGCGACGGGCGCGGCCTGGTGGTGCGGCGGGAGGATCTGCGGCAGGCGGTGCGGGAGGGCCGGGAGGGCAACCTCGTGCTGTTCGTGGTGGACGCGTCGGGTTCGATGGCGGCGCGGCGGCGGATGGGCGCGGTGAAGGGCGCGGTGCTGTCGCTGCTGCTGGACGCGTACCAGCGGCGGGACAAGGTCGGCCTGGTGACGTTCCGGGGCGCGGGCGCGGAGTTGGCGCTGCCGCCGACGTCGTCGGTGGACGCCGGCGCGGCGCGGCTGGAGAAGCTGCCGACCGGGGGCCGTACGCCGCTGGCCGCGGGGCTGCTGCGGGCGCACGAGGTGCTGCGGGTGGAGCGGCTGCGGGACCCCTCGCGGCGGCCGCTGCTGGTGGTGGTGACCGACGGGCGGGCCACCGGCGGACCCGAGCCGCTGCCGCGGGCGGCGCGCGCGGCCCGGCTGCTGGCCGCGTCCGGGGCGGCGTCGGTGGTGGTGGACTGCGAGGCCGGTCCGGTACGGCTGGGCCTGGCGGGCGCGCTGGCACGGGAGTTGGGCGCCACCGCGGTGACGCTGCAGGAGTTGCGGGCCGACACGGTGTCCGCGCTGGTCAAGGACGTACGGAGGGCCGCGTAATGCCGCAGGGACAGCCGAGTGTGGTGCCGGAGGACGGGCTGACGACGCGTCAGCGGCGCAACCGGCCGCTGACGATCGTGCACACCGGTCCGGGCAAGGGCAAGTCGACGGCCGCGTTCGGGCTGGCGCTGCGGGCCTGGAACCAGGGCTGGCCGGTGGGGGTGTTCCAGTTCGTCAAGTCGGCGAAGTGGAAGGTCGGGGAGGAGCGGGCGCTGCGGGTGCTGGGCGCCTCCGGCGAGGGCGGCACGGTCGCCTGGCACAAGATGGGCGAGGGCTGGTCGTGGGTGCAGCGCGACCTCGCCTCCAGCGAGGAGGCGGCCCGGGAGGGCTGGGAGCAGGTCAAGCGGGACCTGGCCGCGGAGACCTACCGGCTGTACGTACTGGACGAGTTCGCGTACCCGATGCACTGGGGATGGGTGCCGGTGGACGAGGTGGTGCGGGTGCTGCGGGACCGTCCCGGCAGCCAGCACGTGGTCGTCACCGGGCGCAACGCACCGGCCGAACTGCTCGACCACGCCGACCTGGTGACCGAGATGGCGAAGGTCAAGCACCCGATGGACACCGGGCAGAAGGGGCAGCGGGGGATCGAGTGGTGAGCCAGGACGCCGGTACGGCGGCGGGCCGGACGGCGCGCACGGCTGCGGCTTCCGCCACGGGTACGAGAACGGGTACGAGTACGGGTACGGCTTCGGCCTCCGCCGCGGGCCGGGCCTCGGTGCCGCGCTTCGTGATCGCCGCGCCGTCCTCGCGCAGCGGCAAGACCACGGTCGCCACCGGGTTGATGGCCGCCTTCGCCGCGCGCGGCCTCGCGGTGTCCCCGCACAAGGTCGGCCCCGACTACATCGACCCGGGCTACCACGCGCTCGCCACCGGCCGGCCGGGCCGCAACCTCGACCCGTACCTGTGCGGGGTGGAGCGGATGGTGCCGCTGTTCCTGCACGGGGCGGCCGGCGCGGGGCTCGCCGTGGTCGAGGGCGTGATGGGGCTGTTCGACGGCGCCACCGGGCATGGGGAGTTGGCCTCGACCGCGCAGGTCGCCAAGGTGCTGTCCGCGCCGGTGGTGCTGGTGGTGGACGCGTCCGCGCAGGCCCGCTCGGTGGCGGCGCTGGTGCACGGCTTCGCCTCCTTCGACCCGGGGGTGCGGCTGGGCGGGGTGGTGCTCAACAAGGTCGGCTCGGCACGTCACGAGGAGATCCTGCGCGCGGCGCTGGAGGAGGTCGGGATTCCGGTGCTGGGCGCGCTGGGCCGCTCCGACGTGCTCGCGGTGCCCGCGCGCCACCTCGGGCTGGTGCCGGTGGCCGAGCGGCGCGCGGAGGCGCTGGCGTGGGTGCGGGCGGTGGCCGACCGGGTCGCCGCCGGCTGCGACCTGGACGCGCTGCTGGCGCTGGCGCGTACCGCTCCCCCGCTGGCGGGACCGGCGTGGGACCCGGCGCGCGAGGTGTCGGGCTCGGTGTCGGACGCGGAAACGGGCTCGGTGACAGGCACGGCCGACGGCCGTCCGGCAGGCACGTCGGCGGACGCACCGGCGGCGGGGCGTACGGCCCGGCGGCCCGTGGTCGCGGTGGCCCGCGGCGCCGCCTTCACCTTCGCCTACCCCGAGCACGAGGAACTGCTGACCGCCGCGGGCGCCGACGTGGTGGAGTTCGACCCGCTCACCGACGAGGCGCTGCCCGCCGGCACCCAGGGCGTCGTGATCGGCGGGGGCTTCCCCGAGATGTACGCTCCCGAGCTGTCCGCGAACGGTGCGCTGCGCCGCGAGGTCGCCCGCTTCTCCGGTCCGCTGGCCGCGGAGTGCGCCGGACTGCTCTACCTGGTGCGGGAGTTGGACGGGCGGCCGATGTGCGGGGTGCTCGACGCGAAGGCCGAGATGAACGCCCGGCTCACGCTCGGCTACCGCGAGGCGGTCGCGGTCGGCGACAGCGTGCTGGCCGCGGCCGGGACCCGGGTCCGGGGGCACGAGTTCCACCGCACCCGGGTCGAACCGGGTGCGGGCCAGGCACCGGCGTGGGGCTTCGTCCGCCCCGAACGCCGGGTCGAGGGCTTCGTCCAGCACCGCGTGCACGCCTCCTACCTGCACACCCACTGGGCCGCGGCGCCCTCCCTCGCCCGGCGCTTCGTCGCCTCCTGCGCCGCCCGGCCGCCTCGATGAGCGAGCGGTTCCACGTCGGCGTGGGCGCGAGCGGCGCGGCGGACGCGGCTGAGGTACTGGGCCTGATCCGGGCGGCGCTGGCGGAGGCGGCACCGGCGGAAGCGGCACCGGCGGAAGCGGCTCTGCTGCCGCGGGCGCGGGCGCCGCACCCCGGGGCGAGCCGTTCCCCCGGCCCTCCGGACGGATCAACGGCCGCCCCGGACACGGCTGTTGGGCTCACCGGCGCCGGGCTCGGCGGGGGCGGCGGATGCTCCGTGGCGGTGCTGGCCACGGTCACCGGGAAGGAGCGGGCGCCCGCGATCGCCGGAGCCGCCGAGCAACTCGGGGTGGCGGTGGTCGGTTTCGACCCGGCCGCGCTGGCGCGCGTGGCGGTGCCGACGCCGTCCGAGGCCGCGCTCGGCGCGCTCGGCACCCCGTCCGTCGCCGAGGCCGCGGCACTCCTCGCCGCCGGTCCCGGCGCCGAACTCGCCCTCGCCAAGCGGAAGTCGGCACACGCCACGGTCGCCGTCGCCCGCGCTCCCCTCCCCCTCCCCTTCCCGCACTCTGGAGCCCAAGACGTGTACCCCGATGGCCATGACCTGCGGCATCACGGCGACGCGGAGGTCGGCGAGGGCCTGGTCGACCTCGCGGTGAACGTGCGGGCGGGGACACCGCCGGCGTGGCTGGCCGAGGTGATCGGGGGGACGCTGGCAGGGCTGGCGGCGTATCCGGACGGCCGGCCGGCGCGGCACGCGGTGGCGGTCCGGCACGGCCGGGCGGACCCGGAGGTGCTGCTCACGGCGGGCGCGGCGGAGGCGTTCGTGCTGCTGGCGCGGGTGCTGCGGCCGCGGCGCGCGGTGGTGGTGCACCCGCAGTTCACGGAGCCGGAGGCGGCGCTGCGGGCGGCCGGGCACGCGGTGGAGCGGGTGCTGCTGGACGCCTCCGACGGGTTCCGGCTCGATCCGCACCGGGTCCCGGCGGACGCGGACCTGGTGGTGCTCGGCAATCCGACGAACCCCACGTCGGTGCTGCACCCGGCGGCGCTGGTACGGGAGTTGGCCCGGCCCGGGCGCACGCTGGTGGTGGACGAGGCGTTCATGGACGCGGTGCCGGGCGAGCGCGAGTCACTGGCCGGGGCGGCCGGGACCGGCGGGGCGGACACGGTGCCCGGACTGGTGGTGCTGCGCAGCCTGACCAAGACCTGGGGCCTGGCCGGGCTGCGGGTCGGCTACGTGCTGGGGGCGCCGGAGCTGATCGCGGAGTTGGCGGCGGCGCAGCCACTGTGGGCGGTCTCCTCGCCCGCGCTGGCGGCGGCGGAGGCGTGCGTGTCGGCGCGGGCCCGTACGGAGGCCGCCGAGGCGGCCCGGCAGGTCACCGCGGACCGGGCGTACCTGGTGGAGCGGCTGCGGGAGGTGCCGCGGGTCCGCACGGCCGGGGACGCGCCCGCGGCGCCGTTCGTCCTGCTGCGGATACCGGCCGCGGCCGACGTACGCGCGGCGCTGCGGGAGTCGGGCTACGCGGTGCGCCGGGGCGACACCTTCCCCGGCCTCGGCCCGGACTGGCTGCGGGTCGCGGTGCGGGATCGCCGCACCACCGACGGGTTCGTCAACGCGCTGTCCGCGGTGCTCACTTCACTCCCAGCGCGCTGAGGTCGATCTGGCCGATCACCTGCTGCTGGTAGACGTTGGTCAGGCGCGGGCCGCGGTAGACCAGGTGCCGGTCGTAGACGAGCGGCACCATCGCGGCGTCCTGCATGACCCGCGCGTCGATCTTGGTCCATGCCTCGGTCGCGGCCGACGGGTCGGTGAGCGCGTCGGCCTGGTCGACCATGGCGTTGAGGCTGCTGTCGTCCAGGCCCGAGTAGTTGGTGCCGGAGTCCGGCTCGACGAGCTGGCGCAGGAAGCCGCCGCCGGTCGGGTAGTCCCCGATCCAACCGGTGTACACCATGCCCCACTTGGCCGCCTTGAGCTTGCTCGGGGACAGCAGGGTGTCGTAGAAGGCGCCGGAGTCCATGGTCTTGACGGTGACCTTGATGCCGACCTTCTCCAGTGCGGTGGCGACCGCCTGCATGGCCTGCTCGCTCTTGGAGGCGCCCGAGAGGCCGACCAGCGTGGTGCTGAAGCCGTTCGGCATCCCGCACTGGCTGAGTTCGGTCTTGGCGTACGTGTCCTCCGCCTCGCCGGCGCTGCTGGAGTACAGGTTCGCCTTGGGGTCGTGGCTGTCGTTGCTGGGCGGCAGCATCGTGGTGGCGACCTCGCCGCCTTCGTACTGGCCGCCGAGCGCGGCCTCCACCTCGGCGCGGTCCACGGCGTACGCGACGGCCTTGCGGCAGGAGACGTTGTCGAACGGTGCGGTGTCGGTGCGCAGGCTCAGGTAGCGGGTCGCCCCGGTGTAGGCGAGGTCCACGTTCGACTTCTGCGCCGAGCTGTTGATGATCTTCGCCTCGGTCTCGTCGTCGAACATCACCTCGCTGAAGTCCAGGTCGGCGGTGCCGTCGAGCAGCGCCTGCTCCACCTCGGCCTGGGAGTCGTAGGACTTCACCTGGTACCCGGCGGGCAGTTGGGAGCGGACCGGGTCGGTGGTCGCGTCCCACTCGGTGTTGCGGACCAGGTGCAGCGACTTGCCCTTGACGTAACTGGCCACCTTGTAGGGGCCGCTGGCCATCGGCTTCTGCTCGTAGCCCTTGCCGCCGTCGGTGTCGGCGCTGGGCGGCACCACGGCGCCGGCCGACATCGCGAGGATGTACGGGAAGTCGGCGTAGGGCTTGGCGAGGGTGAACACGACGGTGCTGTCGTCGGGGGTGGCCACCGACTTCAGGCCCATCTTGTCGGGGTCGGAGTCCTTGTACGGCCCCGGGTAGTGCTGGCCCTCGTCGAGCAGGTCGGGGAAGTAGGTCGCCCCGCCGGAGTGCACGTCGCGGTCGAAGCTGCGCTCGACGCCGTACTTGACGTCCTTGGAAGTGATCGTCGAGCCGTCCTGGAAGCGCAGGCCCTTCTTCAGGTGGAAGGTCCAGGTCAGGCCGTCGCTGCTGACGTCGCCGGTGGTGGTGGCCAGGTCGGGCAGGAGCGCGCGGCCCTTGTCGCCGGGCGCGGGCGCGTAGCTGACGAGGTTGCGGTAGAGCAGCCGCTGGACGTTCCAGGCGCCGGGGTCGTAGGTGTCGGCGGGGTCCAGCAGGCTGTCGTCGAGGTAGGAGGTGGCCAGTTGGACGGTGCCGCCGGTCTGCACGGAGGGGCGGACCACGCCCTCGGTGCCGCCGTTGTAGCCGGCGCCCTGCTTGCCGCCGTGCCGCTGGAGGGCGGCCTGCTGGTCGACCGGCGCCGTCGTCGGCGGGTGCGGGTCGGGCGTGGGGTCGGGCTTGCCGCCGCCGCCGAGGGCGCCGGTGGCCAGCACGACGGAGACGGTGATGCCCGCGACGGCGACCCCGGCCACCGCGGTGAGGATCTTGCGGCGGCCGCTCCAGGTCGGCTTCGGGCCGGGCGGCATGCCGGCACGCGGGCCGGGGACGGAACCGAGTCCGGGCCCGGGCGGCATACCGCCGTGCAGGGGCGGCCCGCCTTGCATCAGCGGCTGCTGCTGCCGCGCGGCGCCGTTGTTGACCGGCGGCGGGGTGCTCGGCTGGTACGGCGGGGGCAGCGGCACCTGCGGGCTGCGCGAGTACGCGGGGTGCTCGGCCGGGCCGGGTGACGGCGGCGGGGGCGTGGAGGGCTGCGAGGGCGCGGGCGGCTGCGGGGACTGAGAGCCCTGCTGCCCTTGCTGCCCTTGCTGCCCTTGCTGCGCCGACGGGTTCTGCGGGAACTGCGGACCCGGAACTCCCTGGTACGGGCCGGGTGTTCGCGGCGGCGTGCCCTGGGCGGGGAGCGAGGGCAGCGCGCCGCCGACGCCGAAGGTGGCGCGCGGGTCGGCGCCCGGGGCGTCGGTCGGGGCATCGGTCGGCGCGTTCGTCGGGGCGGTGGCCGGCGGCAGGCCGAAGTCCCTCGGCGGCAGCGTGGCCGGCCCGTTCACCGTGGCGGAGCGGGCGGCGGTCAGCCAGGCCCACAGCCGGGCCCGGTAGACCCCGGCGTCGGCGGGGCGGTCGGCGGGGTCCTTCGCGAGCGCGGCCAGCGCCAGGGCGTCCAGCTCCGCGGGCACCCTCGGGTTGCGGGTGGAGGGCGCCGGGGGCTCGGCGTGGACGTGCCAGTACATCAGGCTCAGCGGGGTGCCCTCGTGGAACGGCGGCTTGCCGGTGAGCAGTTCGGTCAGCACGCAGCCGACCGCGTAGACGTCGCTGCGGGCGTCCACGTCGCCGCCGTTGACCTGCTCGGGCGACATGTAGCTGGGGGTGCCGACGGAGGAGCCGACCGTGGTCAGCCGGGTGTCGGTGTCCATCACGCGGGCGATGCCGAAGTCGGCGACCTTGATGGCGCCTTCCTCGGTGACCATCACGTTGGCGGGCTTCACGTCGCGGTGCACGGTGCCGTGGCTGTGCGCGTGGGCGAGCGCGTCGAGGATGTCGCAGACGATCCGCACCGCCCGCTCCGGCTCGAACGGGGCCTGCTCGCGGACGAGTTGGGCCAGCGTGCCGCCGCGTACGTACTCCATGACGAGGTACGGCACGACGGTGTCGCCGTCCTGGTACTCGTCCTGGTCGTGGACGGTGACGATGCCGGGGTGGTTCAGCACCCCGGCGGCGTGCGCCTCGCGGGCGAACCGGCGGCGGGCGTCGGGGTCCTGCGCCAACTCCGGTATCAGGGTCTTGATCGCGACCACCCGGCCCATCCGGGTGTCCCGGGCGCGGTGCACCCGGGCCATGCCACCGGAGCCGAGCAGCTCCGCGAGTTCGTATCTGCCCGCGAATAGCCCGTCGCTCATGCCCGCCCGCCCTGTTGCCCCACCGTGTCAGTGCCCATGGCGCGGTGGTCCCCCGGCCCCGGGTGTGAGGAACAGAGTACGGGGGGCGGCACCACCGCCGGTGCCGCCCCCCGCGCTTGTTACCGCCTTGTGGCGGTCACGCGTCGCCGTCGGCGGACGAACCGGCCCCCCTGCGGCGGCGGTTGGTGACCACGAAGGTCAGCGCGCCGGCGGCCACCAGTGCCGCGGCGCCGCCCGCGAGGTAGGGCATGTTGGAGCTTGCGCCGGTCTCGGCGAGGTTGCCGGTGCTCGCGGTGTCGGCGACGGTCTGGGTGTGGGTGCCGGAACCGCCCGAGCCGCCGGACGCGGAGGAGCCGCCGCTCGAACCGCTGCTGCCGGAGGAGCCGGCGGACCCGCCGCTGCCGGAGGAGCCGCTGCTCGAACCGCCGCTCGCGCTGCCCCCGTTGGAGGAGCCGCCGGAGGAGTGCCCGCCGGTGGAACCGCCGTTGCCCGCCCCGCTGGAGGAACTCCCCGAGGACGTACCGCCGTTGCCGGAGCCACCGGAGGTCGAGCCGCCGGACGAGCCGCTGTCGCCCTTCGGGGTGCGGCAGGTGGCCTGGGCGAGCGTGACGTCCCCGGTCACGTGGGCGACACCGAGGCTCAGCGGGTCGATGTCGACCTTGAGGTGCAGCGCCGTGGCCGCGGCGGTGTTCGAGGTGGTGACGGCGTTGGTCAGTTCCAGGTCCACCTCGCCGACGCCGGGGACGGCGACCTTGGTGACACCGATCGCCGACAGCTCGGTGCGCTTGCCGAGCACGGTGAGGCCGGCCAGGTGCGAGGACGCGGTCGGCCGGTGGCCGACCTGGCAGGTCGCCGTGGACGTCACCGCGTCCAGCTTGATCAGGGACAGCAGCGGCAGCCCGGGGACGTGCAGGTTCGCAGCGGCGATGTTGGCGACGCCCTCGGCCTTGTCGCGGCTGGTGGTGGCGTTCGCGGTGGCGACCGAGGCGCGCAGCAGGTTGACGGCCCGGCCCGCCTCGACACCGTGGCCGACCGTGACGGTCAGCGCGGTCTCCTTGGCGTCGGCCGGGGCGTGCACGTCGTTCAGGGAGACGTTGACCGGCACGTCCACGGTCTTGCCGAGCAGGGACACGTCCAGGCCCGCGCGCAGGTCCGTGGCCGTGGCGGCCCCGGAGTCGTGCGCGGTCGCGGGCGTCGCCTGCACCGCCGGTGCGACGGCCAGTACGGCCCCGGCGGCAACGGCCGTGGCGGCGCCGATGACGGCGACCGAACGGCGTGCGGGCAGGCGGAAGTTGATGGTGCGGTACACGGTTGGGAAACCCCCACGTATGGGATGGAGCCCCCGGCGCGCGCTGATTGGGGACAGCACCCGGGGACCTCGACCCGGCAATATTTACGCACTGAGGGTGAATTGACCGCTACACGGCGCCAGTTCACCCAGAAGGGTGGTTTCCGTGCATTTCTTCGATTCCCGGCGTACGGCCGTTCTGTACGCTTCACCCGGGAGACTGGGCGGGGCTCCGATCCGGGCCGCCGCTCAAACCGGCGGGCCGCCGCAGTTCTTCGGACCGGCGTGCCACCCGCCCCGCCGTCGTCGCGATCGCCGTGCCGCCGCCGTTCGGACCACCGCTCAGGTCAGCGTGCCGCCGCCGTCGAGACCGCCGCTCAGGCCACCGTGCGGCCGCGCAGCACCACCCGGCGCGGCGCCGCCAGCACCCGGACGTCCTCGCGCGGGTCCGCCTCGTAGACCACCAGGTCGGCGGGCGCGCCCTCCTCCAGGCCGGCGCGGCCCAGCCACTGCCGGGCGCCCCAGGTCGCGGCGGACAGCGCGGCGGTGTGCGGCAGCCCGGCGCGCACCAGTTCGGCCACCTCGCCGGCGACCAGCCCGTGGGCGAGGCTGCCGCCCGCGTCGGTGCCCGCGTAGATCGGGATGCCGGCGTCGTACGCGTCCCGCACCGTCTGGTGGCGGCGCGCGTGCAGCCGCTCCAAGTGGGCCGACCAGCGGGGGAACTTGGCGGCGCCGCCGGCCGCCAACTGCGGGAAGGTGGCGATGTTGACCAGGGTCGGCACGATGGCGATGCCGCGCTCGGCGAAGAGCGGGATGGTGTCGTCGGTGAGCCCGGTGGCGTGCTCGACGCAGTCGATCCCGGCGGCCACCAGGTCGGCGAGGGAGTCCTCGGCGAAGCAGTGCGCGGTGACCCGGGCACCCTCCTCGTGGGCGGCCGCGATCGCCTCGCGCAACGCGTCCTTCGGCCAGCACGGCGCCAGGTCGCCGATCCCGCGGTCGATCCAGTCGCCGACCAGCTTCACCCAGCCGTCGCCCCGGCGGGCCTCGCGGCGCACGTAGGCGGTGAGGTCCCCGGGCTCGATCTCGTGGGCGTAGTTGCGGATGTAGCGGCGGGTGCGGGCGATGTGCCGGCCGGCCCTGATGATCTTCGGCAGGTCCTCGCGGTCGTCGATCCAGCGGGTGTCGGCGGGAGTTCCGGCGTCGCGCAGCAGCAGGGCGCCCGCCTCGCGCTCGGTCAGCGCCTGCTTCTCGGTGGTCGCCTCGTCCACGGCGCCGTGCGCGTCGAGGCCGACGTGGCAGTGCGCGTCCACCAGCCCGGGCAGCACCCACCCGTCGGCGGTCGCGGTGACCTCGGCGGCGGGTCGCCGGTAGGTGATCCGCCCGCCGACCACCCACAGTTCGTCCCTGACCGCCGCGTCGTCGGGCCCGGCGAGCACCCGGCCCCTGACGTGCAGCACCTCTTCGGCTCCGGCTCCCATACCGGCACTGTACTGATACCGGCACTGTACTGACCCGGCCGGCGGGTCCGTCAGGAGACCAGCGCGTTGAGGTCGACCGCGTCGGCCATCGCCAGCATCCCCGCGTCGTTGGGGTGCAGGTGGTCGCCGGAGTCGTAGGCGGGGGCCATCGCGTCGGGGTGGGAGGGGTCGCGCAGGGCCCGGTCGAAGTCCACCACCGCGTCGAACGCGCCGCTGG
Source organism: Streptomyces sp. NPDC087270 (assembly GCF_044744625.1). Lineage (NCBI taxonomy): Bacteria > Bacillati > Actinomycetota > Actinomycetes > Kitasatosporales > Streptomycetaceae > Streptomyces > Streptomyces sp. NPDC087270. The sequence goes on from NZ_JBIUYR010000019.1 coordinate 67,923, forward strand.
TCCTGATCCACTGGTTGACCTGGACGCGGATCGCGTTCATCGCCGGGCTGAGCCGGCTGTAGGGGAGAATCGTTCCGCCGATCATCCGGACCCCGGCCGCGTGTCCGCGGGTGATGAGGGCGCGGTAGCCGTCGATCAGGTTCTGCGCGGTCAGCGGGCCGCCGGCGCTGTTGAGGTCGTTGCTCAGGTCGTTGACGCCTTCGAGCAGGATGACGTCCTTGACGCCGGGCTCGCTGAGGGCGTCGTCCGCGAAGCGGTGCACCCCGCTCGGGCCGCGGTAGATCTCCGGCGCCTGGGTGAGCAGCCGGTTCCCGGCGATGCCGGCGTCGACCACCCCGAGCCGCTGCCCGCCGGGCGCCGAGGCGAGCCGCCGGGCGAGCTGGTCCGGCCAGCGCCGGTTGGCGCCCGCGGTCGAGTGGTAGCCGTCGGTGATCGAGTCGCCGAAGGCCACCACGGTCGCGTGCGCGGTCGGCGAGACCACGTCGAGGCCGGACAGGTAGTACCAGGAGGTGCGGGTGCGCGCGTAGCCCGCGGCGGAGTCGTCGGCGGCGTGGTCGACGCCGTCGGTGGAGACATACGTCGTCTCGTACGCCTCGCGGTGGAAGGTGGAGGCGCCGGTCGGTCCCGGCAGGTAGAGGCTGACCAGCAGGTTCTGGTCGGCGGCGACCCGCATCGGGATGACGTCGCTGTACTCCTCGGTGCCCGCGGCGACGGTGGTGGAGCGGGAGCCGCCGAAGGTCACCCGGTGGTGGGTGCCGGCGACGGCGCGACCGCCGTCGTACTGCTCGGCGACGTCGGCGGCGCCCACCGCGAGGCCCTGCTCGCTGCGCAGGTCGGAGATCCTGATCCGCAGGCCGGAACCGCCGACGCTGGTGTGCACCACCATCCGTATCGTCTGCCGCCGGAACGAGGGCCCGCCCGCGCTCATCGCGCTCTCCCAGGCGCCGACCCGGCCCGGGTGCGCCGCGTCGCCCTGCCGGCCGGCGGACGCGGTGGGCTCCGCCTGGCCGCCCCGCGCGTCGTCGTGGTGCGCGCCGCGCGCGTTGGACACCAGCAGCGCGCCGACGGTCGCCGCCGCGACCACCCCGGCCGCGGGCGCCAGCACCGAGCGGCGCAACGCCCACCTGCGGGAACGGGTCGCTTTGTCGATACGGGTACGGGTGCGGGTGGCACCGCGGGCGCGGGACATGCGGCTTTCCCCCAACGTCGTTCCGTGCGGCCTGCTGTCGGCCGTATCGGACGCCCCGTGCCGGGCGGCGTTCCGTCGCATGTCTACAGCCCTTCCGAAAGCATATGCGGAGCACGGGTGAAGACCACATCAGCGTCCCACGGGCTCGCTCTCCCCACACCCGCACACGCCCGTCCCCGGGGGCGGGCGCCACCGGAACGGTGACGCACCGGGGGGCCGTTCCGGTTCCACCGCCCCGCGCCGGCGCCCGCGTCACGGCCCGGTGCGCCGGGGGTTCAGGCCACGGGAAGGCGGGTGAAGGCGGCGCGGTAGTCGGAGGGGGTCAGGCCGACGCGGCGCAGCAGGTGCTGGCGGAGGGAGTCGGCGGTGCCGAGGCCGCTGGCGCGGGCGACCTGGTCGACCGGGAGGGTGGTCGTCTCCAGCAGTTCGCGGGCGCGTTCCAGTCGCTGGTGGAGCAGCCACTGCAACGGGCTGAGGCCGGTCTCGGCGTGGAAGCGGCGGGTGAGGGTGCGGACGCTGACGGCGGCGTGGCGGGCGAGGTCGGTGAGGGTCAGCGGCCGGTCGAGCCGGGTCATCGCCCAGGCGCGGGTCTCGGCGAGCGACGTGCCGGTCTCGGCGGGCAGCGGCGTGTCGGTGAACTGCGCCTGGCCGCCCGGCCGTACGGGCGCGACCAGGGCGAGGCGGGCGACGGCGTTGGCGACCGCGGCGCCGTAGTCGGTGCGCACCAGGTGCAGGCACAGGTCGATGCCGGCCGCGTAGCCGGAGGACGTGAGCATGCGGCCGTCCTGCACGTAGAGCACGTCGGGCTGGATGACCACGTCGGGGTACTTCTCCGCGAACTGCCGGGTGTACGCCCAGTAGGTGGTGGCGTGGAGGCCGTCGAGCAGTCCGGCCGCGGCGAGCAGGAAGGCGCCGGTGCAGATGGACGCGATCCGCTTCCCGGCCGTCGCGGCGGCCCGCAGCGCCTCCAGGACGCGCGGGTCGGGGTCCTCGGCGGCGCCGGTGCCGGCCACGATCACGGTGTCGGCCCGGTCGAGCGCGTCCAGGCCGCTGCGGATCACCACGTCGGCGCCGCCGCTGGTGGCGACCGGCCCGGGGTCGGGCGTGCACAGCTCGACCTCGTAGCCGGGCCGGCCGTCCACCTCGACCTTGAGCAGCAGCATTTCGGGCAGGGCGAGGTTGAACAGCGAGACGGGTTCCGAGGCGATGACGGCGACGCGGTGGGGGCGCGGGCAGATGAACGGCTCGGCGGCGACGGGCGGCGGTACGGGCCGTCCGGCGGGCACCGGCGGGGTGCGCGGTGCGACGGGCGCGGTGGGTCCTTGGGCCGTTGGACGTGCGTGCGGCCGCTTCTTCATCGCGTGGGGTCGGGCCGCCGCGTGCGCCGCGTTCACCGCGGGCGGCTCGTTCGGCTCGGGCGGCTCGTGCAAGTCGTACGGCTCGGGCAAGTCGTACGGCTCGGGCGGCTCGTGCGTCGCTTCGGACCCTGCGGTCTTCATGGCCAGAACCTCCGGGAGCGTGGCATTCCGGCCACTACTCTACGCGTCCGGCCGTCGGCAGGCTGAGGGCATGCCAGAGGAACTCATCACCCCCGAGCCCCATCTGCCGCCGTGCGAAGAGCGGTTGGACCTCCCGCGCACGACGAGCGGGGACGGCGCGGGCCCGGCGCCGGGCGCCGCTTCGGCCACGGCCTCCCCCGCCCTGACCCTGGCGGCCGCACTGATCGGCTTCGTCCTGGTCACCCTCGACTCGTCCGTGGTGAACGTCGCCCTGCCCGCGATGGGCCGCGAACTGCACGGCGGGCTGGCCGCGTTGCAGTGGGTGGTGGACGGCTACACCCTCGCGTTCGCGTCGCTGATGCTGTCCACCGGCGCGCTGTCGGACCGGGTCGGCGCGAGCCGGGCGTTCGCGATCGGAACCGCGGTCTTCACCGTCGCGTCCGTGGCGTGCGGGCTCTCACCGAACCTGGCGGTGCTGGTGGCCGCGCGGGTGGTGCAGGGCAGCGCGGCGGCCGTGGTGCTGCCCGCTTCCCTGGCGCTGGTGCGGCAGGCGTTCCCCGACCCGCGAAAGCGGGCGCGCGCCATCTCGGTCTGGGCGGCGGGCGGTTCGACCGCCCTGGCGCTCGGCCCGGTGGCGGGCGGCGCGCTGACCACGGGGTGGAGCTGGCGGGCCATCTTCTTCATCAACCTGCCGGTGGGCCTGGCCGCCCTGGTGCTCTCGGCCCGGGTGGCCCGCTCCCCGCGCCGCCCGGCCCCGCTGGACCTGCCCGGGCAGACCACCGCGGTGGTGGCGCTGGCCGCGCTGACGTACGCGGTGATCGAGGGCGGCCGGACGGGCGCGGTGGCGGGTGCGGTGGCCGCGCTCGCGCTGGCGGGGTTCCTGGCGATCGAGGCCCGGCACCCGCACCCGGTGGTGCCGCTGGGGCTGTTCCGGAACGGCACCGCGGCGACGTCGATCGCGACCGGCGCCGCGGTCACCTTCGGCTTCTTCGGGGTGGTCTTCGTGCTGAGCCTGTTCTTCCAGGAGGTACGCGGCGAGTCGGCGCTGACCGCGGGGTTGATGTTCCTGCCGATGACGCTGCTGATCTCCGTGGTGAACGTGGCGTCGGGCAGGATCACCAATCGCTACGGGCCCAGGGCGCCGATGCTCGTCGGCCAGAGCGTGGCGGTGGCCGGGCTGCTGGTGCTGCTGTCGGTGGGCGCGGGCACACCGGCGGTGCTGACCGCGGTCGCGATGATGCCGCTGAGCCTCGGTGCCGCGCTCGCCGTGCCCGCGCTCACGGCCGCGGCGATGGGGGCGGTGCCGGCCGAACGGGCCGGGATGGCGGCCGGCGTCCTCAACGCCGCCCGCCAGGTCTCCGGCGCGCTCAGCGTCGCGGTCTTCGGCGCGCTGGTCGGCGGGCGTACGCACTTCGTGACCGGGATGCGGAAGGGGCTGCTGATCTCGGCGGCCCTGCTCGCCGCCACCGCGCTCGCGACCGCACTCGCCCCCCGCGCCCCCCGGAACGAGCCGTCCGGGGCGGAAGGCCGCAAGCTGGGAGAGGGCACGGAATGAGGCCGAACGCGGGGGGCCGAGGAGGTCCGTCATGACGTCCACCAGCGGGTTCCGGGTACGCCGGGTCTACGACCCGCCCGAGTCCGGCGACGGGGTGCGGGTGCTGGTCGACCGGCTCTGGCCGCGCGGCCTGTCCAAGGAGGCCGCGGCCGTCGACGAGTGGCCCAAGTCCCTCACCCCCTCGGGCGAGTTGCGGAAGTGGTTGCACGCCGAACCGGACCGCTACGACGAGTTCTCCCGCCGCTACCGTGCGGAGCTGGCGGCGCCGGAGCTGCGGGGAGACCTCGACCATCTGCGACGGCTCGCCTCGGCCCGAACCGTCACCCTCCTCACCGCGGTCAAGAACCCCGACCACAGCCACGTCCCCGTACTCCTGGAGTCCCTGGAGGACGGCTCCCCGCGATAGCGGTTCCGGGTGCTTCCGGAGGGAGCCGCGCATGGACAGGGGCCGCTCATCGCGAGGTCACGGCAGCGCAGGGCGGGGACGGGGCGCCCCCGAGCTCAGGGGCGTCCCGTGACCCGTTGGGGAACCCCCGCGGGGTTGTCGTCGCGCAGCTCCGGCGGGAGGAGGGCCGGCGGGGTGTCCTGGTAGGCGACGGGCCGCAGCCATCGCTCGATCGCGGTGCCGCCCACGGAGGTCGACGTGGAGGTGGTGGCGGGGTAGGGCCCGCCGTGGTGCTGGGCGCCGGTGACGGCGACCCCGGTGGGCCAGCCGTTGACCAGCACGCGTCCGGCGAGCGCACCGAGCCGGGTCAGGAGCGCGGCGGCGGGCCCGCCCGGGGTCGCCGCCTCGTCCGCCCCGAGGTGCGCGGTCGCCGTGAGGTTCCCCGGCAACCGGTCCAGAACGGCGTCGAGTTGGTCCGCGTCGCCGTACCGTACGACCACGGTGAGCGGCCCGAAGCACTCCTCCAGCAGCAGGTCGTACGCGCCGGGTTCGGCCAGTTCCGCGGCATCGGCCACGACGTAGCCGGGGCGTACCGCGAGGGGGTCCTCGGCGCTGCCGGCGGTGACGGGGGTCGCGACGGCGGGCAGGGCGGCGCGGGCGGCGGCGCCCTTGAGGAAGTTCTCGCGCATCCGGCCGTCGAGCAGCACCCCGGCGGCGGCGTCCCGCGCGGCGCCGGTGAGCGCGGCGACGAGTCGGTCCCCGTCGGCGCCCGCCGGGGTGAGGACCAGGCCCGGCTTGGTGCAGAACTGCCCGCTGCCGAGGGTGAAGGAACCCGCCAGCCCGGCGCCGATCTGCTCGGCCCGCTCGGCGGCGGCGGCCGGGGTGACCACGACCGGGTTGAGGCTGCCCAGTTCGCCGTGGAACGGGATCGGCCGGGGCCGGGCGGCGGCCGCGTCGAACAGCGCCCGGCCGCCGGGGATCGACCCGGTGAAGCCGGCCGCGGCCACCAGCGGGTGCCGGACCAGCTCGACGCCGGCCTCGAAGCCGTGCAGCAGCACCACGGTGTCGGCGGGCAGGCCGACCGAGACCGCGGCCTCGCGCAGCAGCCCCGCGGTGAGCTCGGAGGCGGCCGGGTGGTCCGGGTGCGCCTTGACCACGACCGGGCAGCCCGCGGCGAGCGCGCTGGCGGTGTCGCCGCCGGGCACGGAGAAGGCGAGCGGGAAGTTGCTGGCCGCGTAGACCGCCACGACGCCGAGCGGGATCTTGTACCGGCGCAGGTCCGGCCGCGGGATGGGCTTCGCGTCCGGGTCGGGGTGGTCGATGATCACGTCCAGGAACGCGCCCTCGTCCACCACCTCGGCGAAGGAGCGCAGTTGGAACGCGGTACGGGCCAGCTCTCCGGTGAGCCTGGGGATGCCGAGCGCGGTCTCGGCGTCGGCGGCGGCCACCACCTGCTCGGCGTCCCGCTCCAGCAGCCCGGCTGCCGCCCGCAGCAGCCGGGACCGTACGCTACGGTCGGCGAGGGCGGGGAGCGCGGTGGCGGCGGCACGCACGGCGGCGTCGACCTCGGCAGCCGTGGCCTCGACGGCGACCTGCTCGCGCTGCTTCCCGGTTCGGGGGTCCACGCTCCAGACTGGTACTGCCACCGGAATAACCTCCACATTTCCATATTGCACGCGGTCGGTGCTCGTCGTCGTTCCGGTCTGTTCTCTATACTGAACAACGTCTTCACATGTGAATCTCCGCCGAGCCTACGTCCACGCGGCCCGGCCGAACAAGAGGGGTCAGACGCGATGGCTGTTGCCGAGGGTGCCGGTTCGCAGGTCAAGTCCGCGGTCCGCACGGTGGAGCTGCTGGAGTTCTTCGCGGGCCGCCCCGGCATGCACAGCCTGGCCGCCGTGCAGGAGTCGGTCGGCTACCCCAAGTCCAGCCTCTACATGCTGCTGCGCACCCTGGTCGAGCTGGGCTGGATCGAGACCGACGCGACCGGCACGCGGTACGGCATCGGCGTGCGCGCGCTGCTGGTCGGCACGTCCTACATCGACGGCGACGAGGTGGTGGCCGCCGCCCGGCCGACCCTGGACCGGCTCTCCGACGAGACCAGCGAGACCATCCACATGGCCCGGCTCGACGGCACCAACGTGGTCTACCTCGCCACCCGCCAGTCGCAGCACTACCTGCGGCCGTTCACCCGGGTCGGCCGCCGCCTTCCCGCGCACTCCACCTCCCTCGGCAAGGCGCTGCTGGCCACGTACACCGACGAGCAGGTGCGCAAGCTCCTTCCGGAGACGCTGGAACCGCTCACCGAGCACACTCACACCGACCGCGAGAAGCTGATCGAGGAGCTGGCCGTCATCCGCGAGCAGGGTTACGCCGTGGACCGCGAGGAGAACACGCTGGGGCTGCGCTGCTTCGGCATCGCGATCCCCTACCGGACCCCGGCCCGCGACGCGGTGAGCTGCTCGGTGCCGGTGGCCCGGCTCACCCCGGGACACGAGCAGATGATCAAGGACACCCTGTTCGACGCCCGCGACCGCCTCCTCCTGGCCACCCGCCGCCTCTGACGTCCGACGGCGCCCCACCCCACCCGGGTCGCCCGGACCCGCCCCTCGGGGTGACGCTCGCCCGGGCGGGTACGGCCCTCTACCCGCTCATGGAGAGGTGGTCGGCAACCACCCGCATGCCTGCAAGGGCCTGCAACGGCCTTGCCGCCGGCGGAAACCGGCACCGTTCAGGCGGCCAGCGAGGGCGCGGCGAGGCGGGCGCGCTCGTAGAGGTCGCGCGCGGCCGGGTTCTTGAGGTGCGGGCGGATCAGTCGGAACATCTCCTTGACGCGCTTGTCCACCTTGTCGGAATTCATCGACGGGTAATCGTCCATCACTTTCATCCACGTGGCGCAGGCGGCATCGAGATGTCCGATCCCCAGTTGGCGCTCGGCCAGCATGGCACCGAAACGCAGATCGCCTCGACGCGATTCACTCTTCGAACTGCGCAGACGAAAGTACAGTTCCAATGACTCCACGCTCCCGGAAACGTCTCCCAGCGCATGCCTGACCTGCGCGGTGTGATAGGCGAGCGTGGAGGCGTTGTAGCCGCCGAAGGTCCCGGTCTGGCTTTCCGCCTTGTTCAGGGCGGCCTCCGTTTCCCCGATGCTGCGGAGTGCGTTGGAGCGCTCCCCCGCGACCGCGTAGGAATGGGCCTGCTGCCCCGCCATGAAAGCCGTCATCCTGGGGCCCACCGTGGGAGATGCCTCGCTTGCCGCGTTGGCCCAGTTCACCGCCGTCGGACCATGGCCCAGGTCGACGGATTGCACCGACATTCCACGGAGAATGTGGCAGTAGGTCAAGTGGTCGTCGCTGGCGCCCGCGAACTCCAGGCCCTTGACGTAGTAGCGCTGAGCCGTGCCGTGCGATCCTTCGTCCACCGCCATCCAGCCCGCGAGGTAGCACAGGAATGACGCGGCGGACATCATTTCCTTACGGACTTCGCTCGGCGCGTCAGCCTTCATATAGGGGGCGACGATGTTGACCAGGAACGCGGCTGCCATGGGGCGTGCGTATCGCCCGCCGAACTGTCCGTCGAGGTCGGAGAGCCGATCCGTCATGGCGACGACGGATTCGACCTCGGGCATTCCGATGCGCTGCGTCCGTCCGGCCTGGACCGCTTCCATGCGGCCTACGACGTCCTGCCATCCGGGAATGGCCAGCGCCGCGGAGAAGAGCTTGGCCCCCGCTCCTATGATGCTGCGACGTGAAGGGTCCATGTCCTGCCTGCCCAGGTCGAGTAACCCTTCGACCGTGCTCGCGTCGGCCTTGTCGTGGATAGGCGCGGGAAAGCCGGCTTCCGCGTGCGTCACCGGGCGTTGGAGCCGCCGGGCCAGTGCCTCCAGGATCAGGGGACGTATCTCCGCTTTGGGCAGGTGCCCGTCGATCCACTGGTGAACCGACGGTGGTTGGTATCGCGTGGGCGTACCGCGCTCGGTTGCGATCCTGTTCACCTCTTGGGCGAACCGGCGCAGCGTCCAACCCGTAGCTGTGTACAGCCTCTTCAGATCCTCGTTCGGCTGCCGCTCGCCCATGTGCGCGTCACTCCCCACGCTTAACGCTCTTAAGAACACCCTGCGTCCCAACGGTACCGCTCTGCGTAGTGGACCGGTTGCCTAGAGCGAGACGGGACGCCCGAGACGGCCGCATGCTTCACGGTCCGGAGCGTGGACGACATGACGAAAGCGGTGGATATGCACGATCCGACGGGATGTTGGCGGTGGAAGAGGGCTGATCCCATCGGTCCGCGCGGGGGCGAGGCCACGACGCGAGCGCCTTTCGGGGTAGTGCGGTGAGGGCTCGGCGGCTTCCGTGGGTGGGGCCTGGTGGGCGGGCGTGTTACCTGGCCTCGGAGGGCGGTGGCGCGTCGTCGGCGTTGTGGCGGTTGGCGGACGAGATGGAGTCGGTGCAGCTCGGAATGGGCTGGGAGCTGCTGGGCTTCGTGCGTAAGACGCTGCGGGAGGCGGCTCCGTCGGAGACCGAACTCCACGGCATGGTGACGCACTTGTGCACGGCGTTGTCGGACGCGCTGCGCGTTGCCGACAGCCGTGGTGCGCTGCTGGACCTGCCACCGGTGGCACCCGGTCGCCCCCTTGATTCATGAACTCCCCCTTGTAGCTCAGTCAGGAAGAGCCCGGGCGGCACCGCACACTCTCCGTTCATGCGTGCGGGCAGGCCCGATGACTCCGGTTCGAGTCCGGACAAGGGGACATGGCGCCCCGGCACGCGGAATTCCCCTGGCCCCCGGGGCACATAGCACCAGCACGACCATCACCGTAGGGAGGAATTCCGTATGGCCGGCAGCAGCGGAAGCGGCGGGAGCGGGACCAAGGTCGCCATCGACTGGGAGTGGTTGTCCGCGCGTGAGTTGTACGCCAGTGAACTGGCCTACCGGCGGCAGCAGGCGGGGCTGACGCTGATGGAACTCGGGGCGAAATGCCTTTACGAGCAGTCGTACTTGCATCGGCTGGAGCGGGGTCAGCGGTTGGGCACCGTGGAGGCGGCTGCCGCGCTGGACAAGGTGTACGGCACCGGCGACCTCCTGGTGAAGCTGTGGCACCTGGCCAAACGGGAAGCGAAGGACAAGCCGTTCCTCGGACTGGCGCCCTTGGAAGCCGACGCGGTGAGCGTCCAGGAGTACGCGGTCAGCGCGGTGCCGTACCTCCTCCAGACCCGCGCCTACGCCGAAGAACAGCTCCGCACCGCCCGCCCGCGCAGCATCAAGCAGCTGAGCGCCCAGGTCGCCGCACGGCTGAAACGCCAGGACCGCCTCACCGGCCCGAACCCGTCCACTACCGGGCGCTGATCGACGAAGCCGTACTACGACGCAAAGCCCGCGACCCCCAGACGTGGACCGCCCAACTGGAACACCTGATCACGACAGCCCAGCAGCCCGATGTCTCCCTGCACGTCGTCCCGTTCGGCACCGGACCCCACCACATCCGCAGCTGCCTGGAACTCATCTTCTTCCAGGACGGCCACGTCGTGGCGTACACGCAAAGCAGTTGGAGCGGCCACCTCGTCGAAGAACCCGAAGACGTCGAACCCCTCCGCCTCGCCTACGACCTGCTCCGCGACACCGCCCTCACGCCCACCCAATCCCTGACCTTCCTCCGCGCCGCGCTGGCCGAACACACGCCGCGACCGCAACCAACTCTGCCCGCCTGAACCCGGCCGCACGACAAGGAACGAGACGCACATGGGTAACACGTCTTCCGCAACGGCCGGACCCTCGGCCTTACCCGCCCCACCCCACCCGGGTCGCCCGGACCCGCCCCTCGGGGTGACGCTCCCCCCGGGCGGGTACGGCCCTCTACCCGCTCATGCAGAGGTGGTCGGCAACCACCCGCATGTCCGCGGTCAGGGTGCGCTTGCGCTTCTTCATGATCTCTTCCATGGTCACGGCCGCCGACTTCTGGTGCCGCAGCCACTCGGGAACCGAACGGTAGAGCCGCATCAGCTCGTCCATGGCCGCCGAGCCGTCCCCCGTGCGCACGTGCGCACGCGCCAGGTCGAGCACGTAGCGGCTGCCGTCGGTCGTGCTGGGCTTCCCCAGACGCCCCCACGCCTTGGCCGACAGGGCTTCGTCTTCCGTGGACCTGCGTACCACGGTGCGGGCGTCCCCGATAATCATGAAGTCCTCCAACGACTTCATCGCCGCCGTGACGGGGCCGAAGGCCGCAAGAACGTCGTACGTCTGGGAATGCCCGACCGCGGCAGCTGCGATGGAAGCCGCCCGGCGGTATTCCCTGGCCTCCTGTGGCCGGTTGTTCCGTATCGCCGCCGCAGCCGCTTCCATCGCTACCCCGCCCCACACGGAGTAGCGATCCGGATCGGCATTGCTGACCTGTGGTTCGATCAGGTCCATTGCCTCGACGGCGAGTTCTTCCGCCTCGTCGAACCGTCCGGTCCGCAGCAACGTGAAACACAGGCCCCTCACCCGGTTCGCGGCAGCCACGTTGTCCTTCGCCGCCACCGCGTCGTTCACGGATGCGGTGGCCGCGACGTGAGCGATATCGAACTGCCGGATCTGTGTCAGATATCGTCCGGCAAGTCCCAGCACCTCGGCGCGGGCCAGCAGCGCCTCCCGCGACTCGTCCTCCGACCCCTCGTAGTAGGCAACGGCCGCGTTGGCGTCACGCATGAGCAGCGGAAGTGCCGCCGCGAGACTCGCGTACCGGCCCGCGGGATACAGCGTCACGGCATCACGGACCGCCCGCCGCAGGAGACGAAGGTTCGGTTCGTCGCCCGTCGGCGGCGGGACATCGGTCAGCCTCACTCGCGGAGTCAGCGCGATACGCAGATCACGAAGGTTGAGATCATTCGGATCGTTGTGGCGAACCGGCGTCGGGGCATCCGAAACCAGTAACTCCGAGGTCCTGACCCCGAGGCCGCGCGCAACGGCGTGGAGGGTCTCGATCCGTACACTTCCGCCCTGCTCGATCTTGCGGACCGTCGCTACGGAAAAGCCCGACTGATGGGCGAGTTCCTCCTGGCTGAGGCCGGCCCTTCGCCGGTGCCTGCGTACATTGTCCGCGAGTTCTTCCGACATATCCTCACCTGCCCTCCAGTTCAGCGTACGGCGCGGACACAGGAGGGCAGTCGGGAAATCCGGCCACGGGGAGCAACTACGCCGGAGCGTAGCGGTTGCACCGTGCCGAGCGGATAAGTGGGCCATCCCGTCCATGGGGCGCGACATCACGCACTCATACCGTCGTGACACCCAGTCACCGATTCGTAACCGGGACCATGATGACCTCAGACTCCGAGCATCAGTACCCCCGCAACGTCACCGAAGCGGCAGATCAGACCCCGCCGCGGTTACTGCCCTGGACCGAGGAGAACGGGCAGCCCGCCTACCTGAACGGCGACCCCTCAGGACCACTGTGGAAGTTGGCCGACCAGATGGAGGCCGTCCAACTAGGGCTTGCCGAAGAACTCCTGCGCAACGTCCGCGCGGTGCTCGCCGGCCCCGAGCCGTCCCCCGGGGAACTGTCTTTCCTCATCGCCCGCCTGACCGAGGCCCTTCTCGACGCCCTGCGCGTCGCACACAGCCGCGGCGCCCGCCTGGCGCCCCCCGCCGTCGCCCTCTGCGCCCATGATGCGGGCGCTCCCCCTGACGACTCCGGTTCAAGCCCCGACAAGGGGATGTACCCCCGGCCGCCCGGATTCGACCCGCCCGGAGACGCGACGAAGCCGTGCTGCGCCGCAAAGCCCGCGACCCCCAGACGTGGACCGCCCAACTGGAACACCTCATCGAGACCGCCCAAAAGCCCGATGTCTCCCTGCACGTCGTCCCGTTCGGCACCGGACCCCACCACATCCGCAGCTGCCTGGAACTCATCTTCTTCCAGGACGGCCACACCGTCGCCTACACCCAAAGCAGTTGGAGCGGCCACCTCGTCGAGGAACCCGAAGACGTCGAACCCCTCCGCCTGGCCTACGACTTGCTCCGCGACACCGCCCTCACGCCGACGGACTCGCTGACCTTCCTCCGCACCGCGCTGGCCGAGCACGCGCCGCAACGGCAACCAACTCTGCCCGCCTGAACCCGGCCGCACGACAAGAATCGACAAGGAACGAGATGCAGACCCGTAAGACCTCTTCCGCTACGGCCGGACCCTCGGCCTTACCCACCGCACCGCGCCGATGGACCCTCACCGCCACCGACGGCCGCACCCTCACCGGCCACCTGCCCCCGTGGGCCGGGAACGACCCGAGCGAGCACAACGTACCCCCCGACGCCTGGGAGGACCGGCTCGCCGACATCCATCTCACCCGGCGCTTCCCGGGACGCACGGTCCCCGTCTACTGCGCCACCAGCCCCGCCCCGGGACCCGTCGCCGAGGAAGCCTTCTCCTGCACGCTCGACTGCAACCCGCACGCCGAAGCACCCGAACCCCGCACCCCGCTGGTCAACCTGCACCTGTGCGGGGACAGTTGGCTCACCGACCTCGGCCCGCAGGACCTGACCCGGCTCGCCGCCACCTTCCGCTGGGTCGCGAACCGCCTCGACCGGGAGGTCCGGCCCGCCCTGGTGGACGCGCAAGAGGACTGGGCCAGGCACGCCGATGCCGACCCGCAGTGAAGTGAGCCTGTGGCGTGGGGCGCGAGGGGCACGGGTAACCGCGTCCGCCGGCGTCGGGCCGCAACGGGTGCGACGGACAAAGGTGCCCACGGGGGGAGGGGGCGCCGTAGATTCGGGGGTATGGCTACCGACACCGCGGGCGACGCCCGAACCGATCGTGACGGCCCCTACGATCCCGCTCTGATCGCGCGACGCGCGAGGTCCTTCGGGGCGGCGGCGACCGCGTATGCCGCGCACCGGCCCGACTACCCCGTGAACGGGGTGAAGTGGGCGCTGGAACCGGCGCTGGCCAGTGGACTGGGGGCGGAGGGTGGGACGTTGGACGTGCTGGACCTGGGCGCCGGCACGGGGAAGTTGAGCGCGGTGGCGGCATGGCTCGGGCACAGGGTGACCGCGGTGGAGCCGGACCCGGAGATGCTCGGCGAACTGCGCTCGTATCTGCCGACGTTGACGACGCATCAGGCGGGCGCGGAGGAGATCCCGTTGGCGGACGCGTCCGTGGACGCGGTGATCGTCGGGCAGGCGCTGCACTGGTTCGACCAGAGCCGCGCGCTGCCCGAGATCAGCAGGGTGCTGCGGCCCGGTGGGGTGCTCGCCGCACTGTGGAACGCCGACGACGACCGGGTGGAGTGGATCGCCGGCCTCGGCAAGGTGGCGCTCAGCCGTACGTCGTTCATCGACTGGAGCCCGGGGCGCGGCATCCAGCCGTACCCGGAGCTGTTCCCGGTCGAGCACGCGTACTTCCCGCACCGGCAGCGCCGCACCGCCGACTCGCTGGTCGACACGATCGCGACCCACTCGCACGCGCTGACCCTCGAACCGGGCGAGCGCGCGGAGTTGATCGAGAGAATCCGCGCGTACCTGCGCTCCCGCCCGGAGACCGCGAGCGGCGAGTTCGACCTGGAGATCATCACCCGCGTCGAGCGGTCGGGGAGGCGCGAAATCGCCGGTTCCTGACCACTGCCCACGGCCCTGTCCCGCTGCTACGCTCTCGCCGCGCCGTGGCGGGGAGGTCCGGGCAGGAAGAGGTGACCGTGGGCATGTCCGTCGAGCACGGCGGCGGGGCCGACGACGACGCGGCCGCATTCCACGCGTTCTTCGAGCGGCACTACGCCGAACTCGCCCGCCTCGCCCACCTGTTGACGGGTGAGGCGGACGCGGCCGACGATCTCGCGGCGGACGCGCTGGTGGCGCTGTGGCGGCACTGGGACCGGGTGCAGGGCGCCGACCACCCGGCGGCGTACGCGCGGGGCGTGGTGGCCAACCTGGCGCGCTCGCGCATCCGCAGCGCGGTCCGGGAGCGACGCCGGGTCGCCCTGTTCTGGTCCCAGCGCACCGAACGGGTCGTGGAGCAGCCCGACGTGCCCGCGGTGCTGGACCTGCGCGAGGCGCTCCAGCGGCTGCCGTTCCGCAAACGGGCGTGCGTGGTGCTGCGGCACGCGTTCGACCTGTCGGAGAAGGACACGGCCGAGGCGCTGGGCATCTCGGTGGGCACCGTGAAGAGCCAGACCTCGCGCGGGGTCGCGGAGTTGGAGCGGCTGCTGGCCCAGCCGGCCGAACCGCCGGCGGCACCGCACGGCCCGGACCCGGCGACGGGCCGGCCGACGGCGGCGGTCGCCCTGTCCGGCGGTGCGCCGGATGCCGGCCCGGCCGCGCCCGGTGCGCCGGCGCCGCGCGCCCCGGCCCCCGCGACCGCACCGGCGCCCACCGTCGGCGGCCGGCTCGCCGCGGCCGGCGGCGTGCACACCGGTCAACCACCTCCCACCGGAGGGGCGTTCGGCCCGCCCGCGGAAGCAACAGCGGCACCGATGACCGCGGCCGTGGCGACCGCGGCAGCACCGGAGGCGGCGACAGCAACGGCCACGGCTACGGCAACACCCGCGGACGACGCAACCGACGCCGCGCCGGGCACCACCCTCCTGGCCGACCAACCACCCTTCGCAACAGGCGAGTTGGCCTCCGTCGGCTCGGACGGTGAAGCGCCCGCCGGGGGGCGGCGAGGCCGTACGGGGGGAAGTGAGGCGGCCGGCGGGAGCGCTCCCGCGGCGGGGGCCGACGCGGAACGAAGCGCGACGGCGCGGATACTGGGGTCGACGAATCCCGCGACACGCCCGCGTACGCACACGGGACGGGGAATGTGATGGCCCAACTGCCGCAACTGCCGCAACGCCTGCGCGAGGCGGCGGACGCGCACCGGCCGGACCGCGAACGGATGCTGGCCCGGGTGGAGCGCGCGATCGCCACGCCCGACTGCGAGCCGGCCGACCTGGCCGCGGCCACGGCGGCCACGGCGGCGGCGCGGGAGCACTCCCCCGCCGCGTGGATGCGGGTCACCGCGGTGGCGGCGGCCGTGGCCGGCGCGATCGCCATCGGCGGGCTCGCGGTGGGCGCGGTCGGCGGCGCCGGCACGCCGGGGCGGGACGCGGTGACGTCCGGCGCCGCGACCTCCGCGCAACCGGAGCCGCAGCCCGCGGAGTCGGCCACCTCCGGTTCCGCCGCCCGCTCCCGCACGACCGAGAAGCACGCGCGGCCCGGCCACTCCGCGCCGAGCACCCGGCACACCCCCGGCCACGCCTCGGGCTCGGCCGCCGGCCCGACGTCCGGCAGCGCGAGCGGCGCGCCCGCGGCCCCCGGCGGCTCCACCCCGTCCGCGCCCGCCGCCGGCAGCGGCGGTGTGACATCCAACGGAAGCGTCGACCCGAACAGCAACCCGTACTGGACCGAGGACGACGTCAACCTCACCAGCACGGTGGCGCTCACCTCGCTCACCGTGGAGCTGCGCGTCTCCGGCCGGTCGGGCGGGGTCAGCGACAACAGCTCCTACACCTCGGCGACGGGGATCACCACCACGGTCTCGACGAGCGGCGGCGACCTGGTCTACCGCTGGACGCTCAACCCCGACCAGACGCTGCCGCCGGGCACGTACACGTTCGCGGGCCAGTTCAACCACGCCTCGCGCGACCGCACCACCACGGCCGACCGCTACACCGTCACCGCCGGCGGCGCCGCCGGACCGGCCTCGTCCAGCGGCGCCTTCTGAGCGTCCGGTGTCCGGTTGCGACATCGGCCGGAAATATTTGTACCGCCACGGCAACCCCCCGCGCCCCGGTGGCGACTTGGGTACGCACGGACCCTCCTGCCCCAGCCGGGGGCGGAGGTTCCGGGGCGCGGCGGTACCCCCATGATCGCCGCGCCCCGGAAGACGCCCCGGGAGCCGTGCCGGGTACGGTGCTACGGCCGCAGCGCCGCCCGTACCGCCGCGAGGTCCGCGTCACTCGCCAGCCCCGCGTGGTAGAGCCGCAGTTCGGTGGCACCCAGTTCCGCGGCGTGCGCCGCGTCGGCGGCGAGGGTGCGGGGACTGCCGCCCATGCCGGCCACGACCGTGAAGTTCGCGGCGAGCACAGTGTGTTCGCGGCGGTGCGCGGCGAGCGGCGCGAGGACCGCCTCGCGCGCGGCCGGCCCGCCGGTGCAGGGCAGCACCAGACCGTCGGCGTGGCCGAGGATGTGCGCGGGATCGACGCCGGCGTTGGCCCCGCAGCGGTACGGCACCGGGTCGGCGTGCATCAGCACCTGGAAGCCGGGCCCGGCCGCCGCCCGGACCGCGGCGATCGCCTCGGCCTGGAGCGAACCGGCCGTGCGGGTACGCCAGTTCAACGTCAGCGCGGTGAACTCGGCACCCAGCAGCCGCTCGACACCGTCCGCTCCGCTGCCCGATCCGGCGTCCGTCCCGGTGTCGGTGGCGCCGCCCGCCCAGGCGGGTGCGAGCGCGGCGCGGACCGCGGCGGCGAGCCGGTCCGGATCGGCGCCGAGCCCGGCGTACCCTTCGCGGCAGTGCGGGCAGAAGCAGAGCGACATCAGGTACTGGGCCGCGTCGCCGAGCGGCACGCCGCCGATCTTGTCGTGGGCGTGCAGGTGCGCCAGGCCGTACCAGCCGAGGGATTCCAGCTCGGTGCCGCGGGCGCCGGGCCGGGGCGCGGCTTCGGCGGCCAGCTCCACCAGGTAGGCGCGGACCGTGGGTTGGGCGATGCACGGCGCCCACGGATAGCGGTCGCCGTACGCGTTGACCACGCTGGTGTCCGGATGTTCGGCGCCCATACGGGAGTTGTGGGCGAGCACCACCCAGGTGTGCACGTCGAGCCCCGCGGCCGCCAGCGCCGCCGCAGCCGTGCCGTAGGCGTCCTGGTCTCCGTCCGTCCAGGTGCCCGCGGGATACGGGCGCAGGGCGTGCGACCGCCAGCGCTCGGCGTCGGGCGGGTAGAGCACGGCGGCGTGCTCGGCGGTGACGACGCGGCGCCCGGGGTGGCGCGGGGTCAGGGCGCGGGTGGAGTGGTAGGCGGAGGCGAGGGTGACCTGGCGGACGCCGAGCGCGGCGACCCGGTCGGCGGCGGCCGGGTCGCCGACGACGTCCCAGGGGTAGAGGAAGGCGGAGGTCTTCATGGCGGCAGCCGTGGCGGCGGGCGGACCGGCGGAGGGCTCGCCGGGGGCGGACGGGCCGGCGGCGGATCGGCCGGCGGGCACGGATGGACCCGCGGCGGGCGTGTCGGCGGCGGCCATGTCAGTGCTCGCCGACCAGCGCCAGGCCGCGCTCGATGAGTTCGCCCAGTTCCTTGACGTGCGCCGGGGCGGGCTCGGACAGCGGCGGCCGTACCTCGCCGACGTCCAGACCCCGCAGCCGTACGCCCGCCTTGACCAGCGAGACCGCGTAACCCCGGCCCTGGTTGCGGAGGTTGACCAGCGGGCGGTAGAAGCCGTCGAGCAGCTTGCCGACGGTGGCGTCGTCGCCGGTGGTGAGCGCGCGGTGGAAGGCGAGCGCGATCTCGGGCGAGAAGGCGTACACCGCCGAGGAGTAGAGGGTCACACCGATGCCGCGGTAGGCGAGGCCGGTGAGTTCGGCGGTGGGCAGGCCGTTGAAGTACAGGAAGTCGTGGCCGGGCAGTTCGGTGCGGACGGTGCTGATGATCCGCTGCATCAGGTCGAGGTCGCCGATCCCGTCCTTGAGGCCGATGATGTTCGGCACCCGGGCGAGCGCGACCACGGTCTCGGGGGTGAAGACGGCGTTGTCGCGCTGGTAGACGATGACGTCCAGGCCGGTGCCCGCGGCGAGCGCCGTGTAGTGGCGCAGCAGTCCCTCCTGGTCGGCCAGCACCAGGTAGGGCGGCATGGCGAGCAGGCCGTCGGCGCCGGCCCGTTCGGCGACGGCGGCGTACTGGAGGGCGAGCGCGGTGCCGTATCCGGCGCCGGCCACCACCGGCACCCGGCCGGCCGCCTCCTCGACGGCCGCGGCCACGCAGGCGCCGAACTCCTCGGGGGCCAGCGCGTGGAACTCGCCCGTGCCGCAGCAGACGAAGGCGGCCGCCGCTCCGGCCTCGACGCCCTGCCGGACATGGGCGCGGAAGGCGTCGAGGTCCAGCGAGCCGTCCGCGTCGAACGCCGTCACGGGAAAGAACAGCAGACCGTCAAGTCGCTCGGCGAGTGCGGGCGAGGTCATCGGGGGTCCCCCTCGGAGCCGGTGGGCGTGATGTGCGCCCTCGTGAATCATGTCTATATTCATGAACGCTGCCACGCTAGGCGAGGTTCCCGGCGCGGGTCAAGCGAGCGAGCAGTCCGCGAAACGCGCGTCAAGCAACGCAAGTCGTCTATGTATCTGAACTGCATTCATGGATATACTCCTCCGGTCACGCCCGCACCGCCCGCACCAGCGGTGCCCCCGGCAGCCGGGGGCACCGCCCGGAGCCACCGCCCGAAGCCCGTCGTCGAACCAGGAGGACCACCATGCCCGCTCCTCGTACCGTCCTGCTCACCGGCGCCGCCGGCGGCCTGGGCACCCTGATGCGCGGCCTGCTGCCGTCATACGGCTACGACCTGCGGCTCTTCGACGTCCAGCCGATCGAGCCGGTGCCGGGCGAGCCCGAGGGGCGCACGGCGATCACCGCCGACCTCGCCGACCGCGACGCGCTGCGCGCGGCCGTGCGCGGGGTGGACGCGGTGCTGCACCTGGCCGGCATCTCGCTGGAGTCCACCTTCGACAAGATTCTGGCGGCGAACATCCAGGGCACGCACAACCTCTACGAGGCGGTCCGCGAGGAAGGGCTCCGCACCGGGAGCGCGGCGCCCCGGGTCGTCTTCGCCTCCAGCAACCACGCGGTCGGCTTCACCCCGCGCCCGCAGGACGGCGACCCGCTGATCCCGGTCGACACGCCGCGCCGCCCCGACACCTTCTACGGGCTGTCCAAGTGCTTCGGGGAGGACCTCGCCCAGCTCTACGCCGACCTGCACGGCATCGACACCGTCTCGGTCCGGATCGGCTCCTGCTTCCCCGAGCCGGCGAACGTGCGGATGCTGTCGGTCTGGATGAGCCCCGCCGACGGCGCCCGGCTCTTCCACGCGGCCCTGGGCGCGGGCACCCCCGGGCACACCGTCGTCTACGGCTCCTCCGCCAACACCCGCCTGTGGTGGGACCTCGGGTCGGCGCGGGCACTGGGCTACGAACCGCAGGACGACTCCGAGGTGTTCGCCGCGCGACTCGTCGCCGAGCAGGGCGAGTTGGACCCGGACAACCCCGCGCAGGCGAACCTCGGCGGCGCCTTCTGCACGGACCCGCCGATCTGGCCGCACTGACCGGGCCGAGCCCGGGCCGCGCCGGGCGCGGGGACGGTTCGATCGGCACGGCGGGGACGGTTCGATCGGCCCGGTGAGGACGGCTCGCCCGGCGCGGCGGGGACGGTTCGCCCGGTGCGGCGGATATCCCCCATGTACCCACCTGTTCCAGGGAGTCCGCCGATGTCCTACGGTTCCGGAGTCAGGTCGCGGTCGAACGGACCACCCGGTACGAGCGCGACGCCCGCCCGTCGGAACAGGACTCCCATGATCAACATGAAGAAGGGCGACGCCCCCGTCTCGCTCGCCAAGTCCCCCGGAATCACCGCCCGGATGCGCTGGGACAGCAGTACGGACTACGACCTGCACGCCCTGATACTGAGAACGAACGGCACCGTCGAGCACGTCGCCACCTTCGGCGCCGACGACGTCCCGCCGCAGATGAGCACCGCCGACGGGGCGGTCAAGCACCTGGGCGACGTCGGCCGCGATCACCAGGGCACGGCCGAGGAGATCATCGAGATCGCCCTCAACGACACGATCCGCGCGGTGGTGCCGGTGGCGTACTCGGCGCAGTCCAACGGCACCGGCTCGTTCTTCCGCTACGGCGTCACCCTGGAGATCGACAACGGGACGGCCGGCGACAGGGTCGTCATCGCGGCGGAGAACGCCAGTGACGACGACCTGGTGTACACCTGCGTGCCCGGCATGATCGAGAACACCCCGGACGCCGTGGTCGTCCACGCCCTGGAGCTGTACTCGAGCCCCGACTCCGAGAGCCGGCCGACGCTGCGGCTCCAGCGCGGCGGCCTCATGCGCAAGGGGCCGGAGGAGGTCAGGGTGGTCATGGACAAGGGGCCCTGGAACCACCACAAGTAGCACCCTGCCGGCGGGCGCGCCGGGAAACCCGCGCCCGTCGCCGGGGCGGGCGGGTCCGCCCGGGCACGTGGGCGGGTGCGGACGAGGGTGTCGGCGCGGGCGCGGGGGCACCGGACAGCGGCACCCGATGGACCGGGTGCGGACGTGCCGGACACGGGCCCCGTCGGTACGGGCGAGGCCGCAGGTGCGGGAGGAACGGCGGCCCCGCCCGGCTGCCCGGCCATGGAACCGTGACGAGGGATTTGTCGTTACCTAGGACATGACCGCAATGACGCCTGGCTCGAATGTGCCGCTCTCCGTACCCCGAGTGGTGGTGGACGTCTCCGCACCGGTGCGGCTCGACGTCTCGGGTCTGCTCCTGACCGCTGACGGCAAGGTGCGCTCGGACGACGACTTCGTCTTCTACAACCAGCCCGAGGGCCCCGGGGTGACC
Organism: Streptomyces sp. NPDC087270; assembly: GCF_044744625.1. Taxonomy (NCBI): domain Bacteria; kingdom Bacillati; phylum Actinomycetota; class Actinomycetes; order Kitasatosporales; family Streptomycetaceae; genus Streptomyces; species Streptomyces sp. NPDC087270. Next base: position 89,091 of record NZ_JBIUYR010000019.1, read on the forward strand.
CACCACTCGGGCGGCCGCTCCGCGCCCGACTCGATCGAGGTCGACACCGCGGCGGTGCCCGCAGAGATCGACAAGATCGTGGTGACCGCCAGCATCGACGGCGGCGGCGTCTTCGCCGGCACCACCCCGACCGCGACCGTCCGCGGCAGCGACGGCTCCGTGGTCGCCACGTTCGAGCCGTCCGGGCTCGGCCCGGAGACGGCGCTGGTCGTCGTCGAGGTCTACCGGCGCGGCGGCGCCTGGAAGGTCCGCGCGGTGGGCCAGGGGTACGCGAACGGGCTGGCCGGGATCGCCACCGACTTCGGGGTGAGCGTCGAGGAGCCCGCGGCCCCGGCCGCGCAGCCGGTCGCACCCCCCGCTCCCGCGGCTCCGCCCGCCGCGCCGTCCGCACCGCCCGCGCCCCCGGCGGCTTTCGGCGCGCCCCCTTCCGGCCCGCCCGCCGCGCACCTGCCGCCGCCGCCCGCGGGCGCGCCCGCCGCGCAGTTCCCGCCGCCGCCCGCGGCGACGCCGCCGGCTCCCCCGGCGGCCGCGCCCGGCGCCGGCAAGATCAGCCTCGACAAGGGCCGGGTGAACCTGCAGAAGAACCAGTCGGTCTCGCTGGTCAAGGCGGGCCGCCCGGTGCTGTCGACGGTCAAGATGGGGCTGGGCTGGGAGCCCGCGTTCGGCGGCCGGGCCATCGACCTGGACGCCTCGGTCATCGTCTACGGGCCGCAGCGCGAGCACCTCGCCACCTGCTACTTCGGCAAGTTGAGCGTCCTGGGCGGCGCGGTCCAGCACGCCGGGGACAACCTGACCGGCGCCGGCTCCGGCGACGACGAGGTCATCTCCATCAACCTCGGCGCGCTCCCGGCGAACGCCACCGGCCTGGTCTTCACCGTCAACTCCTACAGCGGGCAGAAGTTCAACAAGGTCGCGAAGGCGTACTGCCGGCTCTTCGACGCCGTCACCGGCGAGGAGATGGTGCGCTTCGACCTCACCCACGGCGAGGCGCGGCGCGGGGTGCTGATGGCCAAGATGGTCAAGCAGAACTCCGGTGAGTGGGAGATGACGGCGCTCGGCACCTTCGCGGACGGCCGCACCGCGAAGGCGATGGTCGAGCCGGGCGCGGCCGCGCTCTAGCAGCACGACGGGAGGGGCGCCGGCCGCGCGCCCCGACCCCGGATCGGCTGCCGCAACTCCGCGGCAGGGCCCTGGCGTTCGAACACACGGCCCGGTTCCCGTACGGAACCGGGCCGTTTCCATGCCGTCAGCGAACAAAATGTCATGGTCACCTAAAATTTACCGACGGCTGTCTACCCGCATAGACCGGAGACCGGGACGCTGGAGGGGCAACTCCCCCGCACCTTCCGACCCTCTAGTCACGGGAGCGCTCAGCCATGCCCAAAACCCGTCTCCTGCGCGGCATTTGCGCGTCAGCCGGGGCCGTCGTGCTCGCGGCCACGATCCTCCTCACCGGCAGCGGCACGGCGCAGGCCGCGCTGCCGACGCCCATCGCCGCCTCCACGGCGCGCACGTACCTCTCCGAGATGACCGCGACGCCCGAGACGCACGCGTCGACGTACGACCGCAGCCTCTTCCCGACCTGGATCACGATCTCCGGGACCTGCGACACCCGGGAGTACGTCATCAAGCGGGACGGCTCCGGCGTCGTGACCGACAGCGCCTGCAAGGCCACTTCCGGCAGTTGGACCAGCCCGTACGACGGTGTCACGACCACCGATCCGTCGACCTTCGACATCGACCACCTCGTGCCGCTCTCCGAGGCGTGGGACTCCGGCGCGTGGGCGTGGACCACCGCGCAGCGCCAGGCGTTCGCCAACGACACCACCCGCCCCCAACTCGTCGCGGTCTCCGCGCACTCCAACCGCTCCAAAGGTGACGACGACCCGGCGGAGTGGCTGCCCCAGGCGTCCTACCAGTGCACCTACCTGCGCGCGTACGTGCAGGTCAAGCACTACTACGGCCTGTCCGTGGACAGCGCGGAGAAGTCCGCGATCAGCTCGGTCCTGAACGGCTGCTAGCCGTAACGTTCCGCCTCGGCGGCGGCCGACCGGAACGTTCCGCCTCCCTCACCACGGGGGGAGGGAGGCGGAAGCCCGGGGGCGGGGTCCCGCGGGGCGGGCGCGGCACGGGCCCCGCCCCGGTCGCCCCCGGTCGCCCCCGGTCGGGACGGCTCGCGCCCGGTCAGGACAGGTCGGTGATGACCACGCGCGCGGTCGTGCCGTCCTTCAGCGCCTCGTAGCCCTCCTCGATGTCGGCCAGGCCGATCTCCTTGGAGACCAGGTCGTCGAGGTTCATCCGGCCCTGGAGGTACATCGAGGCGTAGAACGGGATGTCCCGCTTGAGGTGGGAGGACCCCATGTAGACGCCCTGCACCTTCTGCGAGCCGCCCAGCGCCGCCATCGTGGAGACCTCGACGCCCGCGTCGTTGCCGGCGACACCGATGAGGTAGAGGCCGCCGCCGCTGCCGAGCATCCGCAGGCCCTGCGCCGTCACCGGGCGGGCACCGACGAAGTCGAACACGTGGTGGGCGCCCCCGCCGGTGATGTCGCGGACCGCCTCGACCGGGTCCGTCTCGCGGGAGTTGACGACGTGCGTGGCGCCGAAGGCCCTGGCGCGCGCCAGCTTGCCGTCCTCGATGTCGGTCACGATGATCTTCCCGGCGCCGGCGAGCCGGGCGCCGCTGACCGCGTTCATGCCGACGCCGCCGGCGCCCATCACCACGACGGTCTCGCCGTGCTGGACGTTCGCGCTGTTCAGCACGGCGCCGGCGCCGGTGAGCACGCCGCAGCCGATGAGCGCGGCGGGCGCCCAGGGCATCTCGTCGGGTATGACGGCGAGTTGGTTCTCGTGGACGAGCGTCTCCTGGGCGAAGCCGCCCAGGCCCATGCCCTGCGCGACCGGAGCGCCGTTCCAGGACAGCCGGGGCGCCTCTTCGGGGGCGCGCAGCGTGTACTCGGGGTGCAGGCAGATGTGCGTACGACCGCTGAGGCAGTTCACGCAGGAGCCGCAGTACTGGATCAGGCTGCCGACGACATGGTCGCCGGTCTTCACCTGCGTGACGTCCGGACCGGTCGCGGTGACGACGCCCGCCACCTCGTGGCCGAGCACGACGGGGAACTCGCCGCCGATGAAGGTGGCGACGCTGAGGTCGGAGTGACACAGGCCGGAGGCCCGTACCTGGACGCGGACCTCGTGCCCGATCGGGGCGGCGAGCTCGACCTCCTCGATGACGAAACCCTGCCCCAGGCCCTTGGTGACGGATGCCTTCATGATGGTGCTTCTTTCGTGTGCGGACCGTCGGAGCCGCCGGGTGGGCGGCACCGGGAAGTAGGCCGCGCGGGGCCGGTGGGCTCGGCGAGTGTCGGCGCGGACGCGGTCGATGGGGCGCCCCCGCGAAGTGGTCGCAGGCAGCGCCGCCATGTTCGAAGTGTGGCACCGATGAGCCGAAAAGAAAAGAGACACCTGTCGATCAGTGCTTGTCAGGCACGGTGCGGGCTACACTCCTGGTATGCCGGAGCCCTTGCCGCACACGCCTTCGCAGCCGCCGCAGCCGCCGCGAGCCTCGGAGTCCTCGCAGCGCCCTCGACCCTCGGCGTCCTCGCCGCCCGGCGCCGAAAGCACCGCCCCCGAGGGTTCCGCCGCCGCGGGTTCCGCCGCCGCGGGCCCGGCCGCGGATACCGTCGCCGCGGATACCGTCGACGTCCGGGTGCTGCGGACCCGGCAGCGGCTGCGCGAGGCCGTGCTGCTGCTGGCGTCGCGGCAACCGGTGGAGGAGATCGCGGTGGCGGACCTGGTGCGCGCCGCGCGGGTCAACCGCACCACCTTCTACAAGCACGCCGCGAGCCCCGCGCACGTCCTCGAGGAGGTGCTGTACGCGGAGCTGGACCGCATCCGGGCGAACTGGATCGCCGACACCGTCGCCGCCCGGCTGCCCGCGGACGAGATCTGGGAGCGCGCGTCCAACGAACTGGCCGACCACCTGGAGCGCCACGACGCCCTGTACACCGCGGGGCTCGCCGGGCAGCGCAGCGCGATCCTGTACCGCCTGCTCGTCGATCACTTCACCGCGTCCGTGCACGCCCTCCTCGCACGCGACCCGCATCTCCTGCCCGACGGCGAGGGGTCCGTCGCCTGGCGCACCGAGGCCCACAGCCGCTTCGTGGCCCACGGCGAGGCCGGCGTCGTCGAGGCGTGGATCTCCCTGCCCGCGCCCCGCGACCGCCGGCTGTTCGTCTCGGCGGTCGCCGCCGCACTGCCCGCCTGGCTCGTACCCGGCGCACCCGCCTCCCGGCCCGGGGCGCGCACCCCGGAGCCAGGGACCGAAAAGCCCTAGTTCCGGGAGCGGGAGCGGGCCTTGAAGGCTGCCTTGCGGGAGGCTTTGGCGGTGGAGCGGTCGGGGTGGAGGCGGCCGATCGCTTCGAGGACGGCGGCGGTGGCGGGGTGCTCGACGCGCCAGGCGTCGGCGAAGAACTCCTCGTGCCGGGCGACGAGTTCGGTGATGAGGGCGGCGAGTTCGTCGGAGTCGCCGTCGGCGGCGAGTTGGGCCGCGACGGTGTCGATGGTGAGCCAGTAGACCATGTCGGTGGTGGGCGCGGGGACGTCGGGCGCGTGCCGCTCGGTGAGCCAGACCCGGGCGAGGCCGCCGAGATGCGGGTCGTCGAGGACGTCGCGGACCGCCGGTTCGGCCTCGGCGCCGAGCACCGCGAGCACCTGCTGGCAGACCAGCCGCCGGGTGGGTCCGTCCGCGCCGTCCCCCTTCGCGGCGGCGAGCAACTCCGCTGCCGCGGCGGCCGGTTCGCGCCGGGCGAGCCACGCCTCCGCCTCGATCCGCACCGCGTGGTCCGGGTAGGAGCCGAGCGCGCCCAGCAGCTCGTCCGCGCCGGCCTCCGCGAGGTCACCGAGCACGGGCGCGTACGCCCCCGCGTCGGCGAGCCGCTCGCGCACGCCGTACACGCCGAGCGGGGTCAGCCGGACCGCGCCGTAGCGGGCGATCTCGTCGTCGTCCGGCTCGCCCAGCGCCGCGGCGCCCTCGTCGTCGGCCTCCTCGATCAGCGCCTCGTCCATCGGCGTGTACGCCACCAGGCCGGTGGCCTCCAGCAGCCGGAAGTGCTCGTCCAGCCGCAGCATGACGGCGGTGACCTCTTCGAGGACGGCCTCGCTGGGCTGCTCCATCTCGTCGGGGAGCACCAAGGAGGCCGCGAGCACGGGCAGCGGCACTGCCCGGCCGTCCCGCGCACCGTCCCCGTCCGCACCTGCGGGCTCCGCGCTCGCTCCCCCGGTCTCCGCGTCGGCCACCTCCAGCGCCGACAGCGCGTACAGGTTGACCAGTGCCGCGTCGAGGAGTTCGGCCTCCTCCTCGGCCTCCCGGTCGGCCTCCTCCGGGCTGATCGCCTCGCCGTCGCCGTCCGGGTCCCCGAGCAGGTTGTCGTAGTCGGGCGCGGTGGTCTCGGCCAGCGCGCACTCCAGCGCGCCGAGCCACAGGTCGAGCACGTCGTACGGGTCCGCGCCGTCCGCCGCGCCACCCTGGCCGATCCGCGCGTACACCTCACCGGGCACCGCTTGCCCGGCCGCCTCGCCGGGCGGGGTGGACTCCTCGGCCTCCTCCTCGATCTCCAGCACGAGCAGCCCGGTGTCCACGGCAACACCCCACGCCTGCAAGGCGTCGAGCGGTCCCTCGTCACCGGTCAGGCCCAACGCCTGCACGGCGGAGGTGAGTTCGTCGTCCAGCAGTTCACCCATGCCGTCGACACGGCGCTGCTCCCCGGCCCACCGGGTCAGCCGCAGCGCGCGGTCCAGCAGCGGCGCGGCCAGCGCCTGCCGGGCGAGCACGTCCGCGGGCAGCAGCCGTACCGGTGGCAGGGCAAGGGGACTTGCGGACATCGTGCGGGCTCCCATTCGGCTGAGAGGGCGAGGATACGGGCAACGCGGCGGCGCGGCGCACCGCCGCGACGGCCCGCGCCGGCGGCCACCCGGGCCCGGCAGGTTCGGCTGCGGCGCGGAACGGCCGCGCGGGACCAGCGTATTGCGACGGCGCCGCATCCCCGTACCCGCGAGTCGGCGGATCGTCGACGGCCCGCAGTATTCATCCATCCGCGGGACACCGTTCACCGCGCCTCCGGTGACCCGGGCCCGTACGCCGCCGCCAGGCACCGCACCTTACGGCCGTCAGGACCGGTCGCCGGCCCGCTGTCTCCGGGCCGACCACCGGCCCGCCTCGCGTACGCTACGTGCCGCCCGGGGGTAGGAGTCCGCACGGAGTGCGGGACCGGACTCCGGGACGGGACCGCGGGACCGGGAAGCGGGACCGGACAGCGGGCGAGGCGCGAGGCGGGCGGCATGGGCGACGCGGGTGGCATGGTCGACACGGGCGGGGGCGGCACGATGGGCGGCACGGGCCGTACCGGCGGGATCGGTCTCGAGGTGGCGGCGTACGGCGTGGGGCAGCGGGTGCGCGGCGGGCGGGAGACGCTGAGCGGGGTGCACCTGGCGGTCGCGCCCGGCGAGGTGCTGGCCCTGGCCGGCGGCAGCGGGTCGGGCAAGACCACCCTGCTGGAGATCCTGGCCGGCATCCGGCTGCCCTCGCGCGGCCGGGTGCTGCACGACGGCGCCGACCCGGCGGGGCTGCGGCCCGCGCTGGGCTACCTGCCGCACGGCAACGTCATGCACGAGGACCTCCCGCTGGTGCGGGCGCTGTCGTACGCGGCGCGGCTGCGGATGCCGGCGGCGGCCGGCGCGGAGCGGCGTGCCGCGGCGGTGGACGGCGCGATGGCCGCGGTCGGGCTGTCCGCGCGGGCCACCCAGCGGGTGCGGACGCTGAGCGAGGGCGAGCGGCGCAGGGCCTGTATCGCGGTGGAGTTGCTGACCCGGCCGCGGGTGCTGTTCCTGGACGAGCCGACCACCGGGCTCGACCCGGCGACCGGCGCCGAACTCATGCGGACCCTGCGGGACTTGGCCGGCGAGGGGGTGACGGTCGTGCTGACCACGCACGCACCCGCCGACCTCGCCCGCTGCGACCGGGTGCTCTTCCTCACCCCCGACGGCCACCCAGGCTACCTGGGTCGCCCGCAGGACCTGACGCAGGCGTTCGCGGTGCCCACGGTCGAGGAGGTGTACGCGGCGGTGGCCCGCCGGGGCGCGCGCGAGCTGCCGGAGCTGCCCGAACCCGGCTTTGTGGCAAGGGAGTTGCCGGACCAGTCCGCCGGCCGTACGTCGGACCCGGGCCTGGCCACGGACCCGGACCTGAACCTGGACCCGCACCACAACCCGAACCTCGGCCCGAAGCTCAGCCCGGACCCGGACCCGGATCGGCCGCTCGGCGCGGTCGGCCAGTGGTGGCTGCTGACCCGCCGCAGCACCGAGTTGATGCTGCGCAGCCGGTTGACCGCCGCCGTCGTGGTGGGTTCACCGGTGGTGATCGCCGCGATGTTCGCGCTGCTCTTCCGCCCGGGCGCCTTCGACCCGGCCGCGCCCAGCCCGGGTTCCGCGGCGATGATCCTGTTCTGGATCGCGTTCGGCGGCTTCTTCTTCGGGCTGACCTACGGCCTGCTCCAGGTCAGTACGGAACTGCCGGTGGTGCGCAGGGAGCGGCTGACCGCGCTGCGGCTGGGCCCGTACCTGCTGTCGAAGGCCGCGCTGCTGATGCCGGTGCTGGCGGGGGCGGACGCGCTGCTGCTCGCGGTGCTGCGCGGCCTCGACCGGCTGCCGGCGGCCGGCTGGGGCACGTACGGCTCGCTGTTCACCACGGTGCTGCTGGCGTCGGCCGCGGCGCTGGCGCTCGGGCTGCTGGCGTCGGCGTCGGTGGCCGAGCCGCAGCAGGCGACGCTGATGCTGCCGCTGCTGTGCTTCCCGCAGGTGCTGTTCTCCGGCGCCTTCGTGCCGGTGCCGCAAATGGCGTGGGCCGGGCGGGTGTTGAGCGCGGCGATGACCAACCGGTGGGCGTTCGAGGGGCTGGGCGGCGGCATCGGGCTGCCGGGGCTGTGGGCGCACGGCTCCTCGCCGCTGGGCCCGCCGCTGCTGGCGTCGTACGGGAACTCGTTCGGGCGCGCGGTGTGGGTGGACTGGCTGCTGCTGGCGGGGTTCACCGCGCTGTTCCTGGCCGGCGCGTGGGCGGTGCTGGCCGGCCGGTGCCGTACCGTCGGCCGGCCGGCACCCCGGGCGGCCCCGGTGCCCGCGGTCGCGCTCAGCACACCAGCCGGGGGCTGAGTCCGCCCGGGTCCGGGGTGCGGTCGCGGTAGCCGGTGGCCACGAAGTCCAGGAATGCCTCGACGTCCGCGCGGCTGGAGGACAGGCCGAGGGAGACCCGGACCGCGCCGCCGGAGGGCAGGCCGAGCCGGCCGAGGTAGTCGTCGATGGTGCCGGTGGCGGTGCGCACCGCGCCGCCCAGGGTGTGCCGGTCGATCGCGAACGCGGCCTCCCCGGTGCCGGGGTTGCAGAAGCAGCCGGTGCGCAGCGAGATCCGGCGGGCGGCGCTGTCACGGGCGACGATCCGCTCGTCGACGACCGTCCCGGCCGGGTCGAGCAGGTTGAGTGCCACGGTGCCGCCGCGGTCCTCGGTGTCGGGCGGGCCGTAGACGCGGGCCAGCGGTCCGCCGCCGGAGTGCCGCAGCGCGGCCAGCCCGGTCAGCAACTCCGCGGTGAGCGCGGTGACATGGCGGTGGATCGTGTCGGTGCCGATCGCGCGTACCCAGTCCAGGCCGAACTCGATGTCCGGAATGCTCAGGTAGTTGACGGTGCCGTCCTCGAACGCGGCCTCCCCGTCGGCCATGTGGTGCCACTGGCCCTGCGCGCTGGCGACGTGGATGGTGCCGCCGGAGAACCAGGGGCGGCGCAGCCGGGCGAGCGCGTCCCGGCGGGCGAGCAGGCAGCCGACGCCGGTCGGGTAGCCGAAGACCTTGTACCAGCTCACCGCGACGAAGTCCGGGTGCACCGCGGACAGGTCCAGGTGGTTGGTCGGCACGTAGGCGGCCGCGTCGAGCAGCACGTCCCAACCCGCCGCCTTCGCCCGGGTGACCCACTCCAGCGAGTGCCGTACGCCGCTGAAGTTGCTCTGCGCCGGGTACGCCAGCAGGCCGCCGCCCGGCGGCGGGGTGGCCAGCACCGCGTCCATCGCCTCCGCGTCCACACCGAGGCGAGGTGCCCGCAGCGGTACGTAGACCGTGTCGGCGCCGCGGCTTCTGGCGTACTCCCGCAGGCCGTTGACCGAGTTGTGGTTGTCCAGCGTCAGCACCAACCGGGTGCCCGGTGCGAACGGGTACGCCTCGCCGACGAGCCGGCACGCCCCGGTCGCGTTCGCCGTGAACACGACCGCGTACTCGGACGGGTCCGCCTCGAAGTGGGCCAGCACCCTGCGTCTCGCGCGCTCCACGAGTTCGCCCGAGGCCGCGGAGGCGGGGCTGACGGAGTGGGGGTTGCCGTAGCAGCCGGTCGTGATGCGTTCCGCGTGGGCCCACAGTTGGGCCCGCGCGGGCAGGCCCGCACCCGTGTGGTCCAGGTACACGTGGCCGCCCTCGTCCAGGTAGCGGTATCCGTCGGCCGCGGTGCGCAAAGCGTCGATCGAGTACATCCCCCGACCACCGTCCTTCCCCTCAGGGTTCCCTTTCCACGATGACGGCCCGACGAACACGGGTGGCTTGCCGCCGGGCTGAACCGGGCGACGCGCCGTGGTGGCGGACCCCCGCGGGTCGTGCGCGGCACGGCGCGCTCAGCGCCACCGGCCGGTGGTCCGGCGACTCCGCCGCGGGGGCCTGGCCGGCGGCCCGGCTCAGCCCGGCACGTGGCCGAGGGCGCAGTTCCCCGCGCCCCTGAGTCGGTGCGGGTCTCCCGCGGAATGCCCGCACCCCCCAACGGTGCGAGGGCGGCGGCGTGGACGATTTCACGTTCATTCGTGTGGTAATCACGCCGCGAATATCACCGAGGGGCCGTGCTTCACAAGGGTGCGCCGCTTACGTGGTGGTGCCGGTCGAAGGGGTGCGGGTGAGGAGTGGGTCACGGAAAGGGGGCGGTTGGTCGGGGGTCCGACGGGACTCTTGACACCCCTCGCGAGGGGCTCATAGTCTCCACGCCACAGAATCGACGTTAGTTTTCACATTCACGGATGATCATCTTCACGCCGTAGATGGTGTGAGAGGAGGACGTGCCTGTGCCCGCACTGCGGCCGTACGCCCTGCGGTGCGACCACCGCACCACCCCCCTCGGCATCGACGAACCCGCCCCGCTGCTGTCGTGGCGGCTGGCGTCCGACCTGCGGGGCGACGCGCCCGCCGCCTACCGGGTCCGCGTCGCCGAACGGCCCGAAGCACTGGCCGAGGGCGGTCGACTCCTGTGGGACAGCGGCCGGGTGGAGGACCCCTCGGCGATCGGCGCCGGCTACGCGGGACCCGCCCTGCGCCCGAGGACCCGCTACCACTGGCGGGTCGAGGTGTGGTCGCAGGCAGCGGCAGCCGGCGAGGAACCCGCCGGCGCGGTCTCCTGGTTCGAGACCGGGATGACGGTGCCGTCGCGGGCGGTGGACGGCAGCGGCCCCGGCGAACCGGCGTGGCGGGCTTCGTGGATCACCCACGACCCGAACCCCATCGCCGTGATGGACGCCCCGACGGAGGGCGAACTCGCCCTGGACGACCACGGTCTGGCCCCCTGCCCGCTGCTGCGGCGGGCCTTCCCGGGCGCGGCGCACCCCGCGGACTCCCCCGCCGCGTCCCCCTTGGTCCGCGCCAGGCTCTACGTCAGCGCGCGCGGCCTGTACGAGGTACGCCTCAACGGCACCCGCGTCGGCGACGCCGAACTCGCCCCGGGCTGGACCGACTACACCCGCCGCGTGCAGTACCAGACCTACGACGTCACGGAGTTGGTAGGCCCGGGCGAGAACGTGCTGGCCGCGACGCTCACCGACGGCTGGTGGAGCGGCTTCGTCGGCTTCGAACCGCGCCGGGCGGGCGCGCACTACGGCACGTTCCCGCAGTTCCTCGCCGAACTGCACCTCACCCACGCCGACGGCAGCGTCCGCACCGTCGTCACCGACGACACCTGGGTCACCCGCACCGGGGCGATCCGGTACGCCGATCTGCTGAGGGGCGAGTGCCACGACCTGCGGCAGGCCGTCGACGGCTGGGAGTCGCCCGGATACGACGACGACGGCTGGTCGCCGGCCCTGGTCGTGGACGCCGACCACCGGCTGCTGGTGGCGTCCGTCGACGAACCCGTGCGGGCGATGGCCGAGATCCGGCCGGTGTCCGTCACCCGCGTCTCCCCCGGCACGCACCTCGTCGACTTCGGCCAGAACCTCGCCGGGCGGATACGCCTCCGGGTCGACGACCTCGCCGCAGGCGCCCGGGTGGTCGTCCGGCACGCCGAGGTGCTGGACGACAAGCAGCGCCTGTACACGGCCAACCTGCGCACGGCCGCGGCCACCGACGTACTGATCGGCGACGGGCGCCGACACCGCACGTTCGAGCCGCGGTTCACCTACCACGGCTTCCGCTACGCGGAGATCAGCGGCATACCGGAGCTGCGCTCGGACGCCGTGCTGGCCGTCGCCCTGCACAGCGACACCGCGTGGACGGGCTCCTTCGACTGCTCGGACCCGGACATCCGCCGGCTGCACGCCTGCGTGGAGTGGGGCCAGCGCTCCAACTTCGTGAGCGTGCCCACCGATTGCCCGCAGCGTGACGAGCGGCTCGGCTGGCTGGCCGACGCGCAGGTCTTCCTCCCCACGGCGGCGCTCAACGCGGACGTGGCGGCCTTCTTCACCAAGTGGCTGCGCGACATCGACGACGCGCGGACGCCCGACGGCGGCTTCACCAACGTCGCGCCGCGGCTGGCCGGCGTCGCCGACGAGGGGGCGCCCGGCTGGGCCGACGCGGGAGTGGTCGTGCCGTGGCACCTGTACCGCACCTACGGCGACCCGCGGTTCCTCTCCCGCGCGCTGGACGGGATGCGCGCCTGGGTCGCCCTGATCCACCGGCACAACCCCGACCTGATCTGGCGGCACCGGGTGGGCCCGCACTTCTCGGACTGGCTCGCCCCCGGCGTCCCCACCCCGCGCGAGGTCATCGCCACCGCGTACTTCGCGCACAGCACCCGGCTCACCGCGCTGGCCGCCGAGGCACTGGGCCACCACGACGTGGCGCAGGAGCACCACCGGCTGGCGGCCGCCATCAGAGCGGCGTTCGTGGCACGTTTCGTCACCACCGGGGACGCCGATGGCGTCGAGCGAGCCGCGGATGCCGGGAACACCGCACCAGCCGAGCGGACCGGGCGAGCCGAACCCGCCGAGGACACCCCGACCCCCGCCGGGCAGGTACGGCTGGCGGGCGACACCCAGACCGGCTATCTGGTCGTGCTCGCCTTCGGCCTGCTGCCCGAGCACCTGGCGGACGGCGCGGCCCGCCGGCTCGCCGAACTCGTCGAGGCGGCCGGGCCCGCCCTGCAGACCGGCTTCGTCGGGGTGGCACTCGCCGCGCCCGTACTCGACGCGTACGGGCGCGCCGATCTGGCCCACGCGCTGCTGCGCCGCACCGAAGTGCCGTCGTGGCTCTTCCCGTTGCGGCACGGCGCCACCACCATCTGGGAGCGCTGGGACGGCTGGACGCCCGAAGGCGGCTTCCGGGCCCCGGCGATGAATTCCTTCAACCACTACGCGCTCGGCTCCATCGGCGAATGGCTCTACCGGGGCGTCGCCGGTGTGGACCAGGACGCGGACTCCGTCGCCTACCGGCGGCTGCGCGTCCGGCCCCGCCCCGGCGCGCTCGGCCACGCGAGCGCCCGCTACGAGTCGGCGCGGGGCACCGTCGCCGCCGCCTGGCGGCGCGAGGGCGAGCGCCTGACCCTGCGCGTGCAGGTGCCGCCCGGCGCCACCGCCGAGGTCTTCGTACCCACCACCGATCCGCGCTCGGTCCGCGAACTCGCCGCGGCGCCCGAGGACGGCGCCCACTCCACGCTGATCGACACCGGCCCCGGCCACGCCCGCTACCAAGTGGCCTCGGGTTCCTACCACTTCACCGCGGCATTCTCTCCGGCGGCGCCCACGTCCGCCGGTCCCCAGGAGGAGGACACACCATGAGCACGGGTTCCCGCAGTCAGCCCGACCGGGGCACGGTGAGCCGCCGAGGACTGCTCCGCGTCGGCGGTGGGGTCGCGGCCGCGGCCGCGCTCCCTTCGGTCCTCACGGCGTGCTCGGGTTCGGGCGGCTCCGGCGGCAAGATACGGGTGGTCGGTGTCGCCGACGAGCAGAAGCCGATCACGGACCTGATCGCCGCCTACCGCAAGGGCCACACCGGCGTCTCGTTCAGCACCTCCTTCGCGCCCACCGACCAGGTGCAGACGGTGGTCCGCACCCAGCTCGCCGGCGGCAACGCCCCCGACGTGCACGTGCTCTACCCCGGCAGCGGCAGCGCGATGTCCATGGTCGAGCTGGCGAAGGCCGACCTGCTGACCGACCTCGACGACCAGGCGTGGACCAAGACCATCCCGAAGAGCTTCGACGCCGCCTACCGCCACGACGGCAAGACCTATCTGTACTCGGCGGGCAGCAGCGTCATCGGCACCATCTACAACAAGAAGGTGTTCGCCGACGCCGGGGTGACCCCGCCCAAGACCTGGGCCGAACTGCTCGACGTGTGCGGCACGTTGAAGTCCAAGGGTGTCGTGCCGCTGGCGCTCGGCGCGCAGACGCCCTGGGTCACCCAGCTGATCACCTACGCGCTGGTCCCCAACGCCGTCTACGCCAAGGACCCCACGTTCGACGACCAGATGGCGTCGGGGAAGGCGACGTTCGTCGGCTCGGGCTGGGCCGACGCGATGGGCAAGTACCAGGACCTGCAGAAGCGGGGCTTCTTCAACGACCACCCCGACGGCACCACGTTCGAGCAGCAGACCTCGATGGTCGCCACCGGCAAGGCGGCCATGGCCGTACAGGTGTCCTCGGTGCTGTCCAACTTCCGGCAGGCCGCCAAGTCCCCTGACGACCTGGGCATGTTCCCCTTCCCCGGCGGGGACGACGCGGCGAACCTGTGGATTCCGGCGGGCATCGTGGTGGGCCTGGGGGTGTCGGCTCGGGCGAAGAACGCGGCCAAGGGCAAGGCGTTCATCGAGTTCCTCGGCAAGCAGGAGAACATCAACGCCTGGGCGGCGGACGTCTCCGCCATCCCCTTCTCCCGCGACTCCAGCACCAAGATCGACCCGGTGCTGTCGGAGTTCCTGCCGATCATCGACGCCAACCACGCCGTGCCGTTCATGGACCAGCGCTGGCCCAACGCCGAAGTGCAGCCCGCTCACTTCGCCGCCGTGCAGGACCTGCTCGCCGGCAAGACCGACGTCAAGGGCGCACTGGCGCAGATGGACAAGGCCTACGGGAAGAAGTCGTGAAGGCACCGCGCGTCGCACTGCCCCGGCCCGGCCGCCGCGACCCGACCGTACCGCCGTGGATCTTCGTCGTGCCCGCGCTGGCCGTGTACGCGCTCGTGGTGCTCTACCCGAGCATCGCGGGCGTGGTCTACGCGTTCACCGACTGGTCCGGCATCGGGTCGTTCTCGTTCGTCGGCCTCGCCAACTTCCACACCCTGCTCGGCGACGACCGCGCCCTTCAGTCCATCAGCAACACGCTGCTGCTCACCGTCGCGATCGTCGTCGTGCAGAACCTCATCGGGCTGCTGCTGGCGCTCGGCGTGAACGCCAACATCAGGTCCAGGACGCTGCTGCGGGTGATCTTCTTCGCGCCCGCCGTGGTCAGCCCGGTGATGGTGGCGTTCCTGTGGAAGTACGTCTACAACCCCGACAACGGCGCGGGCCTCAACGGCATCCTCGGCGCGGTCGGCCTCGGCGGCCTGCGCCAGGACTGGCTGGGCAACCCGTCGATCACGCTGTGGTCGGTGGCCGCGATGGTGGTGTGGCAGTACGCCGGCTACTCGATGGTGATCTTCCTGGCCGGGCTCCAGGACGTGCCAGCCGAACTCCTGGAGGCGGCGCGGATCGACGGCGCGAGCAGCTGGCAGCGGTTCCGCTACGTCACCTGGCCGCTGCTGGCGCCCGCGCTGACCGTCAACCTGATGCTGTCGACCATCGGCGGCCTGAAGCTCTTCGACCAGGTGTACGCCGCGACCAACGGCGGACCCGGCACGTCGAGCGAGACGCTCTCCACGGTGCTCTACAAGGAAGCGTTCGTGTACGGGAAGTTCGGCTACAGCACGGCGGTGGCGCTGGTCCTCGCGCTGTTCGTGGCCGCCGTCTCGCTGGTCCAACTCCGCTATCTGCGCGCCCGGGAGGTCACCGCGTGAGTACCGTCACGGCCGGCGGGGTCAGCACCGGGGCCGAGCGCCCCGCCACCGCGCGCCGCAAACGGCGTCCCGGCTACGGGCGCTACCTGCTGGAACTGGTGATGATCGCGGCCGCGGTCGTCTTCCTGTTCCCGGTGTACGCCCTGCTCACGCTCGCCCTGAAGAGCCCGTCGCAGATCGCCGACTCCCCGCTGTCGCCGCCGACTTCGCCGACCTTCCACAACTTCGACAACGCCTGGTCGTCGGCGTCCCTCGGGTCCGCCCTGGTGAACAGCGCGATCATCACCGCCGTCAGCCTGCTGCTGCTCATCGTGATCGGATCGACCGGCGCGTACTACCTGGCGCGGTGCGCGAGCGGCCTCGGCTACGGGCTGTACGTCCTGTTCCTGCTGGGGATCATCCTCCCGTTCCAGCTCGGCATGATCCCGCTGTACAAGCTGGTCGACGACCTCGGCTGGCTCGGCACCTACCAGGGCATGATCCTCTTCTACACCGGCATCCAGATGCCGTTCACCGTCTTCCTCTACACCGGGTTCATCCGGGCGCTGCCGCGGGACTACGCGCAGGCCGCGCTGATCGACGGCTGCGACCACCGGCAGGCGTTCACCCGGATCGTCTTCCCGCTGCTGCGGCCGATCACCGGCACCGTGATCATCCTGAACGCGGTCTTCATCTGGAACGACTTCTTCACCCCGCTGCTGTACCTCGGCGGCTCCGGCAAGGAGACCGTGCCGGTGGCGATCTTCTCGTTCGTGGGGCAGTACGTCTCCGACTACGGCCTGGTCTTCGCCGGTCTGGTGCTCGCCGCGCTGCCGATCCTCGTCATCTTCCTCTTCCTCCAGCGCTACGTGATCAAGGGGTTCGCAGGTGGCCTCAAGGGCTGACGCTCTCCCGGCGGACATCGCCGCGATCCTCGCCGAGCCCCCCAGGGCCTTCTCGCCCACCGCCATCTGGTGGTGGAGCGGGGAGCGGCTGGACCGGTCCCGGCTGCGGGCGCAGCTCCAACGCTTCGCCGAGGGCGGGGTGTTCAACCTGGTCATCCTCAACCTGGCGCCCTCGGGGCCGCTGTTCGGGTCCGACGCCGACGACCCGGCGTTCATGACCGACGCCTGGTGGGCGCTGCTCGACGGCGTCTGCGCGGACGCGGCCGAACTGGGCGTGTTCCTCTGGTTCTACGACCAGTTGGGCTTCTCCGGCGCCGATCTGCAGGCGCGTCTCGTCGACGAGCAGCCGCGCTACGCCGGGCGCGCGCTGGAGCGGGTACGCGCGGTCGTCGACAGCGATGGCGAGCTGGGCTGCCCGCCGCAAGGGCAGCCGGTCGGCGGCCACGCGGAACCGCTGGACGAGGCAGGCGAGATGACCGGCCCCGCCGTCCCGCTCGCCGTCGACGGCCGGACCATCCGCCCACCGGGGCCCGGCCGCTGGCGGCTGACGCTCCACCACCATGTGGCGCGCGGCTTCGACTACCTCGGCACCGAGGCGTGCGCCGCGCTGCTCGACCGGGTGCACGGCGCCTTCGAGCGGCGGCTGGGCGACCGGCTCGGCACCGTGGTCGTCGGCTCGTTCCAGGACGAACTGCCGTCCCTGCCGACCTGGTCGGCCGGGTTCGCCGCGGACTTCCGGCGGCGGCGCGGCTACGACCTCGTACCGCACCTGGACGCGCTGTACGCGGACAGCGCGCGCCCGGACGCCGGTCGGATACGGCGCGACTACCAGCTGACCCGGGCGGAGGCGGCCGAGGAGGCGTTCTTCCGGCCGCTGGCCGGCTGGCACCAGCGGCACGGGCTGCTCGTCGGCTGCGACCAGCAGGACCCCGCCCGCGCCGGACACCCGGTCGGCGGGGTCGAGTTGTACGCCGACTACGCCAGGACCCACCGCTGGTTCTCCGCGCCGGGCTCCGACCACCACGGCGACGCCCGTATCCACTCCTCGCTCGCCCACCTGTACGGGGGCCGGCGCACCTGGATCGAGGCGTTCCACTCCACCGGGTGGGGCGGCACGCTGGAGGAGACGTTCGACTGGCTGCTGCCGTGGCTGCGCGCCGGCGCGACCCTCTACAACCCGCACGCGGTGTACTACACGACCAAGGGCGGCTGGTGGGAGTGGGCGCCGCCGGGCACCGACTGGCGGCAGCCGTACTGGCGCCACCACCGGGTCTTCGCCGACGCGGTGACCCGGCTCTGCGCGATCCTGAGCCTCGGCCACCACCTGTGCGACGTCGCGGTGCTGCTGCCCACCACGACCGCGCAGGCCGGCACCGCCCTGGACGGCGTCTCGGCCGCCGCGGCCCGCGCGCAGGCGACGTACCTCGAACTCGTCGGCGACATGACCTGGTTCCGCACCAGGCCGGGGCTGCTCGACCGGCTCGGCCGCGACGCCGACGTCATCGACGACTCCTCCCTCGCGCGGGCGACGGTACGCGGCGGCGAGCCGGACGGCACCCGGTTGTGCGTCGCCGAGGAGCGGTACGCGACGCTCCTGCTGCCCGCGTGCACCGTCCTCGAAGCGGACACGGCACGGAAGTTGGTGGAGTTCGCGGCGGCCGGCGGGCGGCTGGTCGCGGTCGGTGCGGTGCCCGAGGAGGTGGTCGGCGCGGGCGCCGATGCCGCGCTCGACGCGCTGCGGGCGTGCTTCGCGGACGGCCGCGCGGTGTGCGTGCCCGCGGCGGACCGGCTGGCCGATCTGCCGCACGGGCCGGGTCCGGTCGTCGAGGCGACGGTCCCCGCGCTCGCCCGCCAAGTGGCGGACGCGACCGTGGTGTTCCTGACGGCGGCCGCTCCGCGCGCGACCATGGCCGCCGTCGCCGCGCCCGACGCGCGCGGGGCCGCGCTGGGCTGGCTCGACGCGCGCTACGACTTCGACCCCGGCCGCTACGCGCGCACCGCACGGGTCCGGGTCCGGCTGTGCGAACCGGCTGAACTCGCCCTGCTGGTCGACCCGTTCGACGGTTCGCCCCGCACCCTGCCGGTCACGGCGGTCCCCGACGAGCCGGGCTGCCACGAGGTCGAGGTGCCCTTCGACGCCGGGCCGGCCGCGGTGCTGGTCCTCCCCGCCGGTCGCGCGCTCCGGCACCTGCCGCGGGAGGAAGCGGTGGCTGCCGATGCCACCGCGCGGGGCGGTGAGGTGCTCGTGATCCCCGACGACGCGGACTGGGACATGCGGCTCGTGCCGACGGCCGACAACACCTGGGGCGACTTCGACCGCCCCGCGGCCCGGCCGGACGGCCCGGCCCGCACCGAACTGCGCACCTTCCGCCACCGGGTGGAAGGCCCCGGCGAGGACGGCGTGCGCGACGGGTGGGCGGTGCCGGGGAGCGCCGCGGTGCCGGCCGAGCCAACCGCGCACGCCACGTTCGGACCGCACGCCGTCCTGCGCGGCGCCGACGGGCAGACCGTCCGGACCCTGGAGTGGTCCGACTCCCGCGGCATCCACAAGGACCCGGTGCACCGCGAGGTGCTGGGCCCCAAGGGCCACGTGCCCGAGGAGTTCCTCCACCTCGGCCCGACGCCCGCGGGGGCGACCCGGCGGGTGGCCGTCGACCTGCTGCTCGCCGACGCCTTCGACGGCCACCTCGCGATCGGCGCCGCCGCCGCGAAGTCGGCCCGGCTGGCAGGACGCCCCGTCGCCCTGGACGACGGCGGCCATCTCGCCCTGGGCCGCGTGCGGTTGGAGCCCGGCCGGCAGCTCCTGGAGCTGGATCTGACACCGGATCAGGACACGGATCTGCGGGCACACGTGGCGCTCGTACGCGACGCGGCACGCTACCGGCGACCCGAGTGGATCGCCGCGACTGCCGCCCCCGACACGGCGGTCGAGGGCGACGCGGGCACGGCGGCGGGCACGGGTACAGGCGCGGGCGCGGGCACGGCGGCGGGCACGGGTACAGGCGCGGGTACAGCGGCGGGTGCGCCTGCGACGGCGGCTGCGGCTGCGGCTGCGGCTGCGGCTGCGGGTACGGGCACGGCTGCGGGCGCGGGAGCGGGTGCGGGCGGCGCGGGCTCGGGCACCGTACGGGTCGGCACGACGCTGTCGCTGTCCCGGCCGCCCGCGCGCGCCGTGGTGCAGGTCGCCGCGCGGGGCCGGTGCGTGCTGCGGGTCAACGGTCGGGTGGTGGGCCGGCAGGGCGGTTTCGACCCGTACGCCGAGCACGCCGTGCCGCGCGTGCGGCGCCATGACGTGGCCGCGGCCCTGCGGGCGGGCGACAACGAGATCGTGGTGGAGAGCGCGGGCGGCGACGACCTCGCCGTCCTGGTGGACGCGGCCTGCCACGACGACGCCTCGGCCCTCGTCGCGACCGCGCACAGCGATGCCACCTGGTGGGCGGAACGCGACGGCGAGCGGGTGCCGTCGGTGGTACGCCGTGCGCCGGCGGGCGACCCCGCGGCACTGTACCTGCGCCGCAGGCCCCACCCGCTGCCC
This sequence comes from Streptomyces sp. NPDC087270, assembly GCF_044744625.1. Lineage (NCBI taxonomy): Bacteria > Bacillati > Actinomycetota > Actinomycetes > Kitasatosporales > Streptomycetaceae > Streptomyces > Streptomyces sp. NPDC087270. Next base: position 108,782 of record NZ_JBIUYR010000019.1, read on the forward strand.
GGTGCCGCCTGGCTGGACCCGGACGCCGACGACGGCACCGTGGTACCCGTCGGGTTCGCCGTGCCGGGCGGCCGGCCGTCGGTGGAGTGGCTGTGGTGCGAACTGCCGCCCGGCGCCACCCGGTTGACGGTGGAGGTGCACGGCGGCGGCACCGTGTTCGTGGACGGCGAGGAGCGCGGCAGCACCGCGGGCGGCGCGGGCCCGCACACCCTGACCGTCCACCTGGCCGGCGGCGAGGCCCCCACGGGCGTACGCTGCGCCGCCCTGCGACTGGAGCCGGACTCGGGCCACGCAGGCGGGGCCGCCCTCGCCGGGCCGCTGCGCTGCGAGGTCGGCCCCGGCCGGATCAGGGCCGGCGACTGGGAGTCCCACGGCCTCGCCGAGTACAGCGGCGGCGTCCGCTACCGCCGCACCGTGCACCTGCCACCCGATGCCGCGGGCGGCCCGGTCACCCTCGACCTCGGCCGCGTGCGCGGCACCGCGGAGGTGTCCGTCGACGGCGTCCCCGCCGGCGTACGGATCTGCTCCCCTTACGTCTTCGACCTGACCGCCCTGACGGCGGCCCCGGGCCCCCACACCCTGGAGGTCACCGTGTTCGGCACCCTCGCCCCCCACCTCGACGCCTCAGGTCCCACCCACTTCGTCTTCCCCGGCCAACGCGTCTCCGGCCTCCTGGGCCCCGTCCGCCTCCTCACCGGCCTCGGGGGGTGCCGGGCCGATCAGGACTCGCCGGCGTGACAGCCGCGCCTGAAGGCGGTTCCCGAAGGGTGGAGACGGTTGCCGATGACGCGCGAGACGGCCGTCGCGTGGGTGCGGAAGGTGATGGACACCGAGTGCGCCGACGTTGGCCTTCCGAACGTGTTGGACCGGATCGACAGGGTGCTCGGCTGCCCGAGTGGCTACGTCTCCGGCTTGATCTTCTGGCCTGAGGGGCCCGGGCCGACCGCGGCGCAGGGGGTCGACCGGGCGCCGGCCCACCGACCTCCCGCGCGGTGAGCGCACCGCTCGACAGCCCCGCTCGACGGCCCCGCCCGACGGACCCGCCCGACCGCGCCCGGGCGGGGCCGTACGACCGGACGGGCGTTCAGGGGCGGCCGGCTTCCCTGGCGCCCGCCGGGCCGGCCCAGCGGTTGCGGGCGCTCTCGACGCGGAACAGGTAGTCGGCGTAGGCGTGTTCGTAGTAGGCGACGCCCGCCGGGTCCGGGTCGATCACCGCTTCGGGAGCCGTCCACCGCGCCACGTCCAACTGCCGCCCGAGGGTGTCCCCGTGGGCGGCGACACCCGCCAACACCGCGCCGCGCGCGCCCGGTTCGGGTCCCCGCGCGACCCGCAGCGGGCGGCCCAGCACGTCGGCGAACAGGCGCAGCCACGCGGGGTTGCGGGCACCGCCGCCGCAGACCGCCAACCGGCCGGTCAGGCCGGCCGCTTCGAGGCAGTGCCGGGCGGCGAAGGCGATCGCCTCGCACATGGCACGGACCAGGTCCGCGCGGGTGGCCCGCAGGTCGAGACCGGTGAACTCGGCGCGGGCGGTGGGGTCGACGAAGGGCACGCGTTCGCCCGACGGCGACAGGTAGGGCAGCGCGGCGACGCCCCGGGCGCCGCGCGGGGTGGCGTCGAGCAGTTCGGAGAGCTGGTCGTGGGTCGTGCCGGTGAGGCCGAGCACCCAGTCGAGCGCGACGGTGCCGGTCATCGCCGGCAGCGCCCGCATGTGGCGGTCCGGCCGGGCCGTGGCGAGGTGGAAGCCGACCGGGTCCTCGTCGAGGGCGACGCGCTCGACGACGACCTGGCAGGCCAGGGTCGTGCCGACGATGAGCAGCCCGTCCCCCGGCTCGGTCACCCCGGCGCCCGTCGCCGAGGCCGGCAGGTCGTAGGGGCCGCCGGTGACGGGGGTGCCGTCCGGCAGGCCCGCGATGTGCCCGCGCGCCTGCCCGTACGGCAGGGTCGCGGCGATCGGCGCCAGCAGGCCGGCCCGGTGGCCGAGGCCGAGGTCGGCGAGCGCTTCGGGGGCGTAGGTGCGGGTGCGCGGGTCCAGGAAGGGCACCGACGCGTCGGACAGGTCGGTGCCGCGCTCACCGGTCAGCCGCAGGTGGACGACGTCCTTGCAGCAGGCGGCGGTGGTGGCCGCGTCGAGGGACTGCGGTTCGTGGCGGTCGAGCCAGGCCAGCAGCGGCCCGGGCGAGCCGGGGAAGAGCACGTTGCCGGTGCGCCGGTAGAGCCGCTCCGCGGTGCCGTCCGCCATCCAGCCGGCCACCAGCCCGCCGGCCCGGCCGTCCATCCAGGACATGGCGGGGCGTACGGCCCGGCCCTCGGCGTCCACCAGCCACAGCCCGTCGCCCTGGCCGGTGATGGCGACGAGCGCGGGCGCCTGCCCTTCGCTGACCGCGGCGAGGACACCCGTGGCGGCGCGCACCACCTCCTCGACGTCCTGCTCGACGTGTTCCCCCTGCCCGCCGAGCGAGATCGGCATCGATTCGACGCGCAGGGTCGCGCCGTCATCGGCGAAGGCCGCCGCTTTGACGACGGAGGTTCCCATGTCCAGTCCGACGAACACCGTGCGTTCCTTCCCTCGACTGAAAGACCTTCGGCTGAAACACCTTCAGGGGACGAGAACTTGAAGTGGCGAGGACTTCAAGCAGCGCAAGCTTCAAGCGACGCGAGCATCGAACGGCGCGAACGACGCGAACGGCGCGAACGGCGAGCGAGGCAAGCGCGGCGAGCGAGCCAGCGGCCGAAGTCAGGGGGCCGAAGCCCGCGGCCCGCGCGTCACGCGGCAGGAGCCACTCCGCCGCATCCCCGCCGCGCGCGCCTCACACGACGCGGTGCGCGAGCGGCTCGCCGCGCAGGAACCGCCCCACCTCCGCGGCCGCGATCCTCGCCGCGTTGTGCGCGACGGAGGTGTTGGCGCCGGCCAGGTGGGGCGTCATGACCAGCCGGGGCGCGGTCCGCAGCCGCGAGTCCGGCGGCGGGGGCTCCACCGCGAACACGTCGAGCCCCGCCGCCGCCAACCGCCCGGACTCCAGGGCGTCGCAGAGCGCGTCCTCGTCCAGCAGCGCGCCCCGCGCGCAGTTGACGACGACCGCGCCCTCCGGCAGCAGCGCCAGCTCGCGCGCGCCGAGCAGCCCGCGGGTCTCCGGTGTCAGCCGCGCGTGCAGCGACACCACGTCGGAGCCGCGCAGCAGGTCGTCCAGGTCGGCGACGGGCTCACCGGACTCGCGCAGCACCCGCTCGTCGGCGTACGGGTCGTACAGCCGCACCCGCGCGCCGAGCGCGGTCAGGGCGCGCGCCACCCGGCTGCCGACGGCTCCGCACCCGATGAGCCCGACGGTCGCACCGTCGAGCCCCGGCCCGCAGTTGTCGTACGTGTAGAACTCGCCGGCCCAGCGCCCGGCGGCGAGCGCGGCGGACGTCTCGGGGATGCGGCGCATCGCCGCGAGCATCATCCCGACGGTGTACTCGGCGGTGGCGGCCGCGTTGCGCCCGGGGGTGTTGCAGACCTGGACGCCGTGCTCCTTCGCCGCTTCGAGGTTGACGTTCACCGGGCCGCCCCTGCCGATCACCACCAGCCGCAGATCGGGGGCGCCTTCGAGGATCTTCCGGGTCACCGGCGCCATCTGGGTGACGCACACCTGCGCCCCGCGCAACGCGGTGACCATGGTGTCCTCGTCACCCGACGCCTCGTCGACCTCGGCGACCCGGCCGAAGGGGGTGAGCGGCCACGGCAGCCGCAGTTCGTCGATGGAGTGACCGGTGCCGATCTCGGCGGTCAGCTCCCGGGTGAACAGGTCGGGAGCGACGAAGTGGTCGCCCGCTGCGAGGATTCTCATGGCCGAGGTCTCCTTCATGCCGGGGTCGGAGCGGTCTCGTAGGGGACGCCGCTGTCGTCGAGGGAACGCAGGACGTCGGGCGGGGTGCGGTCGTCGATCAGGATGAGGTCGAAGGTGGTCAGCGGGGCCAGCCGGTGCAGCGCGGTGCGCCCCAGCTTGGAGTGGTCGATCATCAGCACGCTGCGGTTGGCCGCCTTGAGCATCGCGCGCTTGACCGCCACGATCCGCTGCTCCTGGTGGAAGGCGTAGTCGCCGTACACCGACGAGGTGGAGACGAAGCACAGGTCCACCCGCAGTGCCTCGACCGCCTCCACGCAGGGCACGCCGAGGAACGAGTCGTGCAGCCGGTCGTAGTCGCCGCCGAGCGCCATCAGGTGCAGCCCGCGTTCGTCGGCGAGCAGGTTGAGCGCTTCGAGGAAGTTGGTGACCACGGTCAGCGGCTCTATGCCGGGCAGCAGCCGGGCGAGTTCCAGCGCGGTGGTGGAGTCGTCGATCATGACGGACATGCCGGGCTCGATCAGCGTCGCCGCCTTCGCTGCGACCGCCGCCTTCTCGGCCCGCATCGTCTTCTTGCGGAACGCCACGTTGCTCTCGAAGACGCCGGACGGCTGGACCGTGACCCCGCCGCGGAACTTGCGCAGGATGCCTTCCCGCTCCAGCTCGTCGATGTCGCGGTAGATGGTCATCAGACTCACCCCGAACCGCTCGGCCAGATCGGACGCGGAGACCGAGCCCTCGGCCAGCACATGGTCCGACAGCTCGCGGCGCCGCTGCGTCGGCCCCCGGCGGTTCTTGTCCTGTGACATCCCTCGGCCCTGTTCCGATCCGTCGACCCGACAATAACAGTCTGCACTGTGGATATAACATTCAATGCTGATGTAACGTTCGGCAGTGTTCACTACCAGCGGCCGTCAGGTCAACCCGTCGAGTGACCCACCCGGCGGTCTCTCACCAGGTGAGAGCCGAGATGGGAACCCGCCGGCACCCCGCGGGCAGACACCCGACCGGGGCTGTGGTCACGGTGTGAAAAAGCGCCCCCCGCCACCGCACGACGAACGAGAGGACCGGAGCCCGTGACGGACACACCCGACCAGGACCTGTGGCTGGGGATCGACCTCGGGACGCAGGGCGTACGGGCCCTCGCCGTGACGGGCGACGGCCGGGTGCTCGGCCGGGGCTCCGCCCCGCTCACCGGCACCCGGGACGGCGACCGCCACGAACAGCTCCCCTCCGACTGGTGGGACGGCGTCGGCGCGGCGGTCCGCGCGACGCTGCGCCCGCTGGAGCCCGCGCGGGTACGGGGCCTGGCGGTGTGCGGCACCTCCGGCACCGTGCTGCTCACGGACTCCCGCGGCACCCCGGTGACCGCCGCGCTGATGTACGACGACAGCCGGGCCGCCGCCGAGGCGCGCCACGCCCAGGAGACCGCCGCCGACGTGTGGGACACCCTCGGCTACCGCATCCAGCCGAGCTGGGCGCTGGCGAAGCTGCTCTGGCTCGTCCGCCAGGACGGCGGCGACCCGGCGGCGCTCCGGGGCGCCCGGGTCTGCCACCAGGCGGACTTCGTCACCACCCGGCTGGTCGGGCACCCGGTGCCGACCGACTCCAGCCACGCCCTCAAGACCGGATACGACCTGCACGGCCGCCGCTGGCCCCGCGCGGTCCACGAGCAACTGGGCCTGTCCGGGCTGGACTTCCCGCCGGTGGTGGCGCCCGGCACCGTGCTCGGCACCGTCTGCGCCGAGGCGGCCGACCTGACCGGACTCGCCGAGGGCACCCCGGTCGTGGCCGGCATGACGGACGGCTGCGCGGCCCAACTCGGCTCGGGCGCCTGGGACATCGGGCAGTGGAACACCGTTCTCGGCACCACCCTCGTCATCAAGGGCGTCACGGCGCGCCCGCTCGCCGACCCGGCCGGCGTCCTCTACAACCACCGCTCGGCGGACGGCAACTGGCTCCCGGGCGGCGCCTCCAGCGTCGGCGCCGGCGCGCTGGCCCGGGCGTTCCCCGGGGCCGACCTGGCCCGGCTGGACCGGGCCGCCACCGCGCACGAGCCGGCGAGCGTGCTCTCCTACCCCCTCGTCTCGCACGGCGAGCGCTTCCCGTTCCTGGCGCCCGACGCCGAGCCCTTCACCCTGGGCACCCCCGCCGACGACGGCGACCTGCACGCCTCCCTCCTCCAGGGCGTGGCGTTCGTGGAACGCCTGTGCCTCTCCTACGTACGGCAGTTGGGCGCCCGGATCGAGGGGCCGGTCGCCTTCACCGGGGGCGCCACCGGCAGCGCGTACTGGAACCAGTTGCGCGCCGATGTGCTCGGCCGGCCGGCCACCATCCCCGAACAGGCCGACTCGGCCCTCGGGATGGCCGTGCTCGCCGCGCACGGCGTCCGATCCGCAGGCGGCTCCGAGCCGGCGGCGTGGTCGGACCTGCGGCCGATGGTGCGGCTGCGTACGACACTTGAACCGCGGCCCGAGGTGAGCCGGCGGTTCGACGAGCCCTTCGTGGCGCTCGTGGACGAATGGGAACGCCGCGGCTGGCTCCCCACGGAGACGGCCGCCTACGCACGGGAGCACGGATGACCACCGCCGCCACGACCCTTTTCCTCACCCGGCACGGTGAGACCGTCTGGCACGAGGAGAACCGCTACACCGGGGTCAGCGACATCGCGCTCACCCCGCGCGGGCTCGAACAGGCCGAGGCGCTCGGGGCCTGGGCGGCGGGCGCCGGGCTCGACGCCATCGTCACGTCCCCGCTGTCCCGTGCCCGGCGCACCGCCGAGCCCGCGGCGCGGGCCACCGGGATCGCTCCCGTCGTCGAACCGGACCTGCTGGAGGTCGACTTCGGCGTCGCCGAGGGCCGTACCCTGGGCGAGCTCCGCGCCTCCCACCCCCGCGAGGTCGACGCCTTCCTCGACGATCCCGCCGCCCACCCCTTCCCTTCCGGCGAGGACCCCCGCTCCGCCGCGGCCCGCGGCGCCGCCGCGCTTCTGCGCATCCCCCGTGACCACCCGGGGCAGCGTGTCCTCGTCGTCGCCCACAACACCCTCTTCCGCCTGGTCCTCTGCCGCCTCCTCGGCCTCCCCGAAAGCACCTACCGCCGGGTCTTCCCCGGCCTCCACAACTGCGCCCTCACCGAACTCCGCCTCACCCCTCCCGGCGCGTCCCTGATCACCCTCAACGTCCCCACCTGGCCGCTACCGCCTGCCTGAGCCCGCACGCCCCACCACCACGGACCACGTTCACCATCCAGGGGCGCGACAAGCCACCCACCGGCCGGTGGTCCGGCGAACTCGGCGCAGGGGAAGGGCCCGCGGGCCGGTTGCGTGAGCGGGGAGCGGGGGGCGACGCTGTGGGGGTGAGCGAGTCGGGGGGCTGGAACGAAGAGTTGACGCGTGCGTTCGTGGCGGCGGAGGGCACCCGGCAGACGCTGGCGGTGCTGCTGCCGGTGCGGTTGACGGCGGACCCGCCGTGGCCGAAGGGCCCCCTTCCGATCGCGGACCACGGCGCGGCCGCCGAAGAAGCCGCGCGCCGACGGCTGTTCACGGCCTCGGCCGGCCGCGCGCTGTACGACCGCCGGTGGCACACCCGTACGGACCCGGCCCCCGTCCAGGGCCCGATGCGCCTGGACGGGATGGAGCTGCTCCGCACCCCCAGCTCCCGCTCCCCCGAACAGGCCCTGGCCGTACTGCACTTCACGGTGACCGGCGCGCCCCTGCTGCCGCTGCTGCGCGCCCTCGGCAGGAGGCGCGGGGAGACCGCCCCGGACCCGCTGCAAGGACCGTTCGCCCCGGCGACGCTCCTCGCGGGCGTCGCCGACCCGGAGGTCCCGGCCGGACCGTTCGCACTGGCCCGCCCGTACACCGTCGCGTTCCTGACGCCGCCCGCCGACCTCAGCCGGGTGATGCGGGACCCAGGCACCGCCGAACTGCCCCTCGCGGCGGACCTGTTGCTGCACGCGCTCGCGTCACGCGCCACCCCGACGGATCTGCCGCCGGCACCGGAGTCGCTGCCCGCCATGCGGGCGGAGGTGAACCGGATCTCCGCGGACTGGAGCGCGCTGGTGCTGCGCCAGGGCGCCGCGTTCCTGGGGCACCGCCCGGACACCGGCCCGGGTGACTTCTACGAGTACGCGCTCGGCAACGCCCGCGGCACCTACCTCGACGCGCTGCTGCTGGGCACCGCCCAGCGCAACCACATCGACGAGTTGACCGACGACCTCTCCGCGGTGTTCGGCGATGCGGGCCTGGCCCGCCGCGTCACCGACCTGGAACGCCGTATCGCGGTCTTCCGGAGCACCTACTGGCGCCAGCACCTCAGCGCGCACGGCCCCGCCAACCACCTGCTGCTCGCGTTCCACGCCAGGTACCGGCTGCCGGAGCGCTTCGCGCAGATCCTCGCCGAAGCCGCGGACTACGCGCGGCTCGCGCAGAACCAGGAGAGCCAGCAGATCGCCGGGGCGCTCGGCGTCCTGACGGTGCTGGGCCTCCCGGTGTCCACCGCGCTGGCCATCCTCCAGGTGCTCGGCGACACCAGCGCCACCGATCTGGTGGTGGCGCTGGCCGCCTCGCTCGCCGCGACGGCGGCCGCGCTCACCACCCGCTACGGCCGCCTGGTCCTGTCGTCCCTGCGTGGCAGCCGCTCATGAACGGCTTGTCCGGGAGGGCCGGTTGACGGTCCGTCAGTTGTGGCTGTGCAGGGCCGCGTTGAGGCCGCCCCAGGAGCCGGTGCGCTGGAGGACCTCGACCTTGCCGGTGGTGGAGTTGCGGCGGAAGAGGACGTTGTCGGCGCCGGACAGCTCGACGGCCTTGACGATCTGGCCGTCGGGAAGGGTGACGCGGGTGCCCGCGGTGACGTAGAGGCCCGCCTCGACCACGCAGTCGTCGCCGAGCGCGATGCCGAGCCCGGACTCGGCGCCGAGCAGGCAGCGTTCGCCGACCGAGACGCGCTGGGTGCCGCCGCCGGAGAGGGTGCCCATGATCGACGCGCCGCCGCCGACGTCGGAGCCGTCGCCGATCACCACGCCCTGCGAGATGCGGCCCTCGACCATGGAGGTGCCGAGCGTCCCGGCGTTGAAGTTGCAGAAGCCCTCGTGCATGACGGTGGTGCCGGCCGCGAGGTGCGCGCCGAGCCGGACCCGCCCGGCGTCCGCGATCCGTACGCCGGCGGGCGCCACGTAGTCCGTCATCCGCGGGAACTTGTCCACGCCGAAGACCGTCAGGTGGGTGCCCTCGGCCCGCGCGGCGAGCCGGGCGTCCTCCAGGCCCGCCACCGGCACCGGGCCGAGCGAGGTCCACGCTACGTTCGCGAGCAGGCCGAAGATGCCGTCCAGGTTCTGCTCGTTCGGCCGGACCAGGCGGTGGCTGAGCAGGTGCAGCCGGAGGTACGCGTCGTGCGCGTCGAGCGGCTTGTCGTCCAGCGAGCCGATCACCGTACGGACCGCGACGACCCGCACCCCCCGGCGCGGGTCGGGGCCGAGGGCTTTCGGCGCGGCCGCGCCCAGCAGTTCCGCCGCGCGCTCGGCGGTCAGGTGCTCGGTCCCTGCCGGGCCGGGCTGCTCGGCCAGCTCCGGGGCGGGGTACCAGGTGTCGAGGACGGTGCCGTCGTCAGCGACGGTGGCAAGGCCGACGGCTACGGCGCCGGGACGGGTATCAGTCATGGTCAGCACGCTAGTCGCTCGCCGCGAGCTGAGCGAACCCGCCCGGGCAGTGCCGGACCGCCCGGGTACGTGGCGCCGTCGGCCCCGGGACCGGTGGGGGCTGCCGGCGCGGTTCCCCGCGCCCCTGGGCTGGTGCGGCTCGTTCATGGCTCGCCCATGCCCCTGGCGGGGGCGTGAGGTTTTCCGCGAACGGCAAGCACAGCAGGGGCGCGGGGAACCGCGCGACAGGCCACCCACCGAGCGCGAGGTCCTTCGAACCAGGGGACGGGGCGGCCGGGCGGGTCCGGCACCGTCAGGGAGCCAGTTCCACCACGCGGGAGAAGCTGTTCTGCGCGGAGGTGATGACGATGCGGAGCTGCGTGGTGGTGACGGGGGTGTCGAAGGGTATCCAGCGGCTGACCGCGGAGTTCCCCGAGACGGTGGCCCGGGTGGCCCATTGGGAGCCGTCCCAGGTCTGGACGGTGAAGTCGGTGGGGACGCCGTCGGGATGGGAGACGAAGGAGACGCCGTCGAGGGTCACGGCGGAGGGCGTGGTGACGGTGAGGGTGTCGGGATAGACGTCCTGCGTGTCGTCGTTCCAGAAGGTGGCGGGGTCACCGTCGATGGCGTTCCCGGGCACGTAGGTGCGGGTGGCGCCGTCGACGACGTTGGGCGCGTGGAAGCTGGAGGCGGCCGCGGTGGTGCCGGCCGGCCAGCTGCCGAAGACGGAGACCTGCACGGTGCTGGTGGCGAGCGTGCCGTCGGGCGCGCGTACCTGGATCGGCACCGCGTGCACCCCGCTGGCCGCGTCGGCGGGCACGGTGAGCTTGACGGTGGCGAGCGTGACCGTGGCGGCGGGGGTGATCGGGATGGCGGCCGGGGTCGCGGTCGCGGTCCACCCGGCGGGCACCTGGGCGCCGACCACGGCGGAGCCGGACTTCGTGCCGGCCGCGGAGACGACCACGCTGATGTCGCCGCTCGCGCCGGCCTTGACGGGCGCGGCGGCGGTCGCGGTGACGGACAGGTGGGTGACCGAGGTGCTCGGCGGGGTGACGGTGAAGGTGTAGTCGCCGGAGCCGGCGGTCAGCGTCAGGGTCTGTCCGGTGGCCTTGCCGACGGTCAGCCCGGGGTCGGACTGTCCGGCGCGGCCCGCGGTGAAGAGGGTGCGGCCGCTCTCACGGACCGTGGAGGCGGTACCTCCCAGCAGCGGCAGCCGGATGGTGGCGGTGGCGCCGACCGGGACGACCGCGTGGTAGGTGAGCTTGCTGCCGTCGCGCTGCCAGGAGCTCTCGACGGTGCCGCGGACGGTGTGCTGGGTGGCCGAGACGTGGGTGAGGTCCCCGACGACGCTGGGTGCGAGCGTGATCCGGCCGTATCCGGCGCCGGCGGCCGAGTCGCCGGGCTGGATGCCGGCGAGCTGCTGGTAGAACCACTGGCCGATGGAGCCGCCGAGACCGATGTGGTCCTTGGACGACGTGCCGTCGGGGGCCGAGGAGTTCGGCCACTTCTCCCAGATGGTGCCGGGGCCCTGGTCGACCATGTAGCCGAAGCTCGGGTAGTCCTCGCGTTCGGCGAGGGCGAGGGCGACGTCGTTGCGGCCGTAGGCACCGAGCGCCTGGTAGACGTAGGTGGTGCCGACGAATCCGGTGGTGACGTGGTCGCCGTGGGCGGCGATGTCCTGCACCAGCCGGTCGAGGCTGGTCTGCTCGTGGCCGGCCGGGACCAGGCCGAGCGCGAGCGGCATCGCGTAGGACAGCTGCGAGCCGTTGCCGAAGACGCCGGTGGCGGCGTCGAAGTAGCGCTTGAGGAAGCCCGCCTTCACCTGGTCGGCGACGGCGCTGTAGTGGGTCGCGTCGGCGGCCTTGCCGAGCACGGTCGCCATCTTCGCGAGCAGGGTCGCGTCGAGGTAGGAGAAGGCGGTCTGGAAGTAGTCGTGCGGGGTGCTGACGGTGGCCAGCCAGTCGTCTCCCCACGAGGTCGGGGAGTCCACCACCACGTGGTCGGCGTCGCTGATCGTGCCGAGGTAGTCGACCCACGCCTTGACCTGCGGGTAGTTGGCGGTGATGGGCTGCTTGTCGCCGTACTGCGTGTAGGTGTCCCAGATGATCTGCGGGTAGGCGGTGCCCCAGGCCGGGTCGGTGGCCCAGGAGCCCTGACCGCCGTTGGCGGGTGCCACGGACGGGATGCTGCCGTCGGCGTTGGCGCTGGTGGCGATGTCACCGAGCCACTTGGCGTAGAACGCCTGCATGTCGTAGTTGCTCATCGCCTCCTGGTCGGTGTCGCCCGCGTCGCCGAGCCAGCCGTGCCGCTCGCGGGTCGGGCAGTCCATCGGGATGGACTCCAGGTCGTTGAGCTGGGTCTGGGCGACCGCGTCCTGGATCTTGTCGAGCAGCGGGTTCGACGTGCTGAACTGCCCGGTGGTGGGGACGTCGGAGTGGACGACCTGCGCGGTCACGGTGACCTGGGCGTCGTCGGGCAGGCCGGTCAGCTCCGCGTAGCGGAAGCCGGCGTAGGTGAAGTGCGGGGCGTACGTCTCGGTGCCGGTGCCGGCGAAGGTGTAGCGGTTGGTCTGCCGGGGCGGGTCGGAGGCGGAGAAGCTGATGTTGGAGGTCGTCACCTGGCCGCTCGCGTCCAGGATCTCGCCCTGGGTGAGGGTCGCGGTGGTGCCCGCGGGCTGGGCGGCCTTGATGGTGACCCAACCGGTGCGGTTCTGGCCGAAGTCGTAGACGCGCTCGCCCGCCGCGGGGCGGGTCTCCTTGACCGGGGTGACGGTCTGTACGACGCGGGTCGGGGGTGTCACGTCGGCCCGGAGCGCGGTCATGGCGTCGTAGCCGGTCGCGGGGTGGGCGCCGTAGACGCCGAGTTCGGCCAGCCGGAAGGTGCAACCGGCCGCGTTGCAGGGCAACTTGGTGGCGGTGACCCGGACGTAGCGGGCGGTGGTGCCGGTACTGAGGGTGACCGGCGAGGTGCCGGGGTTGGCCTGGTCGGCGCCGGTGCGGTCGGTGACGGTGGTCGCCGTGGCGAAGGTCGGGTCGTCGCTGACCTCGACCTTGTAGCGGACCGGGAAGCCCGCGCCGACCAGGTCGCCGGCCGTGTCGTTGGTGGGGCGGGCCGGGAAGAGGGTGAGGGTGCGCAGCCGCTGCTCGGAACCGAGGTCGGTCTGCACCCACTTGGTGGTGTCGGCGGTTGTCTCGATCTTCGAGTGGTAGCCCTCGGAGGCGTCGACGGAGTTGTCGATCCCGTCGGTGAGGGCGGCCGGTGACCAGCCGGCGGTGGTCGTGGTGTCCAGCGCGGTGACCGGCTTGCCCTGGGCCAGGCTCACCGGGTGCGCGACCGGGAAGAGCGCGTGCGCGGCCGTCCAGCCGCTGTCGTCGTGGCCGGGCGCGTCCCAACCGGGCGCGGCCTTGCGGGCGTCGTAGGTCTCGCCGTACCAGAAGTCGTCACCGGTCACCGGGCCCGCGGTGCTCTGCCATGACGGGCTGGTGCCGAAGGTGGCGGTGGAGCCGTCGGTGTAGGTGAGGTCGAGTTGGGCGACGAAGACCGGCCGGCCGCTGAACTGGCCCTTGCCCGCCATGAATCCGAGGGTGTTGGCGCCCTGGCGCAGTTGCCTGGTGACGTCGAGGTCGCGGTAGAGCACGCGCGAGCTGTAGTCGGTGACCGAGGAGTCGAGGACCTCGGAGGGTTGCACGCGGGCGCCGTTGAGGTGCGGTTCCACGATGCCCTGCGCGCCGAAGTACAGCCGGGCCCGGGCGACCGGCTTGGCCACCGTGAAGTCGCCGCGGGTCAGCGCGCCGTCGTCGGTGCGCAGCCACCAGGCCGACCAGTCGGTGGCGTTCAGCAGCCCGGTGTCGAAGGAGGCGGGGGCCGACCAGGGGGACGCGGCGCCCTCCTTGTTCCAGGTCCTGACCGTCCAGGTGTACGTCCGGTCGGCGGCGAGCGCGGGACCGGCGTAGGAGACGGCGGTGGAGTCGGCGGACCTGACCCGGCCGGAGTCCCAACTCGCTCCCGCCGCGGGCTTTCCGCCGTTCCGGGCGGGCGCGACCCGGAGTTCGTAGCCGGTCTGGGCCTCGGCCCGGCCGGTGTCACGCACCGTCCAGGCGAACGACGGGTGGGCGGCGTCGGTCAGCGCGTCCGACGCCTGGCCGTCGGCGCGCAGCCCGACCGGAGCGAGCGGCCCGCCGGAGCCGTGCCCGGACGAGGGTCCGTCCGACTGCCCGCCCGGCGCTCGCGCCGACGCGGCGGTGGGTACGGCCAGCGCGGTCGCGACGAGTGCGGCGAGCACCGCCGCCCGTCTCCTGTGGCCTCTTCGACGTCCGAACACGGTCATGCGGTGTCTCCCCACTGGGACCACTCTGGGAACCATAACGTTTCATGCGCGAGGCCACGTCCTACCGGTAATCCCGCCCCAGGGACAAGGGTGCGGACACGGATCGGTACGGGGCGAGGAAACCCGGCGATCGGATTTAGGTGGCATTACGGCAGTAAGTTCCCTGCCGATCTCGCGAGTTGTCCGAAAACTGGTCGCCGCACGACTGTTGCCGTGCCGGTGCACCGTGGATAGCGTGTCCACCGATCAGAGCTGAATCATTTCAATCCGGTGCGTCGATCGCGGACCGCGACCGCATCCGGGACCCCCTCGGGCCACCTCAGCGCCCCGACAGGAGCGAACCATGTCGAACAGCACGGAACCGGGCGCCGGGCCGAAGCGGAGGATGCTCCTCCGCGCGGGCGCCGCCTCGGTGGTCGCCGCCGCGGCGATGCGCGGCGTGCCGGCCGAGGCGGCGGCGCCCGAAGCCGCGGCCGGCACAACCCCCTCGGGCGGCAACGGCGTTGTGCCGGCCAGCGCGTCGTCGGCCACCGCGTCCGCGGCCGGCGGCAAGGCGTCCGGCGTGCACGCCGCTCCGAGCGGCCGGTGGGACGCCTTCAAGCTCTCCCCCGCGACCCGCACCGTCTCCCCGGTCGCGGTGCACGCCACCACCGGAACCGTCGGCAACGCCAAGGACCTGGTGCGCAAGGCCGGTTCGGCCGCCACAAGGCTCAGCGGCGCGGGCTCCTCGGTCACCCTCGACTTCGGCAAGGAGGTCGGCGGCTACGTCACCCTCACCCTCGGCGCCGGCTCCGACGCCGACCAGAAGGTGGGCCTGACCTACAGCGAGCTGTCCACCTACGTCAGCACCACGTCGAGCGACGGCTCCAACGGCGGCTCCAACAACGAGCCCCCGGTGGGCTACACCGCGCAGCCCGCCGGCCGGATCAGCACCCAGACCTCCGTGCCCGTCTCCGGCACCGACGCCGCCGACAACCCGGCCGGCCAGCTGCGCGGCGGCTTCCGCTACCTGACGGTCGTCAACCAGACCGCCGGCGCCGTGGAGCTGACCGGGGTCAGCGTGGAGATCGCCTTCGCCCCCAACGCGGCCGACCTGCGCGCCTACCCCAACTACTTCTCCTGCGACGACGACCTGCTCACCCGCATCTGGTACGCGGGCGCCTACACCGTGCAGACCAACATCGTGGCGAACAACCAGGGCCGGGTGTGGGGCCCGCCCGCGGTCGGCTGGAACAACGGCGCCCGGATCGGGGAGTCCGGCGACACCGTGCTCGTCGACGGCGCCAAGCGCGACCGCACCGTGTGGCCCGGCGACCTCGGCATCTCCGTGCTGACCGACTACGTCTCGCTCGGCGACATGCGGACCGTGCGCGACTCCCTCCAGACGCTCTACAACCACCAGGCCGCGAACGGCGCCCTCCCCTACGCGGGCCCGGCCGTCGACTTCATCGGCAACTCCGACGCGTACCACCTGTGGACGCTCATCGGCACCGCCTCCTACCTGCAGTTCACCGGTGACACCGGTTGGGCGACCGGGATCTACCCCAAGTACAAGGCCGCGCTGGACTACATCACCGCCAAGATCGACAGCGACGGGCTGCTCGACGTCACGGCGACCGCCGACTGGGCGCGGACCGACTCCGACGGCAAGAACATCGAGGCCAACGCCATCATGTACCGCGCGCTGGTCACCGCGGGACCGTTCGCCCGGGCGGCCGGCGACACCGCGACCGCGGCCGGCAGCGCCGCGACCGCCGCGAAGCTCAAGTCCGCGGTGGAGGCGGCCGGTTACTGGGACGGTGGCGCGGGTCTCTACCGCGACAAGCCCGGCTCCACGCTCTACCCGCAGGACGGCAACGCGCTGGCCGTGTGGTTCGAGCTGGTGCCGGACGCGGACCGGGCGAGCGCGGTCAGCAAGGCGCTCGGCGCGCGCTGGACGCCGGTCGGCGCGCTCACCCCGGAGAAGAGCGCCGAGGCGGTGCACCCCTTCCCCGGCGGCATGGAGGTGCACGCGCACTTCGCGGCCGGCCGCGACAGCACCGCGCTCGACCTGATCCGCCGCGAATGGGGCTACATGCTCAACGCGCCCCAGGGCACGGCCAGTACGTTCTGGGAGGGCTACCGCACCGACGGCAGCTCGGACTACTCCGGCTCCTACATGAGCGCCGCCCACGGCTGGTCCACCGGGCCGACCTCGGCGCTGACCTTCCGGCTGCTGGGCATCGCGCCCGCCGACGACGGCGCCGCCGCCGGCTACCGCGTCGCCCCGCACCCGGGCGGAGTCGGCCGCGCGGAGGGGCAGTTGACCACACCGGCCGGCGTGATCGGGGTGTCCTGGCGGGACCGCGGCCGCGGCGAGTTCGACCTGACCGTCACCGCCGCGAGCGGCGCCGTCGGCGAGATCGCGGTGCCGGTGCCGGCCGACGGGTCCTACGTCGTGAAGGTGGACGGCAAGACCGCGTGGGACCGCGCACCGCGCCTCTACTCCGCCCGCAGGGAGGGGAGTTACGTCCTGCTGACCGGCGTGCCGGCGGGCACCAGGACGATCACGGTCCGGCGCGGCTGAGCGGGGCCGAAACCGCCGAACGCCGAACCGCCCAACCACCCGAACGCCAAACCGCCCGAACGCGAACCGCCGACCGGCCGAACCGCCGACCGGACAGCGCGGGGCCCGTCGAGCCGGAATGCTCGACGGGCCCCGACACACGCCGCGGGCAAGGGGGTTCGTACGCCTCGCCGCTCGGCGTCAGACGACGGCCGGCGGCACCGGCCCCTCCCATGCCGCCGCGCCCTGGGCCCCGGCGCCCAGCACCGCGCAGCGCAACCAGTGCTCGCCCGGCTCCAACCGGCCGGTGAGCGTGGGCAACGCGGTGCGGCGGGCCAGCAGGTTGGTGCCGGGCAGCGTGTGGATGACCTGCCCGGTGCGGGCCTCCCCGTCGCCGAGGTCGCGCAGCCCGCTGAGGTCGCCCGCGGTGGACACCGCCACCGCGCTGCCCGCCGCGCCCTCGGACCGCACCAGCCCGGCGTCGCGGTCGACGGCGAACCCGCCTTCCGCGGTGTGCAGCGGCCGGGCGGTGCGGATGCGGTGAGTGCGCAGATGCCAGGGCGCGGCGGCGCTCAGCCAGGTGGTGATCTCGACGTCGGGCCAGGGGTTCCAGGTGCTGGACACGGTGCCGTCGGCCGCGGTCCGCGGCTCCGCGTTCCCCTCGCGGACCCGGAAGTGCGTCGGCTCGGCGTCCGGGTCGTCGTCGCTGACCGCGAGCACCGAGTCGTACGCCCCGTGGATCAGGCCGAGTTCGCCGGACGGGACGCTGAAGCCGAAGCGGGTGGAGTAGGCGAACTTGGCGTACTTCGCCGAGCCGGCGCGCGCCCAGGTGCCCTGCTGGAGCCCGCTGAGCAGGGTCACGTCGCCGCCCGAGCGCAGCAGGACCGCGCCGGCGTGCGGCTGCGTGGACGCCTCCGGCGCGGCGGCCTGCCCGCTCGGCTCGGCCGGCCCGGTGGACACCGCGGCCGCGTGCGGCTCCTCCCCCGCCGTCCAGAAGTCGTGCTCGGCCGGCAGCGCGAGCGGCAGGAACGCCTTCATCGCCCAGTACGGCGACCCGGGCGCGTTGTACTGCTCGGCCATCAGCGGCTGCGGGTAGGCGTAGCCGACCGAGAGCACCCCGCCGGGCGCGATGTCCGCCTGCCGGGCCCGCCACCAGCGCAGGTGCCGCAGCAGCAGGCCCTTCACCTCGCCGTACGGCAGCGCGTCCACCCCCGCGTACGGCAGCGCGCCCCAGAAGGAGCCCTGCGCGAAGCGGTAGGTGAGGCTGCGGCCGAAGGGCACCGCGGCGCCGTCGTCGGCGAACCAGTGCCGGAAGTCCGCGGCGAAGGAGGCCGCGCGCTGCCGGAAGCGCTCCGCCCTGGCCGGGTCCTGCTGACCGCCGAGCGCCGCGTAGATCAGGCCGTAGAAGTGCATCGCCCACGGGATGTAGTAGTCGCGCTGCGGGGTGGGGCCGTCGCTGTACCAACCCTCGCCGAGGGCGTACGTCTCCAGGGCGTCCAGTCGGGCGTGCCGGGCGTCGCGGTCGTGGGCGTAACCGACCCGGTCCAGGCCGAGGCTCACCATGACCGGGAAGAAGTTCCAGTTGTTCGGCGGGGTGGCGCGGTCCAGCGACCCGGCCAGCCAGCGGCCGACCCGGTCGCGCGCCTTGCCGTCGAGCGGGTCCCACAGGCGCTCGGGGGCGAGCGCGAGCGCGAAGCCGAGCGCGGCGGTCTCCACCTGGCGCTGGTCGAAGCCGCCGATGTCGCCCCAGTACTCGGGGTGTTCGGGGTCGGTGCCGGCGGCCAGCCCGCGGGCCCACAGCTCCCAGTGCGCGAAGTCGCCGCCGCCCGCGGCCAGCGGCGCCAGCCCCCACAGCGGCCGGGCGAACCCCTCCAGGCCGGCGGCCTCGTCGCCGTAGGCCGCGACGTTCACCCCGGGCACGATCCGCGCGCCTCCCGGGCTCGCGTGCGGCACCAGCGCCGCGGCCAGTGCCCCGACGTACGCCTGAAGGTCCGCGCGTGCCTGCGCGCCGTGGCCGATCCCGCTGGTCATGGATACCGCCTCCACAGTGAAGTTGCGATAATTTTCGCAACTCTTTCGAGGGCCGTCAACGGCATTCGTCCCGCGGGCGGCTCCTCCCCGGCGGGTGACCACGGGCGACGTGGTGGTCCTGCACGACCCGCAGACGCTCGGGCTGGCCCCGGCGGTCAAAGCCGCGGGCGCGCGGGTGGTCTGGCACTGCCACATCGGGGCCGAGGTCGCGCGCGAGCGCGGCCCCGGCGCGGTGTGGCGGGCGTTCGCGGCCGAACTCGCCGCGGTGGACGCCGTCGTGACCACGATGCCCGGGTTCGCCCCGCCGCGCACGCGCGCGCTGTTCGTGGTCCCGCCCGCGGTCGACCCGGCGGCGACGAAGAACCGCGAACTCACCGGGGACGAGGTCGCCGCGGTGCTCGCCGGGATCGGCCTCACCACCGGCCGGGCCGGGGCCGGCGTGACGGTCCGGCAGGACCGGCCGCTGCCGGCCGGCGCGCGGGTCGTGCTGCAGGTGTCGCGCTGGGACCCGCTCAAGGACATGCCCGGGGTGGTGCGCTGCGTCGTGGGCCTCCCGAAGGACGTGCACGTCGTGCTCGCGGGCACCGAGCCGGCGGAGATCCCCGACGACCCCGAGGGCCTCGCCGTCCTCGCCGAGGTGACCTCCGTGCTGAACGGGCTGCCGGACGAGGACCGCGCACGAGTGCACCTGGTGAACATCTCGCTCAGGGACCCGGAGCGCAACGCGCTCGTGGTGAACGCCTTGCAGCGCAGGGCCGACGTGGTCCTGCAGAAGAGCCTGGAGGAGGGCTTCCGGGCTCACCGTGACCGAGGCGATGGTCAAGGGCCGCCCGGTGGTCGCGTCCGACGTGGGCGGGCTGCGGTTGCAGGTCACGCACGGGCACAACGGCCTGCTCGTCGATCCGGCCGACCTCGCGGGCGTGCGTACCGCGCTCATCCGGCTGCTCGACGACCCGGCGCTGTGCCGGGAGCTCGGCAGGCGCGCCAGGACCGGCGCGCTGGAGCGCTACACGATGCGACGGTTCGCCGCGGACTACCTGAAGGTGCTCCACCGGCCGCCGTGACGGGCCGGCCCGCCGGACCGCGCCGGGCGCACGTCGTACGTCGTACGGACGGGCGGCGGGCAGCGGCGGCGGGCCGGGCCGGGGCCGTCAGCTCGGCAGGGTCCAGCTCTGCGCGGCGGTTCCGTTGCAGTCCCAGATCCGCAACTGCGTCCCGTCGGCCGTCGAACTGTTCGGGTCGTCCAGGCAGCGCCCGGACTCCGGGTTGACCAGCGAGCCGTTCGCCCCGGCCAGCCAGCGCTGCGCACCGCTGCCGTTGCACTGCCACCACTGCACCAGCGTGCCGTCGGCGGTACCGCTCCCGCTCACGTCCAGGCAGCCGCCCAGCGCGCGCAACGTGCCGCCCTCGCCCGGCACGACCGTCCAGTTCTGCGCGCCGGTGCCGTTGCAGCCCCACAGCTGCACGTGCGTGCCGTCGGTGGTCCCGGAGTTGGCGACGTCCACGCACTTGCCCGGGATGCCGGAGGTGACGGGGCCGGTACGGGTCTGCCCGCCGGACGCCAGCACGGACTCCACCAGCGCGGCCGCGCCGCTCATCCCGGCCTCGTTCGGGTGGTACTGCGAGCGGCCCGCCGCGGGCGTGTACGTCTCCACCCACGGGACGGCCGCACACGCGTCGTGGCCGTGACTCGCGGCGGCCAGGTCCACCAGCGTCGCGCCCGTCGCGGTCGCCGCGGTGCTCGTCGCGTCGACCAGCCGGGAGGCGATGCTGCGCTCGTACGCGGCCTGGTCGGCGGTGAGCGGCACCCCGGTGCAGACACCGGAGTCCGGCAGGATGGTGAAGTAGTCGACCAGCAGCACCTTCGCCTGGGGGGCGGTGGCGTGCACCGCGTCGACCACGTTCTCGATCCGCCCGGCCAGCACCCCGAAGGTCTGGTCGATCGAACCCTGGTCCACGCTCCCGCAGTTCGACCCGCCGCTGGTCTGGCAGGAGTACGCGTCGATGCTGCCCAGGTAGTCCACGTCATTGCCGCCGATGGTGACGGTGACGAGCTGGGTGGCGCTGGTGACCGCGTCGATCTGCGGCGGCTGCCCGGCCTGGCCGGTGGTCAGCACGTTCGCGGTCGTCGCGCCGCTGCACGAGGCGTCGGTGAGGTTCGCGCCGATGTCCCGGGCCAGCACGCTCGCGTAGTTGTTCTGCGACCGGGCGCAGGCGGCCGCTCCCGTGCCGGTCTGGGCCGGCGGGATGCCCGGCCCGGCGGCGAAGGAGCTGCCCATGGCCACGTAGTTCAGCCCGGCGTCGTCCGCCGCGGCGGCGGCCGTCGTGCCCGCCGCCTTTGTGGCCGCCGCCGTCGTGCCCGCCGCCGTTGTGCCCGAGGGCGTCGCCGGCGCTGCGGCGACCGCCGCGGGGGCCAGGAACACCGCCACCGCCGCGACCGCCGCCGCGATCCCGACGGGCAGCAGCGCCCGCCGCCGCCCGACCGCCGGCCTCCCGCTCCCGATCCCGCTCCCGCTTTCGCTTTCGCTTTCGCTGATCCTGCGCGACATTCCCACGCCACCTCCCACCGTAGGGAGCCGCACCGCGGCTCCAAGGACCCTGCGCGCTGTGCTCTGTTGGGCTGACTCGCCGCGCACCGGGGCCTGACGCACCCGGTGCGCGGGAGAACGGGTGGGCGGCCGTCAACCGCCGAGGGTGATCTCCACCGTGTGGTGGCCGGTGGCGCCGGCCGGCACGAGCGGCGCCGCGCGGCGGCCGTCCACGGTGCACGCGCGCACGCGGGTACCGGCCCCCTTGAGCGTGATGTCGACGGTCGCACCGCGGTACGGCAGCCCGCCGAGCGTCACCGGCCCCCAGCCGTCCGGCAGGGTCGGGGACAGCCGCAGGCCCTGCTCGGTGCAGTCCACCCCGAACAGCCCGGCGAGGATCATCCGCAGGTATCCCGTCGCCGACCACGCCTGGTCGGGTTGCGAGGTGAAGTGGGAGGCGGTGCCGTCGCCACCGGTCTGCCAGCCGCCGTCCACCGCGCCCGACAGCGAGTCGTACAGCTCGTAGAAGCTGTTGTCGCTGCCCCGCACCAGCGCGGCCAGCTCCCCCACCGCCCGGGCGAACAGGTCCGCCCGCCCCACGGCGGCCGCGGCGTGGCCGAACATCGAGTGGACCATGGGCCACACGAGGACGTTGTGCCGTCCGGGCTTGTCGTCGCTGAACCGCTCGAAGTGCGGCCACACGTTCACGATGCCGTGCGGCTGCCAGTGCGCGGCCCCCACCACCCGGCGCGCACGGTCGGCGTCGGCCACCCCGAGCAGCACCGCGAACGCCAGGCCCGCGCCCTCCTGGGAGGTGTCCAGCCGGCCCGCCGAAGCGTCCTGGCCGTGCACGAAGTAGCCGTACGTCCCGGCGTCCTCGCGCCACAGGTGCGTGTCGATCGCCTCCCGCACGGCCCGGGCGGCGGCGCGGTGGGCGGCGGCGTCCGCCGGCTGGCCCAGCGTCTGCGCCATCTCCCCGGCCGCCCGGTAGGCCCCGTAGTAGAGGCAGTTGGTGGACAGGCACATCAACTCGTCGGTGTGCGGGTAGTCCAGCACGAACGACGAGTCGACCCCGGTGGTCCACGGCGGCGCCGGATAGCCGGCGATGCCGTCGTTCATGAACGACGGGCCCTGGTAGAGGCCGAAGTCGGCGTTGAGGTTCTTCGCCTTGCGGGCGGCCAGGGTGTGTGCGGCCGTGGCGTACGCGTCGGCCAGGAACTCCCGGTCGCCGGTGATCAGGTAGTGGTTCCAGGCGCCGAGCACCCAGACCACCTGGTCCCACCACTGGTTGTCCTGCTGCACGATGAGGCCGGCGTCCGCCCGCTCCACCACGGACCACAGGGTGTTGCGGCCGATCACCGGACCGAGCAGGCTCGCCGCGTTCCACGCGTTGACCGCCGCGTCGCGCGTCCACCGCTGCGGCAGCGGATACCCGCCGCCGGCCCGGATGAACGAACCGCTGGGATACGTCACCAGCCCGGCCGCGTCATACGTCCCGGGGTCCGCGTAGGCGGTGTTGATGCCGAACAGGTCGGTCAGCGCCGACTCGTAGGCGGTGCCGACCAGTTGCTGGGTCGAGGAGTCGCCGAAGGTCAGGGTCGGCAGGGTGTAGCCGATCCGCGCGCCGCCCGTCCCCGAAGCCGGGGACCCCCAACCGCCGCCCTGCGCAGGGGAGTCGGCGTGTGCCTCGACCGTCCCCAGACCGCCCAGGCCGGCGGCGGCGAGCGTGCCCGCCACGATGCCGGTGCCGGCGGTCCCCAGGACGCCGCGTCTGGTGAGGCGCCGCGCCTGCCGCCCCGCTTCCCGTCCCGGCTCTTCCGCGGCCGCACCCGAGTCCATGGCGTCCACTCCCTTCACGCCCGCGCGCCACCACCGCGCGGCACGCTGCACGGAACGCTGCCGCCCACCGCCGTCCGGCATCCCGGGCACGCCGGATCGACGCACCGACGGTGCCGTGACGCATGATGGCAACGTTGTCAAAGTGTCAACGTGGAAGCTAGCAGCCCGCGTTGACACCGCCAAGGGGTCCGACCACACCTCCTCGCCCGGCGGATGGAGCCGCCACGGCGGCTACTTGTTGCCGTGCACCGCGCCGACCCGCAGGTTCTGGATCGAGGAGCCGACGCACTCCTGCCGGTTCCAGGGGATGTTGAGGGACTCCTTCTGGTTCGGCGGGTAGACCCGCAGGGTCGGCACCGTGGTCAGGTCGCACTGCGCGGCGGAGTAGCCGCTCTGGCCGTTGACACTCAGCGCGTCGGCGTACGCGTGGGCGCCGGGGATCAGCGTGACCCTGGTGGCGGGGGTGTCGCTCGTGCGCGCGGCCGCCTTGCCGAGCTGGATGTTGTGGATCTTCACGAAGGAGACACCGGGGTAGCCGGAGAGGGTGCACGGCGAGGAGCCGGTGTTCTGGAAGACGATCTGGAAGCCGGCGGTCCCGGCGCCGGCCGAGAAGTCGCCGGCGGTGGCCGACAGCTGGTTGGTGGTGCAGTCGGGCACGGAGGTGCCGGCCGACGCGGTGCTGCCGGACCCGCCCGACCCGCCGGACCCCGATGACGTGCCGCCGACGGTGGCCGGGTTCGCCGTCTCGCCGCCCGCCGAGTCGTCGCCGGGCGCGGACGACGTCCCGGACGACGTCCCGGACGGCGCCGAGGTGGCGGAGGACGACGAGGCCGAGGAGGAGTCGGACGCGTTGCTGTCGTCCGGTCCGCACGCCGCGAGCGCGAGGCCGGCGGTGGCGAGCATGACGACGAGTGTTCCGGTCCGGACGGTCCTGGTACGCATAGTCCTTGCCTTTCCTGTGCGATCACTGAGGCGGGTGATGCGCCTTCGATGATCGTGTACCCACAGAACCGGCGATGTCAGCGGTCGTCGGCGAGCCGTTACTCCCCGGGGACACAACGGGTCATCCGCCGCGACATTCACCCGACAATCATCACGGAAGTGGCTGGTCCGGCGTCCGCTCCATGGCTGCTCCGGTGCCCCGCCGCAACGCCGACGGGCGGCCACCGCGTGCTCACGCGGTGGCCGCCCGTCGGCGGCGGAGATCCGGAACGGCGGTCCCTCGGCTCAGACGTTGAAGCCCAGGGCGCGCAACTGCTCGCGGCCGTCGTCGGTGATCTTGTCCGGGCCCCACGGCGGCATCCAGACCCAGTTGATCTTCAGCTCGCGCACGATGCCCTCGGTGGCGGTCTGCGCCTGCTCCTCGATGACGTCGGTCAGCGGACAGGCCGCCGAGGTGAGGGTCATGTCGAGGGTGGCGGTGTTGGTGTCGTCGATGTGGATGCCGTAGATCAGGCCGAGGTTGACCACGTCGATGCCCAGTTCGGGGTCGACGACGTCGTAGAGCGCCTCGCGCACCTCCTCCTCGGAGGCCGGGGTGGTGCTCAGGCCGTTGGGCACGGTGTTGTTCGTCATACGGGCTTCCCTTCGGCCAGCGCCTGGGCGGTGGCGTCCTTCCAGGCCATCCAGCTCAGCAGGGCGCACTTCACGCGCGCCGGGTACTTGGAGACGCCGGCGAACGCGACCGCGTCCTCCAGCACCTCCTCCATCGCGTCGTCGGGCTCGATCCGGCCGCGGGACTGCATCAGCTCCAGGAAGGTCTCCTGGATCTTCTGCGCCTCGGCCAGCTCCTTGCCGACCAGCAGCTCGTTGAGCACCGAGGCGCTGGCCTGGCTGATCGAGCAGCCCTGGCCCTCGTAGGAGACATCGCCGATGACACTGCCGTCCAGCCGCACCCGCAGCGTGATCTCGTCGCCGCAGGTGGGGTTGACGTGGTGCACCTCGGCCTGGCCGTCGCGCAGACCGCGGCCGTGCGGGTGCTTGTAGTGGTCCAGGATCACGTCCTGGTACATCGAGTCGAGTTTCACAGCAGCACCACCATCAGCCGAAGAAGTTCCGGACCTGCTCCAACCCCTCGACCAGGGCGTCGACCTCGGCCGGAGTGGAGTACAGATAGAACGACGCTCGGGTGGTCGCGGGAATTCCGTACCGCAGGCACACCGGGCGGGCGCAGTGGTGGCCGACCCGGACCGCGATGCCCTGTTCGTCCAGCACCTGACCGACGTCGTGCGGGTGGATGTCGCCGAGCGTGAAGGAGATCGCCGCGCCGCGGTCCTCGCCGGTGGTAGGGCCGATGATCCGCAGATCGGGCACGTCCAGCAGCCGGGTCAGGGCGTACTCGGTGATCGCGTGCTCGTGCGCGGCGACGTTCTCCATGCCGAGCGCGCTGAGGTAGTCCACGGCCGCGCCGAGGCCGACCGCCTGGGCGATCGGCGGGGTGCCGGCCTCGAACTTGTGCGGCGCGGGCGCGTAGGTGGAGGAGTGCATCGAGACGGTCTCGATCATCTCGCCGCCGCCGAGGAAGGGCGGCAGGTCCTCCAGCAGCTCCTGGCGGCCCCACAGCACGCCGATGCCGGTCGGGCCGAGCATCTTGTGGCCGGTGAAGGCGACGAAGTCCGCGCCGAGCGCCTGGACGTCCAGCGGCATGTGCGGGGCGGCCTGGGAGGCGTCGATCAGGACGAGCGCGCCGACCTGCTGGGCGCGGCGCACGATCGCCTCGACCGGGTTGACGGTGCCGAGGATGTTGGAGACCAGCACGAAGGAGACGATCTTCGTCTTCTCGGTGATCACCTGCTCGATGTCGGACAGGTCGAGCCGGCCGTCGTCGGTGAGGCCGAACCACTTCAGCTTGGCGCCGGTGCGCTGCGAGAGCAGCTGCCACGGCACGATGTTGGAGTGGTGCTCCATCTCCGTGATGACGATCTCGGTGTCGCCGTCCACCCGGTAGGGCTCGTCGGCCCATCCCAGCATGTTCGCCACCAGGTTCAGCGACTCCGACGCGTTCTTGGTGAAGATCACCTCGTCGCGGCTGGGCGCGTTGATGAAGGCGGCGACCTTGTCGCGGGCTCCTTCGTACAGCGCGGTGGCCTCCTCGGCGAGCACGTGGACGCCGCGGTGCACGTTGGCGTTGGACTGCTCGTAGTAGGCGCTGAGGGTGTCCAGCACCTGGCGCGGCTTCTGCGAGGTGGCCGCGTTGTCGAGGTAGACCAGGCGGCGGTCGTCGTGGACCAGGCGGTCCAGGATCGGGAAGTCCTTGCGGATCGCCTCGGTGTCGAGGAGGCCGGCCGGCACCCTGCCGATCGGCGAGGTCGATGTCACGCGGCAGCGCCACCCTTCACGTAGGACTCGTAGCCCTCTTCCTCCAGCTTGTCGGCGAGCTCGGCGCCGCCGGACTCGACGATCCGGCCCGCCGAGAAGACATGCACGAAGTCGGGCTTGATGTAGCGCAGGATGCGCGTGTAGTGCGTGATCAGCAGGGTGCCGACCTCGCCCCGCTCGCGGACCCGGTTGACGCCTTCGGAGACGATCCGCAGGGCGTCGACGTCGAGGCCGGAGTCGGTCTCGTCGAGGATCGCGATCTTCGGCTTGAGCAGTTCGAGCTGGAGGATCTCGTGGCGCTTCTTCTCGCCGCCGGAGAAGCCCTCGTTGACGTTGCGCTCGGCGAAGGCGGGGTCCATGTGCAGGTGCTCCATGGTCTCCCGGACCTCCTTCACCCAGGTCCGCAGCTTGGGGGCCTCGCCGCGGATGGCGGTGGCGGAGGTGCGCAGGAAGTTGGAGACCGACACCCCGGGGATCTCGACCGGGTACTGCATGGCGAGGAAGACGCCGGCCCGGGCCCGCTCGTCGACGGTCATCGCCAGCACGTCCTCGCCGTCGAGGGTGACGGTGCCGCCGGTGACGGTGTACTTGGGGTGCCCGGCCAGGGAGTAGGCCAGGGTGGACTTGCCGGAGCCGTTGGGGCCCATGATGGCGTGGGTCTCGCCCTGTTTCACGGTGAGGTCGACGCCCTTGAGGATTTCCTTGGTGGCGTTGTCGGCTTCGACGGTGACGTGCAGGTCGTGGATTTCAAGCGTGGCCATGGGTGACTCAGGACTCCTGGGTGACGGAGACGAGCACGTCGTCCCCAACGATCTTGACGGGGTATACGGGGACGGGCCGCGTGGCGGGCAGTCCGGAGGGCTTGCCGGTGCGCAGGTCGAAGCTGGAGCCGTGCAGCCAGCACTCGATCTGGCAGTCCTCCACCTCGCCCTCGGAGAGCGAGACGTTGGCGTGCGAGCAGATGTCGTTGATCGCGAACACCTCGCCCTCGGTGCGGACCACCGAGATCGGCACGCCGTCGATCTCGACCCGGCGCGGGGTGTCGTCCTCCAACTCGCTGAGCGCGCAGGCGCGGACGAAGGGCACGGTGCTGGTCATCCGACCGCCGCCTCCAGTTCCGCGTCGATCTTCGCCATCAGCCGCTCCTCCAGGTCGGGCAGTCCGATCTGCTGGACGAGCTCGCCGAAGAAGCCGCGTACCACCAGGCGGCGGGCGTCCTCGGTGCGGATACCGCGGCTCATCAGGTAGAAGAGCTGCTCGTCGTCGAACCGGCCGGTCGCGGAGGCGTGTCCGGCGCCGACGATCTCGCCGGTCTCGATCTCCAGGTTCGGCACCGAGTCGACCCGGGCGCCGTCGGTGAGGACGAGGTTCCGGTTCAGCTCGTAGGTGTCGGTGCCCTCGGCCGCGGCCCGGATCAGCACGTCGCCGATCCACACCGCGTGCGCGTCCTGGCCCTGGAGCGCGCCCTTGTACGCCACGTTGGACCGGCAGTGCGGCGTGTCGTGGTCGATGAACAGGCGGTGCTCCTGGTGCTGGCCGCGGTCGGTGAAGTACAGCCCGAACAGGTCGGCCTCGCCGCCGGGGGCTCCGTAGACGACCCGGGGGTGCAGCCGGACCAGGTCGCCGCCGAAGGTGACGACGACGGACTTGAAGCTCGCGTCACGGCCGACCAGCGCGGTGTGCTGGGCGGCGTGCACGGCGGTGTCGGCCCAGTCCTGGACGGACACCACGGTGAGCTTGGCGCCGTCGCCGATCAGGAACTCGACGTTGGCGCCGAGGGTGGTGTCACCGGTGTGGTCCAGCACCACCACGGCCTCGGCGAACGCGCCGACCTCCACGACCTGGTGGCCGTAGGCGACGCCGCCCTCGCCGTGCACGGAGATCCGGATCGGCTCGGTGAGCACGGTGTCCTTGGGGACACTGACCACCGACGCCTTCTCGAAGGCGCTGAACGCCTGGGCGGCGACCCGGTCCACCGGCTTGCCGGCCTTGCCGACCCGCGGGTCGGTGCGGTCCACGGTCTGCACGACGACGCCGTCGGGCGCGGTCACCTCGACCCGCAGCGAGCCGGTCGCCTCCGCGGTGCCGTCATGCAGCCCGCGCAGCCGCGCCAGCGGCGTGAAGCGCCATTCCTCCTCGCGCCCGTTCGGCACGGGGAAGTCGGCCACGTCGTAGGACGGGGCGGCGCTGACCCGGGCGTCGGCGGGCTGCTCGGTCGGCTGCCCCACCGTGATGGCACCGTCCGTGGTGCTGCCCGCAGGGGTGTTCTCGGCCATGGGTGTACTGCTGCTCCTCTTGGATTGCTTCGATCGGTGCGGGAAGGCGGGGCGCCGGAGTGAACCGGGTCAGCCGACCGCGCCTTCCATCTGCAGCTCGATCAGCCGGTTCAGTTCGAGGGCGTACTCCATCGGCAGCTCCTTGGCGATCGGCTCGACGAAGCCGCGCACGATCATCGCCATGGCCTCGAACTCGGTCATCCCGCGGCTCATCAGGTAGAAGAGCTGGTCGTCGGAGACCTTGGAGACGGTCGCCTCGTGGCCCATCGACACGTCGTCCTCGCGCACGTCCACGTACGGGTACGTGTCGGAGCGGGAGATCGTGTCGACCAGCAGGGCGTCGCACAGCACGTTGGACTTCGCGCCGGAGGAGCCCTCGCCGATCTCGATCAGGCCGCGGTAGGAGGTCCGGCCGCCGCCGCGCGCCACCGACTTGGAGACGATGTTGGACGAGGTGTTCGGCGCCATGTGCACCATCTTGGCGCCCGCGTCCTGGTGCTGGCCCTCGCCGGCGAAGGCGATGGAGAGCGTCTCGCCCTTGGCGTGCTCGCCCATCAGGTAGACCGCCGGGTACTTCATGGTCACCTTGGAGCCGATGTTGCCGTCGACCCACTCCATGGTCGCGCCCTCGTAGGCGACGGCGCGCTTGGTGACCAGGTTGTAGACGTTGTTCGACCAGTTCTGGATGGTCGTGTAGCGGCAGCGGCCGCCCTTCTTCACGATGATCTCGACCACCGCGGAGTGCAGCGAGTCCGACTTGTAGATCGGCGCGGTGCAGCCCTCGACGTAGTGGACGTACGCGTCCTCGTCGACGATGATCAGGGTCCGCTCGAACTGGCCCATGTTCTCGGTGTTGATCCGGAAGTACGCCTGCAGCGGGATCTCCACGTGCACGCCCTTCGGCACGTAGATGAACGAGCCGCCGGACCACACTGCGGTGTTCAGCGAGGCGAACTTGTTGTCGCCGGCTGGGATGACGGTGCCGAAGTACTCCTGGAACAGCTCCGGGTGCTCGCGCAGCGCGGTGTCGGTGTCCTGGAAGATGACGCCCTGCTCCTCCAGGTCCTCGCGGATCTGGTGGTAGACGACCTCGGACTCGTACTGGGCGGCGACGCCGGCGACCAGGCGCTGCTTCTCCGCCTCCGGGATGCCGAGCTTGTCGTAGGTGTTCTTGATGTCCTCGGGCAGGTCCTCCCAGGACTCCGCCTGCTTCTCCGTGGACCGCACGAAGTACTTGATGTTGTCGAAGTCGATGCCGGTGAGGTCGGAGCCCCAGGTCGGCATCGGCTTCTTGCCGAACAGCCGCAGCCCCTTCAGCCGCATCTTCAGCATCCACTCCGGCTCGGACTTCTTGCCGGAGATGTCGCGGACGACCTCCTCCGACAGACCGCGCTTGGCGGCGGCGCCGGCGGTGTCGGAGTCGGCCCAGCCGTACTCGTAGGTGCCGATGCCTTCGAGCTCCGGGTGAGTGGTCTCCGTGGGAGCAGTCATGCGGGGTTCCTCCCGGACGTGCTGACTGGTGCGTGGTCTGTGCGTGTGGGTTCTGCGGGTTCTGCGGGTCCTGCGGGTTCTGCTGCCGATACCGGGGCCGCGGGTCCTGCGGGGGACGCGGACTTCGCGGCCGGATCGGGTGGTGCTGCGGGTGGTCGTACGGGTGGTGCGGGTGCTGCCGGTTCCTCGGGTGCCGCGGCGGGCCGGCCCTGGTGGGCCTGCGGGATGAACGTGGTGCACACCCCGTCGCCGTGCGCGATGGTGGCAAGCCGCTGGACGTGGGTCCCGAGCAGGCGGGAGAAGACCTCGGCCTCCGCCTCGCAGAGCTGCGGGTACTGCTCGGCGGCGTGAGCCACCGGGCAGTGGTGTTGGCACAGCTGCTCCCCGGCCGGGCCGGGGGCGCTCCGCGCTGTTGCAGCGTACCCGTCCGCGGTCAGGGCGCGGGCCAGCGCCTGGGCCCGCTCGTCGGGCGCGGCGGCGTCGATCAGCTCGCGGTACCGCTCGGCCTGGGCGGCGACCCGGGCCCGCGCGAACGCGGTGACCGCGGCCTCGCCCTGCTCTCCGCCGCCGGCGGACTGGGCGATCCAGCCCAGCGCGTCCGCGGCGAGCTGGTCGTATGCCTGGTCGAAGGCGTCCCGGCCGCAGTCGGTGAGCGCGAAGACCTTCGCGGGGCGGCCGCGGCCGCGGCTGCCGTAGACCCGCTGATCGCGGGCTTCCACGATGTTCTCCGCGACGAGCGCGTCCAGGTGACGGCGCACCGCCGCCTGGGTGAGGCCCAGCCGCTCGGCGAGGTCCGCGGCGGTGGAGGGCCCGTGGCCCAGGATGGAGCTGGCGACGCGGTTGCGGGTACGCCGCTCACCGGTCGTCTGCTCCTCCGCCGCCGCGCGGGCAGCACCGCCTACGTATTTCACAACGCCATTGTTGCTTAATTCGGCGGGCAGGGGCAAGCTCGGCCCTTCACCTGCACGGTGGGCTACATCACTTAGGGTCACCTCACTTCCGGGCCCGGCACGGCCCCGGACCGTCCGGGTTCCGCCCTGCCGCCGTGGCGCCCCTCCGCGCTCCCTAGACTCGTCGCCATGCGAAACGAGTCCGCGGTCGAGGTGACCGGTCTGGTCAAGCGGTACGGCACCAGGACCGCGGTCGACGGCCTCGACCTGACCGTGCCGCGCGGCTCCGTCACCGCCGTGCTCGGCCCCAACGGCGCGGGCAAGACCACCACCGTCGAGGTCTGCGAGGGCTACCGGCGGCCCGACGGCGGCACCGCCCGCGTCCTCGGCCTCGACCCGGTCACCCAGGGCGGTGAACTGCGGCCGCGGATCGGCGTGATGCTCCAGTCCGGCGGCGTCTACCCGGGCGCCCACGCCGAGGAGATGCTGCGGCACGCGGCGACCCTCCACGCCCACCCCGTCGACCCGGCGCTGCTCATCGAGCGGCTCGGCCTGGACGGCTGCGGCCGCACCACCTACCGGCGGCTGTCCGGCGGCCAGCAGCAGCGCCTGGCGCTGGCCATGGCGGTGGTCGGCCGCCCCGAACTGGTCTTCCTCGACGAGCCCACCGCCGGCCTGGACCCGCAGGCCCGGCACGCCACCTGGGACCTGGTCCGCGAGCTGCGCGCCGACGGCGTCACCGTGGTGCTCACCACCCACTTCATGGACGAGGCCGAGCAACTCGCCGACCAGGTGGTGATCATCGACGCCGGCCGCTCGATCGCCGCCGGCAGCCCCGAGGAGCTGTGCCGCGGCGGCGCCGAGAACACCCTGCGCTTCACCGGCCGCCCCGCCCTGGACCTCGCCTCACTGCTCAACGCCCTGCCCCCCGACACCCGCGCAGGCGAGCTCTCCCCCGGCTCGTACCGCATCGAGGGCACGGTGGACCCGCAACTGCTGGCCACGGTCGCCTCCTGGTGCGCCCAGCACGGCGTCATGCCCGACCACCTCGCGGTGGAGCGGCGCACCCTGGAGGACGTCTTCTTGGAACTGACCGGCAGGGAGCTGCGGGTATGAGCGTCACCACCGACACCGCGCACGTCACCGGCGAGGGCGAAGGCGCCGGCGTCTTCGCCCCCGCGCCCGGCGCGGCACCGCTGCCCCGGATGATCCGGGCGCAGGCGCTGCTGGAGACGAAGATGCTGCTGCGCAACGGCGAGCAGCTCCTGCTCACCGTGGTGATCCCGGCCCTGCTGCTGGTGCTCTTCAGCGCGGTGGACATCGTGGACACCGGCCCCGGCAAGTCCGTGGACTTCCTCGCCCCCGGCATCCTCGCGCTCGCCGTGCTGTCCACGGCGTTCACCGGCCAGGCGATCGCGACGGGCTTCGAGCGCCGCTACGGCGTGCTCAAGCGCCTCGGCGCCTCGCCGCTGCCGCGCTGGGCGCTGATGACCGCGAAGACCTGCTCGGTGCTGGTCACCGAGGCGCTCCAGGTCGCCCTGCTGGTGGTGATCGCCTTCGCCCTCGGCTGGTCGCCGCACGGCGACCCCGCCGCCGTCCTGCTCCTCCTCCTACTGGGCACCGCCGCGTTCTCCGGGCTCGGCCTGCTCATGGCCGGCACCCTCAAGGCCGAGGCCACCCTCGCCGCCGCGAACCTCGTCTTCCTCCTGCTGCTGGTCGGCGGCGGCGTGATCGTCCCGATGTCCAAGTTCTCCGGCGGCGTCCAGGACGTCCTCAAGCTCCTGCCGATCTCGGCACTCTCCGACGGCCTGCGCGACGTCCTCCAGAACGGCGCCGGCATCCCCTGGTCCGATCTCGGCATCCTCGCGGTGTGGTCCGTCGTCGGCCTCGCGGCGGCGGCCCGCTTCTTCCGCTGGGAGTGACGTCTCCCGACCGACGCGCCCCGGCCCCCTTCACCCGAGCGCGCCCGCCGGGTGAGGGCCGGCGGTCAGGTCTCCGAGGGGACGCCGTCCTGATCGGTGGGCGTCCAACGCCCAACCCCGCAGGCCCGGTACTCCGTCTCGAGGTCCACCGGCCGGAAGTCGTCCAAGCGCATCATGAGCTGGGCGGCCTGCATCCACGGCATGCGGTCGTCACCGAAGTCCATGCCGCCCACGTCGTGCGGCACGGGCCGTGGAAATCCGGGCCGGTACAGCACGCCGTGCACGCCACTGAGCGCGTAGCGGCGGACGCGCACCGCCGTGTATCGCTGACGCAGGTGCGGGCAACTGTGCACCGACTGCCACGCGCAGGGGAGGCACACCGGGGGATGGCCGGTCACCACCCCCTCCGGCCAGGCGTTCCGGTCGCAGGGGTCCTCTCCGAGCAGCCACAGCAGTCCGTCGGCGCAGGACCCGTCATCGGCGGGCCTGCCGCAGACCTGGCAGAGCAGCCCGTCCATTGCCTGCCGCTGGCGCACGAAGTGCACCTTGCCGTACTGCGGCTTGCCCTTGCCGGGAGTGCTCGGCACTCGACGCCACAGGATTCCGTTGCTGTCCCGGTCGTACGGGCGCTCCTTGAGATACGCCAACCGTCCGCGACGCATGGTGACTTCGGGCTGCGCCGCCGACTCCGAGGACCAGGACGCGATGAACGGCACGAGCCCGGCAACGGGCAGGGTGCCGATCGGGCGGCGGTCGGGGGCCGAAGTCCGTGCGACCCGCCGACCACGTGACTTGTGCACGATCTCTTCCCTCCGCGCGGACACCGCGGACAGAGGCCACCTGTGGGTGAGCCGCGTCCACTCGGCATGCCCATCGGAAGCGAGCAGCCCGAACAGGCGCTCCAACAACCGGCCCCTATGCTGTCTAGAGAGGAGAGGACGAAGCCGTATGAGCAACGCGGGCGGACATCACCAGCCCAAGTACCAGCGGATCGCCGGCGCACTGCGCGAGGCGATCCAGCGCGGGGAGTACGGCCCCGGCGATCGGCTTCCTGGGGAGAACGACCTGATGGCCACCTACGAGGTGGCGCGGATGACCGCTCGGCAGGCGCTCGGGGTGCTCCAGAGTGAGGGGATCGCCGAGTCCCGCAAGGGCGCGGGCGTCTTCGTCCGCTCGTTCCGACCGCTGCGGCGGCGTGGGATTCAGCGGGTGGCCGGCAGCCGGTGGGGCAACGGACAGTCGATCTGGGCGGCCGACACCGAGGGCCGGGAACTCGTCGTCGACCAGGTCGAGGTCACCGAGGAGAAGGCGCGCGAGGACATCGCAGCCGTCCTGGGGCTCAAGGCCGGCGACGCGGTCTGCGTGCGCAACCGCCGCTTCGTGCTCGACGGCAAGCCGGTGCTGCTGGCGACGTCGTATCTGGCCGCGTCCCTCGTGGCGGGGTCGGCCGTCACGCGGACCGACACCGGGCCCGGCGGGATCTACGCACGGCTCGCCGAACTCGGCCACAAGCCGGTGCACTTCCGCGAGGAGGTCCGCTCGCGCATGCCCTCCGCCGAGGAGTCCGAGCGGCTGGAGCTCGCCGCGGGGACGCCGGTGGTCCTGGTCTGCCGAACGGCTTTCACGGATGACGGGCACGCCGTCGAGATCAACGAGATGGCGCTGGACGCGGCGTCCTACGTGCTGGAGTACGACTTCGACGCCTAGCCGGCTGCTCCCCTGCCGCGCTCGCGGGTGCGGAAGGCGGTGGGTGAGAGGGAGGTGGCCGCGCGGAAGCGGCGGGAGAAGTAGAGGGGGTCGGTGAAGCCGGCGCGGGCGGCGATCGTGGCCACGGGCAGATCGGTGACCGTGAGGAGTTGGCGGGCCAGGTCCATCCGCTGGCGGTCCACGTGGGACATGAGGCTGGTGCCGAGCTGCGCGGAGGCGAGGTGGGCCAGGCGGGAGGGGGACAGCCCGCCGATCCGGGCCAGCGAGGCGACGGTGTGCGGCTGCTCGACGGTCTCGCCGACGTGCTCCAGCACCGCGAGGAGCCGGGGATCGAGCACGGTCTCGCGCGGGTTGCGGGTGTCACACCACAGCAGCGCCTCCTCGACGGCGTTCATCGCGAAGAGGGTGTTGCGGCGCAGGCCGGCCCGCCGGGCGGAGACGGCGCGGTCGAGCGCCTGGACGACGCGGGCTCGGACCGTGGCGTCGACGTCGACCTGGCGGATACCGGGCGCCGCCACGGGCCAGTCGAGCAGCGGGAGCCAGCCGGCCGGCGGGTCCAGGTGCGCCCATCGCAGGGACCAGGTGCCCGTTTCGCGGTCGGTGCCGTAGTCGTGCGCGGTGCCGGGCTCGACGAGCGTGATCCGGTCCGGTCCCGCGAGCAGGTCGGGGTGCCCGGGAGACCGGAACCGCCCGCGTCCGGCCACCGTGACGCACATGACCCAGTCGGTCGTGCCCCCGCTTCGGACCGTGCGGTACCTGCTGTCCTCGTCGAGCCGTCCGCACAGCACGCGGTGGTGCGGCGACGCGATGGTCACGGCGGTCCGGCGTACGCTCATGACAGGATCATCCATGGCCGCGACCGGTTCCGCCATGCCCTTCCCGCCGCGGGGGTCCGACGATGAGTCCATGACGACCAGCACACTCTCCCTCGCCCCCGGCGACGGCGCCGCGGTGCGCGAACGGTACGCACGTGACGGCGTGATCCAGGTCGACGGGCTGCTCGGCGCCGACGAGATCGACGCGGTCAAGGCCGCGTTCATGACCCAGGTCGAGACCGACCGCGGCGCGGTGGGCGCCGTGGACGAGGTACCGGCCGACGACATCCTCGCCCGCTACCCCCGCTTCATGAACCCGCACCGCAGGACGGACCTTGAGGTCGGTCGCATCGCGCGCAGGCTGATGACCGACGCCCGCATCCTCGACGTGGTCACGGCGGCGGTCGGCCCGGTGTACGGCGCGCAGTCGATGTTCTACTTCAAGCCCCCGGGCGCGCGCGGCCAGGCGATGCACCAGGACAACTACTTCCTTCGCGCGCATCCCGAGACCTGCGTCGCCGCGTGGATCGCCGTCGACCACTGCGACGCGGCGAACGGCGCGCTCGGCGTCGTTCCCGGCAGCCACACCATGGAGGTGGTCTGCCCCGAGGAGGCGGACCCGGCGCAGTCCTTCACCACCGGGCTGGTCCGGCCGCGCGAGGGCCTGTCCGCCGTCCGGACCGACATGCGCCCGGGCGACGTCCTGTTCTTCCACGGCAGTGCCGTGCACGGTTCGCCGCCCAACTCCACCGCGGACCGCTTCCGCCGCTCGCTCATCTTCCACTACGTCCCCCGGTCGAGTGTCGAGATCGCCCGCCCCTACCTGCCGCTGATCGGCGCGGACGGCGCGGAGGTCACCATCGGCGAGGCGGTAGGGGGCGGCCCGTGCGGAGACGGGTGGGAGGGAGCCTCGCACTGATCCGCCCGGGCATGCACGGGCACGCCCGGGTGCGCCCGGGGCGCCCCGCCGCGCTCAGGTCGCCGGGAGGCAGCCCACGAAGGTGGCGAAGCCGCGGTCCTGGCCCGCGTCCAGAGCGAGGAAGGACCCGCTCGGGTGGGAGGCGAGGCGGCACATGTCGTAGCGGACGCACGGCGGCGGGGTGGCGCCGGGGGCGGTGCGGAACTGGTGGGTGCCGACGAGCTGGCAGGAGTCGTAGCGGACCAGGGGACCGCCCTCGGCGAGGGTGTAGCGGTGGGCGCGCAGGCCGTCGGAGAAGGCCCGGTACGCGTGCGCGGTGTCGTCGCAGTCGTTGAAGTGCACGGTGCCGCGGTTCCAGGCGCAGTCGATCACCACGACCGCGTCGTCGCGCAGCTCGAAGCGGATGTCCTCGGCGTGGAAGCGCTGCACCCCGTCGAAGTGGGCGGGGCGCGGGAAGCGGAAGAAGGCGCTCTCGAAGCCGTACTCGGGGTGCGGAGTGGGGCGCCGCCCGGTGACGATGTAGCTGCCGGCGCGGCAGGTCACGGAACCGCCGTAGGGGAACTCCAGGAAGTTGCCCCACTCGTAGGTGACGTTCATGTCGGTGAACCAGTAGTTGAGGAACTGGTCCTGCTGCTCGACATCGGTCGAGTGCAGCGACAGCCCCGCGTAGAGGAACGCCTTGCGGTAGGCGCCGCCCACCCGGCACGCCTCCCAGCGCATCTCGGAGTTGGTGTTGCTGCCGTCGAGCGCGATGCCGTACTCCCACTCCCCCATCCACTCGCACTCCGAGAAGCGGTAGCCGGCCGCGCCGCCGGTGGAGTAGGAGTAGAAGAACGAGGCACCGGGAGTGCCGGAGGTGAAGCGCAGCCCCTCGAACGAGATGTTCTGCCACGTGTCGTTGTTGCGGCACAGGTAACTGCCGCCGTCGGGGCCGTCGGTGCCGTCGGGCGCGAAGACGATGTCGCTGATCCGCAGGCCCGCGCCCACGAAGCGCAGCCCGTTGACCCGGTGGGAGGGCGAGTCGGCGTCGAGCAGCGCGCCGGGCCTCGTCACCCGGTACCGGCCGGGCGGCACCATGATCACGGTACGGCCGGTGCCGCCGGCGGCCCGCTTCTCGGCGTACGCGTAGGCGGCCTGGAACGCGGCGCTGTCGTCGGTGGTGCCGTCGCCCTTGGCACCGAAGTCGGCCACCACGTCGGCGTACCCGGGGTGGTCCTGGGACCCGGAGCCGGCCGCGGGCGCGTCCCAGGCGCCGCTCGCCCAGGCCGCCGCGCCGGTCCCGGCCAGTGCCGCCGCCGCGCCCCCGTACAGCAGGCGTCGGCGGTTGACGCTGTCACGGTGCTCGCCGGTCATCCGGGGCCCCTCCCGTATGGCTGTGACCGACGATGCTAGGGCCGCCGGGCCCGGGTTGAGGGCGTTTTCCCGAGATGTACGTCCGGCCGCGCAGCCGGCACCCCTCGTGAATCCGTGCACAAGGGGTGCGCCTACGATGGGCCCGTGCCGAAGCTGCCCGAAATCGCGCGAAACCCGCTCGCCTTCATCGCCGCACGGTGGACCCCCAGCTCAGTGGCGGTGCGCCGGGCGGCGCTCGCGGCGCTGGTGATGTCCGTGGTGATCGTGATCACCGGGGGCGCGGTCCGGCTGACCGCCTCGGGCCTGGGCTGCCCGACCTGGCCGACGTGCAGCGGTGACAGCCTGCTCGGCACCCGTGAGATGGGCATCCACCACACCATCGAGATCAGCAACCGCATGCTGACGTATGTGCTGTGCGCCACGGTCGGGTGGGCGATCATCGCGATCCGCTCACAGCCGGAGTGGCCGCGCCGCGGCCTGTACCGGCTGGCGTGGGCGCAGTTCTGGGTGGTCGTCTTCAACGCGGTGTGGGGCGGGCTGACGGTGCTCACCAAGCTCAACCCGTACGTCGTGTCGTTCCACTTCCTGCTGTCGGCGGCCCTGATCACCGTCGCCACTCTCACCTGGCAGCGCCTCCGGGAGGGCGACGCGTCGCCCCGCCCGCTGGTCGGCAAGCCGGTACGGCAGCTCGGGCAGCTGCTCGCCACCGCCTCCGCGCTCCTCATCGTCGTCGGCACCCTCGTCAGCGGTGCCGGGCCGCACCCGGGCGACTCCAGCGGGTCCTTCAAGGTCCGGCGGATCGACGTGGACTGGAAGACCATCGCCCAGCTCCACGCGGACTTCGCGTGGGTCGTGGTCGGCCTGACGGTCGCCCTCTGGTTCGTGCTGCGCGCCGTCGACGCGCCGATCGGCCCGCAGCACCGCGTCCGCGAGCTCTTCCTCGTCCTCATGGGGCAGGGCGTCATCGGCTACGTCCAGTACTTCACGCACCTGCCGGCGGCCCTGGTCGACCTGCACATGTTCGGCGCCTGCCTGGTCTGGATCGCGGTCCTGCGCGTGCTGCTCTCCTTCCGCGAACGCCCCTTCACCGAGCCCGGCGAGTCGGTGCCGTCCGCCGCGCTGGGCGCTCCCCGCCTGGCCGAGCCCTCGGGCCGCAAGTAGAGGGCACCGTCTCGGGTGAGTTGGGCCTGACCCCCACTGCGGGAAGGTCGTCCGCCCGGGGTTCCGCGCCTCTCAAGCCGCGCCTCCCCGCGGGAGAGTGAAGAGGCGCCGGGCGTTGTCCGCTGTCACCAAGGACGTCACGCGCCGTCCGTCCGCCGCGGACCACTCACCCGCGCGGACGCGCTCGGCCACGGCCCGCCCCAGCTCCGACAGGAACCCTCGTGCCGCGGTCACGGCGAGCTCGGGCAGTCCGCCCACGCCGCTCGCGTAGAGCACCTTGCCGAAAGGCGTCCGCCCGAGCACCCCGGAGGGGTTCCGCCCGACACCCACGTAGACATGCGGGAGTTCGGTCGCGAGATCGGCGGCCGCCGCTTCGTGGGGCGCGTCGGGCAGCAGCACGACCTCGGTGCCGAGCCCCGTGGTGGCCCGCAGGAAACCCAAGGCGGCGCGCGGCCCGCCCCCACCCGCGCCGTACCGCAGCAGCAGCGGCAACCCGGTGGCGACGGCATGCCACCGGATGTGCCGCAGCAGGACGGGATCGGCCGGCCGCGCCCCCACCGCACGAGCGGAGAGCCAGGCCGCGGCAGCCTGCCGTACCTCCACCGGCCCGGGCGGGCGCGCGTCCTCGCCGCTCTCCTCCGCACCGGCCCGGCCGGCGGCCCCGTCACCGCAGGAGAACCCGGCCGCACCGAGCGCGGCACCGTGCACGGCCTCCGCGAGGTTCGCGAGGAAGGAACCGACCGTGCCGGAGGTGTCGGCGACCTGCTGGGCGAGCGGTTCGAGCCGGACCGTCTCCAGGACGGGCGCGCCCGTGGTCGCCGCGAGGTCCTTCGGCGAGGTGAGGTCACCGGGCTCGCCGGTGTCCAGGACGTACGCCGTCACGCCCGTGCCGCGCAGCAGCAGCCGGGCGGACTCGTAGGCGCCCAACTCGCGGCGCCTGGCGAGGTAGCGGGCCGGCGGGCAGTGGGGTTCCAGGCCGAGCAGCGGCGGGCACCAGCGGCGCAGCGCGAACCCGGTGGGGCTGTCGAAGAGGGTGGTGCCGGGGGCGGCGGTGCCCGGCAGCCGCGCCTCGAAGGAGCCCAGTCCCAGCTCGCCCGGGTACACCCCGTGGCAGTGCGCGTCCACCAGGTGTGCCTGTGCCGTGCCGGCCATCGGCCGCACCCCGTCCCGTCCGTCGGTCACGGACCTGCCCAGGTCCTCGGTCGCTGCGCGGACGGCCGCCGGGGGCAGCCCGCACTGGTCCTAACGACCTGGGCGGTAATAGGGAGCGCGGTCAGCCGCCGACCCGGCCGCCGAGCTGGATGCCTGCCATCCGGGACCACTCGTACGGCCCTGTCCGCACCTTCGCGGCCATCTCCCCGTCGAACGCCTCGTGCGCGGTCACACCGGCCGCGCCCACGGCCCGCTGCGCCAGTTCGTACGTCGGCGCGACCAGGTCGCCCCAGGCGCCGTCCTCCCCCACCAACACGATCCGGGCGCCGCGCTCCCCCAGGTACGCGATCTGCGCGTCCGCGCCGCCGTGCGCCCGCCCGAACGCGTGGATCTCCCTGGTCAGCCGCCGTACGCGCCGCTCGGCCCGGGGGTCGTTGTCCACCTTGCTCTCAGCCATGCCCCCACCCTACTCACCGGTAATCCCCCGGCGGAAGACGGCGCCCGGCGGGGATCAGCCCGACGGGGATCAGCCCGACGGGGATCGGGAAGGGGGCTCGATCCCCGCCGGGCGGTACGGGCGGTACGGAAGGTATCGGAGGGCGCGGGCGCCTCAGCCGAGGCCGACGGCGAACACGTGCAGGTTCCCGTTGTCCGGCAGCGTCACGCTCGCGACCTCCTTGCCCTGCGGCACGGCGAACGGCGTGGTGGCGAAGACGTACGCCGCCGGGCCCGCACCACCGGACTCGTTGCGGTGACCGGTCGCGGCCACCAGCGTGTTCCCCAGCACCGGCGCCGAACCGCCGCCGGGCTTCGTCCAGTCGCCGAAGGACAGGTCGGCCTGCGCCGTGCTGCCGTCGGTGAACGTCACCTGGGCGGTGGCCCGCTGGTCGCCGTTGGTCGCCGAGCCCACGAACAGCAGGCGGGTGGCGGTCTTCGCGCTGTCCCCGAGCGCGAGGGTCTGCCCGTCGGCGACCACGTTGTCGGGGCGTCCGACGGGGGCGTCCGGCCAGACGAACGACGTCCCGGACACCTCGGTGCGCGCGCCGCCGTCCAGGCCCGCCGCGGCCAGCGCCTCACGGGAGTAGGTGCTGCCGGTGCCGTCGAGGTCGCCGCTCGCGTGGTCGCCGTCCTGCGTGGTGCCCACGTTGTCGTACTCCGCGGCCAGGCTGTGCTCGGCGGCGACCAGGACGATGGCCGTGAGGCGCACCGGCGAGCCGCCGCCGCTTCCCGTGCCGCGCACGGTGAGCGGTACCTCGTAGTAGCCGTCCGCGGTGCCCGCCGCCGCCTTGACAGCCAGCCGTACGGTGCCCGAGCCGGTCGCCCGGTCCAGCGCGAGGGACGTGCCGGCGGGTGTCACGCTGATGCCCTGGGGCGGGGAGGCACTGACCGTCAGCGCGTGGCCGTGCCCGGCCAGCCGCTGGGCGTGGACCGCGAGGTCGGCCGCCGACCCGCCGGGCGCCACCGTCGACTGGTTCGGGGTCGCCGTGGCCAGGAAGTCGTGCTCACCGGCGCGGTAGGAGGGCGACGCGACGCTCGCGGACGCGGCCCAGTGCGTGTCGGGGGTGGTGGACAGGGTGAAGTCCAGGCGCCCGCCGTGCGAGACGACGGACTGCGGCAGGTAGGTGCGCGCCCAGGTGCGCCCGTCGAGGGTGAGCCGGTGGACGTAAGGAGCGTCGTCCGCCGCCTGCGGGGCGCGGATGTCCAGGTCCGCGGCCTTGCCCGGCAGGTCCAGCACCACCCGCTGGAACATCGGGCTGTGCACGGTGAGGTCGGCCGTGCCAGGCGTCGCGGGGTACATGCCGAGCGCGGCCCACACGTACCAGGAGGACTGCGCCCCCAGGTCGTCGTTGCCGGGCTCGCCGTCGGGGGTGGGGCTGAACAGGGTGGTGGCGATCTCCCGGACCGTCGCTTGCGTCTTCCACGGCTGGCCGAGCTGGTTGTAGACCCACGGCACGCCGAAGTCGATCTCGTTGCCGGCCCACATGTAGGGGGCGTTGGGGCCCGCGTTGAGCTGGGAGAAGAACCCGTCGAGGCGCTCGGTGGCGGCGCTCGCCCCACCCATCGAGGTGATCAGCCCCGCCATGTCCTGCGGGACGAGCCAGTTGTACTGGGCGGCGTTGCCCTCGTCGTAACCCTCCTGGCCGAACTGCCCGTCGCCCGGGGCCTGGAAGCCCGGCTTGTCGGGGAACCGGCCGTCCTCGCCGCGCGGTTCGAGGTAGCCGGTGGCGGGGTCGAGGATGTTCTGCCAGTTCTGGCCGCGCCTGCCGAAGGTGCGGGCCACCGAGGTCTGCCCGGCGGCGTCGGCGAGCTGGGCGATCGAGAAGTCGTCGATGGCCCACTCCAGGGTCTCCGAGGCCCCGACGTGCCCGTGGTCGCCCTTGGCGGCGTCGTCGTTCGGCGCGTAGCCGCGCTCGACGTACTCCGCGATGCCGGGCCGCTCCTGGTAGGCGCCCGCGGTCGTGTCCACCGTGGTGGCGCCCTTGACGAGGTACTTCAGCGCCGTCTTCAGATCGAAGTCGCGGGCCCCGTAGGCGTACAGGTTCGCGATGAGCGGCACCGAGTTGTCGCCGGTCATCTGTCCGGTGTACGCGTTGGCCAGCGGCCAGCGCGGCCACCAGCCGCCCTGCTCCGCGTCGTTGACCAGGGACTGGGCCATGTCGCTCGCCTGCTGCGGGAAGAGCATCGCCTGCAGCGGCGCGAGCGAGCGGTAGGTGTCCCAGTCCGAGAAGTTGGTGTACTGCGCATGGCCCTCGGGCAGGGTGCGGACCTTGCCGTCGAAGCCGATGTAGCGGCCGTCGGCGTCGTTGAAGGTGTTCGGGTGCATCAGCGAGTGGTAGAGCGCGGTGTAGAACGTCGTGAGCTCGTCGGTGTCCTTCCCCGCGACCCGCACCTTGCGCAGGGTCCGCGTCCACTGGTCGCGGGTCTGCCGGTGCAGCGCGTCGAGGTCCCAGCCGGGCACCTCCGCGGCCATGTTGGCCTGGGCGCCCGCCACGGACACGTACGACATCGCGACCTTGGCCCGCACGGTGCGGCTGCCGCCGTCGCCGAAGGTGAGGTACGCCCCGGCGCCCGCCGCGCTCGCGGAGTCGCCGCCCTTGGTCACGGTCCTGCCGTCCCAGGTGCCGTGCGCGGTGAAGGGCTGGTCGAAGGTGATCGCGTAGTGGACGGTGTACTCGTTGCCCTTGCCGCAGAAGTCACCGGTGGTGGCCGAGCCGGTGACCTCCCGGTCGCCCACCACCTGGACGTCGGCGCTCTTGTCGCCGTTGAGGCTGCCGCCGGCCTTGACCAGCAACTGCGCCGCCGCGGCCCCCTGGGGGAAGGTGAAGGCGGCCAGACCGGTCCGGGTGGATGCGGTCAGCTCGGCGCGGACGCCCGACGCGTCGAGGGTCACCGCGTAGTAGCCGGGCTCGGCCTTCTCGCCGGTGTGCGTGAAGTGCTCCGTGAGGTTCCAGGGGGTGCTGCCCACATCGCCCGTCACCGGCAGGATCGGCACGTCGCCGAAGGCGCGGCAGCCGACGGAGGCGTGGTCGAGGCTGAAGCCGCGGATCTGGTCGTCGTGGTACTGGTAGCCGGCGTAGGAGCCGGACGTGTCCGGGGAGAACTGCATCATCCCGAACGGCGCGGACGGGCCCGGGAAGTTGTTGATCTCGCCGACGGTCGAGCCGCCGCGTCCGGTGCCGATGAGCGGGTCCACATAGCCAGCCGGGTCGGACACCAGCGCGGAACCGGAGGAGGTGGCGGAGTATGACAACGTTGTCTGTTTGTCGGAC
Source organism: Streptomyces sp. NPDC087270 (assembly GCF_044744625.1). Classification (NCBI taxonomy): domain Bacteria; kingdom Bacillati; phylum Actinomycetota; class Actinomycetes; order Kitasatosporales; family Streptomycetaceae; genus Streptomyces; species Streptomyces sp. NPDC087270. The sequence goes on from NZ_JBIUYR010000019.1 coordinate 152,284, forward strand.
AACGTTGTCATATCGGCCGAAGCCGTACCCGCGGCCACCAGGGTCGCCACCGCACCGAGCACTGTCACGAGCGCGCCATGCAGCATGCGCCGCCTTCTCACACGTACCTCCCGAGGAACTCGTCGATAGGACCAGCACATCCTGGGGGCTGGCCGCGCTCAAATCAACGGTCGTACGGGGGTGGGCTGATGGGGGCCGTGCCGGTTGTCCCGATGTGGGTCGGCACGGCCCTTTCGCGCCTGGGGCGCGGGAGTCGCCACTGCGGGAAGCGGGAGTCCCCGGTGTAGAAGTCCCTAGTGCAGGAAGGGGTCGATCGCCACGGCGACGAACAGGAGCGTGGCGTAGGTGATCGACCAGTGGAACAGCCGCATCTCCTTGAGCTTCGCCCCCATCACCCCGGCCTTGGCGCGGGCGTGCAGCCCGTGCGCCTCCTTCAGCCAGAACGCGCCGAGGGCGCCCGCGACCACCGGGTAGAACCAGGAGGTGTCCCCCAGCGGCCACCACAAGGTGAGCGAGGTGAGGACCATGACCCAGCTGTAGAGCACGATCTGCCGGGCGACGACCTGGTTGCCGGCGACGACCGGGAGCATGGGCACGCCGACCCGGGCGTAGTCGTCCTTGACCTTCATGGACAGCGGCCAGTAGTGCGGCGGGGTCCAGAAGAACAGGACGAGGAAGAGCACGAAAGGCGCCCAGCCGAGTTCGTTGCGCACGGCCGACCATCCGATGAACACCTGGAGGCAGCCCGCGACACCGCCCCACACGATGTTCTGCGCGGTGCGCCGCTTCAGCCACAGCGTGTAGACGAACACGTAGTAGAGGATCGCGGTCAGCGACAGCGCGGCGGACAGCGGGTTGACCAGCACCGCGAACCACACGGTGGACACCACCGACAGCACGATGCCGAAGACCAGGGCCTCGCCCGGCGAGACCATCCCGGTGACCAGCGGACGCTGCTCGGTGCGGTGCATCAGCGCGTCGATGTCGCGGTCGATGTACATGTTCAGCGCGTTGGCGCCCCCCGCGGACAGGTAGCCGCCGACCACGGTCGCCAGCACCAGCCAGAGGTTGGGCACGCCATCGGCCGCCAGGAACATCACCGGAACGGTCGTGATGAGCAGCAGTTCGATGATGCGCGGCTTGGTCAGCGCGACGAACGCCATGACACGGGCACGCGGCGGCCGGTGCCCGGAGTTCGTCTGTCCCGAGCCCGTCCCGATGACCCCTGCGGGTCGGGATTCGACGGCTGTCACGAACACCCCACGAGAGATGAGTCCAGCAGGTCCCGGCTGCCTGCCGGCCGCGGATGCGGCGGCGGACCACGGTCCCTGCGCGTACCACGCCACTCTAGACGTAGGGAATACCCGGCTTTCTGCGGGGGGTGTCCATGGGCGGGGCGTGTCATCCGCGGCCCGCGCAGGAGTTATCCACAGATGCGGCAGCGTGGGCAAAGGCCCGCGCGCCTGCGGCGGTAGGCTCAAGAACGTCGGGTAGGCACCAGTCACCGGCGCTTTTCAACTTATGTGGAGAGGAGCCCTGACCCAGGGTGAGCAAGCAGCCGACGACCACAGACCTTGAGTGGAGCGATCTGGACCAGCGGGCCGTGGACACCGCCCGCGTCCTCGCGATGGATTCCGTGCAGAAGGTCGGCAACGGCCATCCTGGCACGGCGATGAGCCTGGCCCCGGCGGCCTACCTGCTGTTCCAGAAGATCATGCGGCACGACCCGGCGAACGCCGACTGGACCGGCCGCGACCGCTTCGTGCTGTCCGCCGGGCACTCCAGCATGACCCTCTACACGCAGCTCTACCTCGCCGGTTACGGCCTGGAGCTGGCCGACCTGGAGGCCCTGCGCACCTGGGGCTCCAAGACCCCCGGCCACCCGGAGTACGGCCACACCACGGGCGTGGAGACCACCACCGGCCCGCTCGGCCAGGGCGTGGCCAACGCGGTGGGCATGGCCATGGCCTCGCGTTACGAGCGCGGGCTGTTCGACCCGGACGCGCCGGCCGGCACCTCTCCCTTCGACCACACCATCTGGGCGATCGCCGGTGACGGATGCCTCCAGGAGGGCATCTCCGCCGAGGCGTCCTCGATGGCCGGCCACCAGAAGCTCGGCAACCTGGTGCTGCTGTGGGACGACAACCACATCTCCATCGAGGGCGACACCGAGACGGCCGTCTCCGAGGACACCGTCAAGCGGTACGAGGCATACGGCTGGCACGTCCAGCGGGTGGCCCCGAAGGAGAACGGCGACCTCGACGTGCACGCGCTGCACGCCGCGCTGCTGGCCGCCAAGGCCGAGACGGAGCGGCCGTCGTTCGTCGCGGTCCGCTCGATCATCGGCTGGCCCGCGCCCAACAAGCAGAACACCGGCGCCGCGCACGGCTCGGCCCTCGGCGAGGACGAAGTGCGGGCCACCAAGCAGGTGCTGGGCTTCGACCCGGACAAACACTTCGACGTGGCCGACGACGTGATCACCCACACCCGGGCGGTCGGCGACCGCGGCCGCGACACGCGCGCGCAGTGGGAGAAGTCCTTCGCCGCCTGGCGCACCGCGAACCCGCGGCGCGCCGAGCTGTTCGACCGGATCGACGCGGCCGAGCTGCCGGAGGGCTGGCAGGAGCAGCTGCCGGAGTTCGAGGTCGGCGCCTCGCTGGCCACCCGCGCCGCCTCGGGCAAGGTCCTGGAGGCGCTGGGCTCGGTGATCCCCGAGCTGTGGGGCGGCTCCGCGGACCTCGCCGGGTCGAACAACACCACCATCGACAAGAACTCGTCGTTCCTCCCGGCCGGCAACCCGCTGCCCGGCGCTGACCCGTACGGCCGGACCGTGCACTTCGGCATCCGCGAGCACTCCATGGCCGCGGAGATGAACGGCATCACGCTGCACGGCAACACCCGTGTCTACGGCGGCACGTTCCTCGTCTTCTCCGACTACATGCGCAACGCCGTCCGGCTGTCCGCGCTGATGCACGTGCCGGTGACGTACGTGTGGACGCACGACTCGATCGGCGTCGGCGAGGACGGCCCGACCCACCAGCCGGTGGAGCACCTGGCCTCGCTGCGCGCCATCCCGGGGCTGAACGTGGTGCGCCCCGCGGATGCCAACGAGACGGCGATCGCCTGGCGCGAGATCCAGAAGCGCTGGACCAAGGAGATCGGCAAGGGCGCCCCGCACGGCCTGGCGCTGACCCGGCAGGGCGTGCCGACCTACCCGGTCCACGAGGACACCGCCCGCGGTGGGTACGTCATGTTCGAGGCCGAGGGCGGCCCCGCGCAGGTGATCCTGATCGGCACCGGCTCCGAGGTGCAGCTCGCGGTGGGCGCGCGCGAGGAGCTGCAGGCCGCGGGCATCCCGACCCGGGTGGTCTCGATGCCGTGCGTGGAGTGGTTCGAGGAGCAGGACGCGGCGTACCGCGAGAGCGTGCTGCCGTCCTCGGTGAAGGCGCGGGTCGCCGTCGAGGCCGGCATCGGCCTCACCTGGTACCGCTACGTGGGAGACGCCGGCCGGATCGTCAGCATCGAGCACTACGGTGCCTCGGCCGACGGCAAGCTGCTCTTCCGCGAGTTCGGTTTCACCGCGGAGGCGGTGGCCGCCGCCGCCCGGGAATCTCTCGCCGCCGCAGACCGCTGACGCTGGTACACGACATTTCAGGAGATGCAATTCCCATGACAGACGCACTCAAGCGCCTCTCCGACGAAGGCGTCGCGATCTGGTTGGACGACCTGTCGCGCAAGCGCATCACGTCCGGCAACCTGGCCGAACTCATCGACCAGCAGCACGTGGTGGGTGTCACCACCAACCCGTCGATCTTCCAGAAGGCCATCTCCCAGGGCGACGGTTACGACGGACAGCTCAAGGACCTCGCGGCGCGGAAGCTGACCGTCGAGGAGGCGCTGCGGATGATCACCACCGCGGACGTCCGCGACGCCGCCGACGTCCTGCGTCCGGTCTACGACGCCAGCAACCACCAGGACGGCCGGGTGTCCATCGAGGTGGACCCGCGGCTGGCGCACAACACGGTGGCCACGGTCGCCGAGGCCAAGCAGCTGGCCTGGCTGGTCGACCGCCCGAACACCCTGATCAAGATCCCCGCGACCAAGGCCGGGCTGCCGGCGATCACCGAGGTGATCGGCAAGGGCATCAGCGTCAACGTCACGCTGATCTTCTCGCTGGAGCGGTACCGCGCGGTGATGGACGCCTACCTGTCCGGTCTGGAGAAGGCCAAGGCCGCCGGCCTGGACCTCGCCGAGATCCACTCCGTCGCGTCGTTCTTCGTCTCCCGCGTGGACACCGAGATCGACAAGCGGCTGGAGAAGATCGGCTCCGACCAGGCCAAGGCGCTCAAGGGCAAGGCCGCCGTGGCCAACGCGCGGCTGGCCTACCAGGCGTACGAAGAGGTCTTCGGCACCGACCGCTGGGCCGCCCTGGAGCGGGCCGGCGCCAACAAGCAGCGTCCGCTGTGGGCCTCCACCGGTGTGAAGGACCCCGCCTACTCCGACACGCTGTACGTCACGGAGCTGGTCGCGCCGAACACGGTGAACACCATGCCCGAGGCCACACTGGAGGCGACCGCGGACCACGGCGAGGTCACCGGCGACACCGTCCGAGGCGGTTACGCGCAGGCGCAGGCCGACATCGACGCGCTCGCCACGGTCGGCGTGTCGTACGACGACGTGGTGCAGGTGCTGGAGGACGAGGGCGTCGAGAAGTTCGAGGCGGCCTGGAACGAACTCCTGGACTCCACCAAGGCCGAACTCGAGCGGCTCGCCCCTTCGGAGGCGTGAGGTGACATCCGAGGACGAGAAGCTGACGGTGGGCAATCCGCTGCGTGACCCGCTCGACCGGCGGCTGCCGCGGATCGCCGGGCCGTCCGGCCTGGTGATCTTCGGGGTCACCGGCGACCTGTCCCGCAAGAAGCTGATGCCGGCGGTGTACGACCTGGCCAACCGCGGCCTGCTGCCGCCGGGCTTCGCGCTGGTCGGGTTCGCCCGCCGCCAGTGGGAGAACGAGGACTTCGCCCAGGAGGTGCACGACGCGGTCAAGGAACACGCCCGCACCCCCTTCCGCGAGGAGGTCTGGCAGCAGCTCGCCGAGGGCTGCCGCTTCGTCCAGGGCAACTTCGACGACGACAAGGCCTTCGAGCAGCTCAAGTCGACCATCGAGGACCTGGACAAGGCCCGCGGCACCGGCGGCAACTTCGCCTTCTACCTGTCCGTGCCGCCGAAGTTCTTCCCGAACGTGGTGCAGCAGCTGAAGAAGCACGGCCTGTCGCAGGGCACCGGCGACTCGTGGCGGCGCGCGGTGATCGAGAAGCCGTTCGGCCACGACCTGGCCAGCGCCCAGCAGCTCAACCAGATCGTGCACGACGTCTTCCCGCCCAACGAGGTCTTCCGGATCGACCACTACCTGGGCAAGGAGACCGTCCAGAACATCCTGGCGCTGCGCTTCGCCAACACCATGTACGAGCCGATCTGGAACCGGTCCTACGTCGACCACGTGCAGATCACCATGGCCGAGGACATCGGGATCGGCGGCCGCGCCGGGTACTACGACGGCATCGGCGCCGCGCGCGACGTCATCCAGAACCACCTGCTGCAACTGCTGGCGCTGACCGCGATGGAGGAGCCCGGCTCCTTCCACCCCAAGGCGCTCACCGCGGAGAAGCTGAAGGTGCTCGGCGCGGTCGTGCTCCCCGACGACCTGGGCAAGTACACCGTGCGCGGCCAGTACGCACACGCCTGGCAGGGCGGCGAGGAGGTGCTCGGGTACCTGGAGGAGGACGGCATCGACCCCAAGTCCAAGACCGACACCTACGCCGCGGTGAAGCTGGAGATCAACAACCGCCGGTGGGCGGGTGTGCCGTTCTACCTGCGCACCGGCAAGCGGCTCGGCCGCCGCGTCACCGAGATCGCGGTGGTCTTCAAGCGGGCCCCCTACCTGCCGTTCGAGTCCGGCGCCACCGAGGAGCTGGGCGAGAACGCGCTGGTCATCCGGGTCCAGCCGGACGAAGGCGTGACCGTGCGGTTCGGCTCCAAGGTGCCGGGCACCTCCACCGAGGTGCGGGACGTCACGATGGACTTCGCCTACGGCGAGTCGTTCACCGAGTCCAGCCCGGAGGCGTACGAACGGCTCATCCTGGACGTGCTGCTCGGTGACGCGAACCTCTTCCCGCGGCACCAGGAGGTCGAGCTGTCCTGGACCATCCTCGACCCCATCGAGCAGTACTGGGACAGGCACGGCAAGCCGGCGCAGTACGCGTCCGGCACCTGGGGCCCGACCGAGGCGGACGAGATGCTCGCACAAGACGGCAGGAGCTGGCGCAGGCCATGAAGATCGATCTGACGGACACCACGTCCTCGAAGATCAACGCCGGGCTGATCCAGGCCCGGCGGGCGATCGGCACCCCAGCGGTCGGCATGGTGCTGACGCTGGTCATCGTCACCGACGAGGGCAGCGCCTACGACGCGTTGAAGGCCGCGCACGAGGCGTCCAAGGAGCACCCCTCCCGGATACTGGTCGTCATCAAGCGGCCCGGGCGCTCGCCGCGGGACCGGGCGCTGGCCCGGCTGGACGCCGAGGTCGTGGTCGGCGACGAGGCGGGCACCGGCGAGACCGTGGTGCTGCGCATGCACGGCGAGCTGGCCAACCACGCCGAGTCGGTGGTCCTGCCGCTGCTGCTGCCGGACGCCCCCGCGGTGTGCTGGTGGCCGGACAAGGCCCCGGAAAACGCCGCGGAGGACCCGCTGGGCCGGCTGGCGGCGCGCCGGATCACCGACTCGGCGGCCGCCGAGGACCCGGTGGGCTCGCTCGGGCTGCGGGCGAAGACGTACTCACCCGGTGACACCGACCTGGCCTGGACCCGGATCACCCCGTGGCGCTCGATGCTGGCCGCCGCTCTCGACCAGCGGCACGGCAAGATCGAGAGTGCCTCGGTGGAGGGTGAGGCGTACAACCCGAGCGCCGAACTGCTGGTGCTGTGGCTGGCGGACCGGCTCGGTGTGCCGGTGGAGCGCAAGGTCAGCAACGGCCCCGGGCTGACCGCGGTGCGGCTGGCCACCTCCGACGGCGACATCTGCCTGGACCGGCCCGAGGGCGGGCTGGCCGAGCTGGCGGTGCCGGGGCAGCCCGACCGCCATGTGGCGCTCAAGCGCCGGGAGACCGCGGAGCTGATCGCCGAGGAGCTGCGCAGGCTCGACCCGGACGACATATACCGCGCCACCGTGAAGTTCGGCGAGCGGCAGCTGCTGAGCTCCGACGGGATCGCGCGTGCGGCCGGGTCCAACGGGTCCAACGGGTCCAACGGGTCGGGAGCCAAGGCCGAGGGCGCGGCGAAGGCGACGCCGGCGAAGAAGGCCGCTTCCGGCTCGGGCTCCGGTAAGGCGGCGGCGGAGAAGTGAGTACCCCGCAGGTGGTCGTCCACCGGGACAAGGAGCTGATGGCGCGGGCCGCGGCGGCCAGGCTGATCACGAAGATCGTGGACGCCCAGGCCGCCCGTGGCTCCGCCTCGGTGGTGCTCACCGGCGGGCGGAACGGCAACGGGCTGCTGGCCGCGCTCGCCGAGGCCCCGGCGCGTGACGCCGTGGACTGGGCGCGGCTGGACCTGTGGTGGGGCGACGAGCGGTTCCTCCCCGAGGGGGACCCGGAGCGCAACCACACGCAGGCCCGGGAGGCGCTGCTGGACTCGGTGCCGCTCGACCCGGCCCGGGTGCACCCGATGGCGCCGTCCGACGGCGCCTACGAGTCCGACGTGGAGGCCGCCGCGGCGGCCTACGCGACGGAGCTGGCCGCCGCGGCCGGGCCGGAGGACCACACCCGGGTGCCGTCGTTCGACGTCCTCATGCTGGGCGTCGGCCCGGACACCCATGTGGCCTCGCTCTTCCCGGAGCACCCCGGCACCCGGGAGACCGTCCGCACCGTGATCGGTGTGCACGGCTCGCCCAAGCCGCCGCCGACCCGGATCTCGCTGACCTTCCCGGCGATCCGCTCGGCCCGGGAGGTGTGGCTGCTCGCCGCGGGCGAGGACAAGGCGGGCGCGGTCGCGCTCGCGCTGTCCTCGCCGGGCGAGGTCCAGGCACCCGCCTCGGGCGCCTACGGCCGGGCCCGCACCCTGTGGCTGCTGGACCGCGCGGCGGCCGCGAAGATCCCCGCCGAGCTGTATCCGGCGGCCTCGTCGTAGCGGTGGCGCCGTCGGCAGACCGACGAAGGGGGCCCGGAATCCGTGATTCCGGGCCCCCTTCGTGGTGCTGCGGCCAGGCCGGGCGGCCCCGACCCGCAGGCCACCTCGGGCTCAGCCGTCTCCAGCTCAGCCGCCTCCCGTGCGGCCGCCTCCGGCCTCAGCCGCCTCGGGCTCAGCGGCCGCGCAGCTCGCGGTACTTCGCCACGAGCGCCTTCGTGGACGGGTCCAGGCCCGGCACGTCGGCGCCCTCGGTGAGCGCGGGCTCGACCCGCTTGGCCAGCACCTTGCCGAGCTCGACGCCCCACTGGTCGAAGGAGTCGATGTTCCACACCGCGCCCTGGACGAACACCTTGTGCTCGTAGAGCGCGATGAGCTGGCCGAGCACGGACGGGGTCAGCTCGGTGGCGAGGATGGTGCTGGTGGGGTGGTTGCCGCGGAAGGTCTTGTGCGGCACCAGTTCCTCGGGCACCCCTTCGGCGCGGACCTCGTCCGGGGTCTTGCCGAACGCCAGCGCCTGCGTCTGCGCGAAGAAGTTCGCCATCAGCAGGTCGTGCTGCCCGGCGAGCGGGCCGAGTTCGGGCAGCGGCCGGGCGAAGCCGATGAAGTCGGCGGGCACGAGCTTGGTGCCCTGGTGCAGCAACTGGTAGTACGCGTGCTGGCCGTTGGTGCCCGGGGTGCCCCAGACCACCGGGCCGGTCTGCCAGTCCACCGGGTTGCCCGCGCGGTCCACGGACTTGCCGTTGGACTCCATGTCGAGCTGCTGGAGGTAGGCGGTGAACCGGCTCAGGTAGTGGCTGTAGGGGAGCACCGCGTGCGACTGCGCGTCGTGGAAGTTGCCGTACCAGATGCCGAGCAGGCCGAGCAGCAGCGGGACGTTCCGCTCGGGGGGCGCGGTCCTGAAGTGCTCGTCGACCAGGTGGAAGCCGGCCAGCATGCTCCGGAAGGCCTCGGCGCCGATCGCGATCATCAGGGACAGGCCGATCGCGGAGTCGTACGAGTAGCGGCCGCCGACCCAGTCCCAGAACTCGAACATGTTCTGCGTGTCGATGCCGAACTCCGCGACCTTCTCCGCGTTCGTGGACAGCGCCACGAAGTGCTTGGCCACCGCCTCGTCGCCGGCGCCGAGTTCGCCGAGCAGCCACTGCCGGGCGGACGTCGCGTTGGTGATGGTCTCGATGGTGGTGAAGGTCTTGGAGGCGACGATGAACAGCGTCTCCGCGGCGTCCAGGTCGCGCACGGCCTCGTGCAGGTCGGCGCCGTCCACGTTGGAGACGAAACGGACCGTCAGGTCGCGGTCGGCGTAGGAGCGCAGCACCTCGTAGGCCATGGCCGGGCCGAGGTCGGAGCCGCCGATGCCGATGTTGACGACGTTCTTGATCCGCTTGCCGGTGTGGCCGGTCCACTCGCCCGAGCGGACCCGGTCGGCGAAGACCGTCATCTTGTAGAGCACGGCGTGCACGGCCGGTACGACGTTCTGCCCGTCCACCGCGATCGTCGCGGACTGCGGGGCGCGCAGGGCCGTGTGCAGCACCGCGCGGTCCTCGGTGACGTTGATCCGCTCGCCGTCGAACATGGCGTCCCGCAGCTCGAACACCCCGGTGGCCGCGGCCAGTTCCCGCAGCAGCCGGAGGGTCTCGTCGGTGATGAGCTGCTTGGAGTAGTCCAGGTGGAGGTCGCCGACCTGGAGGGTGTAGCGGCTGCCCCGGTCGGGGTCGCGGTCGAACAGGTCCCGCAGATGGGTGCCGGACAGCTCCTCGCTGTGCTTGGCGAGTGCGTGCCACTCGGGGCGCTGGTCGAGCCGGGGGGTGCCCTGCGCGTTCGTTTCGGACATCAGTCCACTTCTCCTCGTCCTCGCTGCGACACCCAAACTAATTGATGGCACGCCAGAACGAGATCCGGCACCCGGGCGCGCCGCCCACCGGCCGCTTCGCCGTCACCGGACCGCCGGTGAACCGGGGCCCAACCAGGACCGGACCGCGGATGAACGGTCCCCCGCCGGCCGCCGGACCACCGGCGAACGGCCCTGGGGCCGCCGCCGGTTCGCGGCCGTTTCGGGGCCGTTTCGGGCCGGTTCGCGGCCGGGCGGTCAGAAACCGCCGCGGTGGATACGGCCCGCGTACCGCTCCTCCAGCACCTTGTTCCGCTCGTGGCCGCCGGGGAGGTTCGCGGAGATGTAGATCGGCGCGTCCTGGCCCTCCGCGCCCAGCAGGCCGACGGCCTCGGCGACAGCCATCTGCACCAGCAGTGCCGAGGTGATCGTGGACACCCCGCCCAGGGCGCCGCCACCCGGCAGCGGCAGCAGCGCGTCGCCGGCGGGGGCGCAGTTGTCCAGTACGGCGTCCGCGAGGTCGGCCAGCCGCTTGCCGCTGGAGTGCAGGGCCGGCACCGCGCGGGTGTGGGTGAGCGAGGTGAGCGCGATCAGCGGGTGGCCGGCCTCCTTCACGTGCAGCGCCATGTCGACGATCGAGTTGTTGACGCCGGAGTTGGAGACGATCACGAACACGTCCTGCGGGCGCGGCGTGGCCAGTTCGTACAGCCGCCGGGCCAGGCCCGGGGAGCGCTCCAGCAGCGGGTCGGCGAGCACCGCGCGGTCCTCGCCGCCGCGCAGCACCAGGTCGGACAGGCCGATCCGGTTGGTGGGGATCAGGCCGCCGGCCCGGCCGACCAGTTCCATGACGGTGGCCTGCGAGTGGCCGGTGCCGAAGCCGTGGATCACGCCGTCGGCGGCCACGCAGTCCGCGAGGAGCCGGGCCGCGGCCGCCACGGTCTCCTTGTTCGCGCCGATCGCCCGCTCCACCGCCGCGCGGCCCTCGTCGGCGAACGTCGCGGCGCTGATCTGTCCCTCGGCCATGCCCGGGTCCCCTTTGCGGAAGTCCTGCTGCTGGAGCTCTGCGGATGTACGGATGCGATTCCGGTTGATTGAACCAACCGTTCAATACGTCGATGAAACATTGAGCCACCATCGCCCGTCAAGACACCCGGGTGCCGGATGCTCCGCCGCTCACCGCGAACCGCCCGAATCTCCCGGTTCACACCGCCGCGTCCGGTCCGCCCCGACCGCCCGGACCGCCTCCGCCGAGCAGCCCGCACGCGAGCGCGGCAGCACCGGTGGAGCCGTCCGCGACCGGGAAGACCCGCAGCCCACGATCCGCCAGCCGCTCGGTCACCCGGCCCAGCAGCGGCCCGCCCGGCCCCAGCAGCCCACCGGTCGCCACCAGCGGCTCGCCCGGCCGCGGCTCCAGCGAGCGCACCGTCGCCGCGAGCAGCCCGGCCGCCGCGTCCAGCAGGCCCCGCGCCACCGCGTCGCCCGCCTCCGCCTCCTCGACCACGGTCGGGCTGAGCGCGCCCAGCCGGGCCGGCGCCTGCTCGTACGCCCGCGTGACGACGACCTCTCCGAGCAGGTGCCGCGCCACCGCGTCGCTGGCCGGGCCGACCTCCAGCGCCCGCCGCAGCACGTCGTCGCTCCCCGGGTCCCCTCCTCCGACCGCCGACCCACCGGCCGCCGACCCACCGACATCCGGTCCCCCGGCTCCGCCCGCCGCGCCGCCCAGGTAGTGGGCCACCACCCGCGGCACCAGCGTCGTCCACGGACCGCGGCCGTCCAGCGCCTCCAGCGCCGCCCGCGTCGCGCGGTTGCCGAGCCAGAACCCGCTGCCCTCGTCACCGAGCAGCCAGCCGTGGCCGTCGGAGACCGCGGCGCGGCGGCCTCCGGCGAGGCGGGCGGCGATGGCGCCGGTGCCCGCGATGAGCACGAGCCCATCGGAGGGGGCGCCGGGGGCCGCGGCGAGAGCGACCTCGGTGTCGCCGCCGACGGCGACCGGCACCCCGGTGATCCCGTGCGCGGCGAGCGCGTCGCGCAGGCAGGACACGGCCAGTTCCTCCCCGCGCTCCGGCCCTATCCCCGGCGCCGCCCCCGCGAACCCCCCGTATGCCGCGCCGATCCGGCCCCGTACCTCCGGATCGGCGGGCAGCGCGTGTGCCACGGCCTCGCCCACGGCCGCGGCGAGATGGCGGGTCAGGTCGGCGCGGCCGACGCTCATCGCGTTGCCCGGGCCGCCGCTCCCCCGCCCGAGCACCCGGCCGCCGGGCACGCCCACCGCCAGGCAGGCCCGGCTGCGCGTCCCGCCCGCGTCGATGCCCACGACCAGGGGCGGCCGGCCCGCCGCCCCGTCCGGGTCGATACCGCTGCCGCCGCCCGCCGGGTGGCTGTAGATTTCACTCATCACCACGCATCGTGGTTGATGAATTCACCGCCGCACAACCCCGACGGGACGAGTCGTCATGATCACCGCACTGATCCGCACCGAACTTCCCCGGATGTCCGGGTCGCTGCGCAAGGTCGGCGAGTTGGTGCTCGCCGATCCGGTCGCGGCCACCCACGGCTCCGCGGCGGAGCTGGGGCGGCGCACGGGGACCTCGCAGGCGACGGTGACGCGGTTCTGCCGGGCGCTGGGCCTGGAGTCCTACCAGCAGCTGCTGATCGAGCTGGCGCAGGAGCAGGGCCGTACCGAGGCCGAGCCGCGAAGTGCCGCGCTGGGCCCGCGGATCGGGCCGGACGACGACCTGGAGCAGGTGATCGGCGTCGTCGCGGAGGCGGATCTGCGGGCGCTGCGGCACACCGCGGAGCTGCTGGACCGGGAGGCGCTGGAACGGGCCGCGCAGGCCCTCGCCCGGGCCCGCAGGATCGACGTCTACGGGGTCGGCGGCTCCGGCATCGTCGCCCACGAGACGCAGGCCCGGCTCTTCGGCATCGGCTGCGCCGCCCACGCCTGGACCGAGGTGCACGCCGCGGAGACCTCAGCGGCCCTGCTGACGCCCTCCGACGCGGTGGTGGCGGTTTCCCACTCGGGCACCACCCGCGAGGTCCTGGAGCCCCTGCGGCTGGCCGCGGACCGGGGGGCGGCGACCGTGGCCGTCACCGGCGACCCGCGCTCGCCCATCGCGCAGGCCGCCGACGTCCGCCTGACGTCGTTCTCCGGCGAGACCAGCTTCCGGCGCGGCAACTTCGGCACCCGCCACTCCGTGCTGCTGATCGTGGACTGCCTCTACGCCCGCGTCGCGCAGCTCACCTACGAGCGGGCGACCGCCTCCATCGCGCTGACCGCGCACATCGCGGCGGCCCACACCACGAAAAAGGCCCCCGGCCGCCGGACCGGCTCAGCTTCCTGAGCCGACCCGGCGGTCGGGGGCGGGCGAAGAGCCCGGAACTAGATCTCGCCCCGGAGCTTCGCCAGTGCCTCGGCGAGGATCGCCTCGCCGTCGGCGGCCGAGCGGCGCTCCCGTACGTACGCCAGGTGTGTCTTGTACGGCTCGGTGCGCGGCGGTGCCGGCGGGTTCTCCTCGTCCTGCCCGGCCGGGAAGCCGCAGCGGGGGCAGTCCCAGGTCTCCGGGATCTGCGCGTCGCTGGCGAAACTCGGCTGGGTCTCGTGCCCGTTGGAGCACCAGAAGGAGATGCGCAGGCGCGGAGCGGACTCGCCGCGCTCGGCCTCTCCCATCGGCCCCGCTCCGACCCGACTGCCACGGATCGCGTTGCCACTTGCCACGGTCGTAACTCCCTGCGTGATGGTGCTGCGAGGTCGCCCACTTGACGGAGACCGGTTCGCCCCCGCACCTGGCGGGAAAGGGCACGGTATCCCAAGACGCGCGTCCATGATAAGTCGTGGACAAGTCGTCTTCGCGACACGGCGTCAATTCGCCCGCAATGGGCGGTAGTCGGACGGAGCGCGCGCGTCACCCGCGCGGGTGGGCCGCAAGGCCCCTTACGGCGCCCGCTAGTTCTTCACCTTCATCACGATGCCGAGAGCGACGATGCACGCGAACCACAGCAGGCCGATCACCACGGTGATCCGGTCGAGGTTGCGCTCGGCCACCGACGAACCGCCGACGGAGGACTGCATGCCGCCGCCGAACATGTCGGAAAGGCCGCCGCCCTTCCCCTTGTGCATGAGCACGAGCAGCAGGAGCAGCAGGCTGAAGATGATGAGGGCGATGGAGAACCCGATGACCACGGCTGGACCAACTCTCTCGACTACATGACGGCACTACACGGTTACGGCGCGGGGCCGGAGGCGGTGTCGCTACACCACTCCGGCCCCGACAGGGTACTTCACCAGCCCCCTGACTTCACCGGTCCGTCACTGGTCCCGGAACCGGACGATCTTGACGAACTCCTCCGGGTCCAGCGCGGCGCCGCCCACCAGGGCGCCGTCCACGTCCGGCTGGGCCATGATCGCGGCCACGTTGCCCGCCTTGACCGAGCCGCCGTACTGGATACGGACGCCGTCGGCGAGCTCCTGGTCGTACAGCTCCGCCAGCCGGCCGCGGATCGCCGCACAGACCTCCTGGGCGTCCTCGGGGGTGGCCACCTCGCCGGTGCCGATCGCCCAGACCGGCTCGTAGGCGATGACGATCCCCGCCGCCTGCTCCGCGGGCACGTCCTTGAGCGCGCCGTCGAGCTGGGCGAGGGTGTGCGCGACCTGGTTGCCGGCCTTGCGGACGTCCAGGCCCTCTCCGACGCACACGATCGGGGTCAGGCCGTGCCGGAACGCGGCCTTCACCTTGCTGTTGACGATCTCCTCGTCCTCGCCGTGGTACTGGCGGCGCTCGGAGTGGCCGATCGCCACGTACTCGCACTTCAGCTTCGCCAGCATCGGCCCGGAGATCTCGCCGGTGTACGCACCGTGGTCGTGCGCCGACACGTCCTGGGCGCCGTACTTGATCCGCAGCCGGTCGCCGTCCACCAGGGTCTGCACGGAGCGCAGGTCGGTGAAGGGCACCAGGACGGCGACCTCGACCGCGTCGTGGTCCCTGTCGTTGAGGCCGAAGGAGAGCTTCTGGACGTGCGCGATGGCCTCGAGGTGGTTGAGGTTCATCTTCCAGTTGCCCGCCATCAGCGGGGTGCGGGTGCTCTGCTCACTCATCGGTCTTCAGTTCTCCAAAGCGGAAAGGCCGGGCAGCGTCTTGCCTTCGAGGTACTCCAGGCTGGCGCCGCCGCCGGTGGAAATATGGCCGAAAGCATTCTCGTCGAATCCCAGGATGCGGACAGCCGCGGCCGAGTCGCCGCCGCCGACCACGCTGAACGCGGGAGCGTCGACCAGCGCCTGCGCGACGGCGCGGGTGCCGTCGGCGAAGTCGGGGTGCTCGAAGACGCCCATCGGGCCGTTCCAGAAGATGGTCGCCGCGTCGGCGAGCTTCGCGGCGAACAGCTTGCGGGACTCCGGGCCGATGTCCAGGCCGATCAGGTCGGCGGGGATGGCGTCCACGGGAGCGGTGACCGGCTCCGCCGGCGCCTTCGTCTTCAGGTCGGGGAACTGCGTGGCGCCGATCACGTCGACCGGCAGCACGAACTCCACGCCCTTGGCCTTCGCCCGCTCCAGGTACTCGGTGACGACCGGGATCTGGTCCTCCTGGAGCAGGCTCTTGCCGACCTCGTGGCCCTGGGCCTTGAGGAAGGTGAAGACCATGCCGCCGCCGACCAGGATGCGGTCGGCCTTGTCCAGCAGGTGGTCGATGACGCCGAGCTTGTCGGACACCTTCGAGCCGCCGAGCACCACCGCGTAGGGGCGGGAGACGTCCTCGGTGAGCTTCTTCAGTACCCCGACCTCGGTGGCGATCAGGCCGCCGGCGGCGTGCGGCAGCCGGGCCGGCAGGTCGTACACCGAGGCGTGCTTGCGGTGCACCGCGCCGAAGCCGTCACCGACGTAGGTGTCGGCGAGGGCGGCGAGCCGGTCGGCGAACGCGCCGCGCTCGGCGTCGTCCTTGCTGGTCTCGCCGGGGAAGAAGCGCAGGTTCTCCAGCAGCACCACGTCGCCGGCGCCGGCGCCCTCCAGCGCCTGCCGGGTCTGCTCGCCGACCGTGTCGGTGCCGAACAGCACCTGGCGGTCCAGCAGTTCGGCCAGCCGGTCGCGGACCGGGGCGAGCGAGAACTTCGGGTCGGGCTCGCCCTTGGGGCGGCCCAGGTGCGAGGCGACGACCACCGTGGCGCCGGCCTCGGCGAGCTTGGCGATGGTCGGCACGGCGGCCCGGATACGGCCGTCGTCGGTGATGGTCGTGCCGTCCAGCGGCACGTTGAGGTCGGCGCGGACGAACACCCGCTTGCCCTCGACCTGTCCGTCGGCGATCAGGTCGTCGATCGTCTTCATCTGTCGGGTCTCCTGTGAGTAGGGTCCGGCACCGGACGCACGCGAACAGGGCCCGGACGGCGCGTCATCGCGCTCGTCCGGACCCTGTCGCTCACATCACGGTGCGGTGGCTGACGGAAACGGCTACGCGGCCGCGGTTCCGGCGGTGCCTCAGAGCCGGTCGCCGACGAAGACCGTGAGGTCCACCAGGCGGTTGGAGTAGCCCCACTCGTTGTCGTACCAGCCGATGACCTTGACGGTCTTGCCCTGCACCATGGTCAGCTTCGAGTCGAAGGTGCACGACGCCGGGGTGTTGACGATGTCCGAGGACACGATCGGGTCCTCGGTGTACTCCAGCAGACCCTTGAGCTGGCCCTCGGCGGCCTTCTGGAAGGCCGCGTTCACCTCGTCCTTGGTGACCTCGCGCTCCAGGTCGACCACCAGGTCGGTGACCGAGCCGGTCGGGACCGGGACGCGCATGGCCATGCCGTCGAGCTTGCCGGCCAGCTCCGGGATGACCAGCGCGGTGGCCTTGGCGGCACCCGTGGTGGTCGGGATGATGTTCTCCGCGGCGGCACGGGCGCGACGCAGGTCCTTGTGCGGGAAGTCCAGGATGCGCTGGTCGTTGGTGTACGCGTGCACCGTCGTCATCAGGCCCTTGACGATGCCGAAGTTCTCCAGCAGCACCTTCGCCATCGGCGCCACACAGTTCGTGGTGCAGGAGGCGTTGGAGATGATGTTGTGCGCCGCCGGGTCGTACGCGTCCTGGTTGACGCCCATCACGATGGTGATGTCCTCGTCGGTGGCGGGCGCCGAGATGATGACCTTCTTGGCGCCGCCGGCGATGTGCTTGCCCGCGTCGGCCGCCTTGGTGAAGATCCCGGTGGACTCGATCACGATGTCGACGCCCAGCTCGCCCCAGTTGATGGCGGCGGGGTCGCGCTCGGCGAGCACCTTGATGGTGTGGCCGTCCACGGTGATCGTGTCGGCGGTGTGGGTGACCTCGGCCTTGAGGCGCCCCAGGATGGTGTCGTACTTCAGCAGATGTGCCGTGGTCGCGGTGTCACCCAGGTCGTTGACAGCCACGATCTCGATGTCCGCACCCTGCTCCAGGATGGCGCGGAAGAAGTTACGACCGATGCGGCCAAAGCCGTTGATGCCTACCCGGATCGTCACGAACCGATCTCCTCGCTCAGTCGCCGGAGTCCCTCTCCGGCTGCGAAATATGGGATGTCCCCGACCACCCCCGACCCTACCTCCCCGGCGTGTACGAGGTGACATCGGCAAGCCACGTAGCGGCTGCGCCGCGGCAACGGTCCGGGGTTCCGCCCCTGGCTCCGCCGGGGGCGCCCCCACCCAGGCGAAGCTCAGCGGGAGGTACTGCGCGCTCGGCCAGATGCGGTGGCGCGCCGGGCCCGCCGGCCCAGCCCCCACGGCGGGTATCCGGACCACCGGCCGGCGGGTGGCCGGTCGCGCAGTTCCCCGCGCCCCCGAAGGGGCACCCCCGCCCGGGAGGGGACCCCAGGGTCAGCACCCAGGCGAAGCTCTGGGGGAGGTACTGCGTGCTCGGCCAGATGCGGTGGCGCGCCGGGCCCGCCGGCCCAGCCCCCGCGGCGGGTATCCGGACCACCGGCCGGCGGGTGGCCGGTCGCGCGGTTCCCCGCGCCCCTGAAGGGGCACCCCCGCCAGGGAGGGGACCCCGGGGTCAGCCGACCATTTCCTCGGTGAGGTTGGCCTCGGTGCCGGGCATCCCGAGATCGGACGCACGCTTGTCCGCCATCGCGAGCAGCCGCCGGATACGCCCGGCCACCGCGTCCTTCGTCAGCGGCGGCTCCGCGAGGGAACCGAGCTCCTCCAGGGACGCCTGCTTGTGGTCCATCCGCAGCCGCCCGGCGGCGGCGAGGTGCTCGGGGACGTCGTCCCCGAGGATCTCCAGGGCGCGCTGCACCCGTGCCCCCGCGGCCACCGCCGCACGAGCGGACCTGCGGAGATTCGCATCGTCGAAGTTGGCGAGCCGGTTCGCGGTCGCGCGCACCTCGCGCCGCATCCGCCGCTCCTCCCAGGCGAGCACGGAGTCGTGGGCGCCGAGCCGGGTGAGCAGCGCGCCGATCGCGTCGCCGTCGCGGACCACGACGCGGTCCACGTTGCGCACCTCGCGGGCCTTCGCCGGGATCTGCAACCGGCGGGCGGCCCCGACCAGCGCGAGGGCGGCCTCGGGCCCGGGGCAGGTCACCTCCAGGGAGGAGGACCGGCCGGGCTCGGTGAGCGACCCGTGCGCGAGGAAGGCGCCGCGCCAGGCCGCCTCCGCGTCGCAGGTCGCGCCGGAGACGACCTGCGGGGGCAGCCCGCGGATCGGGCGGCCGCGCCCGTCCACCAGGCCGGTCTGCCGGGCCAGCTGGTCGCCGCCGGCCACCACCCGCACGACGTACCGGCTGCCGCGGCGCAGCCCGCCCGGGGCCATCACCACCAGGTCGGAGGCGTGCCCGAAGATCTCCAGGATGTCCTTGCGCAACCTGCGCGCCGCGATCCCGGTGTCGAGTTCCGCCTCGATCACGATCCGCCCGCTCACCAGGTGCAGGCCGCCCGCGAAGCGCAGGATCGACGAGACCTCCGCCTTGCGGCAGCAGGTCCGGGTGACGGGGAGCCGGGAAATCTCGTCCTTCACCGCTGCCGTCATCGCCATGGGCCGATCCTTCCACGCATACGAAAAATCCGGTCATACGCGGCCGCCAACGACTCGGGGTCGTGCCGCGGCCCGTCGGGGGCGGCGACCCGGGCCAGTTCGACCGTTGCGCCCAACTTCTGGGCGGCCTGTTCCAGGCTGTCCCGGTCGGGTACGGCGGCTTCGTCGGCGAGAACCACGTCGATGGTGAGTTTAGGGGCGTGTCGGCCCAAAACCTCCAAGTGACGCTGCGGAGAAAAACCTTCGGTCTCTCCGGGTTGCGGCGCGAGGTTGAGTGTGAGCACCCGCCGGGCCCTGGTCTGGGCCACCGCGTCGGCCAACTCCGGTACCAGCAGGTGCGGGATGACCGAGGAGAACCACGAACCCGGGCCGAGCACCACCCAGTCCGCGTCCATCACCGCCTGCACCGCCTCGGGCACCGCCGGCGGGTCGGCGGGCACCAGGTGCACCTCCTGCACCTCGCCGGGCGTCAACGCGACGGTGGCCTGCCCCCGTACGGTGGACACGGCGTCGGGCAGTTTCGGGTCGTGGCCGCGGACGATCGCCTCCAACTCCAGCGGCACCGCCGACATCGGCAGCACCCTGCCGTGCGCGCCCAGCAGCCGGCCCACCCACTCCAGGGCGGCGACCTCGTCCTTCAACTGCTCCCACAGCGCGACGATCAGCAGGTTGCCGACCGCGTGGCCGTGCAGGTCGCCGCCGCTGACGAAGCGGTGCTGGAGCACCCGCGACCAGGTCTGCCCCCACTCGTCGTCGCCGCACAGCGCGGCCAGCGCCTTGCGCAGGTCGCCGGGGGGCAGCACCCCCATCTCGGCGCGCAGCCGCCCGCTGGAGCCGCCGTCGTCGGCGACCGTGACCACCGCGGTCAGATCGCCGGTGATCCGGCGCAGCGCGGCCAGGGAGGCGGACAGGCCGTGGCCGCCGCCCAGGGCGACCACCTTCGGCGGTACCCCGGACCGGCGGCCCGAGGCGGCGTCCTTGCCGCCGCGGCGCCGCCGCCTACCCGTCATGATCACTCGCGCCCCATGTCCCTGTGTACGGTCACCGTTTCCACTCCGTCCGCCGCCAGCCGCGCCGCGAGCCGTTCCGACATCGCCACGCTGCGGTGCTTGCCGCCGGTACACCCGACGGCGATGGTCACATAGCGCTTGCCCTCGCGCCGGTAGCCCGACGCGATGATGTGCAGCAGCTCGGCGTACCGGTCCAGGAACTCCTTGGCGCCGGGCTGGTTGAACACGTACGTGGCCACCTCGTCGTTGAGCCCGGTGAAGGGACGCAGCTCCGGCACCCAGTGCGGGTTGGGCAGGAAGCGGCAGTCCACCACCAGGTCGGCGTCGACGGGAAGCCCGTACTTGTAACCGAACGACATGACGGTGGCCCGAAGTTCCGGTTCCTCGTCACCGGCGAACTGGGCGTCGAGCTTGGCCCGCAGTTCGTGCACGTTGAGACTGGAGGTGTCGATCACCAGGTCGGCGTCGCCGCGCAGTTCGCGCAGCAGGTCGCGTTCGGCCGCGATGCCGTCGACGATCCGGCCGGTGCCCTGAAGGGGGTGCGGGCGGCGGACGGACTCGAAGCGCCGCACCAGCGCGTCGCCGGACGCCTCCAGGAAGATCACCCGGCGCTTGACGCCCTTGGTGGCGAGGTCGGCGAGCGACTCGCGCAGGTTGTCGAAGAACTGCCGGCCGCGCACGTCGACCACCACCGCGATCCGCGCCACGTTCCCCTGGGAGCGGGCGCCGAGGTCGACCATGGTGGGGATGAGGGCGGGCGGCAGGTTGTCCACGACGAACCAGCCGAGGTCCTCCAGGCACTTGGCCGCGGTGCTGCGGCCGGCTCCGGACATGCCGGAGATGATCACGAGTTCGGGGATGGGTGCCGGGGTCTCCCCCGCTGCGCCGCTGGTCATGTCGGTGCTGGTCCCGTTGTCGGCGGTGTTCTCGTCGATGGTGCTGTTCCCGTTGGTGGTGCGGATGTCGTCGGCGGTGCGGATGTCGTCGGTGGTGCCGGTCTCGTCGGCGGTGCCGCTCGCGTCGCCGGAGCCGGTCTTGCCGGTGCTGCCGGTGCTGCCGGTGCCCGGTGTGGCGGTCCTGGGTTCTTCGTGCTCGCTCATCTGCTCTTCCCCCGATGGTCTGACGGGTCTGCCGCGGGCCCGGCGGACTGCCCGTCGCTGTCCTCGATGATCTCTCCGGTCGCGGTGTTCACGGCCGGCCCGGCCGGTGCCGCGGCCGCCAGGGTGGCGGCGACCGTCTCCGCGGTGCGAAGGCCGATCCCCGGTACCTCGCAGATCTCCGCGATGGTCGCCGAGCGCAGCCGCTTCAGCGAGCCGAAGTGCTTGAGCAGGGCCTGCTTGCGGGTGGCGCCGAGCCCGGGCACCGCGTCCAGGGCGCCGGCCTTCATCGACTTGGAGCGCTTGCTGCGCTGGTAGGCGATGGCGAAGCGGTGTGCCTCGTCGCGGACCCGCTGGAGCAGGTACAGGCCCTCGCTGGTGCGCGGCAGGATCACCGGGTCGTCGTCGCCCGGCAGCCAGACCTCCTCCAGCCGCTTGGCCAGCCCGCAGACCGCGACGTCGTCTATGCCGAGCTCGGCCAGGGCCCGGCTCGCGGCGGCGACCTGGGGCTGGCCGCCGTCGACCACGACGAGCTGCGGCGGGTAGGCGAACTTGCGGGGGCGCCCGGTGTCGGGGTCGATCGGACCGCCGACCGCCTCGTCCTGCTCCGCCGCGTCGTCGTGCCCGGTCAGGTCGTGCCCGTGCCCGGTCAGGTCGTGCCCGTGCCCGGTCAGGTGATCGGCCAGGTCGTGCCCGTGTCCGGCCAGGTGATCGGCCAGGTCGTGGTCGTGGTCGTCGGGCTGCTGCCGGCCGCCGTCGGGCGGGCTCTGCTGGTCCTGCGGGTTCTCCTCCTGCTCCTCCCACTCGCTGGTGCGCTGCTTCTCCTGGAGGTAGCGGCGGAACCGGCGGGTGATCACCTCGTGCATGGACCGGACGTCGTCCTGCCCGGCGAACGACTTGATCTGGAAGCGGCGGTACTCGCTCTTACGGGCCAGGCCGTCCTCGAAGACCACCATGGACGCCACCACGTCGTCGCCCTGGAGGTGGCTGATGTCGTAGCACTCGATACGCAGCGGCGCCGTGTCGAGGTCGAGGGCGGTGGCGATCTCCTCCAGCGCGCGGGAGCGGGTGGTCAGGTCCGAGGCGCGCTTGGTCTTGTGCAGGGCCAGCGCCTGCTGCGCGTTGCGCTGCACGGTGGCCATCAGGTCCTTCTTGTCGCCGCGCTGCGGCACCCGCAGGCTGACGTGCGAACCGCGCCGCTCGGCCAGCCACTGCGCCACCGGCTCCTCCGGCTCGGGCAGCGCCGGGACCAGCACTTCCTTGGGCACGCCGCCGCTGCCGCCGGACTGCTCCGCGTCACCGCGCTCGTCGCCGTACAGCTGCTGGATGGCGTGCTCGACCAGGCCCGCGGTGTCGACCGCCTCCACCTTGTCGGTGACCCAGCCGCGCTGCCCGCGCACCCGGCCGCCGCGGACGTGGAAGATCTGCACGGCCGCTTCGAGTTCGTCCTCGGCGACCGCGATCAGGTCGGCGTCGGTGGCGTCGGCGAGCACCACCGCGTTCTTCTCCATGGCGCGGCGCAGCGCCTCGATGTCGTCGCGCAGCCGGGCCGCCTGTTCGTACTCCATGGCGGCGGCCGCGTCCTTCATCCGCTGCTCCAGCCGGCGCAGGTAGGTGCCGGTGTGGCCGGCCATGAAGTCACTGAACTCCTCGGCGAGTTCACGGTGGTCCTGCGGGCTGATCCGGCCTACGCAGGGCGCGGAGCACTTGCCGATGTAGCCGAGCAGGCAGGGCCGGCCGATCTGCGCGGAACGCTTGAACACCCCGGCCGAGCAGGTGCGGACCGGGAAGACCCGCAGCAGCAGGTCGACGGTCTCGCGGATCGCCCACGCGTGGGCGTACGGCCCGAAGTAGCGCACGCCCTTGCGCTTGGGCCCGCGCATCACCTGGACCCGCGGGAACTCCTCGTTCATCGTCACGGCGAGCGACGGATAGCTCTTGTCGTCGCGGTACTTGACGTTGAACCGCGGGTCGAACTCCTTGATCCAGGAGTACTCCAGCTGCAGCGCCTCGACCTCAGTGGAGACCACCGTCCACTCCACGGACGCGGCGGTGGTCACCATCGTGGCGGTGCGCTGGTGCAGGTTGGTGATGTCCTGGAAGTACGACGACAGGCGCTGCCGCAGGCTCTTCGCCTTGCCGACGTAGATCACCCGGCGGTGCTCGTCCCGGAACTTGTAGACCCCTGGGGAGTCGGGGATCTGGCCCGGCTTCGGTCGATAGCTGCTGGGGTCTGCCATGCCTTCCACCCTACTGTCGGGAGACGACGATCCAGGGGCAGGAGCGGTCAGGTCGCGGGGCCCGCCGTCAGCTTGCCGCCGACCGCCTTGATGTCCACCGCCGGCAGCGCCTTCGGGGCCGGGCCGCGCACGACGGCGCCGGTCTCGGCGTTGAACTCGCTGCCGTGGCACGGGCAGGACGCGGTGGTGCCGTCCACCGTGTCGAGCACGCAGCCCTCATGGGTGCAGACCGCGCTGAACGCCTTGAAGGTGCCCTGGGTCGGCTGCGACACCAGCACCTTGTCGTCGCGGAAGAGCTTGGCGCCGCCGACCGGCACCGCGGAGGACGCGCCGAGGTCCACCGGCTTGGTCGGGCCGTCCGCGGAGTCGTTCTTCTTGCCGCCGCACGCGCTGAGGCCGACTCCGGCGGCTCCGACGGCGCCGGCCAGGGCCGCGCCGCGAAGGACGGTCCGACGGGTGGCGGGCAGTTCGGTGGACATGGGCGCTCCTGGTGCGGGATGTGACCGGTCTTGCGGTCCGTACCTTACGTCCCGCACCTGGACGCCTTTGCGACGGCATACCGCGACAATGTCCCCGGCCCGCGTGGAGCCGGGGACACCTGCCGTCCGGGACGCCCGCCGGCTATGCCTTGGCGGCGCGCTTGCGCGGAGCCACGGCCTTCTTCGCCGTCTTCGCTGTCTTCGCCGCCGCGGTCGCCTTCTTCGCCGGAGCCCGCTTCCTGGGCGCGGGCACGGCCGCGTCGCTGACCGCGTCCGGGCTGAGGATGTCCCGCAGGAACTTGCCGGTGTGGCTGGCCGGGACGCCCGCGATCTGCTCGGGGGTGCCCTCGGCGACCACCAGCCCGCCGCCGCTGCCGCCCTCGGGGCCCATGTCCACCACCCAGTCGGCGGTCTTGATCACATCGAGGTTGTGCTCGATGACGATCACGGTGTTCCCCTTGTCGACCAGCCCGGAGAGCACCTTGATCAGCTTGCTGATGTCCTCGAAGTGCAGACCGGTGGTCGGCTCGTCCAGCACGTAGACGGTGCTGCCGGTGGCGCGCCGCTGCAGCTCGGAGGCGAGTTTCACCCGCTGCGCCTCGCCGCCGGAGAGGGTCGGGGCGGGCTGGCCGAGCCGGACGTACCCCAGACCGACTTCGTTGAGGGTGCGCAGGTGGCGGGCGATGGCGGGCACCGCCTCGAAGAAGTCCAGCGCCTCCTCGATCGGCATGTCCAGCACCTCGGCGATGGACTTGCCCTTGTAGTGCACCTCAAGGGTCTCCCGGTTGTACCGCGCGCCGTGGCAGACCTCGCAGGGGACGTAGACATCCGGGAGGAAGTTCATCTCGATCTTGATGGTGCCGTCGCCCGAGCAGTTCTCGCAGCGGCCGCCCTTGACGTTGAAGGAGAAGCGGCCGGGCAGATAACCGCGGACCTTCGCCTCCATCGTCTCGGCGAACAGCTTGCGGACGTTGTCGAAGACGCCGGTGTACGTGGCCGGGTTGGAGCGCGGGGTGCGGCCGATCGGCGACTGGTCGACGTGCACCACCTTGTCCACCAGGTCGTCGCCGTCCACCCGGGTGTGGCGGCCGGGGACGCTGCGGGCGCCGTTCAGCTCGCGGGCGAGGTGGGTGTACAGGATGTCGTTGACCAGGGTGGACTTGCCGGAGCCGGAGACACCGGTGACCGCGGTGAGCACGCCCAGCGGGAAGGACACGTCGATGTCCTGGAGGTTGTGCTCGCGGGCGCCGTGCACCGTCAGCCGGCGCGCACGGTCGATCGGGCGGCGGTCGGCCGGGGTCGGGATGGAGCGCTTGCCGGAGAGGTACTGCCCGGTCAGCGACTCCTCGTTGACCAGCAGCTCCTTCAGGGAGCCGGAGTGGACGACCTTGCCGCCGTGCTCGCCGGCGCCGGGGCCGATGTCCACCACCCAGTCGGCGGTCTTGATGGTGTCCTCGTCGTGCTCGACGACGATCAGGGTGTTGCCCAGGTCACGCAGCCGGACCAGGGTCTCGATCAGCCGGTGGTTGTCCCGCTGGTGCAGGCCGATGGAGGGCTCGTCCAGGACGTAGAGCACGCCGACCAGGCCGGAGCCGATCTGGGTGGCCAGCCTGATCCGCTGCGCCTCGCCGCCGGACAGGGTGCCCGCGGCGCGGTTGAGCGAGAGGTAGTCCAGGCCGACGTCGACCAGGAAGCGCAGCCGCTCGTTGACCTCCTTGAGGACGCGCTCGGCGATCTTCTTGTCGCGGGCGGCGAGCTTCATCCCGGCCAGGAACTCGGCGCAGTCGCTGATCGACATCGCGGCGACGTCGGCGATCGACCTGTCCTGCACGGTGACCGCCAGCACGATCGGCTTCAGCCGCCGGCCCTCACAGGTGGGGCAGGGCACCGCCCGCATGTACCCCTCGAAGCGCTCGCGGCTGGAGTCGCTCTCCGACTCGTTGTGCCGGCGGCGGACGTAGGGGATCACGCCCTCGAAGTGCGTGGTGTACGAGCGCTCGCGGCCGAACCGGGTCTTGTACGCCACCCGGACCTCGGACTTGTGCCCGTAGAGCAGCGCCTTCTTGGCGCGCGCGGGCAGGCCCGCGTACGGGATGTCGGTGCGGAAGCCGACCTCCTTGGCGACGCTCTGCACCAGCTTGTCGAAGTACCCCTTGGACATGCCGCTGGACCACGGTGACAGGGCGCCCTCGTCGAGCGACTTCTGCTCGTCGGGCACGATCAGCTCGGGGTCGATCTCCATCCGGGAGCCGATGCCGGTGCAGTCCGGGCAGGCGCCGAAGGGCGAGTTGAAGGAGAAGGAGCGCGGCTCCAGCTCCTCGAACGACAGGTCGTCGTAAGGGCAGTAGAGGTGCTCGGAGAACATCCGCTCGCGCTGCGGGTCGTCCTCGGGCAGGTCGACGAAGTCGAGGATGACCATGCCGCCGGAGAGGCCGAGCGCGGTCTCCACCGAGTCGGTGAGGCGGCGCTTGGCGCTGTCCTTGACGGTGAGGCGGTCGACGACCACCTCGATGGTGTGCTTCTCCTGCTTCTTCAGCTTGGGCGGGTCGGTGAGCTGGACGGTGGCGCCGTCCACCCGGGCCCGGCTGTACCCCTTGGTCTGGAGGTCGGAGAAGAGGTCGACGAACTCGCCCTTGCGCTCGCGCACCAGCGGGGAGAGCACCTGGAAGCGGACGCCCTCCTCCAGCTCCAGCACCCGGTCCACGATCGCCTGCGGGGACTGCCGGGCGATCGGACGGCCGCACTCGGGGCAGTGCGGCTTGCCGATCCGGGCGAAGAGCAGCCGCAGGTAGTCGTAGACCTCGGTGATGGTGCCGACGGTCGAGCGCGGGTTGCGGGAGGTGGACTTCTGGTCGATGGAGACGGCCGGTGACAGGCCCTCGATGAAGTCCACGTCGGGCTTGTCCATCTGCCCGAGGAACTGCCTGGCGTAGGACGAGAGCGACTCGACGTACCGGCGCTGGCCCTCCGCGAAGATCGTGTCGAAAGCGAGCGAGGATTTCCCGGAACCGGACAGCCCGGTGAACACGATGAGCGAGTCCCGGGGCAGGTCCAGCGAGACGTTCCGGAGATTGTGCTCGCGAGCGCCGCGGACGGTGAGTCGGTCGGCCACGCCAGTGCACCTTTCCGTAGTAGGGGGACGGTGAACGGTCAACACCCCCCGGTCAGCCTAAACGGGGAACGGTCGACATTTCTTCCTCTCGGACCTCTTGCCGGTCCTGTCGCCGCCGTCTGGCCCGGCCGCTGCGACACTCACGACTCTATAGCACGCACATTCGATTCCCGGCCTTCCACTGCCCCTTTCACCCGATCGTGTGGTGCATGCGTCCCCGGCGTGACAGGCCATAGGCTGGGCGCATGGCGTATACGGGAGAGGTCACGGTCGGCGGCACGCCCGACGTGCACGAGCTGGAAGACCTGATCATCACGAAGGTCGCGGTCGGCCCCATGAACAACAACGCGTACCTGCTGCGCTGCCGGGCCACCGGCGAGCAGCTGCTGATCGACGCGGCCAACGACGCGGGGACCCTGCTGGAGGTCGTCGGTACCGATGGTCTCACTTCCGTGGTCACCACCCATCAGCACGGCGACCACTGGCAGGCGCTCCAGGACGTGGTGACGGCCACCGGGGCCGCCACCTACGCCGGGCGCGAGGACGCCCCGGGCATCCCCGTGCCCACCGGCACCCTGCTGGACGACGGCGACACCGTCCCGCTCGGCCCGCTGCGCCTCACCGTCCGCCACCTCGTGGGCCACACCCCCGGCAGCGTCGCCGTCATCTACGACGACCCGCACGGTCACCCGCACGTGTTCACCGGCGACTGCCTGTTCCCCGGCGGCGTGGGCAACACGCACGACGACCCCGCCGCGTTCACCAGCCTCCTCGACGGCGTGTCGGCCAAGCTCTTCGACGTCCTCCCGGACGAGACCTGGGTCTACCCGGGCCACGGCGACGACACGACCATCGGCGCCGAGCGCCCCCACCTCGCGGAGTGGCGCGCACGCGGCTGGTGAGCGGGGCAGGGCCGTTCCGGACCGCACGGCCCGGCCGGACCGTGCGGTCCGGTACGGCTCAGTCCCGGCGGCGGGTCATGCGCATCGTCCAGTTGGTCAGCCAGGTGGCGCCGCCGTCGGTGGAGAACGCCTGCTCCCACCGGGCGGCGTCGGCGGTGACGCCGCTCCACAGGAACCGGACCCGCACGTTGCGGCCCTCGTGGCGGTCGTTGCCGTGGAACTCGCCGACGCCGTCGGTGAAGCGGCCGACGACCGGTGGGAACAGGGTGCCGGTGCGCTCGCTCGCCCAGTACAGGGACCACTCCTGGCGGACAGGGTCGTGGAGCCGCAGGGTCAGGCCGGCGGAGCCCTTGGTGGGGAAGGTCACCTCGTCGAAGTTGGCGTTCCCCCCGAAGTGGCCGGAGGCGCGGCTCACGCCGGGGAACTCCTCCCAGGGCGACTGCGGGTCGAGGAAGTCGGTGCGCCGCCGGTTGGCGACGTCCCAGGTGCCGACGAGGAAGTCGAAGTCGTGCGCGGTGCTGCTCGGGGTGCTGGTCACGGGCGGTCTCCGGTGGTGCCGTCGGGAAGGGTGTCCAGGAGGTAGGCGTCCAGGTCGGGCGGGTCGGCGGCCAGGACGTGCCGCACCCAGGCGTCCCGCTCGTGCAGCAGCGGCGGCAGCTCCCAGACGCAGCCGATCAGCGACCGCTCGACCCGGACGAAGCGGGTCGGGTCGTGGTCGGGGCAGCCGAGCACCGGCTGCCCGGCCGCCGCTCCCGCGAAGTGCAGGGCGTTGTCCCAGGCCCAGGTGTAGGCGTTGAGGTAGGCGCCGTCGTCCCCTCCCCTGTGGAGGACGACGAAGCCCGCGCCGGGCGTCCCGTCGGGTTCGGGCAGCAGGTCGGGCAGGAGCGCGTACGCGGCCGCCTCGACCTCCGGCGCGATCCCCGCGGGGTCGGCGGTGACGTGGTACCGCTTGAGGCGGCGACCGCCGACCTCCAGCGGCGGCCGCGCGGTCAGCAGTTTCTCGGTGAAAGGCATGGCTGGACGCTAGAACGGCTTCACTGACACCCTGTGTCAGTGAAGTCCAGCCGGCTGCTGTCAATCCTGCTGCTGCTCCAGAACAGGGGCCGGCTGACCGCCGCCCAGCTCGCCGCGGAGCTGGAGGTCTCGGTCCGCACCGTCTACCGCGACGTGGAGGCCCTGCACGCCGCCGGTGTCCCGCTCTACGGCGACGCCGGCCACGCCGGCGGCTACCGGCTGCTCGACGGCTACCGGACCCGGCTGACGGGGTTCACCTCCACCGAGGCCGACGCGCTGCTCCTGTCCGGCGCGCCGGGCCCGGCCGCGGATCTGGGGCTCGGCCCCTCCCTGGCGGCGGCCCAGCTGAAACTGCGGGCGGCCCTTCCCGCGGAGCTGCGCGCCCAGGCGACCAGGATCGCCGCCCGCTTCCACCTCGACGCGCCGGGCTGGTACACCGAGGACGCCGACCTGCGGTTCCTGCGGCAGGTCGCGGACGCGGTCTGGCACAGCAGGGCGATCGAGGTCCGGTACCGCCGCTGGAAGGAGCCCACCGACGTCGACCGCCGGCTGGAACCGTACGGCCTGGTGCTCAAGGCCGGCCGCTGGTACGCCGTGGCGGGCCCGGGGCCGCGTACGTACCGCGTGGACCAGATCCTCGCGCTGACGCCCACGGCGGAGGGCTTCCAGCCGCCGCCGGACTTCGACCTGGCGGACTACTGGCAGCGCCACCAGGCGGACTTCCACGCCCGCCTGCACCAGGAGGAGGCCACGGTACGGCTCTCCCCCGCGGCGGGGGCACGGCTGACCGGGGCGGCGGCCCGGGCGCTCGCGGCCACCGGCAGCAC
Organism: Streptomyces sp. NPDC087270; assembly: GCF_044744625.1. NCBI lineage: Bacteria > Bacillati > Actinomycetota > Actinomycetes > Kitasatosporales > Streptomycetaceae > Streptomyces > Streptomyces sp. NPDC087270. The sequence goes on from NZ_JBIUYR010000019.1 coordinate 181,948, forward strand.
GGAAACGGACGGCTGGACCCGCGCGGTACTGCCCGTGGAGTCCGTGGACCAGGCGCACGCCTTCTTCCTGTCGCTGGGCGCCGAGGCCGAGGTGCTGGCCCCGGCCGCGCTGCGCGCACGGCTGGCCGAGACCGCGGCCGCGCTGGCGGTCCGCTACGCCGGGCCCGCGCCGGAGGCGGAACCGCCCACGGCCGCCGCGCCCTGACCCGCCTCCGGGCGCCGGGCGGCGACGGCGCTCAGCGGCGGCGGCGCATCCGCTCGCCGACCTCGCCCTCGTCCGTCTCCCACCAGGGGCGGGTGGACACAGGCACCTCGGCCCGAGCGGGCGCGGCCGGGGCCGAGGGGGCGGGCACCGCGGCGGAGGGCGCACCGCCGCCCGAAGCGCCGCCCGAAGCGCCCGCGGGAGAGTCGGAGGCCGCCGAAGCCCCGGAAGGCACCTGCTGCTCGGCCCGGGCCGACAGCACGGCCTCGCGGTCGAGGGCGGCGTCGAGCGCGGCGGTCTTGTCCCGGTCGGCGCGCCACCACTCCATGAAGACCAGCAGGAGGAAGGGCAGCCCGACGAGTTCGGCGAGGGCCAGCATGAGGCCGCCGCCGAGCATCTGGTCGCGCTTGACGGAGGGCCCCCAGTCGCGGGTGTGCGTGTGGTACCAGTGGCCGGCGACCAGGGTGCCGCTGGTCATCACGACGATGCCGGGCACGGAGTCGAAGAGTCCGTCGAGGAAGACCAGGACCGCGCGCACCGGGTGGTTGCACCAGCGCGGCAGCAGCTCCTGGCGGCTGAGCATGGGCAGCACGAACAGGCATCCGGTGAGCAGCAGTTGCAGGTGCATCAGCTGCCGTACGGAGTCGTGGGCGAGCGCGTGCGGGAAGTACGGCGTGAAGTAGATGGTCAGTTCGGAGACGAGTACCAGGACCGAGCTGATCAGCGGGTAGGTGAGCACGCGCACCGGGCGGGAGGAGAACGCGCGGCGCAGGCGGCTGCCGGGGGCGGCGAGGCCGATCGGGTCGCCGAGCGCGAGGCCGAGCGGGGCGAACAGGTCGAGCAGGATGTTCTGCACGGCCGCGGGCCAGAACAGCACCCGGTTGTAGACGGCGAGCGCCGACATGGTCGCGAAGACCAGGGTGCCGAGGCCGAAGACGTAGAAGACGGCGACCCGCCACAGCGGCCAGCGGCCACCGGAGGCGAGCCTGCGCCGTACGCCGTATCCGTACACCGCGCCGAGCAGGAGCACGGCGGCCAGGGCGACGCCGTCGAGTTGCCAGGTGCCGAGGAAGCGGCTCCCGGTCAGCTCGGGCAGTGCCTGGAAGCCGGGCGCGGCTGCCGTGGTCGCCACATCTGTGCCTTTCGCGTGGGTCCTGGGCCGACGGAGCCACGCTAGTCCCCGGGCCGGGCCGCCCGTACGCAGGGGGGCGGCCCGGGGCCGGGGTGTCGTCAATCGCCGTGGGGCGCCCGGGGCGCCGCCGGACGGCCGTCAGGGGTGCGTCAGGACCTCTGGCGGCGCTGGGCCGGCTGCCGGTCGAGCCGGTGGGAGCCGGACTCCGGGGCGGGTTCGCCCTGGTCGGAGGGGTCCTCGGCGGTGTTCCCCGCGGTGTCCCCGGCGGGGTGTTCCCCGGCGGGCGCGGGCGTGGTGCCGTCGGCCGGGGCGCCCCCGCGGCTGACGGCCAGGCTCGTCGCGGTCGTCACCGCGAGCACGGCCACGATCACCCCCAGGGAGACGGGGATGGAGATCTCGGGGACGTGCACCCCGGCCTCGTGCAGGGCGTGCAGCACCAGCTTGACGCCGATGAACCCGAGGATCACCGAGAGCCCGTACGACAGGTGCACCAGCCTCTTGAGCAGGCCGCCGATCAGGAAGTAGAGCTGGCGCAGGCCCATCAACGCGAACGCGTTGGCGGTGAAGACGATGTACGGGTCCTGGGTGAGGCCGAAGATCGCCGGGATCGAGTCGAGCGCGAAGAGCACGTCGGTGGTGCCGATGGCGAGCATCACCACGAGCATCGGGGTCATCAGCCGCTTGCCGTTCTCGGTGACGAAGAGCAGCGTGCCGTGGTAGCTCCGGGTGGACGGGACGCGCTTGCGCACCGCCTTGAGCACCCGGTTCTCCTCGAACTCCTCGTCCTGCTGGGGTCCGGCCATCGCCTCCTTGACCAGCTTCCACGCGGTCCAGATCAGGAACGCGCCGAAGATGAAGAAGACCCAGGAGAAGCTCGCCACGATGGTGGCGCCGGCCGCGATGAACACCGCGCGCAGCAGGAGCGCGATGAGCACGCCGATCAGCAGCACGCGCTGCTGGTACCGCGTGGGCACCGCGAACTTCGCCATGATCAGCACGAAGACGAAGAGGTTGTCGACGCTGAGCGACTTCTCGGTGATGTATCCGGCGAAGAACTCGCCGGCGGGGCGGCCGCCGGCGAAGACCAGCAGGCCGACGCCGAACAGCCCGGCGAGGACGACCCAGACCGCGGTCCAGATCCCGGCCTCGCGGACGGACACGTCGTGGGGGTTGCGGCCGATCAGAAAGTCGGCGCCGATGAGGGCGAACAGTCCTGCGATGGTGAGCGCCCAGAGGGTGAGCGAGACATCCACGGGATCTCCGGCTGTAGCGGTCGGTCAAACAACCGTACACGAATGCCCAAGAAATGGTAAAGAGATGCCGAAGGTGACGGCGTGTCGCACTCCGGGCGGCAGCGGCTCGCCGAGCAGGTCGTGCGTGCTCGCGGGCAGTCCGTACGGGGCCGAGCGGGCGGCTTCGGGCCGTGCGGACGCCGCGTCAGATCGGGCGGGGAACGGGGGCGGCGTGGGGAACTGGGGCGGCGTCAGCCGCGGCGGCCGGGGCGGGCGCGGTACGGCCGGGCCGCCCTCACCTCCCGTACGCCGGACGGGCCGCGGCCAGCCTGCGCAGCACCTGCGCCACCACCTGGCTGCCCGGCGGCACCAGCGCGGGTTCGTACGTCCACGCGTGGCCCACCCACGGGTCGGCGAGGTGGTCGCTGGGCAGCGGGGTGAGCCGCAGCATCGAGCGCCACAGCGGGTCGAGCACCGGGCCGTACGCCGAGGCGTCGTCGCGATCGGCGACCAGCAGCAGGTGGACGCCCGCGGCGGGCCCTTCGTCGGCGAGGTAGCGCAGCTGGTTGACGGCGCGGTCGTCGAAGCCGTACGGGAACTCGTTGACGATCAGCAACTGCTCGGCCTGGTCGAACCCGGGCGGCAGCGAGTCGGCCGCGCCGCCGCGCATGGCCATCTGGAGCAGGTCGACCCGCGCGGTGAGGCGGCCCAGCACCTCGTTGACACCGGCGGCGCCCGCGGCCGGCGGCGGCAGCGCCAGCGCGCCACCGGAGTACAGCGGGGCGAACGCGGTGGCGGCCGAGCCGGCCGGGTCCAGCGCGTGCATGGCGAAGCCGCCCGCCGGGTGGCAGGCCAGCAGCCGGGCGGCGGTCGCGACGGCGACCTCCATCGCGACGCCGCGGTCGTCGGCGCTGTCGATCCACAGCCCGCGCTCCAGCGGCAGCCGGACCAGCAGCGGGATCGGCAGTTCGGGCGCCTCGGGCACGGTGAGGCCGCCGAGCCGCACGGCGAGCGCCGGCTGCTCGGGCACTTCGTACGCGTGCCAGGCCGGGTTCTCCCAGCCGGCGAACGCGGGCGGCAGCGCGGGCTCGACCACCTCGGCCTCGGCGGCGAGTTGGGCGAGGTCGCGGTCGAGCACGGCCCTGGCCTGGTCGACCAGCGCGACCTGCTTCGTCATCGCCTGGTCGCGGGCCGCCTCGGCCTGCGCTCCGCCGCGGGTGCGCGGGTCGGCGAGCAGCGCGTCCAGCTCCTGGTCGTACCGCGACTGCGCGAAGTCCTCGGCGCTGCGGTACGCGGCGACGGTGCGGGCCAGGTCCTCGAACATGCCCCAGATCTGGTTGTGCAGCCGCTCCTCCAAGGTCCAGCCGCCGGCGTCCCCGGCGACCGGGACGGGCGGGCCGTCCGCGGCGGCGGATGCCGCGGCGGCCGGGGCGTACTGCGGCGGGTGCGGCGGCATCGGCGGGGCGCTCGACGCGGACGCCGGCTCGGGCTGCGGCGCGGCCGGTACGGTGCGGCGGCGCGGGTGGCGGTAGTCCACCGGGCCGGCCGGCGGCGCTTCGGCGGGGGCGGGCACGGTGGGCGCCGCGGAGGTCGTGTGTGCCGCGGGCGAGGTGGGCGACGTGGGCGTGGCGGGCGAGGTGGGCGCTGGGGGCGCGTCCACCGAGCGGGACTGCTCGCGCTCCACCGCGTCGTGGATCTCCTGCGCGACCGCGCGGGCGTCGGGCACGCCCTGGTCGAGCAGCAGCGCGGGCAGCCCGCCGTCGTACCCCTGGCCGACCGCGCGGACCTTCCAGGTGCCCTGGCGCCGGTAGAGCTCGACGGCGAGCAGGGCGGTCTCGCGGCCCAGGCCGGTGAGGGTGTAGCCGGCGATGGCGGTGCCGTCGGGGTCGGTCACGGCCACCTGCGGGGCCGGTGCGGCACCGAAGTCCACGGGGGCGCCGGCGCGGCCGACGGGCAGCGCCAGCAGGACGTGCACGCGGTGCACGTCCTGCGGCATGGCGCCCAGGTCCACGGCGAGGCGGTGCTCGGCGGCGGCCTGCCGGGGCACCTCGACACCCGGAAGCTGCGGAGCGCCGGGGTGGGCCAGCCACTCCCGCCCGGCCGCCGGGCCCGACCGGCCGTCGCCGCTGCCCGGCCCGAAGGCCCGGCCCTCCGCGTCGCCCAGGGTGACCGCGGCCACCACCGGGGTCCCCGCCGACACCCGGATCTCCAGCCGGTTGCCGGGCAGCGGATGGTTCTGCCCCCGGACCAGTTCGGCCGTCATGCCAGCCGCCCCCTGCTTTTCGTTGTCGTGCGTGTCCGTCTGCGCGCCGTGGCCCGGTCGCCCGGACCACGGCCCCACCCTGCTACAGGGCGGGCAGTATCGCCGGGATCAGGTCCTGGAACGTCCGGCCGTTGGCCGCGGTGCCGATCGCGGTCATCGACCAACCGGTGGTGCCGCGCTGCACCTTGGCCATGATCTGCGCGGTGTACGGGCCGCCGCCGGTGAGGGTGTAGCGGGCCAGCTCCTGGCCGTTGCTCTCGTCCACCAGGCGGCAGAACGCGTTCTGCACCTCGGCGAAGGTCTGGCCGGTGAAGGAGTTCACCGTGAAGACGATCTGGTCGACGTGCACCGGGACCCGCTGGAGGTCGACGATGATCGACTCGTCGTCGCCGCCCTGGCCCGCGCCGCCGACGAGGTTGTCGCCGGTGTGCCGGACCGAGCCGTCGTCACTGGTGAGGTGGCGGAAGAACACCACGTCGACCGGCTGCTTGTCGGCGAAGAGGACCGCGGAGGCGTCGAGGTCGATCTCCCGCGTGCGGCTGCCGAACAGACCCCGGCGCGGCGCAGCCTGCCAGCCCAGCCCCATCCTGACCGCGGTCAGCGTCCCCCCGTCGGCCTTGCTCAGGCTGATCTTCTGCCCCTTGGTCATGTTGACCGTCACGCGCTGTCCCCTCTCACCCGTTGTGTTCCGACTGCTTCGTGCGCTTCATCCGCGGCTCTGGCACGGAAAAGCCGTGCCCGCACCCTAACAAGACGCCGCCGGACGGTATCCCGGTTCGTCAGCGCGGAATTCCGATTGTCCGCCCGCCCCCTCACGGTGCTGACGCGCTTGCCCGACCGGGGCTGACGCGACGCAACATCCGCGGGCGCGGCCGGCGTTACGCGATGCCCGCCTCGCGCATCTGCCGCAGCTCCTTCTTCAGGTCGCCCAGCTCGTCCCTCAGCCGGGCCGCCACCTCGAACTTCAGCTCGCCGGCCGCGGTGTGCATCTGCTCGGTGAGTTGGGCGATGAGATCGGCGAGTTCCTCGGCGGGCATCGCCGCCCCCGTCCGCTTCTCGCCGGCCTTGCCGGCCAGCGCCGGCACCGGCGCCTTGCCGCGCGAGCGCTGCCGCCCGGAGCCCAGCAGCTCCTGCGTGTCGGCCTCCTCGCGCGCGTAGGCGTCCAGGATGCCGGCGATCTTCTTGCGCAACGGCTGCGGGTCGATGCCGCGCTCGGTGTTGTACGCGATCTGCTTCTCCCGGCGGCGGTTGGTCTCGTCGATGGCCTTCGCCATCGCCGGGGTGATCCGGTCGGCGTACATGTGCACCTGGCCGGAGACGTTACGGGCGGCGCGGCCGATGGTCTGGATGAGGGAGGTGCCCGACCGCAGGAAGCCCTCCTTGTCCGCGTCGAGGATCGCCACGAGCGAGACCTCGGGCAGGTCCAGGCCCTCACGCAGCAGGTTGATGCCGACCAGAACGTCGAACTCGCCGGCGCGCAGCTCCTGGAGCAGCTCCATCCGGCGCAGCGTGTCGATGTCGCTGTGCAGGTACCGCACCTGCACGCCCAGCTCCAGCAGGTAGTCGGTGAGGTCCTCGGCCATCTTCTTGGTGAGGGTGGTGACCAGCACCCGCTCGTCCTTCTCCGCGCGCACCCGGATCTCGTGCACCAGGTCGTCGATCTGGCCCTCGGTGGGCTTGACCACGACCTCGGGGTCGATCAGCCCGGTCGGCCGGATGATCTGCTCCACCACGCCGTCGCCGCGGGAGAGTTCGTACGGCCCAGGGGTGGCCGACAGGTAGACCTTCTGGCCGACCCGGGTCAGGAACTCCTCCCACTTCAGCGGGCGGTTGTCCAGCGCGGAGGGCAGCCGGAAGCCGTGGTCGACGAGGGTGCGCTTGCGGGACGCGTCGCCTTCGTACATCGCGCCGATCTGCGGCACCGTGTTGTGCGACTCGTCGATGACCAGCAGGAAGTCCTCGGGGAAGTAGTCGATGAGGGTGTCCGGGGCGGAGCCGGGGCCGCGGCCGTCGATGTGCCGGGAGTAGTTCTCGATGCCGGAGCAGGTGCCGATCTGCCGCATCATCTCGATGTCGTACGTGGTGCGCATCCGCAGCCGCTGGGCCTCCAGGAGCTTGCCCTGCTTCTCCAGCAGGGCGAGCTGGCCCTCCAGCTCCTGCTCGATCCCGGCGATGGCCCGCTCCATGCGCTCGGGTCCCGCGACGTAGTGCGTCGCGGGGAAGACGTAGACCTGCTCGTCCTCGGTGATGACCTCGCCGGTGAGCGGGTGCAGCGTGTAGAGCGCCTCGATCTCGTCGCCGAACATCTCGATGCGGACGGCCAGCTGCTCGTAGACCGGGAAGATCTCGACGGTGTCGCCGCGGACCCGGAAGGTGCCGCGGGTGAACGCCAGGTCGTTGCGCGTGTACTGGATGTCGACGAACTTGCGCAGCAGCCGGTCGCGGTCGATCACGTCGCCGACCTTGAGCCGGACCATCCGGTCGATGTACTCCTGCGGGGTGCCCAGGCCGTAGATGCACGAGACGGAGGCGACCACGACGACGTCCCTGCGGGTGAGCAGCGAGTTCGTCGCCGAGTGGCGAAGCCGCTCCACCTCTTCGTTGATCGACGAGTCCTTCTCGATGTAGGTGTCCGTCTGCGGGACGTACGCCTCCGGCTGGTAGTAGTCGTAGTACGACACGAAGTACTCGACCGCGTTGTTCGGCAGGAGCTCGCGGAACTCGTTGGCGAGCTGGGCGGCCAGCGTCTTGTTCGGGGCCATCACCAGGGTGGGGCGCTGGAGCCGCTCGATCATCCACGCGGTGGTCGCCGACTTGCCCGTGCCGGTGGCGCCGAGCAGCACCACGTCCTGTTCGTCGGCGCGGATACGGCGCTCGAGGTCCTCGATCGCCGCCGGCTGGTCGCCGCTGGGCTGGAAGGGGCTGACGACCTCGAAAGGCGCCACAGTGCGTTCGATGTCTGAAACGGGCCGCATGACACCACCGTACGGCGCCCCTGTGACAATCACGGTCCCGCTCGCCCCGCCCACCTCACGAAACGGCTTTGACCTGCGGTTTCCATGGTGGCGGCGGTGAGGCCGGGGGCGTTGTCGGACCCTGCGTCTAGCGTGGTGGGCATGGACGAGGTGGCGTGGGTGGTGCGGGACACGGCGGTGGGGCCGCTGATGGCGGCGTGGAGCGGTCAGGGGCTGGTGCTGGTGGCGTTCAGGGCGGGGCCGGCGACGGTGGCGCGGGAGGTGGGCGCGCTGGAGCGGCGGCTGGGGTGCGCTGTGGTGGAGGACCCGGAGCGGCTGGCGCCGGTGACGGAGCAGCTGGACGCGTACTTCGCGGGGGAGCTGAAGGAGTTCGATCTTGCGCTGGACTGGTCGCTGACCACCGGTTTCAACCGGCGGGTGCTGCGGGAGCTGGCGACGGGCGTGCCGTACGGCGCGGTGGTGGGCTACCAGGACCTCGCCGACCGGGTGGGCGAGCCGGGCGCGGCGCGGGCGGTGGGCGCGGCGATGGGGGCGAATCCGCTGCCGGTGGTGGTGCCCTGCCACCGGGTGGTGGAGAGCGACGGCGGCATAGGCGGCTTCGGCGGCGGCCTGGAGATCAAGCGGACGCTGCTGGCGCTGGAAGGGGTACTGCCCGCTCCGCTGTTCTGACGGCATCCCGGCGGGTCGGTGGGCCGGTGGGTGCGCGCGCTGCCCCACTTCCGGCGGGTCGGCGGGCCGGCCCCGCGGACCGGGTGCCGGTGCGCCCGGCTGCGCCCGCCGGGCGAAGCGTGCCCGGGAACGGCCCGTTCGGTCCGATCTATTGACATGCCCCCGCCTCCTCCCCAGGATCACTCATCGGATGTATACCCATTCGCGATGGGCCAATCCCCAGGGCACTGAGGAGGGCGCATGACCACGTTCCCACGACGCCAGGTACTCGGAATGGCAGCGGGCGCAGCCGTGGGCACCACACTGATCTCCGCAGGAAGCGCGGCGGCCGACACCGCCGACACCACAGCATCGCAGGCCACTTCGAATACGTGGGGGACCGTGCCGGACGCGGTACAGGTCCCGCTGGACGCCTGGTTCGACAACGACGGCATCGACACCGCGGCCGCCCGCGGCGGGGACTTCGACGGCTCCGGCTACTCCTTCCCCGGCGAGGAGCTGCCGTCAGGGACAGCAGTCGTCGGAGGGGTGAGCTTTCGCTTTCCCTCGTCCGCGGCCGGCGCCAAGAACAACATCGTGGCGAACGGGCAGCGCGTCGACCTCCCGCCCGGCGGGTATCTGTTCGCCTCGTTCCTCGTCTCGTGCAGCTACGGCGCGACCTCGGGCACCGCGACCGTGCACTACGCGGACGGCAGCACGTCCACCGCCGCGCTCGGCGGCGGCGACTGGTACTCCGGTGGCGGTGCGTTGACCACGACCTTCCGCTACTCCCCCGACGGCACCGACCCGCACCCGGTCTCCATGAGCGTCAGCGAGCTGTGGACGGACCCGACGCGGCAGGCCGTCGGTGTCACCCTGCCCTCCACCGGGCCGGCCCAGGCCGGCACCTCCGCGCTGCACGTCTTCGCGCTCTCCCTGCAGCCGGCCGCCACCGGCCGCGCGCTGACCATCCGCTCGGCCGCCTCCACCAACTCGCTGACCGGCCCGCACGGCACCCAGAGCGTCGAGGCCACCGTGCTCAACGCCGGCACCGTGTGGGTCCGGCCCACCGACGCGCTCTCGGTGGACGTCGCGGTCGACAGCGGCTCCGCCGGCGCCCGTACGATCGCCCCCGCCGCGGTGCCGTTCCTCGGGCCCGGCGAGCAGGCCCGGCTGCGGATCGGCATCCGCAACGCGCCGGGGACCGCGCCCGGCACCGCCGCCACGGGCACCGTGCGGGTCACCGGCCGCGGCCGGACCGCCGCCGCCCGCAGCACCCCGCTGATCCTCGGCACCCCCGACTACCAGCCCACCGACGCGTCGCTCGACACCCACCAGGCCCCGTACTGGTTCAGCGACGCCAAGTTCGGCATCTTCATCCACTGGGGCGTCTACTCGGTGCCGGCCTGGTCGCCGGTCGGCGGCTCGTACGCCGAGTGGTACTGGAACTCGATGCAGACCACCGGCGACCCGGTGAACGCCTACCACGCGCAGACCTACGGCGAGGACTTCGCGTACGACGACTTCATCCCGATGTTCACCGCGAGCCGGTTCAACCCCCGTTCCTGGGTGGAGCTGTTCCAGGACGCGGGCGCCGAGTACTACGTGCTGACCTCCAAGCACCACGAGGGCTTCGCGCTGTGGGACACCAAGGTCTCCGACCGCAACGCGGTCCGGATGGGACCCCACCGCGACCTGGTCGACGCGCTGTTCACCGCGTCGCGCACGTACACCCCGCGGCTGCACAACGGCCTGTACTTCTCGATGCCCGAGTGGTTCAACCCGGACAGCCCGTGGATGGGCCACGCCCCGCGCAACCCGTACACCCTGGAGCCGGTGCCGTACACCGGCTACACCGCGGGCAAGGACTTCGTCGCGGACTACCAGGCCCCGCAGATGCGGGAGTTGATCGAGGGCTACGACCCCGACGTCATCTGGTGCGACATCGGCGGCGCCAACGACAGCGACCATGTGCTCGCCGACTACTTCAACCACGCCAAGAACCGGGCGCGTCCGAAGGACGTGACGGTCAACGACCGCTCCGGCATCGCGCCGCACGACTTCACCACGCCGGAGTACACCACCTACGCCAACACGGTGGTGGCGAAATGGGAGGCCAGCCGGGGCCTGGACCCGCACAGCTACGGCTACAACCGCGCGACCCCCGACGACCAGTACATGACCGCGGAACAGGTCGTGCAGACGCTCGTCGACATCGTCAGCAAGAACGGCAACTTCCTGCTCGACATCGGGCCCAAGGCCGACGGCACCATCCCGTCGGTCATGGAGCAGCGGCTGCGGGAGACCGGCCGGTGGCTGCGGGTCAACGGCGAGTCGGTCTACGGCACGACGTACTGGTCGGCGATGGCGCAGCTCGACGAGCTGCGGTTCAGCGTCAAGCAGGGCGAGGCGTTCTACATCTCCTCGCTGGGCGACCCGGGCAGCAAGCTGGTGGTGCGGGCGCCGGTGCCGATCCGCAAGGGCGACAAGGTGACCATGCTGGGCCATGACCGGCCGCTGGACTGGGAGTTCGACGGCGGCACGCTCACCGTGCAGGTCCCGGCCGCGGCCCGCGCGGCCGGGAGGTACGCCTGGGTGTTCAAGGTCCACTGGTCGCGCTGACCGCGCTGACCGCGCCGCGCCGCGGTCCCGGGGCGGCTACGTCCCCGGTCCCCGTCCCCGGCCCCCGCTCACTCCTCGGAGCTGCGCGGGTCGGGGATCTGCGGGCGGCCCGCGGCCCGGGGCAGTTCGGCCGGGGCGGGTGCGTCGGGCTCGGTGAGCGCGGCGCGCTCGGCCGGGGGATCGGCCTTCGGGCCGGCCCCGGCGGCCTGCTCGCCGGGCGACCCGGCCTCCGCCTCGGCCGGCGCCCCCTGCTCGGCGCCGCCCGTACCGCCGGTGCCCCCGGTGCCGCCCGCCGCCCGGTCGAAGAAGCGCAGCATCTCCACCGGGAACGGCATGACCAGCGTGGAGTTCTTCTCCGCGGCGACCTCCACCACGGTCTGCAGCAGCCGCAGTTGCAGGGCCGACGGGTTGGCGTCCATGGTCTTGGCCGCCTCGGACAGCTTCTGGGACGCCTGGAGCTCACCGTCGGCGGTGATGATGCGCGCCCGCCGCTCCCGATCGGCCTCGGCCTGCCGGGCCATGGACCGCTTCATGGACTCCGGCAGCGCCACATCCTTGATCTCGACCCGGTCGATGTGCACGCCCCACCCGGTGGCGGGGGTGGACAGCATCAACTCCAGCCCCTCGTGCAGCCGCTCCCGCCCCGACAGCAGGTCGTCCAGTTCGCTCTTGCCGATGATCGAACGCAGCGAGGTCTGCGCGACCTGGAGCATCGCGAACTGGTAGTTCTGCACGTCGACCGTGGCCCGGATCGGGTCGATCACCCGGAAGTACAGCACGGCGTCGACCCGCACCGACACGTTGTCGCGGGTGATGCCGTCCTGCGCGGGCACCGGCATGGTGACGACCTGCATGTTCACCTTCGTCATGCGGTCCATGAACGGCACCAGCATGCGCGGGCCCGGTTCCTTGGGCAGCGCGTTGACCCGACCGAAGCGGTAGATCACCCCGCGTTCGTACTGCTTCACCACCTTGACGCTGCTCATCAGCCCGATCACGCCGATGACGGCGAGGATGATCACAAGGACGACGACGGCTTCCATACCCGGGCCCCTCTCGCAGGGCAGTAGGTCAGTTCGCGTCGAAGCGGGCAGCGGCCAGGTAGTCGGGGCGCGGGTCGAGCGCGGCGGCGAGCCGGAAGTGTCGCTGGGCCTCGGCGGAGCGGTTGGCGCGCTCCAGGGTACGGGCGAGCGCGAAGTGCGCGAAGGCGTTGTCGGGTTCCCGTTCGAGAACGATCTGGAACTCCAGCTCGGCCGGGCGCAGTTGGGCCGCGGCGAAGAAGGCGCGGGCGCGCAGCAGGCGGGCCGCGGTGTTCTCCGGGTGGGCGGCGATCACGGGGTCGAGGAGCTTGACGGCACCGCGCGGGTCGCGGGCGGACAGCAGCTGCTCCGCGGCGCGGTAGTCGATGACGAGGGTTTCCGGGGACCGCTCTTGCAAGGCCGCCTCCCTGGAATCGGGCACGGGTGACGAGTGATCGTCTGGTCAGACATACCCAACACAACCGGCGGCAACCGCATTCCCGGCGGCATCCCGCCCGGCTCGGCCCGGCCCTTGCCTGCCCGCCCCGCCTGCCCGCCCCACCTGCCCGGCCGGTCCCCATGACCCGGTCCCCATGACCCTTGTCCCGCCGCGCCCCCGCGCCCGCCCCGTACGGCCCTACGCCCCCGCGGACCCGCTCGCGCGTTCCCGCAGCTTCCGCCAGACCTCCCGCACCTGCGGTTCGAGGTTCTCCAGCGGCCCGTCGTTGTCGATCACCAGGTCCGCGATCGCCAGTCGCTCCTCGCGGGTGGCCTGCGCGGCCATCCGGGCGCGGGCCTCCGGTTCGGCCATGCCGCGCTGCCGGACCAGCCGGTCGAGTTGCGTGGCGGGGGCGGCGTCCACGACGACCACCAGGTCGTAGCGCGGGGCGAGGCCGTTCTCGGTGAGCAGGGGGACGTCGTGCACCACGATCGCGTCCGGGCCCGCGGCCTGCTGGAGTTCGGCGGAGCGCTCCGCGACCAGCGGGTGCACGATCGCGTTGAGCGCCTTGCGGCGCTCCTCGTCGGCGAAGACGATCGCGCCGAGCTTCGGGCGGTCCAAGGCGCCGTCCTCGCGCAGTACGCCCGGGCCGAACTCCGCGGCCACCGCGGCCAGTCCGGGCGTGCCGGGCTCGACCACCTCCCGCGCGATGCGGTCAGCGTCCACCACGGTCGCGCCGTACGACCCGAGCAGGCGCGTCACCTCGCTCTTGCCGGCACCGATGCCCCCGGTCAGCCCCACGTTCAGCATGTGCAGAGCTTAACGGGACGGCCCCGGCGCGCGGGCTGCCGGCTCAGCGCCCGTCGTCTTCCTGGTCGGCGAGGAACCGCTCGAACTCGGCGGCCAGGTCGTCCGCAGAGGGCAGGTCCACGGGTTCGGCGATCAGGCTCTCGCGGTTCTGCGAACCGGCCACCGCGTCGTACTGGCTCTCCAAGCCGCGGACGACGGAGACGAGTTCGCCGTCGCCCTCGGCGACCTGGCGGTCGATCTCGACGCGGACGGTGTGGGCCTCGCGGCGCAGCGCGTGCGCCACGTCGGGCAGCACCAGGCCGGTCGCGGCGGTGATGGTCTCCAGGACGGCGAGCGCGGCGTCGGGGTAGGGCGAGCGCGCGAGGTAGTGCGGCACGTGGGCGGCGACGCCGAGGACGTCGCGGCCGGCTTCGGCGAGCCGCAACTCGACCAGGCTGGCGGCGCTGCCGGGGACCTGCGCCTCGTCGAACCAGGCGCGGTGGCCGGGCATCAGGTCCACCCGGTTGCCGTGCGGGGTCAGGCCGACCGGGCGGGTGTGCGGCACGCCCATCGGGATGCCGTGGAAGTTGATGGCCAGTCGGACGCCGAGCCGCTCGATCACCTGGAGCACGGCGGCACTGAAGCGCTCCCACTCCACATCCGGCTCGGAGCCGGTGAGCAGCAGGAACGGCGTGCCGGTGGTGTCCCGCACCAGGTAGAGGTCGATGCAGGGCGCTTCGTACGACGACCAGTGGTCGCGCTCGAAGGTCATCAGCGGGCGGCGCGCGCGGTAGTCGACCAGCCGGTCGGCGTCGAAGCGCACGACGAGCTGGTTGTCGAGCCGGTCCAGCAGGTGCTGCGCGATCTGCTGGCCGGTCTCGCCGGCGTCCATGTAGCCCTCGAAGTAGTAGAGCAGGACGGGCCCGGCGTCGCCGACCGCTTCGTCAACGGCTTCGGCACCGCCCGGTTCGTACGCGTACAGCCCCTGCGGATCGCCCACGGTGATCGTCCTCCCTCGGTCCTCGTCAGCCACAACGAACCGTATCCGCCTGCCATTCCCGCGCACGCGGGCCAACCGGTTTCCGGCCGGGGCCGGTTCCCACCCTTGACCGGCCACCGGACCGCCCCTACGGTCGCGACACGCCGTCGTTGTTCATGATGACGGCCACCGTCCACATACCTGATACGTACCTGAATCCGAAAGGTGTTCGGATGCGAACCCCTGCGCTCCCCCACGCGCTCCCCCACCCGTTCCTCACGCTGTCCGCGACCGGCGCGCTGCTGGCCGCCGGCTGCCTGCTCCCGGCCGCCACCGCCACCGCGGCACCCGCCTCCGCCACGGTGGGTGCCACGGCCACCACCGCGGCCACCGCGGCACCCGCCGCCACCGTCGAGGTCACCACCGCCAAGGAGCTCAAGGCCGCGCTCACCGCGGCCGCTCCCGGCCAGACCATCCACCTCGCCGACGGCACGTACACCGGCAACTTCAAGGCGTACACCCCGGGCACCGCGGACGCCCCGATCACGCTCACCGGCTCCTCCGCCGCGATCCTCAGCTCCTCCGGCGGCTACGGCCTCTACCTGGACGGTGCGAGCTACTGGAACGTGGACGGGCTGACCGTCACCGGCGGCCAGAAGGGCATCGTCACCGACACGGCCGACCACGTGGTGATCGACTCGGTGACCGTGCACGACCTGCAGATGGAGGGCGTGCACTTCCGCACCTCCAGCACGGACGACGTGATCCGGAACTCCCGGATCTACAACACCGGCCTGCAGCGCCCCGGTTACGGCGAGGGCGTCTACGTCGGCACCGCCAACACCCTGGACGACAAGAGCGACCGGGTGCAGATCCTCGACAACGTCATCGGCCCGAACGTCGGCGCCGAGAACATCGACCTCAAGGAGGGCACCACCGGCGGCGTCGTCTCCGGCAACACCTTCGACGGCAGCGGCCTGAGCATGACGAACTACGACGACTCGTGGGTCGACGTCAAGGGCAACGACTACACGATCACCGGCAACCACGGCAGCCGCACCATCAACGACGGCTACCAGACCCACACCCAGCAGCCCGGCTGGGGCTGCGGCACCGTCTTCCGCGCCAACGACTCCGACCTCACCGGCTCGACCGGCGCGAACCAGCTCGCGATCGACGTCACCAACGCGTCGGCCGACTGCCCCACCACCGTCTACGGCTCCAACACCGTCACCGGCGGCAAGGGCCTGACCAACATCGCGGTCACCCCGTAGGCCGGCGGAAACGGCGGTGGGCCCGCACCTCTCGGGAAGAGAGGTGCGGGCCCACCGTGGAGCCTTGGAGCGGAGAGCGTCAGCTCTGGCCGCCCGCGAGCTTCTCGCGCAGTGCGGCGAGCGCCTCGTCGGAGGCGAGGGCGCCGCTGCTGTCGTCGGACTCCGAGGAGTACGAGCCGCCACCGGTGCCCGCGGCCGCCGCCGGGGAAGCGGAGCCGGCCTCGGCCGCCGCCTGCTCGTCGGCCTCGCGGGACTTGATGACCTGCGCCTGGTGCTGCTCGAAGCGGGCCTGGGCCGTGGCGTACTGGCCCTCCCACTCCTCGCGCTGCTTGTCGTACCCCTCGAGCCAGTCGTTGGTCTCGGGGTCGAAGCCCTCGGGGTAGATGTAGTTGCCCTGGTCGTCGTAGGACGCGGCCATGCCGTACAGGGTCGGGTCGAACTCGACCGAGGCCGGGTCGGCGCCGAAGGACTCGTTGGCCTGCTTGAGGCTCAGCGAGATCCGGCGACGCTCCAGGTCGATGTCGATGACCTTGACGAAGATCTCGTCGTTGACCTGGACGACCTGCTCGGGGATCTCCACGTGGCGCTCGGCCAGCTCGGAGATGTGCACCAGGCCCTCGATGCCCTCGTCCACGCGGACGAACGCACCGAACGGAACGAGCTTGGTGACCTTCCCGGGCACGACCTGCCCGATCTGGTGGGTCCGGGCGAACTGCTGCCACGGGTCTTCCTGGGTCGCCTTCAGCGACAGGGAGACGCGCTCGCGGTCCATGTCGACGTCCAGGACCTCGACCGTGACCTCCTGGCCGACCTCGACGACCTCGGAGGGGTGGTCGATGTGCTTCCAGGACAGCTCGGAGACGTGCACCAGGCCGTCGACCCCGCCGAGGTCCACGAACGCACCGAAGTTGACGATCGAGGAGACGACGCCGGAGCGCACCTGGCCCTTCTGCAGGGTGGTGAGGAAGGTCTGGCGGACCTCGCTCTGGGTCTGCTCCAGCCAGGCACGGCGGGACAGGACCACGTTGTTGCGGTTCTTGTCCAGCTCGATGATCTTCGCCTCGAGCTCCTTGCCGACATACGGCTGGAGGTCGCGGACCCGGCGCATCTCGACGAGCGACGCGGGCAGGAAGCCGCGCAGGCCGATGTCGAGGATGAGGCCGCCCTTGACGACCTCGATGACGGTACCGGTGACGATGCCGTCCTCTTCCTTGATCTTCTCGATGGTGCCCCACGCGCGTTCGTACTGCGCGCGCTTCTTCGAGAGGATCAGGCGGCCTTCCTTGTCCTCCTTCTGGAGGACCAGGGCCTCGATCTCGTCGCCGACGGCAACGACCTCGTTGGGGTCGACGTCGTGCTTGATCGACAGCTCGCGGGAGGGGATGACGCCTTCGGTCTTGTAACCGATGTCGAGCAGGACCTCGTCCCGGTCGACCTTCACGATGACGCCGTCGACGATGTCGCCGTCGTTGAAGTACTTGATCGTCTCGTCGATCGCGGCGAGGAAGGCTTCCTCGTTGCCAATGTCGTTGACCGCCACCTGCGGGGTGGTACGAGGGGCCTCGGTGCTGCTCGTCATTAGGGAAAGGACTCCGGTACGGACAGTAAGTCGTAGGTACTGCTACGCCGGGAGCCTTTTTCTACCTGCCGCCCCCACCTACTCACGGGGGCCCGAAGCCGCTAGGCCGAGGGTTTGCAACAGTTCGAGCGTGGCCTGCTCCGTCTGAGGCGCGCAGGCTCGCAGCGCAACTTGTAGCATACGGGGGCAGCCGGGCACGGTCAATGCGCGAAGAGGCACAGCAGGCGCATAACGGACCGAACCGGCCCAACTCCACCACCCGCTGGTCTTCTCAGAGAGTACGACGACTGCCGCGATGATCCAAGGACCCGAACCCGAAGCGACCCGGCGCACCGCGGGGACCACGGAGAGCAGCCGGGCGAACCGCCGGTGGTGGGACCGCAACGCCGACGAGTACCAGCGCGAGCACGGCGACTTCCTCGGCGACGACCGCTTCGTGTGGGGCCCGGAGGGGCTCGACGAGGCGGAGGCCGGGCTGCTCGGCCCGGTCGGCGGGCTCAAGGACCTGGACGTCCTGGAGATCGGCGCCGGCGCCGCCCAGTGCTCCCGCTGGCTCGCCGCGCGCGGCGCCCGCCCGGTCGCCCTCGACCTGTCCCACCGCCAGCTCCAGCACGCCCGGCGGATCGACCTGGACGACGACGCCGGCCCGGGCAAGGGGAACGCGCCCGCCCTGGTGCAGGCCGACGCCGGCACCCTGCCCTTCGCCGACGCCTCCTTCGACCTGGCCTGCTCCGCCTACGGCGCGCTGCCCTTCATCGCGGACACCGCACGCGTGCACCGCGAGGTGGCGCGGGTGCTGCGACCCGGCGGCCGGTGGGTGTTCTCCGTGACGCACCCGGTGCGCTGGGCCTTCCCCGACGAGCCCGGCCCCGAGGGCCTGACCGCCGTCTCCTCCTACTTCGACCGGACCCCCTACGTCGAGCAGGACGACCGCGGACTGGCCGTCTACGTCGAGCACCACCGCACCCTGGGCGACCGGGTGCGGGAGATCGCCGCGGCCGGGCTGCGGCTGGTCGACGTGGTCGAGCCGGAGTGGCCGGCGTGGAACGACCAGGAGTGGGGCGGCTGGTCCCCGCTGCGCGGACGGCTGCTGCCGGGCACCGCGATCTTCGTCTGCCTCGCCCCGTGATCCGGCCGCGGCCCGAGGGCCTGGCCCTGCCGGTCGCCCCGGTGGTTCCCGCGCTGCTGGCCGCGCTGCGGGAACGCGGCCGCGCGGTGCTGGCCGCACCGCCCGGGACCGGCAAGACCACGCTGGTACCGCTGCTGCTGGCCGCCGAGTTCGGCGGGCGGGTGCTGGTCGCCGAGCCCCGGCGGATGGCCGCGCGGGCCGCCGCCCGGCGGATGGCCTGGCTGCTCGGCGAGGACGTCGGCGGCACCGTCGGCTTCACGGTGCGCGGCGAGCGGCGGGTGTCGGCGGCCACCGCCGTGGAGGTGGTCACCACCGGGGTGCTGCTCCAGCGGCTCCAGCGCGACCCCGAACTGGGCGGCGTGGGCACGGTGATGCTCGACGAGTGCCACGAACGGCACCTCGACGCCGACACCGCGACGGCCTTCCTGCTGGACGTACGGTCCGTGCTGCGGCCGGAGTTGCGGCTGCTGGCGGCCTCCGCGACGACCGACACCGCGGCGTGGGCGGCGCTGCTGGACGGCCCGGTCGTCGAGGCCGAGGGAGTGCTGCACCCGGTGACGGTGCGGTGGGCGCCGCCGCCCCGCCCGGTACGCCCACCGCACGGCATGCGGGTGGACCCGGCGCTGCTGGACCACGTGGCGGCCACCGTGCGCCGCGCGCTGGGCGAGCGGGACGGCGACGTGCTGTGCTTCCTGCCCGGCGCCGGCGAGATCGCCCGGGTGGCCGGGATGCTCGGCGGACTCGGCGTCGACATCCTGCAAGTGCACGGGCGGGCGCCCGCCGCCGTCCAGGACGCCGCGCTCGCCGCCGGGCAGCGCCGCCGGGTGCTGCTGGCGACGTCCGTGGCCGAGTCGAGCCTGACCGTGCCCGGAGTGCGGGTCGTGGTGGACTGCGGGCTGGCCCGTGAACCGCGGATGGACCACGCACGCGGCCTCGGCGCGCTGACCACGGTGCGGGTCTCCCGGGCCGCCGCCGACCAGCGGGCCGGCCGCGCGGGCCGGGAGGCGCCCGGCACCGTCTACCGCTGCTGGGCCGAGGCCGAGCACGCCCGGCTGGCCAGGCTGCCCGCGCCCGAGATCGCCCTCGCCGACCTCACCGCGTTCGCGCTCCAGGCCGCCTGCTGGGGCGAGCCGGACACCACCGGGCTCGCGCTGCTCGACGCTCCCCCGCCCGGCGCCCTGGCCGCCGCCCAGGCCACGCTGCGCGGGCTCGGCGCCACTGACACCGCCGGTCGCGCCACCGACCGCGGCAAGCGGCTCGCGCTGCTCGGCCTGCACCCCCGGCTCGCCCGCGCCCTGCTGGACGCCGCCCCCGAGGCGGGCGCCGCCCGCGCCGCGGAAGTGACCGCCCTGCTGTCGGAGGAGATTCCCGGCTCCTACGGCTCCGACCTGACCGGCGCCTGGCACCGGGCCCGGCGCGGCGGGGACCCGTACGGCGCCCGCTGGCGTTCCGAGGCCCGCCGCTTGGAGGGCGCCCTGCGCGCCTCGTCCCCGGCCGGCACCGGCAGGGGCACGGGCCGCGGCACCGGCAAGGGTGCCGGCGCGGGCAGGGACGGCGGCGCGGCTGCCGGTACGGGCAGGGGCGGCGGCGGTACGGCTGCCGGCGCGGGCGGACTCACGGACGACGCGGTGGCCGGGCTGGTCGCCGCGCTGGCCTTCCCGGAGCGGGTGGCGCGGCGGCGCGGGCCGGGCGCGTACCTCATGGTCGGCGGCACCGCGGCGGAGGTCGCCGGCGGCATCGGCGAGGCGGAGTGGATCGCGGTCGCGGTCGCCGACCGGAGCGCGGGCCGGGCCGGCGCCCGGGTGCGGGTGGCGGCCGTCGTCGACGAGGGCATCGCCCGGCAGGCGGCCGGCGACGCCCTGGAGTCGTACGAAGAGGTGCGCTGGCGGGACGGCGACGTGGTCGCGCGCCGCGTGGAGCGGCTGGGCGCGGTCGAGTTGGGCACCGCGCCGCTGCGCCGCCCCGACCCGTCCGCGCTGCGCGCCGCGCTCCTGGAGGGACTGCGGGCCGAGGGCACCGGGCTGCTGCGCTGGTCGCGCGAGGCGGGCGAGCTACGGCAGCGGATGGCGTTCGCGCACCGGGTGCTGGGCGGGGCGTGGCCGGACGTCGCCGAGGAGGCGCTGCTGGCGCGGGCCCCCGAGTGGCTGGGGCCCGAGCTGGCCGCCGCCCGGCGCCGCGCCGACCTCGAACGCGCCGACGCCGGCGCCGCGTTGAACCGCCTGCTGCCCTGGTCGACCGGCGAGGCGTCCCGCTTCGCCGAGCTGGTACCCGAACGGATCAAGGTCCCGACCGGGTCCCGGGTCCGGGTGGACTACAGCGGCGAGCAGCCCGTACTCGCCGTCAAACTCCAGGAGTTGTTCGGGCTGCGGGACACCCCGACCGTGGCCGGGGTGCCGGTCCTCATCCACCTGCTCTCGCCCGCCGGGCGCCCGGCCGCCGTCACGGCCGACCTCGCGTCCTTCTGGCGCGAGGGGTACCGGGCGGTCCGAGCCGAGCTGCGCGGGCGCTACCCGCGCCACCCATGGCCCGAGGACCCCTCGACCGCCCAACCCACCCGCGCGGTACGCCCACGGAAGTAGGGAGCCGGGACCCTCCGGGGGCCCGTTCTGCCGGTTGGGGGACCGCCTGCCGGTGGTGGGCTGGTCGCGCGGTTCCCCGCGCCCCTGACGGGTGACCGTCTTCTCGCGGAAGCAGCCGCGCTTACCCAGGGCAACCATCCACCGGTGAGTGATCCCTGAACGGACAGAACCACCCACCCCGGAGGGTCATGCCACCCGGCCCCGGTTACGGCTTGAGCGCTGCCCCGGTAGCCGCGCCGGCGGTGTTGGTGGGGTCGGGGGTCCCCGTGCCGTCACCGCTGCCCGCGCCGTCGCTCCCGCAGGGGTCCGGCGTCGGCGTGGCCGTGCCGGAGTCCGTCGGCGTCGGCGTGGCCGTCGGCGTGGCGGTGCCCGAGTCCGTGGGAGTGGGCGTCGTGGAGTCCGTGGGGCAGCCCGGGCCGGTCGGGTCACCGGTGGGCGGCGTGGTGGGCGAGCCCGTCGGGTCCCCGGTGGGCGGCGTGCTGGGCTGGCCGCCGGTCGGACTGCCCGTCGGGCTGGACGAACCCGGCGAGGTCGGCGCCACGGTGCCGCCCACACTCTTCGTCGGCGACGGAGACGGCGACGCGGTGCCCGAGGGCGACGGCTTCGGAGAGGACGTCACCGGAGCCGGCGTCTTGATCGCGGGGCCGGACGAGCCCGGACGGTCCGGCACGGAGACCGTGCCGCCCTGCCGGAAGTGCTCGTACCAGGCCATCACCAGGTTCAGGTAGTCCTGCGAGTGGTTGTAGCCGAGGATCGCCCGGTCCATGTCGCCGGGCACCGCCAGGTTCCGGCCGTCGGCGCACAGGTAGTGCGCGGCCGCGAGAGCGGCGTCGAAGATGTTGTTCGGGTCGCTCACCCCGTCGCCGTTGCCGTCCGCGCCCCACGTGCGCCACGTGGACGGGATGAACTGCATCGGCCCGACCGCCCGGTCGTGCACCGGGTCGCCGTCGTACCGGCCGTTGTCGGTGTCGGTGATGTCCGCGAAGCCCTTGCCGTTCAGCACCGGGCCGAGGATCGGCTTGTACGTGGTGCCGTTCGCGTCGACGGCGCCACCGCGGGCCTGCCCGGACTCGACCTGCCCGATCGCGGCCAGCAACTGCCACGGCAGGTGGCAGCCCGGGTCGGACTGCGCGACCGACTCCTGTGCGTGCTCGTACGCCGCGAGCACCGTCGTCGGCAGGCTCGCGCCGCCGCCGGGCACCGTCACGGTCGTCCCGCTGCCGCTGCCGGGGGTCGAGGCGACCGGGCCCTGCGGCGTGTTGAGCGGGGGAAGTTGGGTGACGTACGGGGAGTCGCCGTCGATGGAGCCGTCGGGCGTCGCGCCCGCCTGGGCCTGCGACTGCTGCTCCTGCGTGGCGGCATGAGCGACCGGGAGGAGGCCGGGGGCCTGTGAGGCTCCCAACGCGGCCATCGCCGCGGCGGCCACCGCGGTGCCCGCCGCTGTCCTGCGCACCCTCTTGCTCTTACCGAAGCGCCGCGCTGCCATATCGGCGTCCCTCCCCAAAGCGAGATACGGGCCCGTCCCGGCTCCGCAACTCGGATGACCCTACGGCAACTTCAGCCCCCCGACTACAGGGTCCCGATGAATCCACAGGGTACGGATGTGGTCCGCCCGGTGCCGGACCCGCCGGGCTGCCCCCTTCTGCCGGTTCGGGGACCACCCGCCGGTGAACGGTTGCGCACGCAGGGCCCCGCGCCCCTTGGCCGGTGCGGCTCCTGCGCGAACAGAGCGTCACCTACCCACCGGCAGGTGGTCCCTGAACCGACGGAACCACCCACCCCGGAGGGTCCCGTTGACTAGTGGGCCGCGGACTCCCAGTCGGGACCCGCACCCACGGACACGTCGAGCGGAGCACGCAGCGGGTACGCCGTGGACATCTCGTGGCGGACCAGCGCCTCCACCTGCTCGCGCTCGCCCGGGGCGACCTCCAGGACGATTTCGTCGTGCACCTGGAGCAGCATCCGCGAGTCGAGCTGCCGCTCGGTCAGCGCCTCGTCGACCCGGAGCATCGCGATCTTCACGATGTCCGCGGCCGACCCCTGGATCGGCGCGTTGAGCGCCATCCGCTCGGCCATCTCCCGGCGCTGCCGGTTGTCGCTGTTGAGGTCGGGGAGATAGCGGCGGCGGCCGAGCAGCGTCTCGGTGTACCCGGTGCCGCGGGCCTCCTCGACGGCGCGGTGCAGATAGTCCCGCACCCCGCCGAACCGCTCGAAGTACGTCTCCATCAAGGCACGCGCCTCGGCCGCCTCGATCCCCAACTGCTGCGACAGCCCGAACGCCGACAGGCCGTACGCCAAGCCGTACGACATCGCCTTGATCTTGCGGCGCATCTCCGCGTCGACCTTGTCCCGCTCGACGGAGAACACCTGGGAGCCGACCGTGGTGTGCAGGTCCTCACCGGAGGTGAACGCGGCGATCAGGCCGTCGTCCTCCGACAGGTGCGCCATCACCCGCAGTTCGATCTGGCTGTAGTCCGCGGTGAGCAGCGACTCGTACCCCTCGCCGACGACGAAACCGCGGCGGATCGCCCGGCCCTCGTCGGTGCGCACCGGGACGTTCTGCAGGTTGGGATCGGTGGAGGACAGCCGCCCGGTGGCCGCGACGGTCTGGCTGAACGTGGTGTGGATACGGCCCTCGGGCGCGATCGTCTTGACCAGGCCCTCCACGGTGACCCGCAGCTTCGCCTGCTCACGGTGGCGCAGCATGATCACCGGCAGCTCGTGGTCGGTCTGCCCGGCCAGCCAGGCCAACGCGTCGGCATCCGTGGTGTAACCGGTCTTCGTCTTCTTCGTCTTGGGCAGGCCCAGCTCGCCGAAGAGCACCTCCTGGAGCTGCTTGGGCGAGCCGAGGTTGAACTCGTGGCCCACCGAGGCGTGCGCCTCCTCCACCGCGTGCCGCACCGCGCCCGCGAACTGCTCCTCCAGCCCCTCCAGATGCGCCCGGTCCGCCGCGATCCCGGCCCGCTCCATCTTCGCCAGCAACGCCGACGTCGGCAGCTCCACGTCATGCAGCAGCTCGGCCGCGCCCACCTCCGGCAACCGCTGCCCGAACACCTCGCCCAGGTCCAGCACGGTCCGCGCCTGCACCATCAGCGCCTCGGCGGCAGCCGCCTCCCCGTCGTCCTCCTCGCCGAACGCCAACTGGCCGCTGTCCGAAGCCGCCGGCGCCAGCTCACGCCCCAGGTACTCCACCGACAACACGTCCAGCGCGAACGACCGGCGGCCCGGCTTGATCAGGTACGCCGCCAGCGCGGTGTCCATCCCGACGCCCTCCACCCGCCAGCCGTGCTCGGCGAAGACCCGCATCACGTTCTTCGCGTTGTGCACCACCTTGGGCCGCTCGGCGTCGGCCAGCCACGCCGCGAACGCCTTCTCGTCCGCCCCGTCCAGCTGCGCCGGGTCGAACCACGCCGCGTCCTCGCCCGCGGCCAGCGCGACCTGCGTGACACCGCCCGAACCCAGCGCCCAGGTGTCCACGCTCGCCAGCCCCACCGGGCCCCCGGCATGCGACTCCAGCCAGCCCGGCAGCTCGCCGGCCGACAGCACCTCGCCCTCGACCGCCACCCCCTCGGCGATCTCCGCCTCCTCCGCGGCCGCACCCGGATCGGCGGCGAACAGCCGCTCCCGGAAGTTCGGATTGCGGAACTCCAGCGCGTCCAGCACCTGGCCCAGCGCCTCGCGGTCGTACGGCTCCCGGCCCAACTGCTCGGCGCCCGCGGGCAACGCCACGTCCCGCACCATCTCGGTCAGCCGCCGGTTCAGCTTCACCGCGTCCAGATGGGCCCGCAGGTTCTCGCCCGCCTTGCCCTTCACCTCGTCGACCCGCTCGCACAGCTCCGCGAACGAACCGAACTGGGTGATCCACTTCGCCGCGGTCTTCTCCCCCACTCCCGGGATACCCGGCAGGTTGTCCGACGGGTCACCGCGCAGCGCCGCGAAGTCCGGATACTGGCTCGGCGTCAGGCCGTACCGCTCCTCGACCTTCGCCGGGGTGTACCGCGTCAGCTCCGACACGCCCTTCGTCGGGTACAGCACCGTGACATGGTCCGACACCAGCTGGAACGAGTCCCGGTCGCCGGTGACGATCAGCACCTCGTAACCCAGCGCCTCCGCCTGCGTGGCCAAGGTGGCGATGATGTCGTCCGCCTCGAAGCCCTCCACCGCGAACCGCGGCACCAGCATCGCGTCCAGCAACTCCCCGATCAGCCCGACCTGCGAGCTGAACTCGTCGGGCGTCTTCGACCGCGTCGCCTTGTACTCCGGGAACTCGTCGAACCGCCACGTCTTGCGCGACACGTCGAACGCCACCGCCAGGTGCGTCGGCTGCTCGTCACGCAACGTGTTCGCCAGCATCGACGCGAACCCGTACACCGCGTTCGTCGGCTGGCCCGTGACCGTGTTGAAGTTCTCCACGGGCAGCGCGTAGAACGCCCGGTACGCCAGCGAATGCCCGTCGAGCAGCATCAGCCGCGGTCGGTCGGTCGTCTTCTTCGATCCGGATACTCTCTCAGCCACGATCCGATCCTCCCACGCCCCACCGACACTCCCTTCTTTCGCCGCCGGCTCGACGGCTGCCACAGGTGGCCCGGGCAGGCGTTCGCGCCCACTCGGGGACCGCAGGGCCCCGAGGCGAGCCGGCGGCAATACAGTGGCCGTATGGCGAAGAAGCCCCCCACCGGTGACCCTGTCCAGGACGCGCCGCACGTCGGCCCGCCGAAGCACGCCGCCGCGGGGCTGCCCGCGGTCGCGCAGAGCATGAAGATCGCCGAAGCCCAGATGGGCGCCCGAAGGACCGCGCTGACCCTGCTGAAGGTCAACCAGAAGAGCGGCTTCGACTGCCCCGGGTGCGCCTGGCCCGAAGGCGACCACCGCCACACGTTCGAGTTCTGCGAGAACGGCGCGAAAGCCGTCGCGGAGGAAGCGACACTACGCCGGGTCACCCCCGACTTCTTCGCCGCGCACCCCGTCTCCGACCTGGCCCGCCGCAGCGGATACTGGCTCGGCCAGCAAGGCCGCATCACCCAGCCGATGTACCTGCCCGAAGGCGCCGACCACTACGAAGCCGTGCCCTGGGAGCGGGCGTTCGAGATCATCGCCGGCGAACTGGGCGCCCTGGACAGCCCCGACGAAGCCGTCTTCTACACCTCCGGCCGCACCAGCAACGAAGCCGCCTTCCTCCTCCAGCTCTTCGCCCGCGCCTTCGGCACCAACAACCTCCCTGACTGCTCCAACATGTGCCACGAGTCCTCCGGCTCCGCCCTCACCGAGACCCTCGGCGTCGGCAAGGGCAGCGTCCTGCTGGAAGACCTCCACCGCGCCGAACTGATCATCGTCGCGGGCCAGAACCCCGGCACCAACCACCCGCGGATGCTCTCCGCCCTGGAGAAGGCGAAACGCGGCGGCGCCCGCATCGTCACCGTCAACCCGCTCGCCGAAGCCGGCACCGAACGGTTCAAGAACCCGCAGACCGCCACCGGCCTGGCCGGCCGCGGCACCGCGCTGTCCGACCTGCACCTGCCCATCCGGCTCGGCGGCGACCAGGCCCTCTTCCGCGCCCTGGGCCGCCTCCTCATCGAAGCCGACGCCCTCGACCACGACTTCCTCACCACCCACACCCACGGCTACCAGCAGTACGAAGCCGCCGCCCGCGCCACCGACTGGACCGAGGTCGAACGCGCCACCGGCCTCACCCGCGCCGAGATCCACGAGCTGCACGCCCTCGTCCTCGACGCCAAGAGCGTCGTCGTCTGCTGGGCCATGGGCCTCACCCAGCACAAGCACGCCGTCCCCACCATCCGCGAAGTCGTCAACTTCCTGCTGCTCGGCGGGAACGTCGGCCGCCCCGGCGCCGGCGTCTGCCCCGTCCGCGGCCACTCCAACGTCCAAGGCGACCGCACCATGGGCATCTTCGAACGCCCCGCCCCCGCCTTCCTCGACGCCCTGGAGAAGGAGTTCGGCTTCGCACCGCCCCGCCACCACGGCTACGACGTCGTACGCGCCATCCGCGCCCTGCGCGACGGCACCGCCAAGGTCTTCCTCGCCATGGGCGGCAACTTCGTCTCCGCCTCCCCCGACACCGACGTCACCGAAGCCGCCGTCCGCAAGGCACGGTTGACCGTCCACGTCTCCACCAAGCTCAACCGCTCCCACGCCGTCACCGGCGCCCGCGCCCTGATCCTGCCCACCCTCGGCCGCACCGAGAAGGACCGGCAGGCCGGCGGCGACCAGTTCGTCACCGTCGAGGACTCCATGGGCATGGTGCACGCCTCCCACGGCAACCTCGCCCCCGCCTCGCCCCACCTGCTCTCCGAACCCGCCATCGTCAGCCGCCTCGCCCGCGCCGTGCTCGGCCCCCGCCACGCCATCCCCTGGGCCGACTTCGAAGCCGACTACGACCGGGTCCGCGACCGCATCGCCCGCGTCGTCCCCGGCTTCGACGACTTCAACACCCGCGTCCGCCACCCCGGCGGCTTCACCCTCCCGCACGCCCCCCGCGACAGCCGCACCTTCCCCACCGCCACCGGCAAGGCCAACTTCACCGCCGCGCCCCTGGAATACCCCGAAGTCCCGGCCGGACGGCTGCTGCTCCAGACCCTCCGCTCGCACGACCAGTACAACACCACCATCTACGGCCTCGACGACCGCTACCGCGGCATCAAGGGCGGCCGCCGCGTCGTCCTCGTCCACCCCGACGACGCCACCGCGGCCGGCCTCGCCGACGGCGACTACGCCGACCTCGTCAGCGAATGGACCGACGGCACCGAACGCCGCGCCGACGGCTTCCGCGTCGTGCACTACCCCACCCCCCGCGGCTGCGCCGCCGCGTACTTCCCCGAGACCAACGTGCTGGTGCCGCTCGACCACACCGCCGACACCAGCAACACCCCCGCGTCGAAGTCCGTGGTGATCCGGCTCGAACCCCACGAACCCGGCCGGCCCTGACTCCGGCCGGCCCTGACCCGGCCCGACCGGACCCCGAGCGGCCCGCACTCCCGCCCGGCCCTTACCCTCGACCTGCACGAACCGGTCGCACAACCGCAGAACGGAGCCGACCCGCATGGGCGAGCAGACCCCCACCCAGTTCTCCCCGGAGACGCTGGCGCAGTACGCCGGACTCGGCATCGACCTGCCCGCGCTGTTCTCGGCCGGCCCGCTCGGCAGCCGGATGGGCATCCGGATCACCGAGGCCGCGGCCGACAAGGTGGTGGGCACCATGCCCGTCGAGGGCAACACCCAGCCGTACGGGCTGCTGCACGGCGGCGCCTCCGCGGTCCTGGCGGAGACCCTCGGGTCGGTCGGGGCGATGCTGCACGGCGGGCCCAACAAGATCGCGGTCGGCGTCGACCTCAACGCGACGCACCACCGCAGCGTGCGCACCGGCACGGTGACCGGGACCGCCACTCCGGTCCACCGCGGGCGCTCCTCGGCCAGCTACGAGATCGTCATCACCGACGACGCCACCGGCAAGCGCGTCTGCACCGCCCGCCTCACCTGCATGCTCCGCCCCGCCTCCCCGCCGGCCCCCACGACCGCCTGACCCCGCCCGCGGGCCTCAGTACTTGGGGCCCACGTGCAGGTCCATCACCGCGACACAGGCCCGCCGGGCGACGGAGATGTTCCGCGCCTCACCGCGTCTACGGGTCTCGGTCCACGCCACGCCGACGCGGTCGAGCGCGTCCGTGAACAGTCCCCGGATGTCGGCCGAGGTGTTGGTGAAGAAGTACCGCGGGTACGCGTAGCGCTTCGGCAGCCCTCCGACCGTCCGCACGGTCCAGTTGGTGACCCGGCAGCCGTCGGAGTGGACCAGCCCGCGGATGAACTCCCACGGGTACGCGGCCACGATCGTCTGCTGCCAGGGCTCCAGTGTGATCTTCCGCTCGTGTTTCCGCCCGGGACCGTGCTGGGGGAAGACCGCGGGCCACTGCTTGCTCATCGACGTGACCTGCACACAGCCTTGTTGGGCCACTCGGAAGACGGCACCGCCAGGACGGACCGCGCGGATCGCCTCCTCGCAGGCGTCGATGAGTCCGGGCCAGGCGTTGCCGCAGGCGATCCGCAGCGCGTGCACCCCGCGCCGGTGGGCGCTGATGCAGCCGTCACCGAGGTAGAGGCCGAGCAGGTACGGATACGCGGGACCGTCCGTCCGCAGCGGCGTCGCTCCCCGGCTGACCGGCTTGATGCCGTGGTCACGCCAACTCCTGAGCGCGGCGCGCGATATGCCGGTGGACCGGCTCACCGAGTTCAGGCTGCGGCCGGTGGCCACCTGCGCCAGCGCATGGCGTCGAGTCGCGGAATCGTACATGTGAGCCATGATCGACGCGCGGTTGGATCATGGAAGGGGGCGCCGGAGAGATTCACCCGATCGGCCTACGCCGAAAAGGCGCTGGCCTTCGAATCGAAGGTAAAGTGCCCCGAGTCGGACTCGAACCGACACTGTATGGGTTTTGAATCCATTGCCTGCTGCCAATTGGGCTACCGGGGCCTTCAAAACAGAGGTCAGCTTACCACCTCCGTATTCAAACTCTACCCGAGCTGGGTAGGCTCAGGTAGCAGGATTCGACGCCATGACCCGAGGAGCACCGCACCGTGAGCGCCCCCGACGAGCCCACCCCCGCGCAGGACGACGCTTCCGCGCATGTGCCGCCCGTGACCACGCGTGTCGTCATCGCCGAGGACGAGGCGCTGATCCGGCTGGACCTGAAGGAGATGCTGGAGGAGGAGGGGTACTCCGTCGTCGGGGAGGCCGGCGACGGCGAGGTGGCGGTGAAGCTCGCGCAGGAACTCCACCCCGACCTGGTGATCCTGGACGTGAAGATGCCCGTGCTGGACGGCATCAGCGCGGCGGAGCAGATCGCCGGGGAGAAGCTGGCACCGGTGCTGATGCTGACCGCCTTCTCGCAGCGGGAGTTGGTGGAGCGGGCCAGGGACGCGGGCGCGATGGCGTACCTGGTGAAGCCGTTCACCAAGAGCGACCTGGTGCCGGCGATCGAGATGGCGGTGAGCCGGTTCCAGGAGCTGCGCGCCCTGGAACTGGAGATCGCCGACCTGTCGCTGCGGCTGGAGACGCGCAAGCTGGTGGACCGGGCGAAGAGCGTGTTGCAGACGAAGTACGGGCTGAGCGAACCGGCGGCGTTCCGGTGGATTCAGAAGACGTCGATGGACCGCCGGATGTCGATGCAGGCGGTGGCGCAGGCGGTCATCGACGAGGTGACGGAGAAGGACTGACCGGACGCCGCCCAAGGCACCGGCCAGGCACCAGCCACGCACCGGTAAGGCCCGCACTCCTGGAGTGCGGGCCTTACTCGTGGGGTGCTATCGGTGTTGCCTGGTGCTCAGTCCTCGCCGAGGTAGGTCTTGCGGACGCCCTCGTCGTGGAGCAGGTCCTGGCCGGTGCCGGAGATCTTGATGCTGCCGATCTCCATGACGTGGGCCTGGTCGGCGAGGGAGAGGGCCGCCTGGGCGTTCTGCTCGACGAGCAGGATGGTGGTGCCCTGGGACTTCAGCTCGACGATGGTGGACATGATCTTCTGCATCATGATCGGCGAGAGGCCCATGGAGGGTTCGTCGAGCATGAGCAGTTTGGGCTGCGACATCAGGGCGCGGCCCATGGCGAGCATCTGCTGCTCGCCGCCGGAGAGGGTGCCCGCGGCCTGTTTGCGGCGTTCGCCGAGGATCGGGAAGAGCTCGTAGGCGCGCTCGACGTCCTTGGTGATGCCGGCGGTGTCCCTGCGCAGGAAGGCGCCGAGCAGCAGGTTCTGCTCGATGCTGAGCCGGGGGAAGATGTGCCGGCCTTCCGGGGAGTGGGCCAGGCCGAGGGCGACGATCTTGTGCGGGGGTACCCGGCTGAGCACCTTGCCGTCGAAGGTCACCCGTCCGCCGATGGGCTTGAGCAGGCCGCTGAGGGTGCGCAGGGTGGTGGTCTTGCCGGCGCCGTTGGTGCCGATGAGGGTGACGACCTGGCCGGCTTCGACCGAGAAGGAGATGCCCTTGACGGCCTCGATCTTGCCGTAGGCGACCCGGAGGTCCTCTACTTCGAGCAGTGCGGTCATCGGTCGTTCTCCTGCTCGTGCGCGCCGGTGCCGGGCTCGGGGTCCGGCTCGGTCGGGGGCTCCGGCTGCGGCTCCTGCTCCGGCTCCTGCTCAGCCGGGGGTTCCGGCTCGACCGGGGGTTCGACCGGCGGTTCCGGCTCGACCGGCGGTTCCGGCTCCGCCTCGGCCTTGGGCGCCGCCGGCTGCGGTGTCCCCTCCGCCTCGAACGGCTCGCCCAGATAGGCCGCGATGACGCGTTCGTCGCTCTGGACGACCTCGGAGCTGCCCTCCACCAGCTTCTGGCCCTGGACCAGGACGGCGACGCGGTCGCAGAGGTTGAAGATGAACCGCATGTCGTGCTCGATGACCAGCACGGCGATGCCCTGGTCGCGGATGGCGAAGACCAGTTCCTCGGTGGCGCGGGTCTCCTGCGGGTTCATGCCGGCGGTGGGCTCGTCGAGCAGCAGCAGCCCGGGTTCGCTGGCGAGTGCGCGGGCGATCTCCAGCTTGCGCTGCTCGCCGTAGGGGAGGTTGCGGGCGAGGTGGTCGGCCTTCTCCGCGAGGCCGGTGAACTGGAGCAGCTCCATGGCGCGTTCGCGGGAGCGGGCTTCGGCCTTGTGGTAGCCGGGGCCGCGGATGAGGGCGGAGAGCAGGCCCTCGCGGGTGCGGGTGTGCCGGCCGACCAGGACGTTCTCCAGCACGGTCATGTTGGCGAACAGCCGGATGTTCTGGAAGGTGCGGGCGACGCCTGCCTTGGTGACGAGGTGGGGCTTGGGCGGCAGGACGGTGCCCTTGTAGCTGACGGAGCCCTCGGTGGGGACGTACAGCCCGGTGAGGCAGTTGAAGAAGGTGGTCTTGCCGGCGCCGTTGGGGCCGATCAGGCCGACGATCTCGCCGCTGTTGACGGTGAGGCTGACGTCGCGGACGGCGGTGAGGCCGCCGAACCGCATGATGACGCCGCTGGCCTGGAGCAGCGGGGTGCTGCCGGGGGTGGCCGCCGGGGCGGCGGAGGTGCTGGTCGTGGTGGTCATGGTGTCCTTCACGCCCCTGCCTCGCCGACGGCGATGGTGTCGTCGCCGAGCGGTCGTTGCGTGGGTAGCAGGGCTTCTTCCTCGTGGAACTCGAGCTTGCGGCGCCGGTTGGGGATGATGCCCTCGGGCCTGAGGCGCATGATCAGGATGAGCGTGACGCCGAAGGCGAAGAGTTCGTAGCGCTGCAGGAAGCCCAGCTTCTCGGGGACGATGTAGAGGAGCGCGGCGCCGAGGATGGGTCCGCTGACGGTGCCCATGCCGCCGAGGACGACGGCGGCGAGCAGGAACGCGGAGTTGGGCGGTGCGGCGCCGGAGAACTGGTAGGGGTTGGGCACGACGCTGTAGGTGACGTGGGCGCTGACGGTGCCGGCCAGGCCGGCCAGGGAGGCGCCGAGCGCGAACGCGATGAGCTTGACCCGGAAGCCGTTGATGCCCATGGCGGTGGCGGCGGTCTCGTCCTCGCGGATGGCGATCCAGGACCGGCCGATGCGGGAGTCGGAGGCGCGGGTGAAGACGAGCACCACGATCACCGTGATGACGAGCATCAGCAGGTAGTAGTTGGCGAACCGGCCGAGGGTGATGGAGCCGATCTGGTGCGGGTTGCCGAGGTTGTAGCCGAAGACCGACAGGTCGGGGATGTTCGGGATGCCGTTCGGCCCGTTGGTGACCTTGGGTCCTGAGACGCCGTCGAGGTTGTTGACGGCGATGCGGAAGATCTCTCCGAAGCCGAGGGTGACGATGGCCAGGTAGTCGCCGCGCAGCCGCAGGGTGGGGGCGCCGATGAGGACGCCGAAGACCAGGGAGGCGGCCATGCCGGTGAGGGCGGCGGCCCAGAAGGGGAACTGGACGCCGGACCAGATGGAGTACTGGGAGCCGGAGACGAGGGCCGCGGCGTAGGCGCCGACGCCGAGGAAGGCGACGTAGCCGAGGTCGAGCAGGCCGGTGAGGCCGACGACGATGTTCAGGCCCAGGGCGACGGTGCCGAAGATGAGGATGTTGACGCCGAGGTTCGCCCAGTGCTCGTTGTTCTGGACGAACGGGTAGGCGATGGCGGCGAGGATGCCGACCGACATCGAGAACGGCCGGTGATCGCCGGTGATCTTGGAGAACTGCCGGGTGAGTCCGGCGGCGCTGAACGCCAGGAGGGCGAAGACGAGCAGGATCAGGTAGCCGACGAAGAGTTCGGTGTAGCCGGTGGCCAGCCCGTAGGTGAGGACTTTCACGCCGACGGCGGCGACCACGACGACGATGAGGTACTGCACCCACAGGGGCGCCTTGGCGGGGTCGGAGACCGGCAGCTCGCGGTGGTTGAGCCGGGCCGAGCGCAGCCAGCGGTAGGCGCCGCGGGTCGCGCCGTTCTCGCTGAGGCGGCCGAGTTCGTAGTACTCGGCGTCGGAGTCGTCCAGGGGGCGGCGGTCGATGGGCAGGCCCAGGGCGCCGACGAGCAGGACCAGCGAGGCGACGGCGGCGACGAAGCCGCCGGGGTTGAGGTTGGCCAGGCCGCCGAGTTCCTGCGCGATGGCGATGACGGCGTACCAGGTGGTGGCGAAGGTGCCGGCGGCGAGCAGCAGGACGGCGTTGGGCGACCGGTTGGGCACCAGCCAGGTCAGGCCCTTGACCCCGAAGGCCCCGAGGGCCACCAGGCCGGTGAGGATGGCGCCGATGAGGGTGAGGACCTGCAGCCCGCCGGGGTAGCCGTTGACGGTGAGGTCGCCGGGGAAGTCGGAGGTGTAGGTCCAGGACATGAAGGTGGACACCACAGTGCCCACGACGCCGACGAGGGTCGCGATGCGGGCGACGCCGGGCGGCAGGGTGACGAAGGAGTCGGCGCGCGGTGCGTCGGGGTTGGTGGTGCCGAGCGGGACGGGCTGGAGGGCCGCGGTGGTGGGGATGTCTGTCATCGGGATCACGCCCTGTCCGCTACGCGTTCACCCAGCAGGCCCTGTGGTCTGACCAGCAGGACCACGATGAGCAGGACGAATGCCCATACGTTGGCCCAGCCTTGGCCGCCGAGTTGGTGCATGCCGGGGATGTTGGCGATGTAGGCGGTGGCGCAGGCTTCGGCGATGCCGAGGACGAGTCCGCCGAGCATGGCGCCGTAGATGTTGCCGATGCCGCCGAGGACCGCCGCGGTGAAGGCTTTCAGGCCGGCCTGGAAGCCCATGTTGTAGGTGACCTGGCCGTACTTCAGGCCGTAGGCGACGCCGGCGACGGCGGCGAACAGGCCGCCGATGGCGAAGGCGATCACGATGATGCGGTTGGTGTCGATGCCCATGAGCTGGGCGGTGTCCGGGTCCTGTGCGGTGGCCTGCATGGCGCGGCCGGTGCGGCTGCTGCGGACGAAGGCGGCCAGGCCGATCATGCAGATCGCGGCGGCGACGACGAGGAAGATGTCGTTGCGCTGGATGCTGATGGAGCCCAGGTGGTAGGGGTGCGTGCCGAGTTGGGGGAAGTCCTTGGCGTTGTCGGCGCCGGGGTACCACACGAAGATCGCCTGCTGGAGGGCGAGGGAGAGGCCGATGGCGGTGATGAGGGGCGCGAGTCTGGGTGCGCCGCGCAGTGGCCGGTAGGCGAACCGTTCGGCGCCTACCGCGATCAGCATGGAGACGATGGCGCCACCGACGAGCATCAGGGGCAGCGCGGCCCAGATGTTCATGCCGCTGGGCAGGATGTTCCATACGGTGAGCGCGCCGAAGGCGCCGGTCATGAAGATCTCGCCGTGGGCGAAGTTGATGAGCTGGACGATGCCGTACACCATCGTGTAGCCGATGGCGATGAGCCCGTACATCGAGCCGAGGAACAGCCCGTTGGCCAGCTGTTGCGGCAGGGTGTGCACCGCATGGCCTCCATGTCGCTGGGAGCAGGTGAGTCGGGGACGGTGGGCGCGGTCCCCCGGGGCGCGCGGAGCGGTGGTGCGGTGGTGCGGGGTCCGGGTGCGGAGCGGTGGTGCGGGTCGGACGGTGGTGCGGGGTCCGGGGAGTGCTGCGGGGTCTGGGGGTGGTGCGACAAACGGCGGGCCGCGCGGGCCGGGGGGCCCGCCCCGCCGCCCCCCGGGGGGGGGGGGGGCCGGGAGCCCCGCTATAAGCCCGGCATGAACGCGGTGCACAATGCCGTGTTTTAAAGGTTAACCGG
>NZ_JBIUYR010000020.1:0-28150 GCF_044744625.1 Streptomyces sp. NPDC087270
GGACAACCCTCCGCCTTGCGATCGCACGCACCAGACGCCACGGGCCCCGCCCTTTGGGCGGACGGCGCTACTTCCAAAACACGGCCTAGCCGCGCGGCTCCCCGTGCCAGCGCCACTTCTCCAGTCGTGGCCGGCCCGGCAGTTCGGCCCGGCCGGTCGACCACAGCAGGGCCGGCCACGGGGCGGCGTCCGTCGGGGCGTCGGGGAAGAGCCGGTGCAGCACCCGCCGGCAGAGGTGGTCCGGCGGCTGCCACGGCAGCCCGGACCCGGAGGTGACGTCATGGGTGTGCACCAGGGTCTCCACCACGCCCATCGCCCCGAACCCCTCGGGGTCGGAGACGCCGAAGACGTGGTGGGCGCGGAGCCGCGGCGAGCTGGTGCGCACCATCGCCACCAGCAGGGCGCCGCACGCCTCCAGCGCCTGGAGCAGCCCGTCCCGGCCCTCCTCGCGCGCCACGAAGATGGTGCTCGACGGCCCGTCCGGCCGCATCTGCCGCCAGGAGACGGGCACATGCGTGGTCACCGGCGGCACCGCCGGGCCGATCTGGAGCGCGTACGCGAACAGGTCGTCGGCCAGGTGCTCGGTGGTCTCCCAGCACGACCAGGTCAAGTCGCCGGCCGGACGGTCCCAGCCGTCCTCCGGCACGGACGAGAGCGCGCGCACCGACAGCTTCACGGCCAGTGCCACGTCGTCGGGGCCGACCGGCCCGGGGGAGTGGGGAGTCGGTGTGCCTGTCGTCGGTACCGCGGGTGAGGGGTCCACGTCCGGCACCGTATGCGGAGGACGGCACGGTGCCAAACCGTTTGCGCGGCAAGGTGGTCGGTCCGCGGTGCGACGCGCCCGGGTCGACCGTCGGCCAACCGGCGGGCCGGTCGGCGGTCGTCCGGCTTCGCGGCGGCACCGCACTCTCACCGCCGGGCCTGCCGCCGTCCGTGCCTCATTCGCCGAGCAGCAGCGCGGCGACCGCCTCCGGGGCTTCGTGCATCGCGTCGTGCCCGGTGGGGAGTTCGTGGACCCGCCACTCGGGATCGGCTCGGAGCCGGGCGCGGAGCCCGGCGAACGGCGTTCGGTCCTCCCATCCCGAGCAGTAGACGAACTCCCGGCGGGGGACCTGGGCGAGCGCGCCCGTGAGCCGGATCGTCTGAAGGAACGAGGCGAGGGGATGGGGACGGCGGCGGGGGTCGCCGCCGTCCGGCGGTCGGACGGAGTAGCCGGTGGCCGCGGCACCGGCCGCGAACACCTCCCGGAAGTGGTCGTTCGTCGACGACCAGCACGACTCGCCGTCGCGCGGTACGTAGGCGTCGAGGTGCACCAGTCGCTCGATCCGGCCGCCGGCGCGGTCGGCGACGGCGGCGATCACCATCCCGGCGTAGCTGTGGCCGACCAGCGTCACGCCGGTGAGGTGGTGGCGATCGAGGTGCCGCAGGACGTCGCCGGCGTGCGTGTCGAGACCGGCGGTCGCGACCGCCGCGTCGTCGTCGTCCGGCCGCAGGCCGGTCAGGGTCAGCGCGTGAACGCTGTGACCGGCACGCTCCAGCAACGGCACCACCGCCTCGAACGACCACGAACCCTTCCAAGCACCGGGTACGAGGACGAATGTCGCCATGTGAGTCTCCTTCTCTCCCAACTCGCGACATCGAGGCACGCTGCCTCGATGGCATGCGGCGCGGCCAGGCGCGCTGCGCGCCTGAGGACCACTCCGCATGCAGGAAGTGTCACGGGATCAGGAGATGGCTTGCCACCGCTAGGATGCCAACCGATGCCCGCTCGCCGCCAACCTCGCCCGATCGCCGGTGTGACGTCACATGTGTGGCCTTCCGGCGGGCGGCACCTGTGGCCCTCCGGCGGAACGAGCGCGTGGCAGTCACACGCACGAGGACACCTGGTGTACGCGGCCGGCGGGGTCCTGGCGGTGCGCACCGAGCGCGGCACGTCGATCGTTCCCGCCAACCGGGTCGCCTGGACCCCCGCCGGGTTCACGCACGACCACCGCGCGCACGGCCGCACCGACATGCGGATCGTCTTCCTCACCCCGTCGCTCGCCCGGCTCGTCCCGGACCATCCCGCCGTGTTCCTGGCCTCCGGCCTCGCCCGCGAGGTCCTGCTCGCCCTGACCGGCCCCCGCAACTACGACGACGACGCGACCGGCTACAGCCGCTCCGCGCGCTCGCGCCTGCTCCGCGTCCTCGTCGAGGAACTCCGCGAAGCCCCCGAACAGCCGCTGCACCTGCCCGAACCGCGGGACGACCGGCTGCGAGCCATCGCCCGGATACTGCACGAGACGCCCGCGGACAACGCCACGCTGGCCGAACTAGGGAAGGCGATCGGCGCCAGCACCCGCACCCTCAGCCGGCTCTTCCGCAACGAACTCGGCATGACCTTCTACGAGTGGCGCACCCAACTGCGCGTCCACCACGCGCTCGTGCTCCTCGCCGAGGGCCAGGACACCACCCGGACCGCCTACGCCTGCGGATGGGCCAACCCCAGCAGCTTCATCGAGGCGTTCACCCACATCATCGGCACCACCCCGGGCCGCTACCGGACCGGTCGCCAGAGCACCGCCCCCACACCTCGACCCCCGACGGCGGTCACGTCCTCGGAGTGACCCGCACGCTTACCCGGGCACATCCCCCTTCGTGCGAGTGACGCCTAACTCCCGGCCGCCGCCGCGACGCAGAACTCGTTGCCCTCCGGGTCGGCCATCACCACGTGATGGCCCGCGAACTCCCGGAGGACGGTCCCGCCCGCGCGGACCAGGCGCGCGGACTCCGCCGTGATCCGCGCCCATCGCTCGTCGGGACCGCCGTGCCCGGGCACGCGGATGTCGAGGTGCAGCCGGTTCTTCGCCGTCTTGGGCTCGGGGACCTTGAGGATGCTCAGGCGGGGTCCGGCGCCGTCGGGATCGCAGAGCCACGCGGCGTCGTCCACGGAGTCGTCCGCCGGCAGGTCGAACTGCGCGAACCACTCCGCGCGCGTCCTGAACGGAGCCGGCGGCGGCTCGTCGACGTATCCGAGGGCCGTCTTCCAGAAGGCGGCGAGGAGTTGCGCGTCGGCGCAGTCGAGGGTCAGGTCGATGTCGGCAGCCATGCTGGGACCGTACCGCGGGGCTCTGACAAGCGCCTTCCGGCCACGATCGCGAGCTCGGGGTGCCGATTCAGGTGCGAACTCGGCACGGACCGGTACGGACCCGGTACGGACCTGGTTGCGGATGGGGGAAGGCGACGAGGAGGCGGTGACTCCCGGCCGCGACAATCCGCTGACGTTGCACGCGGCGCCGCTGAGGTGAGGTGAGGTCGGGCGGGGCGGGCGGACTACGACGCGGTGGCGTCCGCGCCGGTGAGCGGGGAGGGTTCGGCGGCCAGCCGGGCGAGTTCGTCGTCGGTGAGCAGGCGTGAGCGCAGCAGGAAGCGCACGCCCTCCGGGGCCTCCAGCGAGAAGCCGCTGCCACGGCCCTTGACCACGTCGACCGTGAGGTGGGTGTGGCGCCAGTAGGCGAACTGGCTCGCGCTCATCCAGAACGGCGTGTCGCCCGCCACCCTGCCGAGCAGCACGTCCGCGCCGCCCACCCGGAACTCGCCGCGCAGGTAGCACATCGGGGAGCTTCCGTCGCAGCAGCCGCCGGACTGGTGGAACATCAGCGGGCCGTGCCGATCGGCGAGCCGGCCGAGCAGTTCCTCGGCGGCGGGGGTCAACTCGACCCGGCGAACCGGCTCGGCCGGGTCCGCGGGGGAGGCCGGGGGAGTCATCGCGGCCCTCCGTTCCAGGCGGGGCGGCCGGCCGGCGGACGCGCGGTCCCTGGTCCGCACCCCGATCGCCGCTCCCACGGCGGTCCGTCCCGTTCCCTCGATGCTACTGCCGAACTCCCCGGCCGAACCCGCTCGTCGGGGCCCGCGTTGCGCGGCGCGGGCCGGTCGTGGCCGGTGTCGGCCGGCGGTGGCCGGTGTCGGCAAGGGAGTTCGGCCGCGCAGGGCCCCGGGTCCGTACGTCAGTGGTCGCCGCGGCCCGAGGATGACGTGCAGGCAGGGACGGGGCCCACCGGGGCACCGGGTGCGCCTCGCTCAGGCGGCCCGCCCCATCACCACGCGGCGTCACCGGTACGGGGCGGGGGAGTCGGACGGGTGCACGCGGCGCCCGCGAGGGCCAGGGCGGCCAGGTCCTCCAGGACCGCGGCGGGCCAGTCGTCGTGTCCGCGCAGGGACCACCGGCGGCGCCAGCGGGCGCCCGCGAAGGCGGCGGCGACCGCCGCGGCCCCGCCGACCGCGCCGGCGGTGGCGAGCAGGACCGGCCCGGGTGAGGAGGGCGCGGGCCTCTCCGCCGAACCCGCCGCCGAGTCCGCCGAACCCGCTGACCCCGACCCCGAACCCGCCGGCCGCACCGAACCCGCCGAACTTGCCGAACCCGCCGACCCCGACGCCGAGTTCGCCGAACCCGCCGGCCGCGCCGAACCCTTCCCGTCGTCCGCCGCGCGCCGCCGGCCGGGTGGCGGCGCGAGCACCCGCACGGCGTCCGCGGCGAGCACCGCGGCCGCCAGGCCGCCGAGCACGACGCGGGGCACCAGCCCGGCGGCGGTCAGCCGGCTCGGGGTCGCCGGCAGCTTGTCGGCGATCAGTTCACCGACGGCAGCGGTCACCGTGCCGATCACGGCCGGCCGCCCGGCCAGCAGGTCCAGCGGTTCCGGGGCGGTCTCGGCCCGCCCGCTCACCGCGACGGCAGCCGTCCCGATCTGGCTGCGCGCCCCGGACGCGGCCCCGACCAGCCCGGCGCGCACGAGGCCGGCCCGTACGCCGGCGGGCGCTCTCACGCGCGCCGCTCCCCGGCCGTCACGACACCGTACGTCGCGAGGCCGTACAACAGGTGCGGTATCGCGTCGGAGACCCAGTCCGCGCCCGACCACGTGCGCGGGTCGCTCACCTTCAACTCGGCCATGGACAGGTCGGTGACCGCCATGGCGAGCGCCCCGGTGAGGACGCCGCCCGCCCAGAGCGGCAGCCGCACCCCCGCCTTCCGCAGTACGGCGACGGCCGTGCCCACCCCCACGCCGGTGGCGATCCCGGACAGCGCCGCCAACGCGCTCACCCGGTTGTCGCGGGTCTGGCCGGTGCCGTCGATGGTGACCCCGGCCCGGTCCGCCAGCGCCTCCACGGTCGCCTCCGGAACGGTGCTCGCGGGTCTGCCGCGCAGGGCCATGTCGCCGTACGTGACGGCGTTGAGCACGGTCGTCCCGGCGGCTCCGGCGAGGCCGCCGCGCAGTAGCGTTCGCATCATGGTCCCCGGGTGACCCGCACCCGCGGGCGTGAAACACCGCGACGCGTGGTTCCGTCCGGTCGCGTCCCGTTCGAGCGCGACCCCACCCGTCACCGAACGGAACGCAGCCCGGATCGCGCCGTAGCCGATGCGGTCACGCGACGCTGCGTAGCGGCGTCGCCCTTTCGGGTGATGGCCACGCCCTACTTACCCCTGTGCCGGCAGGGGCGAGACGGTCCCGCTGTGACGGGTGGTCGCCGCTCCGGGCCGGGCTCACCCCAGGAACGGCTTGATCAGGCCGAGCAGCGCCTCCGGGCGGTGCAGCGGGATGATGTGGCCGCAGTCCTCAAGGACGTGGCCCACGAGATCGTCGGTGATCGGCCGCAACTGCCGTTCGAGCGCGGCCCCGACAGGGTGCGCGCCGATCGCCATCGTGGGCACCGTCAGCCTGCCGGTGGCGGCGGCCCGCTCGATCTGCCGGGCGCCGGCGGGCATCGCGCGGTAGTACGAGAAGGCGCGGCGCAGCGCGTCGGTGCCGGTGTAGGCGCTGACGAAGGCGTCGCGGAGGTCGGGGCGGAGCCCCTCCCCGAGGGTGCCGGCGTCGAGGAACCAGTCGATGTAGCGGGCTTCGTGGCCGGTGAGCACGTCTTCCGCGAGGCCGGGCACGGCGTGGAAGCCGAACCACCACGGTGCCCCGCCGGCCAGGAAGTCCTCGGCACCCGGCAGCGTCCCCAGCAGCGACTCCATGACCACCAGCCGGCTGACGAGGTCGGGGCGGCGCATGGCCAGCAGGAAGGCGGGCGGGGTGCCCGCGTCGATGCCGACCACGGCCGCGGAGGTCTCGCCGAGGGCGGCGAGGAGGGCTTCGGCGTCGGCGGCGAGGGTGCCGGCGTCGTAACCGCCGGTCGCGGGCCCGCTCGCGCCCAGCCCGCGCAGGTCGGGGGCGATCACCCGGTGGTCGTGGGCGAGTTCGCCGATGACGTCGGTCCACAGCTGCCAGGTGTGCGGGAACCCGTGCAGGAGGAGGACGGCGGGGCCCTGCCCCGCGGTCGCCACATGGAGTTCGACGCCGCCCGCCTCGACGCGGCGCAGCACCACCTCGGGCGGGCGGCTGCGGGCGGTGGTGCGGGGGACGGGGGACATGGGCGACCTCCCAGGCGGTTACCAATGGTGACAACACCACCGTAGGTAACTACGCTGGACCGGCCAAGACCGCACTCGTGCCACAGGTGGTGAGCTCCAGGTGACCGCCCCTTCCGTCCCCTCCTCCCCGTCCGGTCCGCCCCAGGGCCGCGGCGACCTCTTCGACCCGCTGTGCCCGACCCGGCGCCTGCTCGACCGGATCGGGACCAAGTGGACGTCGATGGCCGTCAAGGTGCTGGCGGAGGCGTCCCCGGACGAGGTGCGCTTCGCGGAACTCCAGCGCCGTATGGCGGGCGTCTCGCAGAAGATGCTGTCGGTCACGCTGCGCGGGCTGACCCGCGACGGTCTCGTCAGCCGTCGCGTCGAACCCACGGTGCCGCCCCGCGTCCACTACCGCCTCACGGAGTTGGGACTCTCCCTGGAGGGCCCGCTGTCCGCGGTCAGGGACTGGGCCGAGCAGCACATGGCCGAGATCGACCGCGCCCACGCACGGGCCGAAGCCCAACCGTCCGACGCCCAACCGTCCGACGCCCAACCGTCCGACGGCTGAGGGGAGCGGCCCACGTTCAAGCCCCTGCACGGGCGTTCGATCCCGCGCTGCGAGGCCGGTTCGGAAACCCGTCGGGCCCCGCGCGCCGGCCGCCGGACCGGCCACGTCCACCCGTCGGCCCCTCGCCCCCCGACCTCCCCCTGATCGCCCCCGGGTGACGCCCCGTCACCAGCCCCCCGCGTCCCCCGCACCCGCGACAGCCCCCCGCTTACACGCAGTTGACCGTGTTTGTCCGCCCCGGCCGCAGAACTTTCCTTGACACTCCTGCGCGGTCGGAGCAACATCGTCTTTCACTTCCTGACAACGTTGTCGGGTTCGGTCCCGTCGCCCCGCCCGCCGGGGGAGAGGCCGTTCCCCTGCCGATCACCCGTACTCCACGAAGGGCAGGATTGGTGCCAGACTCAACCCCGCACCGGACGGTCGGAACCCGCCGCAGGCGCAGAGCCGTCTGCGCGCTGGCCGCGGCGACCGCACTCCTCGGGCTCGGCCTCGGCGCCGGGACCGCCGACGCGGCGCCCTCGCACGGCGCGCCCGCCGACCCGGCCTCGGCCGTCAACCCGCTGATCGGAACGTCGAACGCGGGCAACACCTACCCCGGCTCCGTGGTGCCGTTCGGCATGCTCGCGTGGAGCCCGCAGAACTCGACGGGGAACCAGTTCTCCACGCCGGCGCCCGGCGGCTACCGCTACGACGCCACGAAGATCCGCGGCTTCAGCCTGACCCACCTCAACGGCGTGGGCTGCTCCGGCGCGAACGGCGACATCCCGATCATGCCGTACGTCGGCGACGTCGACTCCTCGCCGAGCGCGGACACCAAGGACGCCACCTACGCGAGCACCTTCAGCCACGCGAACGAGACCGCGTCGCCCGGCTACTACAAGGTCGGCCTGGACAGCGGCGCGAGCGCCGAGCTGACCAGCACCGCCCGTACCGGCACGGGGGAGTTCGGCTTCCCGGCGGACAAGCCCGCGAGCATGCTGCTGCGCACATCCAACTCCGAGAGCGGCAGCAGCGCGGCCGACGTCCACGTGGACGCCGCGACGCGGACCGTCACCGGCTCGGTGAGCGCGGGCAACTTCTGCGGCCCGCAGAGCGCGAACAACCGGCACGACCTCTACACCCTGTACTTCACCGCGCACTTCGACCAGCCGTTCGCGAAGGTCGGCACCTGGACCGACGACACGCTGAAGCCCGGCTCCACCTCGGCCTCCGGCGGCACCGGCTACAACTCCAGCGGCAACGCGACCGCGGGCAAGGGCTCCGGCGCCTACGTCACCTTCGCCCAGGGCACCAAGAACGTGCAGGCCAAGGTCGCGATCTCGTACGTCAGCGCCGCGAACGCCGAGGCGAACCTGCGCGCGGAGAACCCGCCGGGCAAGTCCTTCGCCGCGGTCCACGCCCAGGCGGTCGCCGCGTGGAACACCGCGCTGCGCAAGGTCCAGGTCTCCGGCGGCAGTTCCGACCAGACCAGCACCTTCTACACCGCGCTCTACCACTCGATGCTGGAGCCGACGCTCACCAACGACGCCAACGGGCAGTACCTCGGCGGCGACCGCAAGGTCCACCGGCTCTCCCGCGGCCAGCACGCGCAGTACGGCACCTTCTCCGGCTGGGACCAGTACCGCGCCCAGGTGCAGCTGCTGACGCTGCTCCAGCCCAAGGTCGGCAGCGACTACGCCCAGTCGCTGTTCAACTACGCGAACCAGCGCGGGGGTGAGTGGGACCGCTGGCTGCTGGAGAACGGCAAGACCAGCGTCATGTCCGGCGACCCCTCCGACGCGGCGCTCGCCGGGATCTACGCCTTCGGCGGCACCGACTTCGACGCCAAGGGCGCCCTCGCCTCGCTCGTCAAGGCCGCCACCGTGCCGACCGCGAACGACTCCGACAGCTCCGGCTGCAACGTCGAGTGTGTCGGCCAACGCCCCGCGCTCGACCA
This sequence comes from Streptomyces sp. NPDC087270, assembly GCF_044744625.1. NCBI lineage: Bacteria > Bacillati > Actinomycetota > Actinomycetes > Kitasatosporales > Streptomycetaceae > Streptomyces > Streptomyces sp. NPDC087270. The sequence goes on from NZ_JBIUYR010000020.1 coordinate 8,875, forward strand.
GTACAAGGCGCTCGGCTACGTGCCCGCCGACAACTGCCACTGCTGGGGCGGCGCCGCCGAGACGTTGGAGGACGCCGCGGCCGACTTCGGCATCTCGCAGCTGGCCGGCCAGCTCGGCGACCGCTCCGACGCGCAGAAGTTCGCGCAGCGCAGCGGCAGTTGGAGCAACGTCTTCGACCCGAACGCCACCACGCAGGGCGGTTGGATGCGCAACCGCAACTCCGACGGCTCCTGGGCCGGCACCAACTTCAGCCCCGCCACCGGCGACGGCTTCGTGGAGGGCACCAGCTCGCAGTACAGCTGGATGGTCTACTCCGACATCGCCGGCCTCGCCCAGGCGATGGGCGGGAACAAGGCGGCCATCGAGCGCCTCGACGCCTTCTTCCACGACGCCGACGGCAGCTTCGACTTCACCGCCGACGACCCGACGAAGAACGACCCGACCAACGAGCCCGACATCAACGCGGCCTACCTGTACGACTACTTCGGCGCGCCCTACAAGACGCAGGAGACCACCCGCGCCGAGACCGACACGCTGTGGACGAACACCCCCGGCGGCATCCCCGGCAACGACGACGCGGGCACCATGTCGTCCTGGTACGTCTTCTCCGCGCTCGGCCTGTACCCGCAGGTGCCCAGCCGCGCCGACCTGGTGCTCACCGCGCCGGTCTTCCCGCACGCGGTGATCCACACCGGCCTCGGCCGGACCATCACGGTCAACGCGCCGCAGACCTCGGCGAAGAACGTCTACATCCAGAGCCTGCGCACCAACGGCAGGAGCTCCGACCAGCCCTGGGTCCCCGCCTCCTTCGTCACCCACGGCGGCACCCTGGACTACACCCTGGGCAGCACCCCGAACACCAAGTGGGGCAGTGCCGCCAAGGACGCGCCGCCGTCCTACCGCGACGGTGAGGCGCCGTTCTTCGCCAGCACCGCGCCCGGCGCGGTCAAGGCCGAGCCCGGCACGTCGGCGGACAGCACGCTGAGCGTCTCGACGATCCGCGACAGCCGCCAGGACGTGCGCTGGTCGGCGGCCGCGCCCGACGGGATCACGCTGAGCCCGGCCGGCGGCCGGATCAGCCTGCCCGCCAACGGCACCGCCACCGCGAAGCTGTCGGTCTCGGTCGCCGCGGGCACCAAGTCGGGCGTCTACGCCGTCCCGATCACCCTGACCTCCTCGGCCGCCGGCTCCGGCAGCACCCCCGCCCCCAAGGCGTGGCTGTCGGTGACGGTCGGGGTCAAGGGCAGCATCAGCTGGTACGTCAACAACCGCGGCATATCGGCCGACGACGACAACCCGGCCGCCAACTTCGACGGCGGCGGCTGGAGTTACTCGGCGAAGGCGCTGGCCGCGGCCGGCGTCACCCCGGGCAGCACCGTCTCGGCGGGCGGCTTCGACTTCACCTGGCCGCAGGTGACGCCGGGCGCCCCCGACAACATCCAGGTCGGCGGCGGTGACCAGGTGCTCGACGTCTCCAAGACCGCGGCGGGCGCCACCCGGCTCAGCCTGCTGGGCAGCGCCGACGACGGCCCCACCAGCGGCACGGCCACCCTCACCTACACCGACGGCACCACCCAGCAGGCCGACATCGGCTTCAGCGACTGGACCCTCGGCGGCGGCGGTGACCAGCCCTCCTTCGGCAACGTCACGGCGGTGCACACCACGTACCGCGACGTCATGGGCAGCAGCACCGACCCGGTGGGCACCGATGTCTTCGCGACCGCGGCCATCACCCTCCAGGCGGGCAAGCAGCTCGCCTCGGTGACGCTGCCGGCCACCACCACGGGAGGCGACATGCACGTCTTCGCGGTGGCGACGGCGTGACCGACGGCGCGGGCGGCCGTCCCCGGACCGAGCACGCGGGTCCGGGGGCGGCCGCCCGCGCCCGCTCAGCCGGCCGGGCGGACGGACACCGTGCGGGTCCCGGCGGTCAGCCCGTCGAGCAGCACGCAGCCGTCCTGGGCCCGGGCGGCGTACGCCTTGGCCTTCTTTCCGTTCCACGCGAGCTTGCCGTCGACGTGCACCGTGACGTGGTGTCCGTCGGTGGGCAGGGCGACGCTGCCCCGGGTGCCGCGCGGCACCCGGACGGTCAGGGCGAACGTGCCCCGGCCGGGATGGTGCCAGTCCACCCCGAGCGGGCCGCGCGGGGTGGGCACCTGGCCGCGCGCCCAGGCGACCGAGCCGGGGCGGGGGCGCACCGACCAGGTGGTGAAGCCCGGCGCGGTCGGCCGGACGCCGAGCAACTCGTTGGTGAGCGCCGGCACCACGCCGGTCGACCAGCCGTGCGCCATGCTGGTGTACGAGCCTTCGTACAGCGAGCCGTCGGGGCCGATCCCCTCCCAGCTGGTGATGCCCGGGTCGTGGGTGTCCATCCAGCCGTAGGTGCGGCGGATCTGGTCCAGCGCGGAGTCCTCCCGGCCGCTGCGGAAGCGGGCGACCAGCTCCGGGTAGGAGGTGAAGGCGTAGACCCGCTGCGAGGCGCCGTCGAAGATGGTGTCGTTGTCCATGAAGGCGTTGCCGTACGGCAGTACCGTCGTGGCGTCCAGGTGGGCGAGGGCGGACGCGGCCCGGGTGGCGTCGGCCACGCCGGCGGTGATCGCGATCGCGTTGCCGTCCTGGGCGTGCCGGGCCGGGCCGCTGGAGGAGTCCAGGTAGGCGCCGGCGGCCGCGTCCCACAGGTGGGTGTTGACGGCGGCGGCGACGGTGGTCGCCCGGTCCGTCCAGCGGCCGGCGTCGGCGGAGTTGCCCAGGTACGTCGCGATCGAGGCGGCGTCGGTGAGGGCCTGCACGTAGTTGGCGTTGTAGTAGGTGATCTGCCCGGTGCGGCCGAGGAAGGCGTAGTCGCCGTACCCCGACGTGCCGTTGAGCCCCTTGCTGAGCAGGCCGTCCCCGTCGGTCACCGACGGGTACCAGGAGTCGAGCACCTTCGTCAGGTGCGGGTAGTAGCCGGTGGCGTAGGCGCGGTCGCCGGTGTGCAGGACGTAGTCCCAGCTGCAGGTCACCCACCACAGCGGATAGTCGAAGAGCGGCAGGGTGTAGCCGTTGATCGACGCCGGCGGTATCCAGCCGTCGGAGCGCTGGTGGTCGGCGAGGTCGGCGAGCACGTTGCGGGCGGCCGCGGCCGCGTCGTCGTGGGTGAGGTACAGGGTGCGGGCGGACACCGCCAGGTCGCCGACGTACGGGTCCCGGTCGCGCTTGGCGCCGTCCTGGAGGACCAGCTTGCCGTCCAGGGAGGGGCTGTCGGCGCCGCGGGGGTCGATGTCGTCGGACCGGAAGGTGTCGGTGACCAGCTCGTTGGTGTACGCGGCGCCGTACCAGTAGCGGTTGAGGTCGTCGTCGGCGCTGAGGAACCAGCCGGTGTAGGAGTCCGGGGTGCCGAGGTAGGCGGTGAACTCCAGCCACACCGCGTCGATCGACACCTCGCCCCAGGGCTGGGCGGCCGGCGCGTCGGAGGCGAGCGCGTCCAGGCTGATCTGCAGGTAGCGGAAGCCGTGCAGGCCGTCGGCGTAGACCTGGGTGCCGCTCTGGTAGCCCTTGGTGTCCTTCCAGTCGGCGCCGCCGGCCGGCACCGCGAACTGGTCGGTGCCCTGGGAGGGCACCCCGGACTGGTCGGCCCGGGTGAAGTCGCTGCGGTCGGTGAGGAACTGGACGGTCTCGGAGAACGCCAGCCGCACGCCGGGGGAGTTGCCCGAGGCGGAGGTGAAGGTGACGTGCGGGTAGCCCACCACGACCTTGCCGAAGTCGACCACCACCCGCGGGATGTCGTCGTCGGCCAGCAGCCCCGGGTACACCTCGTTGATCCGGGTGAACTCGCCCTGGGGCGTGCTCTGGTCGGCGCTGACGTTGATCCGCACCTGCGTGGTGGAGACCGTCGCGGCGAAGGGCACGGCCCGCCGCACGGACGTGTTGCCGGTGACGGTGGCGGCGGTCCGCCAGGCCGCGCCGTCCCAGGTCTCGACGGTGAAGTCGGCCGGCACGCCGTCGGAGTTGGACAGCAGCGTGATGCCCGGCAGGGACAGCGGCGCGGCCGTGGTGACGGTCAGGGTGTCCGGGTAGGCCGCGATCGTGTCGTCGTTCCAGAAGGTGCCGGGGTCGCCGTCGATCGCGTTGCCGGCGTCGTAGGTGCGCGGCTGCCCGTCGTCGCCGCCGTTGGGCGCGTGCGAGGACGAGGCGGTCGCCGTGGTGCCGTCCGGCCAGCGCGGCGGCTGCGCCGGCTGCGGGCGGCTCAGCACGGTGACGCCGCCGCCCGGTGCCAGCAGCGCCTGCGGGTCGGTGACCGCGCCGCTGCTGCGCAGCACGCTCACCGGCCGTACGGTCCGGCTGGACGGGCCCTGGACGTACTTCTGCCAGTCGCCGGTGTCGTGCGGGGCCGGGGCGCCGGCCCCGCCGCGGTGGGCGCTGTCCGCGGCGGCGGTGCCGGCGGAGCCGAAGGTGAGCCCGGCGGCGGCCAGCGCGGCGCCGCCGAGCCCGGCCTTCATGACGGTGCGGCGCTGCGGTCCGGGCGGGCGGGGACCTTCTCCCGCAGGGGTGTTGGGCATGGGGGCGGCTCCAGACGGGACGACGGTGTGAAACGTTTCAATGGTGGAGTGCGGCTTGAGGCTACAAGCACATCCGAGCTCCGTCCAGGTGTCGCGCCGGGCGAGCCTTCGCGGCCCGCCGGGGGTGCGCCGAGGCTTGAATCGATACGGACGCGGCGGCGTCGGACGGCTTCTGATCATCCGTCAGGCGCCGAACGCTTGACGCCGGGGCCCTTCGTCGTCAGGATTCCTGTCATTCTTGGCATGTCCCACGCCCCGGATTCCACCAGGCCCGGCCTGCATGGAGAGCTGACAACGTTGTCAACGAAGTGGAGTACACGATGACCCGACGGACGCGGCTGCGAAGAGCGGCCACCGCGGCAGTGGTCGCGCTCGCCGCGGCCTGCGCGGCGGCACTGCCGGCGCAGGCCGCCTCGGCCGGCACGGCGAGCGCGGGCGGGGACCTGACCCACCTGGTGAACCCGTTCATCGGGACCCAGGACGACGGCAACACCTACCCCGGCGCCGCCGTGCCCTTCGGCATGGTCCAACTCTCCCCGGACACCGGCCACAACACCGGCTACGACTACAACCAGGACCACATCCTCGGCTTCAGCTCGGTGCACCTGTCCGGCGTCGGCTGCGGCCTCGGCGGCGACCTGCCGGTGCTGCCCACCACCGGCGACATCACCAGCACCGACGACGCGCAGTACGCGGCGCCGTACAGCCACGACGACGAGAGCGCGTCGCCCGGGTCGTACCAGGTGAAGCTCGGCACCGGCATCACCGCCGAGCTGACCGCGACCGCGCGCACCGGCTGGCAGCGCTACACCTTCCCCGCGACCGACAAGGCCAACGTCCTGCTCGACAGCGGCCAGGCGCTGCACAAGGTGACCAGCAGCACCGTGACCGTCGTGGACGACCGCACCGTGCTCACCGCGATCACCGGCAGCGGCTTCTGCCAGGACACCAAGCCGTACACGCTCTACACCGAGACCCGCTTCGACCGGCCGTTCGCCTCCTACGGCACCTGGAACGGCGGCACCGTCACCGCGGGCAGCGCCACGTCCACCTCCACCGGACGCGGCGGCGCCTACGTGCGGTTCGACACCACCAAGGACCGCGCCGTCACCGCCGTGACCTCGCTGTCGTGGACCGGCCCGGCCGGCGCCGCGAAGAACCTCGCCGCGGAGGGGCGCGGCAGCTTCGACCGGACCCGCGCCGCCGCCAAGCAGGCGTGGCAGGACCGGCTCGCGCAGATACGGGTGACCGGCGGCACCGACGAGCAGCAGCGCACCTTCTACTCGTCGCTGTACCGGTCCTTCCTCGCCCCGAACGTCGGCGACGACGTGGACGGCCGCTACACCGGCTGGGACGGCAAGGTGCACCCCGCGGACGGCATCACGTACTACCAGAACTGGTCGCTGTGGGACACCTACCGCACCCAGCAGCAACTGCTGTCGCTGCTGGCGCCGCGCGAGTCCCGGGACATGGCGCTGTCGCTGCTGCGGGTGGCCGACGAGAGCGGGCAACTGCCGCGCTGGGGCTACGGCACCGTCGAGACCAACATCATGACCGGCGACCCGGTGACCCCGTTCCTGGTCGACGCCTACCGGCAGGGCCTGCTGAAGGGCCACGAGGAGGAGGCGTACCGGGTGCTGAAGCAGCACGTCGACCACGCGGCGCCCGCCTCCTCGCCGTCCGCCGACCGCCAGGCCGACCCGGAGTACCTGGCCAACGGCTACGTGCCCTACGACCCGACCCGGCCGCAGACCAAGCCCGGTGACGACGACTACCAGCACGGGCCGTCCGCGACGCTGGAGTACGCGCTGGCCGACGCGGCGCTGGGCGGGATGGCGCGCGACCTGGGCCACAAGGCCGACGCCGCCACGTACCTGACCCGCGGCCAGAACTACCGCAGCATCCTCAACCCGGCCACCGGCTTCTTCCAGGCCCGCGACACCGACGGCGCGTTCGTCGGCCCGACCGACCCCGCCTCCAGCGTCGGCTTCCACGAGGGCACGTCCTGGCAGTACATGTGGCTGGTGCCGCAGGACCTGCCCGGCCTGCTCGACCAGATCGGCGGCACCTCCGCCGGGAACGCGCGGCTGGACTCCTTCTTCGCCTACGACCAGTTGCTCAAGGACCCGGCCGGCACCGCCCGGAACGTGTGGGTCAACGGCCCCTACTCGTACTACAACCAGGACAAGTACAACCCGCAGAACGAGCCCGACCTCAGCGCCCCGTACACGTATCTGTCCACCGGGCAGCCGTGGAAGACCACCGACGTGGTGCACGCCGCGCTGACGCTGTTCACCGACGCGCCCAACGGGGTCACCGGCAACGACGACCTCGGCACGATGTCGGCCTGGCAGGTGCTGTCCGCGATCGGGATCTACCCGATGGCGCCCGGCACCGACGAATGGGGCGTGTCCACGCCGCTGTTCAGCCGGGTCGACCTCAGCCTGGACCGGAAGTACTACCCGAGCGGCCGGCTGACCGTCACCGCGCCGGGCAGCAGCGACAGCGACCGCTACATCCAGTCCGCGCGCCTGGGCGGCAAGGCGCTCACCGACACCTACTTCACCACCGCCGACATCAAGGCGGGCAAGAACCTCGCGCTGACCCTCGGCACCTCGCCCTCGACCTGGGGCACCGCCAAGTCGGCCGCGCCGCCCGCCCTCGACCACGTGCCCGACAACCGTCGGCACACCGCCGCGGCCGCGAGCCCGGCCGCGCCCGGCATCCTCGCCGGGGCCAAGGCCACCGAGGTGGACGTGTCCGCGGTGCTCTCCGGGCCCGGCACGGTGTCCGGTTCGGTGGCGGTCTCCTCCGCCGGACCGCTGAGCGTCGACCCGGCGCGGACCTCCTTCACCGTCGAATCCAAGTCCCTGCCCGCCACCCACGTGGTGCCGCTGCACGTCTCCGCCCCGGCGGGCACGCCCGACGGCACCTACCCGGTGACCGTCACGGTGAAGCAGGCCGGCGGGCCGACCGCGACCAGGACCGTACCGGTGTCGGTGACGACCGCGGGCTGCCAGGGCAGCAGCGGCTACTGCCCGCAGGACCTGTCCGGGCAGTACGACGTGGACGGGGTGAGCGCGGCGGGCGGCCCCGGCGCGGACTTCGACGGCACCGGCACCAGTTACCCGGCCGAACAGATGCCGACGCCCGGCACCGGGGTGCTGGCCGGCCGCGCCTACGACTTCCCGGACACCGCGGGCACCGCGAAGAACTTCGTCACCGCCCACGGCCAGACCGTCTCCCTGGTGCCGCGCGCCTACTCGGGGCTCGACGTGCTGCTCTCCGCGCACGGCGGGGACGTCACCTCGACCGCGACGGTGCACTACGCCGACGGCAGCAGCGCGCAGGTCGCGCTGAACGCCACGGACTGGGCGGCCGGTTCCCCGCGGCTCGGCGAGGACATCGCCGTGCACGCCGACAGCCGCTACAACAGCAGCGGCGCGCCGGACGGCGTCGCGGTCAACCTCTGGCACCTCTCCGTCCCGCTGGACAGCGGCAAGACCGCGCAGTCCGTCACCCTTCCCGACAACACGAACCTGGCGCTGTACGCGATCAGCGGGCACAACGCCTGACCGCGGCCGATCGTCCCTGACCGCCGCCTGACCGCCCGTCCGACCGCCGCATACCTGCCGGTGCCCCGCCCGCCCGCGACCCCCGTGCAAGCGGGCGGGGCACCGGTCAGTACCTGGAGCCGTAACCAGAAAGGCAGCACCTCCATGAGAAGTGGCCGATCCCGCCGCACCCTCGCCAGATCACTACTGGCAGCCGCGGTGTCCATGGCCCTGACCGTGCCCGCCGCCGGCCTCGCGCACGCCGCGGGCAGCGGCTCGCACGGTGCGGGCGACACCCCCGCGCCGGCCTTCACCACGTCCTTCGAGTCCGGGCAGCCGCAGCCGACCTGGACCAGCACCTCGGAGACCGACGCCAAGGGCAAGGCGTGGGTCTCCGGCGTGACCGCCGGCAACGTGCCGGTGCTGGCCGGCAGCATCAAGGACAAGATCGCCAAGGTCACGGCGAGTTCGGACAACCCGCCCGACGAGACGGCCGGCAAGGCCGCCGACGAGGACCCCAACACCAAGTGGCTGACCTTCGCCACCACCGGCTGGCTGCAGTACGAGCTGTCCGGCGACGTGACCGTCAAGAAGTACGCGCTCACCTCGGCCAACGACAGCCCGGACCGCGACCCGAAGGACTTCGAGCTGCAGGGCTCGGCCGACGGCTCCACCTGGACCACCGTGGACACCGAGAGCGGCCAGAAGTTCGCCAACCGCTTCTCGTCGGACATCTTCGACGTGGCCCACCCCGGCGCCTACCGCTACTACCGGCTCAACGTCACGGCCAACAGCGGCAACACCGGCTCCACCCAGCTCGCCGACCTCATCCTCTCCGACGGCTCCGCCGCCCCGACCCCGGTGGCCGGCATGACCACCGACGTGGGCAGCGGCCCGTCCTCGGGTCCCGACGTCAAGCCGAACGTCGGCTTCACCGGCGCCAAGGCGCTGGAGTACGCCGGCACCCACACCGCGTCCGGCGCGGTGCACGCCTGGAACAAGCTCTACGACGTGCACATCCCGGTCGCGCGTGACACCCAGCTGTCGTACGACATCTTCCCGGAGCTGACCGGCGGGGACCTGAAGTACCCCAGCACGTACGCCTCGATCGACCTGCACTTCACCGACGGCACGTACCTGAGCCAGCTGCGCAGCAGCGCGCAGGACGTGAACGGCGTCGCGCTCACCCCGCGGGCGCAGGGCGACTCGAAGATCCTCTACGCCTCGCAGTGGAACGCGGTCGCCGCGTCCGTCGGCAAGGTCGCCGCGGGCAAGACGATCGACCGCATCCTGCTCGGCTACGACGACCCGGCCGGCAGCGCGGCACAGGGCGCCGCCACCCAGTTCAAGGGCTGGATCGACGACCTGACGATCGGCGCGGCCCCGGCGGCGAACACCTCCAAGAGCTACGTCGACCACGTGGACACCCGGCGCGGCACCAACTCCTCCGGGTCCTTCTCCCGCGGCAACAACCTGCCGCTGACCGCGGTGCCGAACGGCTTCAACTTCTACACCCCGGTCACCGACGCGGGTTCGGACAGCTGGGAGTACAGCTACGCGGCGCAGAACAACGCCGACAACCTGCCCGAGCTGCAGGCGCTCGGCATCAGCCACGAGCCCAGCCCGTGGATGGGTGACCGCGACCTGTTCCAGGTGATGCCCTCCACGGCCACCGGTACCCCGGACCTGGACCGCACCAAGCGGGCGCTGCCCTTCAAGCACTCCGACGAGGTGGCGCAGCCCGACTACTACGGCGTGACGTTCACCAACGGCCTGAAGGCCGAGATCGCGCCCGCCGACCACTCGGCGATCATGCGCTTCACCTTCCCCGGCAACACCGGTGACCTGCTCTTCGACAACATCGACAACAACGGAGGTCTGACCTTCGACGCCGCCAAGGGCACCCTCGACGGCTACGCCGACCACAAGAGCGGGCTGTCCACCGGCGCCAGCCGGATGTACGTGCACGCCGAGTTCGACCGGACGCCCGGCACGGCCACCAAGACCACCGGAGCGGGCCGCGACAACGTCACCGGCTACGCGCAGTTCGACACCTCCGGCAACAAGGTGGTGACCATGCGCATCGCCACCTCGTTCATCAGCGCCGACCAGGCGAAGAAGAACCTGGACCAGGAGATCCCGCAGGGCACCTCCTTCACCTCCGTGAAGGACCGCGCCGCGCAGGCGTGGAACGCCAAGCTCGGCAAGGTCGAGGTGCAGGGCGCCAGCGACGACCAGCTGACCACGCTCTACTCCGACCTGTACCGGATGAACCTCTACCCGAACTCCGCCTCGGAGAACACCGGGACGAACGCGCACCCGGTGTGGAGCTACGCCAGCTCGTTCTCGCCGCAGGGCCCCAGCTCCCCGACGCAGACCGGCGCCAAGGTCGTCCCCGGCCAGGTCTACGTCAACAACGGCTTCTGGGACACCTACCGCACCGAGTGGCCGGCCTACTCGCTGCTGGAGTCCGACACCGCGGGCAAGCTCGCCAACGGCTTCGTGCAGCAGTACAAGGACGGCGGCTGGACCGCCCGCTGGTCCTCGCCCGGCTACGCCGACCTGATGACCGGCACCAGCTCCGACGTCGCCTTCGCCGACGCCTACGCCAAGGGCGTGACCGGCTTCGACGCCAAGGCCGCGTACGAAGCGGCGGTGAAGAACGCCACCACCGTCTCGCCGAACTCCGGCACCGGCCGCAAGGGCATCGACACCTCCGAGTTCACCGGCTACACCAACACCTCGGTGGACGGCAGCGTCTCCTGGTCGCTGGACGGCTACGTCAACGACTACGGCATCGGCACCATGGCGGCGAAGCTCGCCAAGGCCCCCGGCACCTCCAAGGCCGACCGCGAGCGCTACCAGGAGGAGTCCGCGTACTTCCTGGCCCGCGCGCAGAACTACACCACGATCTTCAACAAGAACGTGGGCTTCTTCGAGGGCCGCAAGGCCGACGGTTCCTGGCGGGTGGCGGACTCGGACTACGACCCCAAGACCTGGGGCTACGAGTACACCGAGTCCAACGGCTGGAACTACGCCTTCACCGTGCCGCAGGACCCGGCCGGCCTGACCTCGCTGTACGGCGGCCAGAAGAGCATGGAGAAGAAGCTCGACACGTTCTTCGGCACGCAGGAGACCGCCCAGGGCGACACCGGGTCGTACGGCGGCACCATCCACGAGATGATCGAGGCCCGCGACGTCCGCATGGGCGAGCTGGGCATGAGCAACCAGCCCTCCTACGGCATCCCGTACATGTACGACTACGCGGGCGCGCCGGCCAAGACCCAGGCGGCGGTCCGGGAGATCGAGCAGCGGCTGTTCACCGGCAGCTCGATCGGCCAGGGCTACCCCGGTGACGAGGACAACGGTGCCACCTCCACCTGGCAGATCTTCAGCGCGCTGGGCTTCTACCCGCTGCAGACCGGCAGCGGCAACTACGAGATCGGCTCGCCGCTGTTCACCAAGGCGACGATCCACCTCGACAACGGCAAGACCATCACCGTCAACGCGCCGAAGAACAGCCGCAGCAACGTCTACGTGCAGTCGCTGAAGGTCAACGGCAAGCCGTACAACAAGGTCTACCTGACCCAGGACCAGCTCTCCAAGGGCGCCGTGCTGGACTTCACCATGGGCGCCAAGCCGTCCACGTGGGGCACCGGCAGCTCCGCCGTCCAGACCTCGCTGACCCCGGCCGGCGGCACCCCGAAGCCGCTCGCGGACACCACCGGGGCGGGCCTGGGCACCGGCTCGGCGGCCGACGGCACCGACGTGTCCGGCCTGTTCGACAACACCTCCAAGACCGCGGTGACCTTCCCGTCCGCGACGCCGCAGATCACCTACGCCTACCAGGGCAGCGGCAAGTCGGCCGAGCAGAAGGCCACCTTCTACACCCTCACCTCCGGCAGCACCGCCGCCCAGGACCCGAAGAGCTGGCAGCTCCAGGGCTCCGACGACGGCGGGAAGCACTGGAAGACCGTCGACACCCGCAGCGGCCAGACCTTCGACGACCGCCTGCAGACCCGTCCCTTCGAGATCGCCCACCCCGGCGCCTACTCGTCCTACCGCCTGGTGGTGACCGCGAACAACGGCGGCACGTCCACCACGCTGTCCGAGGTGGAACTGCTCGCCACATCCGGCGCGAGCACCCACCACTGATCCGCACCCGCCCGAGGCGACGCCCCCGTCACACCCGTGCCGGGGGCGTCGCCGCGTTCCGCTGTCCGGGCGAGCCACCCGTGCGCCTGAGCGAGGCGGCCGCGCCGCCGGGGTTGACTGGTGTGCACGGCCGGACCAGGGCGTACGACACGGGTGCAGACAGGGAGGCCGGGTGGTCGCGGTGGCTGGCGGCGAGGGCGCCGAGCTGGACTACGCGGCGCTGTTCGCGGCGATGCCGGTGGCCTGCATCGTGCTCGACCGGCAGCTGACGATTGTCGCGGTCAACGAGGAGTACGTCGCGGCCACCGGCAGGGCGGCGGAGGAACTGCTCGGCTCCGGCTTCTTCGACGCCTACCCGCCCGACCCCGGCGACCCGGCCTCGCACGGCGCCGAGGTCCAGCGCAGGTCGCTGGAGGTCGCGCTCACCTCGGGCCGCACCAACATGCTGCTGATGCACCGCTTCACGGTGGCGCGGCCGGACCGGGCCGGCCGGTTCGACCCCCGCTGGTGGAACGTGGTGAACCGGCCGGTGAAGGGCACCGACGGCCAGGTGGAGCTGATCATCCACCAGGTCGACGACGTCACCGAGTACGTCCGCTCCGAGCGGGGGGACGAGGGCGCGGTGGACGACGGCGGGGCGGACGACACCGCCGACGTCGAGGCGCCGCGCGCGGAACTGTTCACCAGGGCAAAGGAGTTGCGGCAGGCCAACGCCCGCCTCCAGGAGTCCGCGCTGCGCACCCGCGATGTCGCGCTGGCCCTGCAGCGGGCCATGCTCGCCACCCCCGACCTTGCCGCGCACCCCGAGATCGCGGTGCGCTACCTGCCGGCGCTGAAGGGCATGAACGCCTGCGGGGACTGGTACGACGTCGTGGACCTGCCCGACGGGCGGCTGGCGCTGTCCGTCGGCGACGTGGTGGGCCACGGCGTGGACGCCGCCAGCGTCATGGGGATGCTGCGCAGCGCGCTGAGCGCCGCGATCCGCGTCGCCGACGGCCCCAACGGCGCCCTGGAGACGCTGGGCCTGTACGCGCGCTCCCACGACGGCGCGATGGCCACCACCACGTTCACCTGCCAGCTCTTCCCGCACAGCCGGCTGGTGATGTACAGCAACGCCGGCCACCCGCCGCCGGTGCTCATGCACGCCGACGGCAGCCACGACCTGCTGGACCAGGCCACCGACCCGCCGCTGGGGGCGCGCCTTGAGCACGTGCCGCGGCCGCAGGCCACCGCGGAGTACCGGGCGGGCGACACCCTGGTGCTCTACACCGACGGCCTGATCGAGCGGCGCGGCGAGGACATCTACACGGGCGTGGGCCGCCTGATCGACGCCATCCGCGAGCTGCGCGCGCTCTCCCCGGACGAGCTGGCCGACGGCCTGCTCCCGGCCATGACCGACCCCTCCGGCCAGCAGGACGACATCTCCCTGCTCGTCATCCGGCTTTGACGGGTCCTGTTCGCCCGGTGAGGTTTTTACCCGGGCGGTGGCACCGGGGATGTTTGATTGTGTTTCTTTGTTCGCGCTGTTGACCGAATATTCAACAGGTAGGGACACTTGGCGCCATCCTCCTCTAGTGAAGGGCGTCAGCCATGCCCCGAGTGATGACTCGTGTGTGGAGACTTACCCCGCTGTGGGTGCTGGCCTTGCTGGCCGCGCTGCTGGCCGCGAGCACGGCGCCGGCCCACGCGGACCCCGACACGTCGATCAGCGTGGACGGCGGCCAGAGCGGCCGGACGTTCGACGGGATCGGCGCGATCAGCGGTGGCGGTGGCAACTCCCGCCTGCTGACGGACTATCCGGCCGCCCAGCAGAAGCAGATCCTCGACTACATGTTCAAGCCGGGCTACGGCGCGAACCTCCAGTTGCTGAAGTTGGAGATCGGTGGCGACGCCAACTCCACGGACGGCTCCGAGCCGTCGATCGAGCACACCAAGGGCGCGGTCAACTGCGACGCGGGCTACGAGTTCTGGCTCGCCGAGCAGGCGGTCAAGCGCAACCCGGACATCGGCCTGTACGGCCTGGCGTGGGCCGCGCCCGGGTGGATCAACGGCGGCTTCTGGTCGACCGACACCATCAACTACCTGATCTCGTGGCTGGGTTGCGCCAAGAGCCACGGCCTGGACATCAAGTACCTCGGCGGCTGGAACGAGCGCGGCCACGACGCCGACTGGTACGTCCAGCTCCGCAAGGCCCTTGACAACGCCGGCTACTCCAAGGTGCAGATCGTGGCCGACGACAGCGGCTGGGACGTCGCCGACGACATGGCCAAGGACCCGGCGTTCGACAAGGCCGTGTCGATCATCGGCGCGCACTACCCCTGCGCGGGCGGCGACGGCGGCAACGCCGACACCTGCTCCAGCACGCAGACCGCGAAGGACAACGGCAAGCCGCTGTGGGCCAGCGAGAACGGCTCGCAGGACATGAACACCGGCGCGCCCGCGCTGATCCGCTCCATCACCCGCGGCTACGTCGACGCGAAGATGACCAGCTACTTCAACTGGCCGCTGATCGCCGCGATCTACCCCAACCTGCCGTACTCCACGGTGGGCCTGGCCACCGCCGGCTCGCCCTGGTCGGGCAACTACGGCATCGGCGAGAACACCTGGGCCACCGCGCAGGTCACCCAGTTCGCCCAGCCCGGCTGGAAGTTCGTCGACGCGGGGTCGGGCTACCTCGGCGGCTCGGAGTCGAACGGCAGCTACGTGACGCTCAAGTCGCCGAACGGCAAGGACTATTCGACGGTGCTGGAGACCACCACCGCCACCGCCGCGCAGACCGCGCACTTCACCGTCAAGGGCGGCCTGTCCACGGGCACCGCGCACGTGTGGGCCACCGACGTCGACCAGCCCAGCGCGGCGACGGACTTCGTGCACACGCAGGACATCACCCCGTCGGCCGACGGCACGTACGCGCTGACGATGAAGCCGGGTTACATCTACACGGTCACCACGACCACGGGGCAGGGCAAGGGCACCGCCACCGCGCCGGCCGCGCACGCGCTGAAGCTGCCGTACTCCGACAGTTTTGACAACGATGTCGCCGGCAGCGAGGCGAAGTACGTCTCCGACATGCAGGGTTCGTTCGAGGTGCAGAAGTGCGCCGCCGGCCGGCGGGGGATGTGCCTGCAGCAGATGGCGCCGGTCAAGCCGATCGAATGGCAGGACGACTCCGACGCGTTCACCCTGGTCGGCGATCCGACCTGGACGGACTACTCGCTCCAGTCCGACGTCGAACTGGCCAAGCCCGGCACGGTCGAGCTGATCGGGCGCGCGGGCACCCAGAACCGCCCGCAGTCCCACCAGCAGGGCTACTACTTCCAGATCAGCGACACCGGTGCCTGGACGATCCTGAAGAGCGACGCGGACGGCAACCGCACGGTGCTGAGCAGGTCCGCGACGACCCCGCTCGGCACCGGCAAGTGGCACCGGCTCGGGCTCTCCTTCAGCGGCTCGGCGATCACCGCGTCCGTGGACGGCAAGCAGGTCGGCGTGGCCCACGACAGCAGCTACACCGCGGGCCAGGGCGGGCTCGGCCTCACGTCGTACGACACCGACCAGTTCGACAACCTGTCCTTCCAGAAGACCGGTGGCGACAAGGCCACCGCGGCGCTGGCGGTCACCCCTTCGGCCAAGAGCGTGCAGCGCGGCAAGACCCTGACGGTGTCCGCCACCGTGTCGGTGCCGGCCCGCGCGAAGACCGCAGAGGGCGTCAACGTCTCCCTCTCCGCGCCCGGGTTCACCTTCGACGCCCAGCCGGAGGTGTTCGGGGCGATCCGGCCCGGGCAGAGCGCCACCGCCGTCTGGCAGTTGACGGCGCCGACGGACAAGGCGTCGACCGCGACCGTCAGCGCCACCGCGACCTTCGCGCAGGGCGAGGTCGCACAGTGGCTGCGGCAGGACGCGCAGGTGGCGGTCACCAACCCGCCGCCGCCGACCGGGGTGAACGACGTGAGCGACCTCGACTTCGTCTCGTCCACGAACGGTTGGGGTCCGGTGGAGCGCGACGAGTCGGTGGGCGGCACCAACGCCGGTGACGGCACCCCGATCACGCTCGGCGGCACGGTGTACCCGAAGGGCCTGGGCACCAACTCGATCAGCGACGTGGCGATCTATCTCGGCGGCAACTGCTCGAAGTTCACCGCCACGGTCGGCAACGACGACGACGCGGGGACGTCCGGCAGCGACACGTTCAGCGTGCTCGGCGACGGCAAGACGCTGACGGCCACGGGCGCCATCAAGGGCGGTGACCCGGCGCAGAAGATCAGCGCCGATCTGACCGGCGTGCAGACCCTCGACCTCGTGGTGGGCGACGCCGGCGACGGCAACGCCTACGACCACGGGGACTGGGCGGCGCCCGTCGTCACCTGCTCCGGCTGAGCGCCCGCGCGCAAGACGATGCCGGGTGACCCCGGCAACCCGGTCCGGCCGTGCCCACGCACGGCCGGACCGTCGCGCGTGGCGCGGGCGGGCGGTTGCGTGTGGCGTGGATGGGCGGTTGGGCTCGGCGCGGGCGGGCGGTTGCGTGTGGCGTGGATGGGCGGTTGGGCTCGGTGCGGGCGGACGGTTGGGCGTGGCGCGGATGGGCGGTTGCGTGTGGCGCGGGCGGACGGTTGGGCGTGGCGTGGATGGGCGGTTGCGCTTGGCGCGGGCGGACGGTTGCGTGTGGCGTGGATGGGCGGTTGGGCTCGGCGCGGACGGACGGTTGCGTTCGGCGCCGCGGGCCATTCGCCCGCCCCCTGGCTCTTTCGCCCGGCGCGAAGCCCTTCGCCCGCCATGTTGCCGCCGCCCGGCGACGCCTCCAACTGCCGCGCTGCCGCCGTACCGTGCGGCCTCCACCCGCCGTGCCGGCGCCACTCCTTCACCCGCTGCCCCAGCCGCCCCAGCCGGGTGTCACTGCCGCCGCAGCGGCCTCTCCCTCGCGCCTCCCAGCCGGTCGAGTTATGACCGTCCGCTTTATTGACGCTGCATAAGCGCGATGATTCACTTCGTCCCTGAGAGCGCTCTCACGCGGTTCAGGGCCAGCCGCAGTTCTCCTCCCCATCCACCACTTCAGGGAGAGCCGTGTCCGTCATTCCCACGCGCCGTGCCATGCTCCGCGGAGCGGCCGTCGCCGCCGCGGTGCCGCTGGTCGGCGGCATCGCCACCGGTTCAGCCTTCGCCTCGCAGCCCGGCCACGCGAACCCCGGTCACCCGCAGCCCGGTCACGGGGGCGGCGCCGACCTGGGACCGAACGTCCTCGTCTTCGAGCCGTCCATGGGCGACGCGGCGATCCAGGCGAAGCTCGACGCCGTGTTCGCCACCCAGCAGTCCAACCAGTTCGGCACCGAGCGGTACGCCCTGGCCTTCATGCCCGGCAGCTACAACGTCGACGTCAACGTGGGCTTCTACACCCACGTGCTCGGCCTGGGCGACAGCCCGGACGACGTGGTGATCAACGGCCATGTCACCGTCGACGCGCAGTGGTTGGACGGCAACGGCACGCAGAACTTCTGGCGGGCCGCGGAGAACCTGAGCATCGCCCCGCCGGACGGCCTGGAGCGCTGGGCGGTCGCCCAGGCGGGCCCGATGCGCCGCGTCCACGTGAAGGGCGACATGACCCTGTGGCCGAGCCCGCCCGGCAACCAGTGGTCCAGCGGGGGATTCCTCGCCGACAGCGTGGTGGACGGCCAGGTGGACTCCGGCTCGCAGCAGCAGTGGCTGTCGCGCAACGACACCTTCGGCAGCTGGACCGGCTCCAACTGGAACATGGTCTTCGTCGGCACCCAGGGCGCCCCCGCGCAGTCCTTCCCCACCCCGCCCTACACCACCGTCGACCGGACCCCGACCGTACGGGAGAAGCCCTTCCTGACCGCGGACCGGCACGGCGGCTACCAGGTCTTCGTGCCCGCGCTGCGCCGCGACAGCGCCGGCACCACCTGGGCCCACGGCCGGGCCAAGGGCCGCAGCATCCCGCTGTCGGACTTCCACGTGGCCAAGCCCGGCGACTCCGCCGCGGACCTCAACCGGGCCCTGGCGCGGGGCCGGCACCTGCTGCTGACCCCCGGCGTCTACCAGGTGTCCGCGCCGCTGCGGGTGAACCGCCCCGGCACCGTCGTCCTGGGCCTCGGCCTGGCCACGCTCCAGGCCACCCACGGCAACTCCCTGGTGGAGGTCGCCGACGTCGGCGGTGTCACCGTCGCCGGGGTGCTCCTGGAGGCGGCCTCGGCGCACTCCCCGGTGCTGCTGCGGGTCGGCCACGGCCGCAGCCGGATCAGGCACTCCGCGGACCCCACCGCGCTCTTCGACGTCTACGCCCGGATCGGCGGCTCCCTGCCCGGCGGCGCGGGGGTCAGCGTCCAGCTCGACAGCAACGACGTGATCTGTGACAACCTCTGGCTCTGGCGCGCCGACCACGGCCTGGACGGCACGGTCGGCTGGTCGGTCAACCCGGCCGACACCGGCTTCCTCGTCAACGGCGAGCACGTCACCGCCTACGCCCTGGCGGTGGAGCACTACCAGAAGTACGAAGTGGTCTGGAACGGCAACCACGGCCGTACGTACTTCTTCCAGAACGAGCACCCGTACGACGTGCCCACCCAGTCGGCCTGGGTGCACGGCGGTACCAACGGGTACGCCGCCTACAAGGTCGCGGACTCCGTCACCGACCACCTCGCCTGGGGACTGGGGAGCTACTGCTTCTTCAACCTGGAGGCGAACATCTACACCGACCGCGCCTACGAGGTCCCCGACACCCCCGGCGTGGTCTTCACCGACCTGATGACCGTCTGCCTCAACGACGCGGCCGGCGGCGGCATCCTGCACTGCATCAACAGCAGCGGTGACCCGGTCGAGAACGGCTTCGGCACGTACAACATGAAGCGGTACGCGAACGGCGTCGCGACCGTCTGACCGTCGCGACCGCCCCGCGTGGCAGGCCGCCGGGGGGGGCCCCGGCGCCCCCCGCCCCCCCCCCGGGCCGCCGGGGGGGGGGGCGGGGGGCCCGCCCCCCGCCCCCCCCCCCCCCCCCAGGGGGGGGCGGGCCGGGCGCG
>NZ_JBIUYR010000020.1:28160-122678 GCF_044744625.1 Streptomyces sp. NPDC087270
CCGGGTGGTCCCCGGATTCGGCCCTAACACCTGCACGGTCTCGGCCACCGCCGCCGCCCCCGTCGGCCCGCCGCCCCCCCCCCGGGGGGCGGGCCCCCGGGGGGCCCGGGCCCCCCCGGGCCCCCCCCGGCGGCCGTCGGCGTGGGGGAGCGGTCAGCCGGCCGCCGGCCGCGCCCACTCCTCGATGGTGGCGCCGGCCCGGAAGCGCAGTGCGGGGTCGGCGTAGCGGGCGGCCGGCACCGCGTAGAGCGCGTCCACGTCGGCGCGGCGCCGCGGGTACTGCGCGGTGAGGAGGGCGAGTTCGCCCGCGTCGGCGGGCAACGAGGCGGCGGCGAGCAGGAGTCGGGTGGTCGTCTCGTCGGCGCCGGCGTCCTGCGGACCGGTCTGCTGCGAGCCGGGAACGTCCGAACCGGCGTGCGGCGTCGCGCTGTTGGGCGATGCGTCGTTCATGGCGGGGGTCCTTCCGAGGGTGCGGCGCGGGCGCGCCGGGGTGCGGGTCGGGGCTGGGCGGTGCGGGCGGTGCGGGCGGTCCGGTGCGGTCAGCCCGGGTACGGTGCCGCGCCGGCCGGCACCCGCAGGTGCCAGTCGGTGGACTGCTGGAAGGCGTCGGCGGCCCGCAGCAGCACCGCCTCTCCGAAGGCGGGTCCGGCGAGTTGCAGGGACAGCGGCAGCCCGGCGGCGGTGAAGCCCATCGGCAGCGCGATGACGGGGTTGCCGACGCTGTCCCAGTACGGCGTGTGGATGAAGCGGAAGAGCGCCTCCACGTCGAGCCGGCCCTCGGCGTCGACCACCGACTCGTAGGCGGGCGCGCCGACCGAGATGGTCGGGCAGGCGACGACGTCGACCTCGCGGAAGAGCCGGGCGAGCGCGTCCTGGGCGACCCGGCGCACCCGCTGGGCCTGGACGTAGTCGGCACCGGAGACCAGCGCGCCCAGCGCGATGGTGGCGCGGGTGGAGCGGAAGTAGTCGCCCCAGCGGTCGGACAGGTCGGTGCGGTGGTAGGCGAGCGCCTCGCAGGACATGGTGACCATGTCGGCGGTGATCATCTCCGACCAGTACGGCAGCACCGTCTCGACGACGGTCGCGCCGCGCTCGGCCAGCACCGCGGCCGCCGCCTCGAAGGCGGGTTCCACCGCCGGGTCGCTGCCTTCGGGGAAGTGGTGCTCGCGCACCAGGCCGATCCGCAGGCCGGTGAGGTCGCCGGTCAGGGCGGGAGCGGTGAACGGCGCGTCCACGCAGTCCGGGTCGCTGGCGTCCGGGCCGGCCAGCACTTCGAGCACCGCCGCGCAGTCGCGGGCGCTGCGGGCCAGCGGGCCGATGTGGTCGAGGCTGTAACCCAGCGGCACGCAGCCGGACTTGGGCACCCGGCCGAAGGTCGGCATCAGCCCGGTCACCCCGCAGAAGGCGGCCGGGATGCGGATGCTGCCGGCCGTGTCGGTGCCGAGCCCGGCCAGGAACAGCCCGCCGGCCACTCCGGTGCCGGTGCCGGAGCTGGACCCGCCCGGCCAGGTCGCGGTGTCCCACGGGTTGCGCGGCACCGGGAACGGCTTGTCGGTGTCGGGCATGCCGCAGGCGAACTCCATGGTGGAGGTCTTGCCGGTGATCACCGCGCCGGCCGCCTTCAGCCGGGCGACCACGGGCGCGTCCTTGTCCGCACCCCACCGGCGGTCCAGGATCAGGCTCTGCGCGGTGGTCGGGCCCTCCGCCATCGCCAGGATGTCCTTCACGCCGAACGGGATGCCGTGCAGCGGGCCGCGGTCCAGGCCGTCGGCCAGCTCCCGGTCGGCGCGCTCGGCGGTGGCCAGCGCGTAGGCGTCGAGCCGGTGCAGGTACGTTCCGGTCGCCGCGTCCAGCCGGTCGGCGGCGGCCAGCGCGGCCCGGGTGAGGGCGGTCGAGGTCACGGTGCCCTCGCGCAGCGCCCTTGCCGCGTCGGTGAGCGTCACCGGCAGGGCGGTGGCGGCGGTGGTCGTGGCTGTTGTGGTGGTCGTGGTGGTCGTGGTGGTCATGGTGGCAGCTCCAAAGTTCTTGGCGGGAAGGGGAGTTGGCGGCGGCGCGACCGGGCGCGGCCGCGTGCTGGGGCGGCTGCGTGGTGGGGCGGTGAGGTGCTGGAACGGCGGGGTGCCGGAACGGCGCGGCGCGGTGCGGCGCTCAGGCGCCGGCCGGCGGCGGGATGTCCACCACGGCCCTGGACATGAACCGCATCCGGTCGCTGCGGGTGTAGATGAACGCCACGTCGAACGGCCGCCCGTCCGGGTCGTAGATGACCTGTTCCATCGCGAGCAGCGGTGCTCCCGGGCGCAGGCCCAGCATGTCGGCGGTGAGCGGGTCGGCCAGTTCGGAGCCGATCACGAACTCCGACTGCCCGAAGGCCGCGCCGGCCGCCGCCATCAGGGCGTACCAGTCCGAGACGAACGGGCTGTCGCCCAGCCGCTCCGCCTCGGGGTAGAGGGCGTAGTTGGTGGCGACGAGCAGCGGTTCCTCGTCGAGCAGGCCGACGTACTCCAGGCGCAGGCAGGGGGTGCCGAGCGGGACGCCGAGGCGTTCGGCGACCGTGCCGGGCACCGGAATCCGGCTGCGGTCCAGCACCCGGGCGCATCCGCCGGTCGAAGAGGCCGTTGGCGGTGGGCCGTACCGCGCCGTGTGCCTCGGCCAGGCCGGTGGTCACGGTGGCGGTCACCACGTGGGTGCCGATGCCCTGGGTGCGCTCGATCAGACCGTCGGCGCGCAGCATGGCCAGCGCCTCCCGGACGGTGGCCCGGGACATCCCGTGGCCGGCCATCAGCTCGGACTCGTGCGGGAGCAGGCCGCCGGGGTAGCCGTCGCGCTGGATGGTGGTCCTGATCATGTCCCGCAGCCGGCGCACCTCGTGGACGCGCGCGGTCTCGCGGCGGCCGGGGGAAGGCGGTACGGGTCTCATCCGGTGCCATGCTGGCCGCATCCGGTTGCCGCCGGGTTTCCGGTCCCGCACGAGCGCGTTGCGCTCGGCGGGCGCCGCGGCCGGCGGGTGCGGCGCGCGGTCCGGTTCCAGCGTCGGCTCCAGCGCCGGTTCCGCGTCCGGCTCCGTCTCCGTCTCCGTCATACGTTCCGCGGTCGCGGCCGATGCCCTCACGCCTGGGCCTCCTCGACGGCAGCCTGGCCACCGGCGTGCGCGCCCACCGCGGCCGGATCGTCGCCACCGCGGGCGACCAGGACGGGCATCGCCGGCATGCCGAGCATCGTGGCACCGGCCGGCGGCCGCCAGGCGTTCGGCTTGCAGCGGTCGTGGCAGGCGCCTTCGGTCGAGCAGCACAGCGAGCAGATCGTGCCGCGGTGGAAGGGGCAGGTCGCCAGGTCGGACACGTCGTAGTCGCCGCCGCACACCGCGCACGGCAACTCCTCCGCGCCCGCGGGGAGTTCGCTGAGCCGGGCGATGTACCAGCGGCCCCGGGTCGCGGCGGCGATCAGCGGCGGCAGCACCAGCGCCAGGCCGACGGACAGGAACGGCGCCAGCGCCGCCGCGGTCGGGCCGAACACCTTGTAGGAGGCGGTCATCGACACCGCCGCGGCGATCAGCATCGAGCCGAAGCCCACCGGGTTGACGTTGTACAGGTGTGCCCGGTGGAAGACGAGCTGCGGCGGACTCAGCCGCAGCCAGCGCTTGTTGATCACCAGGTCGCTGAACATCGCGGTGATCCAGGCGACGCCGATGTTGGCGTACCAGGTCAGCACCGTGACGATGTGGTGGAAGATGTCCAGCTCCATCAGCACCAGCGCCAGGCCGACCTGGAAGAAGACCCAGGCGGCGCGGCCGGGGTGGCGGTGCAGCAGCCGGGAGAAGAAGTTCGACCAGGACAGCGAACCCGAGTAGGTGTTCATGATGTTGATCTTGAGCTGGGAGAGCAGCACCAGGCTGCCGGCCAGCACCAGCGCCGAGGTGTGGCCGCCGGTCACCCGCTCGAAGACCACCGTGAACAGGTCCACCGGCACCGCGACCACGCTCGCGTCGGCCTTGGTGCCGGCGTAGCCGACCAGCAGCGTGGAGGCGAAGAAGATGGCCACCGCGAACAGCGACATGCCCGGTCCGCCGAAGATCACCGCGAGCCGCCAGCCGCGCTCCCGGCCCGGCTCCGGGTCCTTCATCAGCCGCAGGTAGTCGCCCTGTTCACCGATCTGGGTGGCCAGTGACAGCTGTGCGGCCGCGATGGTGAAGACCGCCAGCACGCCGATCCCGGCCGCCCCCGACGCCGACACGGTGGCCGGCGAGGTCATGTGGTGCCCGGCGTCCGGCGAGGTGATCGCCGCCCCCACCGCCAGGCCGATCAGCGCCACCCACAACGGCCAGGTCCACGCCTGGAACCTGGAGCTGAA
The DNA here is from genome assembly GCF_044744625.1 of Streptomyces sp. NPDC087270. Classification (NCBI taxonomy): domain Bacteria; kingdom Bacillati; phylum Actinomycetota; class Actinomycetes; order Kitasatosporales; family Streptomycetaceae; genus Streptomyces; species Streptomyces sp. NPDC087270. The sequence continues at coordinate 32,508 of NZ_JBIUYR010000020.1, forward strand.
CGTCATCCCGTACAGCGTCAGCGGGATCATCACCGCGGCCACGAGCACGTACGACAGGTGGATGTCGAGGTGGGTCAGCGCGGTGACCGCCTGCGCCATGATGGCGCCCTCGTAGGCGAGGAAGATCAGCGTGTACGTCGCGTACACCAGCGAGGTGAGAGTCGAGCCGAGGTAGCCGAAGCCCGAACCGCGGGTCAGCAGGTCGATGTCTACGTGCTTGCGGGCGATGGCGAAGGCGAGCACCAAGGTCAGCGGCACCGTCACCGCCGCGGCCACCAGGAAGCCGACCAGCGCGTTGCCGAAGCCGTACGCGTCGACGAAGGCCGCGTCCAGGGCGTACCCCGCCATGGCCGAGATGCCCACCAGGCAGGACAGGAACACCATCCACGGCGACCACTTGCGGAAGGCCGCGGGGGTGAAACGTAGCGAGTAGTCTTCCATCTCCGGGTTGTCGGCCAGGCCCATACCCACCATCTCCTTCGTAGCGGAGCCGTCGCAGGCGGCTTGGCCGGGAAGCTATGAATGGTGTGTTTCGTGCGGATGCCGCGCCGCTTTACGCCTCGCTACGCCGCCCGCCGGGCCGCGCCCACCCCGCTTACCTGCGCTGATCGGCCGCGCCCGGGGCCGGAACGCCGGTCCCGGCCGCCATGCGCCGCTCGCCGGCCGCCCGCGGCGGCTGTTTCGGGCCAGGCCGCTCCGGCGGGAGCAGGGTGTCCAGCCGGCGTGCGGAGCAGCGGCGTTGGGCCAGCGACACGCCGGCCACCGCGGTCCCCAGCACCAGCCAGCCGGCCGGACCGGCGACCATCACCGCGCCGGTGAGCACCACCGGGCCGGCCGACCGCGCCACGCCCTGCGAGACCCCGGCGACCCCGAGGTAGGCCGCCTGCGACCGGGCCGGCGCCATGGAGACCGACAGCTCCCACGAACTCACCGCCCGCATCATCTCCGCGCCGGTCACCGCCACCGCCGCGGCCAGCAGCAGCACCGAGGCGGTGACCGGGCCCCCGCCGGCCGACAGCGCCACCAGGACGCAGCAGGCGAGCAGGGCGCCGCCGTACGCCACCACCGCCCCCAGTGCGCGGCGCGGGCCGTCGATCCGGGCGGACACCGGCATCTGGCAGCCGACGACCAGGATGTTGTTGACGATCAGGAACGCGGGCACCACGGTGTGCGGCGCGCTGGTGTGGTTCACCAGCCACAGCGGCAGGCCGACGTTGAGGATCGCGTCGTCGATGTTCAGGGGTGTGTCGAGCAGGACGAACAGCAGGTAGCCGGGGTCGCGCCAGGGGTTCGTGCCGGGTGCCGGCCCGACGGCGCCGCCGTGCTCCCGCGCCGGTGCCTCGTACGACCGGCGCGACTCGCGGGTGCGCGCGACCAGCGCGCCGGCGAGCAGGAAGGACAGCGCGTTGCCGAGCACGAGGGCGGTGTACGCGCCGCGGGTGCCCACCGCGAGTCCGAGGGCGGCGACGCCCGCGCCCACGCCGTAGCCGGCGTTCATCATGACGCGCGACAGGGCCCGGTACCGGGTGCGCTCCGGCCCCGCGGCGCGGGTGGCGAAGAGCGTCTCCCACGTCTTCGCCGCGCGGTCGGCGACGCAGATGACGGCGACCACGGGCAGCAGCGTGCCGAAGTCGCCGCAGACCAGCAGCAGGACGACGGCCGCCATCCGCAGCAGGTGGGACCCGAGCAGCAGGGGGCGGAGCGGGAACCGGCCGGCGAGCCGGCCGGCCAGCGGGGACCCGGCGATGCCGGTCGCGCCGGCCACGCCCAGCAGCAGCCCGACCTGCCGGGCGTCGAGCCCGGTCACGAAGGTGAAGTAGAGCACCGAGACCGCGGACCACATGCCGGAGCCGGTGCGGTCCAGCAGCAGGGCGAAGAGCATCGTCCGCGCGTCTCGGCCACCCGGCGGGTTCCGTACCTGGGCGATCAGGCTGCCGTGCCGCTGTTCCCGGACCGGCCGGCCGGTTCCCCCGCCGCGCATGTGCCCGCCCCCTTCGTCGCGAATGTCTCTCGATATCGAGAGACCACGTGAGTCTGCCCCGGGATATTGCTTGACGTCAAGATACTTGACGTCGACACATGTACGGGGTGGGGTGGGTGGGGCGAGAGCGGCGGATGGCGCGGGTGTCCCGGACGGTGCGGCCGAGGGCTACGGCAGGTCCTGCGCGTCGGCCCCGCCGCCGCCCGGGTTGCCGCTGGCGGAGGGGGAGGGGGACACCGACGGGGCGGACGGGGAGGGCCGGACGGACCCGCCCGTGCCGGCGCCGCCCGTACCCGTGCCGCCGCTGGTCCCCGTGCCGCCGCCCGTGTTCGCGCCGCCGCCCGTTCCGGTTCCGGTGCTCGGCGTCCGGGAGGGGGTGGGGGAGGTGGGCGCGGTGCCGCCGGTGCTCGGACGGGTACCGGACGGCGTGGGGTCGCCCCCGTCCCGCGTGCCGGTGGAGGGGTCGCCGGAGGGGCTCTCCGTGGTCCCGGGGGACGGGGTCTTCCTGGAGTGCGACGAGTTGCCGCCGGTGAAGGCGTTGCCGATGGTCGTGCCGCTGCCGTGGCCGCTGATGTTCTGGCCCGAGGCGAGTTCGCACACCGTGATGCCGCCCATGGTCAGGCCGAACGCGAGCGCCACCGCCGCCGCCGGCCGCTTCCAGCGCAGCCCGCGGGCGCGGTGCACGGTGCCCTCGGAGTAGCCGGTGCTCTCGGGATCGATCTGTGCGGTGGGCGTGGTGTACGAGGTGTACGCGGTGTACGCGGTGGGGCCCGCGAAGGTGCCGGTGGCGTCCAGGGGGAACGGGCTCGTCGCGTCGGCCGCCGGCTCCGCCTCCGGTTCCACCGTCGTGTCCATCACGGGACCGATCGCCGTGGGAGCGGCGGGCGCGGCGGGCGCGGGGGGTTCCACGGCGGTGAACGTACGCGCGGCGGCCGTGCCCGTATCGGCGGCCGGGCGCGTCGCCGCAGCCGCCGTCTCGGTCGCCGAGCGGAGGAGCTTCGGTTTGACCTGCGTCGCAGCCCCGTGGACGTGCCCGGCCACCTCGTGGACGTGCCGGCCGGTGCGGTGGAAGACGTGCTGGAGGAGCGAGCCGCCGCAGGTGCCCAGCACGCTGACCACTCCGGCGCCCATGATCGTCCCGTACACGCCGAGGTTGGACGCGAGCTTGGCGGCCACGACCGCGGCGACGGCGCTCCCCGCCACCTGCGGCACGCTCAGGTCGAGGCGCCGGCCCTTCCCCGGGCTACGGTCCGCCTCCGCGCCTTGCTCCGCCTCCGCGCTTCGCTCCGCGTGCGAGCCCTTCCCCGGGTGCTTGCCCAGGTCGGGGCGCTCGGCCTGTTCCACCTGCTCGCCCTGCTCCGGGGGCCCGTCGCCGACCCGTCCCGCTCCCATGTCAGACACTGCCCACCTCTCACGGTCAACCGCAAGAACAGACGGACAGCTGATGGCATAAAGTTCCTTTTGCGCTCTTTTCGTGAACTACGCCACTCCGTGCCGCCCGTACCCCCGCCGACGCGCCTGACCTGGGCGGACAGCAAAGCGCAAGCGGGGTACTACGCTTGGCCGATGGCGCGATACCTCGACGTACATCCTGAGAATCCCCAGCCGCGCATCATCAGCGGAGTGGCCGACAGCATCCGGTCCGGCGCGCTCGTCGCCTACCCGACGGACTCCTGCTACGCCCTCGGCTGCCGGCTGGGCAACCGCGACGGGATCGACCGCATCCGGTCCATCCGCAACCTCGACGACCGGCACCACTTCACCCTGATGTGCCAGAACTTCGCGCAGCTCGGCCAGCTCGTGCAGATCGACAACGACGTGTTCCGGGCGATCAAGGCGGCGACCCCGGGGAGCTACACCTTCATCCTCCCGGCCACCCGCGAAGTGCCCCGGCAGCTGCTGCACGCCAAGAAGAAGACCGTCGGCGTACGCATCCCCGACCACGTCGTCACCCAGGCGCTCCTCGCCGAACTCGGCGAACCCCTCGTCTCCAGCACCCTCCTGCTGCCCGACGAGGGCGAGCCGATGACCCAGGGCTGGGAGATCAAGGAACGGCTCGACCACGTCGTCGACTCCGTGGTCGACTCCGGCGACTGCGGCACCGAGCCCACCACCGTCGTGGACTTCTCCAGCGGCGCGAGCGAAATCCTCCGCCACGGCGCCGGCGACCCCACCCGCTTCGAGTAGGAGCCCGCCCGGCCCGCATACGTCTGCCGGGGCGCCGGCGCCCGTGCGTGCCGGGAGTCCATGGCCCGGCGGTGTCGGAATAGGGCACCCTGGTGGTCGGGTGTCGGGGGGAGGCGGCGTGGTGCGTCTTGTGAACTTGGGCCGGTCGCTGTTGATGGCTGCCGTGACGGTTGCCGCGGATGACTGGGCGGAGGGCATGCACGGGCGCGGCCTCGCGTACGCCGGGGTGTCCTCGTTCCTGGGCGGTCTGCTGGTGTTCCAGGGCGGCGACTGGTGGAGCGAGCGCCGGAAGCGCGACCGCTCGGACCCGGTGCCACCGATCCCTCACGGCGGCGGGACGTCCGGGGATCACGGCGCCGGCGACCCCACGCGCTTCGAGTAGGAGCCCGGCTGGGGGCGGGGGTTTGTCCACCCCGTTCGGGGTTTCGGCCGCAGGGTGCGGGTGTGCGGGGCACGGCAGGGTTGAACTCGTCGAGGGAACGCGGGGAACCCACTGTTCCGGGACGGGATGGGTGCCGGCGACGCGGTGCCGGGTCCGGGGAAGGTGCGGAGCGCGGTCTCGGATCTGGAGGCCGGGCTCACCGATCTGGGGGCCACCCATGGCGTGATCCTGGTGGCGCGTTCGGAGGCCGGGGAGATCGCCACGTCTGCCACCCGGCGGCACCCGGGGCAGTTCGCGGGGGCCGTGCTGGTGGACGCGAGCGTGCCGCGGTTCTCCGCGGATGCCGAGGTGGTCCGGGTCGCGGCGGCCACCCAGGCGCAGGTCGACGCGTTGAAGGGCAAGCCCGTGACGAAGGGGGACCGTCAACTGCCGGCGGTCGCCGCCGATTACGTGGCGGACCAGCACGCGTACCAACGGACCGCGTGGCCGGTGAGCGTGCCCGCCACTGCGATCGTGTCCGAGCAGACGCTGTTCCCGACCTCGCCGCCCGACGCGCGGGCGTGGCGTGCCGCGCAGGCCGCGTTCGCGAAGGAGGCGCCCAACCGGCGTCTGGTCACGGCCGCGCACAGCTCGCACGGCATCCCCGTCGACCGTCCCGACATCGTCGAGGCGCAGAACGAAGCCATGGTGACGGCCACCCGCTGACCGTACCGGCCGCCGGATCGGGCCGGCCGTGACCCGCCGGTCGTGACCCGCGCGTCGTGACTGCTCGCCGTGGCGGCCGGTCGTCACCGACGGTCGTCGGTCCGCTGCTTCGTCACCTGGAGCACGGCGGCGAGCAGTTCCTCGGCGGCCGGGCGGGCGGAGGGGTAGGGCAGGACGAACGACGTGGGTTCCAGGATCGGCCGGTTCGGCTCGACGAACGCCACGGCGGCCGAGTCCGCGTGCGCGGTGTGCGCGGGCAGCACCGTCCAGCACTGTCCCGCCGCGACCGGGCCGAGCAGGATGTCCTGCGCCGTGACGAGTGTGGGGCCGGGCCTCGGCGTGAAGCCGGCCGCCTTGCACGCGTCGGTGATCAGGTCGAACGTGTCGGGGTTCTCCTCGCGGGTCGTCCTCGACAGCGGCAGGTCGGCGAGGCCGACCAGGCCGGCGGCGGCCTGCGCGCGGCCGGCGGGTACCGCGAGGAGCAGCGGCTCGTCCCACAGATGACGCACCCTCAGGCGCGGGCTCCTCGGCACCGCCGCGACGAACGCGGCGTCGAGGTCGCCGCCCAGCACCGCGTCGACCTTCTCCGGGGCCGACCGGGTCGTCGTCAGGTGCACCGTGACGGCCGGGCGCCGCTCGCGGAACTCGGTGAGGATGTCCTCCAGCCGGCGGCCGAGACCGGGGTTGCCGCCCAGGCGCAGCGTTCCCGTCGAGCCCGCCGCGAGGTCCGCCGCCGCGGTCGCGGCCCGGTCGACGGCGCGCAGCACCCGGCGCGCGTGCGGCAGGAAGGCTTCGCCGTCGGAGGTGAGCCTCGCCTGCCGGCGGGAGCGGTCGAACAGGTCGAGTCCGAGTTCGCGTTCCAGGCCGGCAATCTGCTTGCTCACCGCGGGCTGCACGATGTGCAGGTGCGCCGCGGCCCGGCCGAAGTGTCCGAACTCCGCGACAGCGACGAAATAACGTAGTTGCCGGAGCTCCATCATTGATCTCCATCGATTCCGTTCGGTGATGAGTCTACGGGCGCATCGGTCATTGACCACCCCTCGCCGAGCCCAGTGGACTGGTGACCGGACGAACGGGAAACCAGGGAGTGCGAGTGGTCGAATCAATCGCCGAACCCGATCCGGGGCGCGGCACGGACCCGCGGCGCTGGTCGGCGTTCGCGGTGTGCCTGATCGCCGGGTTCATGACGTTGCTCGACGTGAGCATCGTCAACGTGGCGATGCCGTCGATGCAGGCCGGGCTCGGCGTCTCCTCCGGCGAGTTGTCGTGGACGGTGACCGGCTACACGCTGGCCTTCGGACTGGTGCTCGTGCCCGCCGGCCGGCTCGGCGACGTGTTCGGACGCCGTACGCTCCTGCTGTCCGGCCTGGTGCTGTTCACCGTGACCAGCCTGGCCTGCGGGTCGGCCCTGTCCGGAGAGTGGCTGGTGTCCGCCCGGCTGGCCCAGGGGGTCGCGGGCGGGTTGCTCACGCCGCAGGTGGTCGGCGTGATGCAGCAGTTGTTCGTCGGGCGGGAACGCGGTGTCGCCTACGGCTGGTACGCCGCCATGATCGCGGCGGCGACCGCCGTCGGGCCGGTGGCCGGCGGGCTGATCGTCCAGGGAGCCGGGAACGCGAACGGCTGGCGGTGGGTGTTCCTGGTGAACGTGCCGATCGGCGTCCTCGCGTACGCCCTCGGGGCGCGTCGCATCCCTCACGACCGCCGGCGGCTCGACCGGACAGGCGGCCGTACCGTCCGGTTCGACCCTGTCGGCGTGCTGCTGCTCGGCGCCGGCATCACCTCGGTCACCTTGCCGTTGACCTCCTTCGGTGGCGCCAAGCGGTGGCCGGCCGTCGGCCTCGGCGTGGTGGTCCTGGCTGGCTTCGCGGGGTGGGAGCGACGGTGCGGCCGGCGCGGCGGGCAGCCGCTGATCAATCCGGCGCTGCTGCGGCAGCGGTCGTACGTCTTCGCCGCGCTCATCGGGGTGCCGTACTTCGCCGGGTACAGCGCCATTCCCTTCATCACCTCGCTCTACCTCCAACAGGGGCTCGGCTACACGGCACTTGCCTCGGGTGCGGCCGGGGTGCCGTTCGCGGTCGGCGCCGCGGCCGGCGCCGCGTTGAGCGGACGGTTCGTCATCCGGCTCGGCCGCCTCCTGGTCCTGCTCGGCGCGGTCACCGTGGTGATCGGGCTCGCCGCCACGGTCGTCCTGATCCGCACCGTGCACGGCACCCCGATCTGGCTGGTCCTGCTGGGGCCGTTCCTGCTCGCCGGCGCCGGCAGCGGGGTGGTCGTCGGGCCGAACCTGACGCTGGCGCTGCACGAGGTGCCCCCGTCCGAAGGCGGTACCGCCGCCGCGGCGCTCCAGACCGCTCAACGCATCGGAGCGGCGGTGGGCCTCGCCGTCACCAGCTCGGCGTTCTTCGGCGCGCTGGGCGCGTCGCACCGACGGTTCCCCGCCGCGGCGGCCAAGGGGCTGCTGTACTGCATCGGTTTCATCGCGCTTGCCCTGGTCGTGGCCGCGGCCGACGTCGCCTTCGCCGCGCGCTCCACGTCCGGGCCGCCCGCGGCATCCCCCGAACCGGCAGCGCTCAGCCGCTGACGCCGGCCGTACGGGGCGCTCCCGCTCCCGCCGCGGATCACTGGTCGCACTGCTCCGCGCGCAGCGCCCCCGGCCACGGAACGAAGCCGCGCGACTGGTCGAGCCGGAACGGTGCACCGGGGCGCGCGGGCGCCCAGCCGACAACCAGGGCCTGCCGTACGGGGCGGGACCAATCGGTCGTGACGATCCTTCGGCCGGCCCGCGCCGCCAGGGGCACCGGAAGCCGGAGCTGTCCGCGGCGCGGGGGCCTAGGATTCCGGCTGGGCGAAGCCGTAGCGCAGCGGTCGACGCGCGCGGTCTCCAAAACCGCGAGGACGCCGGTTCGAATCCGGTCGGCTTCGTCCACCTCGCCCGGCCGGTCGCCTCCTCCGACACGTTTCCGCTCGCGGAGGGGGCCGGGATCTCTGGCAGCGGCGGGGCTTTCGGGCACTGTGGAGCCGGCTGAGCCGAGCCGGCGAGGTCACTGCGGGGCGCCGCTGACGGCGGCCTGCGGGCGGTAGGAGAGCACGGGGTCCGCCCACCCCCCGAGGCGGCGGCTGAGCCCGAACCGCCGCGGCAGCCACCAGCGCCTGCGCACGCACCCCGCCGCGGCGTGCGACCACTCCGGACCGGACAGATCCTCCACGCCCCACCAGGTCTTGACCGCCTTCTCCCCGTGGAGTTTCAGCAGCGGCCATCGCGGCAGGTGCAAGCCGACGTGGAACATCGACACGTCGTCGCCGCACTTGGTGGTGTAGAAGAACCGGTGGACGTCCGTACAGCTCGCGCCCAAGCCGCAGTCGAGACCTTGCGTGCTCCCCAGCCACGCCAGGGCCAGCCTGCCGCCTGCCGGAATCGACGGCACCAGGACCGGGTTGAACCACGTCTCGTGGGCCAGGCCGCGGCCGAGACCCGTGCGGAGCGACTGCGCGACGACGACGTTCGTGGCGGGGCCGGCGCCGACGTTGACCAGCCACCACTTCGGCTCGCCGGTCGTTCCCTGGCCGCTCTCCCACATGAACTGGAGCACCGGCATCTCGGAGCGCCGGTCCGACGCGTACGCGAGGAAGAGCGATCCCAGCGACACGAGTACGGCCAGCACCGAGATCGACAGCGTCAGCATCGTCCCCCCATACGGCGAGTGGCAGTTGGAACCACAGCCAGTGTGCCCGCCGACGGGGCCGGTGGGGGCGGGGTCGCGGGCTGGACTCCCGCGTGCGGTGCGGCAGCCGGCCGGCGTTCGGGGCAACCCGGCCGTCCACCGGCTGCCGCAGCGGGCGAGGGGTCAGCGCCGGGTGGTGAGGGCGTAGAGGTTGCCGTCGTAGGCGGTGACGAGGAGGAGGTGGTCGGCGACGGCGGGGGTGCCGTCGACGGGGGCGCCGATGTCGACGGCGGCGCGCTTGGCGCCGGTGGCCCTGTCGAAGGCGTAGAGGAAGCCGTCCATGGAGCCGATCCACACCAGGTCGCCGGCGACGGTCGGGGAGGAGACGATCGCGGCGCCGGTCATCACGCTCCACTTCTGGCCGCCGGTGGCCTTGTCGACGGCGGTGACCCGGCCGTCGGTGAACCCGACGTAGACCGTGTTGCCGTCGACCGCCGGGGAGGAGCCCATCTGCGCGGCCTCGTGCACGGAGGGGCCGGTGGAGGTGAAGCGCCACTTCTCGGCGGCGGTGGTGGCGTCCCGGGCGACCAGGATGTTGCCGAACGCGCCCGCGTACGCGGTGTCGCCGTCGACGGCGGGCGTGGAGTGGGTCAGGGCGCCGAGCTGGCTGGAGGCCGCGAGGCGGGTACCGGTGGCCCGGTCCAGGATGACGAGTTCGGAGGGGTTGGAGTTGATGTAGACCTTGTCGCCGACCACGGTGGGGGCGGTGCTGTTCCACCAGCCGCCGTCCAGGGGCGCCGACCACAGGACGCGGCCGCTGAGGGCGTCGATGGCGCTGCACTGGGGGGTCGACCCGTAGCCGATGGCGTACACGGTGGTGTCCACGACGGTGGGAGAGGTGTACGCCCAGCCGCCGAGGGTGGCGTTGACGCCGGGCAGCATCAGGCTCCAACGCTGCTTTCCGGTACGGGCGTCGACCGCGTGCAGCAGGCCGTACACCTCGGTGGCGTAGACGGTGTCGGCGCTGACCGCGGGGGTGCCCTGGATCTGGGAGCGGGTGGGGAAGCGCCACAACTGCCCGCCGGTGGCGGTGTCGACGGCGATCAGGCCGTTGCCGGCTTCGGCGTCGTTGTCCCAAGTGCCCCAGTAGGCCACGCCGGAGGCGATCACCGGGGAGCTCATGACGGTGGCGGCGCCGGAGCGGTGGCTCCACAGGAGGTCCAGCTCGGGGCCGACCCGGCCGGCGGCGATGCCGGTGTGGGCGGGGCCGCCGTGGAACTGCTGCAACTCGGGCCGGTTGGCGACGGCGGGGACCGCGGCGGGCGCGGCGGTGACGGTGAACGTGGTCTCCGCGCTCCAGGCGGTGTTGCCGCGGGCGTGGACGCGCAGCCGCGCGGTGTGCCGCCCGAGGCCGAGCTGCCTGGTGTTCCAGGGGGCGGACCAGGTGAACAGGCCGGTGCGCTTCAGGTCGTTCCAGCCGCCGCGGTCGTCGACGCGGAAGCGGACCCACTCGATCTCGGCCGAGGTGTCGAACACGTTGACCTGGAAGTCGGTGCGCGTGCGGGCGACGGTCTGCCCGGGCAGGGGGTTGAGGAACGCGGTGCGGCGCTCGTAGTCGTAGGGCCGGAAGGTGCTCCTGACTCCCTTGCTGGTGACCGCGAACTCGCGGTAGCCCATCGGGCTCTGGTCGTCGTTGTAGTTCGACGAACTGGTGTTGTACTGAACCGTGTTGGGCGCGATGCGCTCGGAGACGTAGTTCGCGTGGCTGTGGCCGTTGAGCAGCGTGCGCGGTCCGTAGGGGGCCAGCGCGTCGAGGTACGCCTGGAGTTGGACGGCGGAGCCGCCGGCCGCGGGGGTGTCCCAGGGCTCGTGGGTGGCCACGATCAGCTTCTTCATCCGGCCCTTGGCGTCCCGCGCGTGCAGCTTCAGATCCTGCTGGAGCCAGGCGAGTTGCTCGGCGACGCCGAAGCCGCCGTTGTTCTCCAGCACGACGAAGTGGCAGCCGCGGTAGTCGAAGGAGTACCACTCCGGGCCCAGGTAGGAGCGGTAGCGGTCGGTGCCCAACGAGCCGCCGCCACCGTGGTCGTGGTTGCCGACGACCGGCCACACCGGCAGTGGCGAGTTCTTCAACGCGGCCAGCAGCCCCTGGAACATCCCGTCCGCGCCGTCGAAGGACAGGTCGCCGGTGTTCAGGATGAACGCGGGAGCGGCCGTCAACGCGCCGATCTGCTCCAGGTAGCGGCTGATCCGGCCGATCGCGGCACCCTTGTCGTCGCTCGGCGGCTCGGGGATGTCGATGGTGTTCACATGGGTGTCGGAGATCTGGGTGAAGGTGAACGCGCTGCCGCCGGCGGCGTGGTCGCGGTCGAGGCCGAAGTCGGCGGTCACCTGGGAACCGCCGCTCAGGGCGCCGACCCGGCGATAGAAGCGGGGGACGCGGTACTGGTCGAGCGGCGCGGTGTAGCCGTCGGGCACGCAGACGAAGACGATGGTCTGCGCGCGGCGGCCCGGGTCCACGCTCAGGTGGTACGCCCCGTCGCGGTCGGTCAGGACGGTCCGCACCCCGTCGCTGACGGCGACCCCCGCGATGCCGGGGTTGCCGTGGCCCGCCGTCCCGTTCTTCCTGCGGTCCAGGTACACCACCCCCGAAACCGTCGCGGTGGCGCCGGAGTCGGCGGCTGCCGACCCGCTCAGCGCCGGGGAGATGTCCAAGGTGAGCGCGGCGGCCGCGGCGGCGCCCGCGCCCATCAACGTACGTCGGCTCATGTCGTGGTTGCACATGGCCCCCACCCTCGGCCGCACCGGCGTAGGCCCCGCGAGGAGCGGCGAACCGGCACGTGAACAACCTCTGAAATCTGGACTAGACCCGTTATCGTTTCGTTATGGAACGGGTGGACGCGGGGGTGCGGTGGACGGAGCAAGGCGCCCTGAGCGCAAGGTCTTTGATCGGGCGGGGGTGCGGTGGGGCGGCGCGAGGTCACACCGTCACACCCAGCCGCGGCGGGCGGCGGCCAGGGCGGCCTGGAAGCGGGTGGTCGCGCCGAGGGCGGTCATCAGGGCCTGGATGCGCCGCTGCGTGGTGCGCGGGCTCCACCCCTGGGTTCTGGCGATCGCGGCGTCGGTCAGCCCGGAGGTGAGGAGCATGAGCAGGGTCCTGGTCTCCTCGCTCGGCGCAGCCGACGACCCGGCGGACCCGGCGGACCCGGCGACCCCGCCGGACCCGGCTCCCGCGGCCCCCGGCGCCCCCGCGGCCCCCTGCGAGAGCCCCGGCCCGCCCGTGCCGAGCGGCACCGCCCGGTCCCACTCCGCCTCGAACAGCGCCTCCAGCGCCGCCAGGATCGGGGACGGGTGGACCAGGTACGCCGCGGAGTGACCGCCGGCCGACAGGCTGAACGGGATGAGCGCCGCCACGTCGTCGCGTATGACGAGCTTCAACGGCAACTCGCCGCGCACCCGCGCCTGTTCACCGGCCTGCACGCTCGGCAGGATGTCGTCGAGCAGCCGGCCCGGCCACGCCACCGCGTCACGCGAGTAGATCACCCGGTGCGCCACCCCGATGCGCTGCCGCCGCAACTGGTGCTGGAGGTTGCTGCCCGGCCGGTCGATGTACGGCGGCAGGTCGAACGCCCGCACCTCGCGCTCCGCCTCGTTGATCAGCCGTCCGGCGGCCGCGCTGATGTCGTCACGGTGGGTGAGCAACTCCACCGCGATGTCAGGGTCGTTGATGCGCAGCGCCTCGCGGTGCGTCTCCGCGAGGCGCTGCACCAGCGTGCGCGCCGCGTCGAGCCGGCGCTGGCGTTCCTGGATCAGCGCGGTGACCGCGACGTCCGGCGGGGCGGCGGTGAAGCGCGGCGGCCTGCCGCCCGCCCGGATCGCGAGGCCCTTGGCGACGAGCGCCGCGAGCACCTTCGCGACGGCGGCGGTGCTGCCGCCGGACGCCTCGGCCAGCTCCGAGGCGCTGGACCGGGGAAGGCCGACCAGCGCCGTGTAGACGCGCTCTGTTTCCGCACCGAGCCCCAGGACGTCAAGTTTCATGGTTTCTCCGTACTCGTGTGGCGGCCCGCAGCCACCTGGCACAACCAGGCCAACGTGAACATCTTGCGCATGATCCACCGCAGTTGGCATCTTCCACCGCACAGGGTGTCGTTCCCGTGTCGACGCAGCCCCGGAAGCGCCGCCCGTTCCTTCCCTGTGCGCCCGCACTCGCACTCCCTCCGTCGGAAGGTGTTCCATGCACCGCTCCAACCTGCCGGGCAGCGCGCCCGGTCGCGCACGTGCCGCCGTGGTGGCGGTCGTCGCGGCCGTCGCCACCGCCGTGGCCGCTCCGACAACGGTGTCAGCGGCGACCCCGCACCCTCAGGCGTTCTCCGCGCCGGCCGCGCCGGCCGCGCCGGACGCATCCGGCTCGACCACCTCGACCACCTCGACCGCCTCCTCGGCGAACCCCTCCACCGACCTGCCCGCCCCGGCCCTGTCCCCGCTCGGCAAGGCCGCCGCACCGACCCCGCCCCCGCCCCAGCGCCAAGGCGTCGTGCCGGGACAGGTGTTGGTGACCCTGGACGCCGCGACCTCGGTGACCGGGAGCGGCGTGCCCGGCACCCGGATCGCCGCGCGCCGGCCCGACACCAGCAACTCCGCGCTCGACACGCGGCTGAAGTCGGTCGGCGCGCAGTCACTGAGCCCGCTGCTGCCCGGCGTGTCCGAGTCCGCCGCCGAGACGCTGACCGGTGCCGCCCGCAGCCGGCTGGGCACCGCCGCACCCGACCTCGGCCGGACCTATGTGCTGCGCACCTCCGGGAAGGACGCGGCAGCCGTGGCACGGGAGTTGGCGAAGAGCCCCGGCGTGGTCGCGGCCGAACCCGACCGCTACGTCAACACCATGAACAGCGGCGCGCAGCAGCTCCCGAAGGGGGCGACCGCGCCCGGCACGGCGGCGCACACCCCCGCCGCGAAGGCCGCCCCCGGCAAGCCCGGCACCCCCGGCAAGCCCGGCACCCCCGGCAAGCCCGGCACCCCCGGCAAGCCCGGCACCCCCGGCACGCCCGGCACCTCCGGCACCGCCTCCCTCCCCGCCAACGACACCCTCGCCGACTCCGCGCAGGCGTTCCTCGACGCCGGCGGCGTCGACGCGGTCGGCGCCTACTCCCTGCTGGGCGGCGAGTTCGGCCAGCAGCCCGGCGCCGGCGAGACCATCACCAACGTGTCGATCGGCGACCTCACCGACCAGTCGATGGCCGACGCCGGCGACACGTACGTCCAGGGGAACGGCCCGACCACCGTCCTCCAGCACGGGCAGCGCTACCTCGACCTGCCGTCGATGCCGCTGATCCCGGCGTACGTCGCCAAGGACTCCGGCGGCCTGGACGGCGCCGCCTCCACCGAGCAGCAGGACCCCTCCCTCGACGAGGTCATGCTCGACTTCGGGGTGATGGCGCCGCTGCCGCACGACCAGCAGCGCGACGGCGCGACCGGCAGCGGCTACACCGACCTGCTCGGCATCGCACCGGGCGCGAACTACCGGCTGGTGGTGCCCGAGCAGCCGACCACCGACCGTATCGCCGGGGCGCTGCTGGCCGCGGCCGACCAGTCGCCCAAGCCGGACGTGATCACCGCGAGCCTCGGCTTCGGCACCGACTCCCAGGGACTGCCCGGCCGTTACCTGGAGGACGACCCGGTGATCCGCTCGGTCGTCGCGTCGATCGTGCAGCGGGACCACATCGTGGTGTCGATCTCCTCCAACGACGGCACCCGGCTCTACACCCCGGCCGCGGTCGGCCCGGACGGCGGCAGCACCCCGACCGACACCGCGCCGGGCCACTCGCCGGCGACCACCATCGACGACGACGCGCTGTCGACCACGCCCACCCGGGTGCCGGACACCGGCGCCATAGCCGCCGGCGGCAGCACGCTCGACGACACGCTCGCGCAGGGCACCAGCGGCCCGGCCACCACCGCCGAGACCCGGCTCAGCGGCTTCGGCAGCTTCTCCTCAGGCTTCGGCAGCCGGGTCGACCTGTCGGCGCCCAGCGACAACATCCTCGCCTTCTCGCACGCCGCGGGAGGCTCCGCGCAGGACGTGAACGTCTCGCTCAACGGCGGCACTTCGGCATCCGCCCCGGAGATCGCCGCGGCGGCCGCCGTGGTGCTTCAGGCCGGCCGGCTCGACGGCCGCGAGCTGAGCCCGCAGCAGGTCCGCGACCTGCTGGAGCAGACCGGCCGCGCGGTGCCGACGCCGCCGCAGATCGACCGCACGCTGCACGTCGGCCCGCAGATCGACGTGACCGCCGCCGCCGAGCGGGCGCTGGGCCGCAAGGCGCCGGCCCGCCCGGCACTGGTGCGGCTGTCGGTCGCGCACCGGGTCACCCAAGGCGGCCTGGGCGGCACCTTCCTGGAGGGCACCGACCAGGACCGGATCGACCTGGGCGACATGGCCTCGGGCGGCGACGGCGAGGGCCTGGTCGGCCCGATCACCTTCGCCGGCGACGTGACCGGCCTGACCGGCGGCCGGACGTCGTACACCCTCACCGTCGGCCACACCGTCCTGCGCTCCGACTCGCCCGCGATCCGGGTGACGCCGAGCCGGCTGCTGGCCGCCGCGGGGCTGCCGGTGGTCTCCGGAACGGACCGGCAGGTCACCGTCACCTACGCGGTGGTCAGCGGCGGCCGCACCGTCGCGAGCCGGCAGCGTACGCTCACCGTCGGCCCGAGCGACGGGCGTTACGCCGAGGCGGCCGCTCCCACCGCGCCCGCCGTGGTCGCCGCCGGGCACGCGGTGACCGTCTCCTACGACCTGACCGGGGTGGCGAAGACCTCCAGCCCGCAGCTGGTCGTCTCCACCGCGGGCCACTGGAACCCGCAGCTCGCCCCGCTGTTCACCGCCGCGTGGCACCAGGAGCTGACCGCGGACAAGGGCACCGTCACCATCCCGGCGTCCGCGTTCGACGACGGCGGCGGCATCTACGGGATCGGCATCGCGCAGTTCGGCTACGGCGGCAACCCGCAGCTCACCGGGTACGGCGAGTTCGCCCCGATCCGGGTCGCGGGCGCCACCGCGGCCCAGCGCCCCGACGCCCCGCTGCTGTCCGCGGCCGGCGGCGCGGCCGGCCACACCGCCGAACCCACCCGCGCCGCACCGCGGTTCGACGTGCGCTACGACGTGCGTACGGTGCCGGGCGCGCACAGCGCGGAGCTGGAGTTCTCCGCG
This sequence comes from Streptomyces sp. NPDC087270, assembly GCF_044744625.1. Taxonomy (NCBI): domain Bacteria; kingdom Bacillati; phylum Actinomycetota; class Actinomycetes; order Kitasatosporales; family Streptomycetaceae; genus Streptomyces; species Streptomyces sp. NPDC087270. Next base: position 48,629 of record NZ_JBIUYR010000020.1, read on the forward strand.
CCGGCGCCCACCGCGTTCGGCTCGGTGAACACGTTCACCAACGCCAACGGCACCGGGCTCGACGACGACGGCGTGGACACCCCCTCGGCCGCGCACCGGGTGCTGCCCGGCACGTCCGGGACGGTCCGGCTGGACGCGTCCGCGCTCGGCCTGGGCAGCTCCGACGGCTACGGGGTGCGGGTCCTCGCGCTGGACCGCGCCGGACACGTGGTCGGCCAGGCGTCCCCGCTGTCCTCGCTCGCCTTCGACGACGGACTCGCCCCCGACGGCTCGTCGGTGAGCGGCTTCGCGGCCGACGGCGACCACTCGGTGGTGGCCCTCACCACCGCGTCCGGCGGCACCGAGGTGCGGCACTACGCGACGGCGACCGGCCGCTACGGGGCCGTCATCACCGCCGACACCGCGGCCGGTTCCACCTACCAGGTGGTGGGCGCCACGACCGACCGCGTGCTGCTCGTGCACCGCTCCGCACCGGGCGGCGACCTGCGGGTCGAGACGTGGGACACCGCGTCCGGCACGCTCGTGGGCTCCACCGTGCTGCCCGCCGCCGAGGACACCTACGTCACCGGCCGGGTGGACGCCGCGCACGGCCGCGGCGCCCTGCTGCTGCACGGCGCCGACAGCGCCGACCTGGTGCTGCCGGTCGACCTGTCCACCGGGACGGCGGCGGCGCCCATCCCCGCCGACCTGCCCGGCGTGCTCGTCGGGTCGTACGGGCTGCTGGCCGTCGACACCTCCACCGGGGCGGTGTTCCTGGCCCGCCCGGCCGGGCCGTTCAACTGCCTGGGCAGCGCCACCGTCGCCCGTGTCGACCTGGCCGCCCGCACGGTGACCGCGGCCGGCAGCACCTCGGCGTGCAGCCACGGCATCGCCTCCGACGGAAACGGCACGCTCTACAACCTGTTCGCCACCGCGATCAGCGTGAACATCGTGCCCACCGGCGTCATCTCCGGCACCGACGAGACCACCGGAGCCACCGCCGGCGACTCGGTGACGGTGCGACTGGGCAAGCCGGCCGCGCTCGCGGTCGACGGCACCCACAAGATCGCCGTCGTCTCCTACTCCTCGCCCGCCGGCACCGCGTACTTCGGGGCGGGCATGTGGGTCCCGGACAACAACGCGAGTGGCCGGCTGGTCGTGGTGGACCTGACCACGGGCAAGGTGCTGCGTACGCTCACCGGCTTCACGCTCGGCGGACACGCCTCGCCCGCCGACGCCATCCAGCTCGACCCGTCGACGCGGACGGGGTGGACCTTCGGGGCGTACGACCAGCAGATCCAGCAGTTCAGCTACTGATCGCGGCCGATCACGGCTGACGGCTGCCGATCACGGCCGATCACAGCTGACGGCGGCCGATCACGGCCGATCACGGCCGACGGCGGCGGATCGCGGCGGAACCGGCCGGCCCGGCCCACCAGGCCGATCCGGCCGGTCACTCAGGCCGGTGCCCGGGGCAGACCCCCCGGGCACCGGCCTTCCGCGTGCGCCGGCGACGCAAAGCGTGAACCGCCGGCCGCGCCGGCCGCTCGTGCCGTGACCGGAAAGGTGCACCGGTTCACGGCGCCCGGCACGGCACCTCGCCGCGTCGTCGCAGTCGTCCGAGTACGCCCGGTACGAGCACGATCCTCCGCCTTGCGACGCATCGCACCGGACTCCGCGAACCAGGCAAAACCTTTCCGGCCACGGCACTAACCTGACGTTGGTGAGTTGACGTCATATCGGGGGAGGGTCGGCCGGATGCCGCTGCGCTACTGCCTTCACGTCGGCGACGCGGGGGCCGCCCCGCCGCCGTCGCCGCCCGGCCCCGCCGGCTGAGGCCGCCGTGGCACGCGGACCCGCCCGTATCTGGGCGCCCGGCGACACCGTCCTCGGGCTGTACGAGGTCCTCGACGTGGTGCGCGACGGCGGGATGGGCCTGGTGCACCGGGTCCGGCACCGCGACTGGCAGGTGGACCTCGCCGTGAAGACCCCGCGCCCCGACCGGGTGCGGACGCCGGACGACCGGCGGCGGTTCGAGAACGAGGCGGGCACCTGGGTCGGACTCGGGCTCCATCCGCACACCGTCAACTGCGTGTACGTGCGCACCATCGACGGGCTGCCCCGGGTGTTCGCCGAGTGGGTCGACGGCGGCAGCCTGGCGCAGGCCGTACGCGGCGGCGGGCTGTACGAGGGTGGCCACCGGGCCGCGCTCAGCCGCGTCCTGGACATCGCCGTGCAGATGGCCTGGGGGCTGGCGTACGCACACGACAGCGGGCTGGTCCATCAGGACGTCAAACCGGCGAACGTGATGCTCCAGGCGGACGGCACGGCGAAGGTCACCGACTTCGGCCTGGTCGGGGGACCGGCGGCGAACCGGCCGGAGGCGGCGGCCGGCGACCCGCTGACCGCGACGTACGCCGGGATGACACCCGCCTACTGCTCCCCGGAACAGGCGGCGGCGGGCGCGGGGCGCGGCCCGGCCCGGCTGACCGCGGCGACCGACGTGTGGTCCTGGGCGGTGAGCGTCCTGGAGATGTTCGCCGGACGCCGCCTCACCGCCCGTGGACAGGTCGCCGGGGAAGCGCTGGCGACGTTCCTGCGGGGCGGCGGCGCCGAGGACGCCCGGGTGCCTCAGATGCCCGCCGGGGTCGGCGAGTTGCTGAGCCGGTGCTTCGCCGAGGACCCGGCGGCCCGGCCGTCCGGCTTCGACGAGATCGCGGCGACGCTCGGCGAGGTGTACCGCGCGGCCCTCGGCACCGCCCATCCGCGGCCCGCGCCCAGGCCGGTGCGCCTGCTGTCGGACGGCCTGTCCAACCAGGCGCTCTCGCTGCTGGACCTGGGCAGGGCCGAGGAGGCCGAGGCACTGTGGCGACAGGCGTCGGGCGCCGATCCGAACCATCTCCCGACGCTGTACAACTTCGGCCTGCACCGCTGGCGTTCGGGCCGCGTCACCGGCGAGCAGGCGGCCTCCGACCTGGCGGCGGCCCGTGTCGCCGGCGCCCCGGCCGGCCTCGGCGCCCTCCTGCTCGGCTGCCTGGAGCTGGAACGCCACGAGGACCAGCGGGCCGGGGAGTTGCTGCGCGAGGCGGCCGCCGCGGACCCGGACTCGGCGGACGCCGCGGCGGCGCTGGCCGAGCTGGCGCGCCGGCCGCCGCCGGTCCGCACCGACCTCGACGGCCACACCGAGGAGGTGTCGGCGGTCGCCGTCACCGCCGACGGCCGCCTCGTGCTGTCCGGTGACCGCGCGGGCCGGCTGGTGGTGTCGGTGCCCGGCGAGCGGCGCCGAAGGCACGCGCGGCGCACCCTGACCCGGAACGGGCCGGCCGTCGTGCACCTCGCCGTGGACGCGACGGGCACCCGGGGAGCGGTGGCCCGCGCGGACGGTGCCGTCGAGATCTGGGACCTGGCCCGGGGCCGCCGGCGCATCCTGTTGCAGGACGAGCACTCCGCCGTCCGCGCGCTGGCGGTCAGCGGCGAAGGCCGCCACGTGGCCGTGGGACACCAGGACGGCACCATCTGGCTCTGGGGACCGGATCGGATGAGTGCCGGAGCCACCATCGTGCGGGCGCACGACGGCCCGGTCACCTCACTCGCGCTGAGCCGTACCGGCAGCCGCGCCGTGTCCGCGTCCTTCGACGACTCCGGCCGGGACGGCACCGTCCGCACCTGGAACATGGCCGGGCCGCGGCTGCTGGCCACCCTGGTCGGTCCGGTCCGGGGGACTTTGCACGGCAGGGACGTGCGGGCCCACGGGTTGGACGTGGTGGGCATCTCCCCGGACGCCCGCTGTGCCGTGGTCGCCTGGTGGGACGGGCCGCTCACGGTGTGGGACGCCCGCCGTGGCGAGGTGGTGAGCGAAGTGCCGCACCGGTTGCGGCACATCAGGTCCATGGCGGTCGCCTCGGCCGGCCCCACCCTCCTGACCGCCGGCGACGCCGGGGTGCCGATCCAGGCATGGGCCCCGACCACCGGCCGCTGCCTGCGCACCCTCGACCGGGAGGTGCCGTCCGCCGCGCGCTCGGTGAACTGCGCGGCGCTGGTGGCGAACGGGCGGATGGCCGTGCTCGGCGGCCGCTCCACGGTCGTACTGCGCTCGCTGCCCGGCACCGGCTACCGTGCGCCGTGGTGCTACGCCCGCCCGAGGTCGGCCGGTGAACTCACCACCGCGGAAGAGACGTTCCGCGAGCTGATCGCACGTGCCCGCGACCTCGCGGACGCGGCCCGCTACGCGCCCGCCGCCGAGACGCTGCGCGCCGCACAGCAGGTGCCCGGCTTCGCCCGCCATCCCGAGGTGCGCCAGCAGTGGGCCAGGGTGGGCGCGCACGGCCGCAGGGCAGGTCTGGTCGGCGCCTGGGGGCTGTACGCGTACAACGGGCACCGGCAGTTCACCCAGCCCGCCACCACCGCGCTCGACCATGACGGAATCCTGCTGGCCACCGGGCGGTGGAGCGGCGAGGTGGATGTCTGGGACGTCGGGGCCGGGGAGCGGCTGCACACCTTCGACCACGGTGAGGGCGGCCACGCCAAGGACATCCGGTTCGCCCTCGACGGGCGAGTACTGGCGGTCCTGACCAACACGGGCACCATCCGGCTGCTGAGCCTGGAGGACGGCGGCAAGTACCTGCTCACCGACGAGTTCGGCCGGATCAGCACGTTCGCGCTGAACCCCGCGGGCGACCGGATACTCATCGGCGACGCGGGCGGCACGGTGCGCCTGCGCGACCTGCCCGGCTGCACCGTCCTGCGCGAGTTCCGGGCGCACGGCGGGAAGGTGGGCGCGGTGGCGCTCAGCCCCGACGGCAGGTTCGCCGCCACGCACGGCCTGACCCGGCCGGCCGCGGACACCTCGTTCCGGCCCTCGGGCGAGCACGAGGTCCATCTGTGGCCGCTGGACGCGGACCGCCCCGCCTGGACCCTGCCGTCCCGATCGAGCGACGAGGAGTTGGACTTCAGCCCGGACGGGCGGACCCTGTTCCTCTCCGCCGGCCTGATGACCACGGCGTTCGACGTGGCGAGCGGGTCGCTGCGGTACTCGGTCCGGGGCGGCGGCGCGTTCGCGACCGGCCAGACGGCCGGCGCCTTCAGCGCCGACGGCAGGCTGGCCGCCTCCCCGGGCCGCGGCGCGGTGCAGGTGTGGGAGACCGCGACCGGCCGGGTGCTCCACTCGCTGCCCTGCGGTATGCCCTACTCCTTCACCCTCAGCGCCGACGGCGCGTTCGCGATCACCGGCGGCTGGGACGGGCTGGTCCAGGTGTACGACCTGCGTTCGGGACGCTGCCTGCGGACGCTGGAGGGCCACGAGGCCGCCGTCGGCGGGATCGAGCTGAGCCGGGACGGCGCCCTGCTCGCCACCACGGACCTGGGGTCGAACCTGCGGGTGTGGGAGCTGGCCTGGGACTTCACCCTCGCACCCGCGGACGGGGAGTGACCGTGCCGTGGACCGCGGTGCTCGTCGTCACCACCGGGCGGACCGGCGACGGGGCCGAACTCACCGACGAGCACGTGTTCACCGAGCGCGTCGACTGCCTGCTCGGGCGCGGCCGGGACGCGCGTATCCGGATCGCCGCCGAGCAGCACAAGGTGTCCCGCCGGCACTGCCTGGTCGAGGTCCGGCCGCCGCACGCCTTCGTGCGCGACCTGGGCAGCCGCAACGGCACCCACGTCAACGGCGAGCGGATCGACGAGGCCGCCGGCGCACGGGAGTTGGCGGACGGGGACGAGCTGCGCGCGGGCGGCACGACCGTGCGGGTGGTGCTGCGCCCCGACGTCCGCACCGACCTGCCGCCCGGACTGCGCGTCCTGCGGGAGCTGGGAAGAGGCGGGCAGGGCGTGGTCGAACTGGCCCGGCACGCATGCTCCCGCAGGCTCGTCGCCGTGAAGTCACTGATCCCGCAGGGCCATGTCGACCCGGCCGCGCGCGAGGCGTTCCGCCGGGAACTCGACTGCACGAAGGCGCTGCGCCATCCGCACATCGTCCGCTTCCACGACAGCGCCGCGCGCGACGGCGTGTTCTGGCTGCTGTGCGAGTACTGCGCCGGCGGCAGCGTCGCCGACCTGGTGCGGCGCAGCGGTGGCCGGCTCCCCGTCGAGACGGCCGTCCCCCTGGCGCTCCAGGCCCTGGAGGGGCTCGCGTACGCCCACGAGGCCGAGGTCACGGTACGCCGCGCCGACGGCGGGGCGGCGGTCGCGCGCGGACTGGTGCATCGTGACATCAAGCCGCAGAACCTGCTGCTGGACGGTCCCGGCCGGCAACCGGTGCTGAAGGTCGCGGACTTCGGCCTGGCGAAGGCGTTCGACTACGCCGGCCTGTCCGGGCGCACCCACACCGGTGCGGTCGGCGGCAGCATCGCCTTCATGCCGCGCCGCCAGCTGCTCGACTACAAGTACTCCCGGCCCGACGTCGACCTGTGGGCGACCGCGGCCTGCCTGTACTGGATGCTGACCGGCCACACGCCACGCGACTTCCCCCCGGACATGGACCCCGCCGAGATCGTGCTGTGGGAGCCGCCGGTGCCAGTGCGCACCCGCGTGCCGTCGCTGCCACGCGGGCTCGCCGAGCTGATCGACACCACCCTCGACGAGTCCGGCGGCACGGCACCGTCCTCGGCGTCCGAGCTGGCCTCGGCGTTGCGACGGACGCTGTGAGGGGCCCGCCGTCTTCCGTCTGCCGTCTGACGTAACGGCGGTCAGCCGGCCGGCGGGACGAGGACCGTGCGGTCGAACGGTCCCGGGTGCGCCGCGGCGTACGCGACGGCGTCGTTGACCGCGTCGAGCCCGAAGGACCGGACGCGTTCGGGGGCGAGGTCGAGCGCGCCCGACGCGAGCAGCCGGACGATGCCCACGTTCGCGGAGCGCGGATACATCCACTGCCCGCGCACGGTGATCGAGTTGCGCATGATCCACCGGTACGGGAGCACGAGGTCCTCGCCGCCGAGCATGCCGACGCCGCCCATCAGGACGACGCGGCCGTTCTCCCGTACGGTCATGGCGGCGGTGCGCGTCACGGAGCCGGGCGCGCGCGGCGGCAGCAGGTCGATCACCATGTCGACCGGGCCGCCGGCTGCCGCGGACATCGCCGCACGGTCGGCGGCCTCGTCCCCGGTCAACCGGACCGGTCGCACGCGCGGGCCGAACCGGTCGGCGAGCAGGTCGAGTGCGGCCTGGTTCCGGCCCGGTGCCACCACCCGGCCCGCCCCCATCGCCAGGGCGACCGCGACCGCGCTGCTGCCGAGGTTCCCGGTGGCCCCGCTGACGAGCAGCGTCTCACCGGCTTCGAGCCCGCCGGCCAGCAGCCCGCCGTAGGGGATGGCGTGCACGGTGAGCGCGGCCCAGCGGGCCGGATCGGACCGCGCCGCCGCCGGCAGCGGGAAGACGTTCTCGGTCGGCACCCGCATCGACTCGGCGAACGAACCGTCGTGCAGGTGCTCGGCGAGCCGTGCGCCGCCGTCGCCACGGGAACTCCAGCCCTGCAACGTGATGTCGGGGGCCAGGGCGTCGTCCCGGGAGCGCACGGTCGAGTCGCACCACACCAGGTCGCCGGCCCGCAGCCGGGTGGCGTCCGGCCCGACGTGGACCACCCGGCCCACACCGCCGACACCGGGCACGACGGGAGGGACCAGCGGGTAGTTGCGCTCGCCGCTGAAGACCTCGGCGGTGTACGGAGGCACGCAGGCGGCCAGCACGTCGACCACCACCTCACCGCCGCCCGCCTCGGGGGCGGGCACCTCCCGCACCGTGAGCGGCGCGCCGAACTCCGTGAGAACCGCTGCTCGCACGTGATGACCTCGTCTTTCGTCCGTGATTCCGGGTCTTTCCTCCGCGTTTCCGGTATCGACGCTACGACCGGGGCGGTCATGCGGGAAGCGACGATCGAGCATGCGTGGTATGCCTGGTGCGCATGGACATCTCCAGTGCGGGCCTGCGGGTCCTGCGGCAGATCGCGGAGTCCGGCAGCTTCACCGCTGCCGCGGCCCACCTCGGCTACACGCAGTCGGCCGTCTCGCGCCAGGCGGCCGCCCTCGAACGGAACGCGAACGCCGCCTTGTTCGAGCGCCACGCGGACGGGGTGCGGCTGACTCCCGCGGGACTCGTCCTGCTGCGCCACGCCCGGACCATCCTGGACTCCGTCGCGGACGCCGAGCGCGAACTCGCCGGCGCCGGCTCGCGGACCGAGGCGGTGCGGCTGGGCACGTTCCCCAGCGCGGGCTGGGCCGTCCTGCCCGACGTGCTCGACCGGCTCTCGGCCCACCCGCGGATCACCGTGACGACGAGCGAGGGCAGCACGCCCGCCCTGATCCGGGCGCTGCGCGCCGGCTCGACGGACCTGGCCCTGCTGACCTCCCGCCCGCCGCACAGGCCGTCGGACGGCGAGTCGCCGCGCCTGCGCCTGGAGACCGTCGAGGACACCGAACTGGCCGTCGCGGCGGCGTCGGACGGGAAGTTCGCCGGCCGCACCGCGGTGCACGTCGACGAACTCGTGGACGCCGCCTGGATCGCCACCCCCTCCTCGTCCGCGCAGCCGCTGCTCGGGGTCTGGCCGGGCCTGCCCGGGCGGGCCCGCGTCGCCCACCACGCGGCCGACTGGCTGACCAAACTCCGGCTCGTCGCACGGGGGTTCGGCGTGACGACGGTGCCCTCCCGGTCCTCGGCGGCGCTGCCCCCGGGTGTGATCCTGCTGCGCGTCGAGGGCGCGCCGCCCGAGATCCGCCGGGTGCTGCTGGCCCGCCTTCCCGGCCGCCCCACCCCCGCGGTCGAGGCTGTCACCCGCGCGGTCATGGCGGCTTCGACCGGCGGGTGACGGCCCTCCGACCGGCGGGTGACGGCCCTTCGACCCGGCGGCGCACGGCGCACCGGTGGCGCCGCCTTCCGGTGGGGCGCCCGGCCGCCCCCGCCGTCAGGGCCTCGCCGTCAGGACCCGCGCCCCGCCGTCAGGTCCGTGGCGCGGGGGCCGGGCCGGTCGAGCCGCGGACGACGAGTTCGGGCCGGTGCAGCACCGAGTGGCCGGCGGTGGCCGTCTCGGCCTCGGTCTGCTCGCGCAGCTTCGCGAAGGCGCCCGTGGCCATCTCGGCGATCGGCTGGCGGACCGTGGTCAGCCCGGGCATGGCCATCTGCGCCAGCATGATGTCGTCGTACCCCACGACCGAGACGTCCCGGCCGACTTCGAGGCCCGCGTCGCGCACCCCCGCGCAGACGCCCAGCGCGCAGACGTCGTTGATGGCGACGATCGCGGTGGGCGGATGCTCCCCGTCCAGGAGTTCGCGGGCCGCGGTACGGCCCATCTCCGCGGAGTCGCGGTCGTCGAAGTTCGCGGTGGCGGCGGCCGAGGAGACGGTGATGGCGTCCTCCGGCAGCCCGGCCGCCTCCAGCGCCTGCCGGAAACCGCGGTACCGCTCGGAGCGGTTGACGCTGCCGATGGAGCCGGAGACGAACCCGAAGCGGCGGTGGCCGAGTTCGATCAGATGGCTGCCGGACATCTGCGCGCCGAGCACGTTGTCGGTGCCGACGTTCACCACGGTCGACGGGTCGCCCGGCTGCGCGGTGCGGTCGAACGCGACCAGCGCCAGGCCGCGTTCGACGACCGGGCGCAGGTGGTCGAGCGAGGGCAGCGAGGAGCAGAGCACCACCCCGCCGATGCCGTCGTCCCACAACTCCTCGACGTAGCCGCGCTCGCGGACCGGATCGCGCTCGCTGTTGCAGAGCAGCACGTAGAACCCGTCGGCGAGCGCCGCCGCCTCGAAGTGCCGGGCGAAGGTCCCCCAGAAGGGGTTGGCCACCGACGGCACGATCAGGCCGACCGTCTGCACCCGCCCGGTGCGCAGTTGCCGCGCGGCCCGGTTCGGGCGGTAGCCGAGCTTCCGTATCGCGGACTCCACCCGCTCCCGGGTCTCCGGCTGCATCTTGGCGTGCCGCCCGTTGAGGAGGTTCGAGACGGTGCTCGGCGAGACGCCCGCTTCCGCCGCCACCTGGTAGATCGTCACACCACTCAAGGCCCCACCCTCACTCGCGCTGATAACCAATGTGTTTCACACATGTTGACACTCTCTGGTGACATTTCTAGTCTGCTCTGCAACGCAGCCAAGTAAATCGATGCACTGGCGTCAGCGCAAGACCAAGCGAGTCTTCTACCACGGCGAACCTGCTCGCCGACGGGAGTTCAGTCATGCCTCCAACACGCTCAGCAGCACTGTCCCGCAGACACTTCCTCGGCCTCGGTACGGCAGCGGTGGCCGGCGCCGCGCTCGCCGCGTGCGGCGGTCCGGCGCCGAACTCGTCGGGCGGCGGCGGAGGCGGCGGCACGCTCCGGATGATCACCCCGATCTTCGACCGCTCCGACGGCCAGAAGCTGCTGGAGTCGCTGATCGCCGACTTCCGGAAGACCAACCCGGGGGTCACGGTCCAACCGGACTACACCAGTTACAGCAAGCTCAACGAGAAGCTCACCACCTCGATCGTCGGCGGCATGCCGTACGACGTGATGCTGATCGGGGTCGGCTGGATACCGCCCTTCGCCAAGAAGGGGGTGCTCGCCGACCTGGAGACCAGCGCGGCCGAACTGGGCAAGGTCTACAACTCCCGGGTGGTCGAGGCGGGCGTCTACGACGGCAGGACCTACGCGCGGCCGGTCGTCCTCGACACCCGGCTCGGCATCTACCGCAAGGACATCCTGGCGGCGGCCGGCATCACCGCGCCGCCGAAGGATCTCACCGAACTCAAGGACATGGCAAAGGAGTTGACGGTCCGTAAGGGCGGCACCCTGCAACGGGCCGGGGTGGACATCCTCAGCAACGACATCCGGCAGACCTTCCTGCCGCTGATGTGGGCCTTCGGCGCCGACCTGTTCAAGGACGGCAAGCCCGCCTTCGACTCCCCGGAGGCGATCGACGCGCTCCAGTGGATGGTGGACGTCGTCCGCAACGACAGGATCGAGGACTACGGCTTCTCCAGCACGAGCGCGGTCGCCGCTCCGCTCACCCAGGGCCGGGCCGCGATGGCGGTCGGCCACAACGACCTGTGGCGGCAGATGGAGGCGGCCGCGCCCGACCTGATCAAGGAGGACAAGGTCGCCGGGTTCACCCTCAACCAGGCCCGCCCGGCGATGTTCCAGGGCGGCACCCTGGCCACCGTCGCGGCACGCTCCAGCCACCGCGAGGAGGCGAAGAAGCTGGTCGAGTTCCTCTCCAGCGCGCAGGTCTCCCCGCAGGCCGCGCAGCAGCGCGGCAACCTCCCCGCCGTCAACAGCGCCGCCGACTCCGCGTACGTCAAGGACGACAAGCTCGTCGGCTTCGCCATGCAGAACCTCGACCACGCCTTCTCCGAGGGCGGCGTGCCGTCCTGGCTGGAGATCCGCGACGAGTTCAAGCCCGCGCTGGAGAGCGCGCTGCTCGGCCGGACCACCCCGGCCAAGGCGCTCCAGGGGCTGGCCGAGAAGGCCCGGGCGATCATGGCCAAGGACGCCTGATGGCCGCGCCCACCGCGCAGGCCCCGCACCCCCGCGGCGGCCCACCCCCGCCGCGCGGCTTCCCGCTCCCGTCGACACGGCGGCACGGCGGCGGCCGGCGGCCGAAGTTCGGGCGGGACCGCCGCCGGGTCGCGCTGCTCATGCTCACCCCGGCCACCATCCACCTCGTGTGGTGGATCGGCGTACCCGTGGCCGCCACGTTCGTGCTCGCGTTCATGAACTACGACATCCTCGCCGGCACCGCCACGTTCACCGGCCTGGACAACTTCCGGGCGATCTTCTCCGACAGCACCTGGAACGCCTCGATCTGGCACACCGTGGTCTTCACCTTCTTCACCGTGCCGGTGGCGATGGCCATCGCGGTCGTGCTCGCGGTCCTGCTCAACAACAAGATCCGCGGGCGCGCCTGGTACCGGGCGGCGATCTTCATGCCGCACATCACCGCCACGGTGGCGATCGCGCTGGTGTGGATGTGGATGTTCGAGCCGCGGATCGGCATCTTCAACACGGCGCTGGGCTGGTTCGGCGTGAAAGGCCCGGTGTGGCTCGGGGACCCGAGCTGGGCGCTGTTCGCCGTGATCATGGTGTCGATCTGGAAGGGCGTCGGCATCAAGATGCTCATCTACCTGGCCGCGCTCCAGGCGATGCCGCAGGACGTGTACGAGGCGGCCGCGCTCGACGGTGCCTCCAAGGCCCGCACCTTCTGGTCGATCACGCTGCCGCTGCTCAAACCCGCGACCTTCTTCGTGCTGGTGGTGTCGATCATCGACTCCTTCCAGGCGTTCGACCAGCTCTACGTGCTGACGCCGGACGGCGGGCCGGCCAACTCCACGACCGTGATGACGTACGAGATCTACACCAAGGCGTTCAAGGAGTTCCAGATGGGCCAGGCGTGCGCGATGAGCGTGGTGCTCTTCGCCTTCCTGCTGGTGCTCATGCTGATCAGCCGGCGAGTGACGGGGAGGGAGGACGATGTCCGCTGAGCCGATCCGGGGCCGGATACGGTCCCTCGACCCGCTGCTCGCACGGCGGCTGCGCAGGGCGGCACTGCACCTGGTGCTGCTGCTGGTCTCCCTGGCGATGATCGCCCCGTTCGTGTGGATGGTCCTCACCTCGGTGAAGACCGAGGCGGACCTCGCGTCCTATCCGCCGCACCTGCTCCCGCAGCACTGGCGGTGGTCGAACTACTCGACGGCACTGAGTTACGCGCCGTTCGGCACGTACTCCCTGAACAGCCTGGTGATCGCGGTCAGCCACACGGGGCTGAACCTGCTGCTCGCCTCGATGGCCGGGTATGCCCTCGCCCGGGTGCCGTTCCGCGGCCGGACACCGCTGTTCATGGCGATCCTCGCCATGATGATGATCCCCACCTACACCAAGGTCGTGCCGCAGTACCTGATCGCGAAGGGCATGCCCTTCTTCGGCGGCAACGACTACCTCGGCCGCGGCGGGCACGGCTGGCTCGACTCGTGGTGGGGGCTGATCGTCCCCGGGGCGCTCACCCCGTTCGCCATCTTCCTGTTCCGGCAGTTCTACCTGTCGCTGCCGCGCGAACTGGAGGAGGCGGCCCGGATCGACGGGCTCGGCGAGTTCGGCATCTACGCCAGGGTGATGACGCCGCAGGTGAAGCCGGCCATCGCGACGGTGGCGCTGCTGACCTTCGAGTCGAGCTGGAACAACTTCCTGTGGCCGCTGATCGTCACCAGCAGCCCCGACAAGCGGGTGTTGCAGGTGGGGCTGTCCAGCTTCCAGCAGTCCGACCAGAACGCGTGGGCCTACCTGATGGCCGGCACCACGATGGCCACCGTGCCGATGGTCGTCCTCTTCCTCTTCACCCAGCGCTACTTCGTGCAGGGCTTCGCCAACTCCGGCATCAAGTGACCGCGCCGCGAGGCCCGTTCACCGCCCTTCCTCTCTTTCCTCGTACTTACCCCTCGCAGTTCACCCACCGCACACCAGGAGGCACCCCCATGCCGTTCGATCTCACCGGGCGCCGCGCCCTCGTCACCGGGGCCGGCCACGGGATCGGCGCCGCCGTCGCCCGCGGCCTGGCCGCCGCCGGCGCGGACGTCGCCGTCCACTACGGCCGCAGTGCCGAAGGCGCCGAACAGGTCGCCGCCGAGATCGCCGGACTCGGCCGCAAGGCCACGGCGCTGCACGCCGACGTCACCGACGGCGCCGAGGTCACCTCGCTCGTCGACGCGGCGGCCGGCTTCCTCGGCGGCCTCGACATCGTGGTGACCAACGCCGGCCACCTCGTGGCGCGGGTGCCGGTCGCCGAGATGACCGAGGACCACTTCCACGCCGTCATCGACGTCAACCTGACGGCCACCTACCGGACCGTGCGCGCCGCCGTGCCGTATCTGCGGGAAGCCGGCCGCCGCGGCCGGATCATCACGATGGCCTCCCAGGCCGCGCACGACGGCGGCGGACCGGGTGCGGCGGCCTACGCCGCGGCGAAGGCCGGCGTCGTCGGGTTCACCAAGGGCCTGGCCAAGGAGTTCGGCCAGGACGGCATCACCGCGAACTCCCTCGCCCCCGGCTTCATCGGCGACACCGCCTTCCACGGCACCTTCACGGCCCCGCAGGTCCAGGAGAAGATCGTCGGCGGCCTGCCGATCGGCCGCGGCGGCGTCCCGGACGACGTCGCCGGCGCGGCCGTCTACCTCGCCTCGGACGAGGCGGGTTACCTCACCGGGGCGACCTTCGACATCGGCGGCGGCGCGTGGCCGCGATGAGCGCGTCCGCGCGGGGCACGGCCGGTGCGGTCGGTGGCACCGGCCGTGCCGCCACGGCCGGTGCGCCCGGTGCGGCCGGCACGGCCGGCGGGGCGGACGGTTCGGGCGGAGCCGACAGGACTGGCGACACGGGCGGGGTGATCGGGGTCGGTGAGAGCAGCGCGAGCGGCGGGGCCGAGGGTGTGGGCGTACCGGGCCTGCTCGCCGAGGTCGGCGGTATCGGCGGGGCCGGTGAGAGCGGCACGACCGGCGGAGCCGAGGGGATGGGCGGAACCGGCAGGATCGGCGGCAGCGGTGGAACCGACACAGCGAGCACGGCCGGTGAGGCCAGTGCGAGGGACGGGGCTGAGGGCATGGGCGCGACCGACATGACCGGCGGCACCGGGGGCATCGACGGGAAGGCCGAACGCCTGGCGGCCCCGCCGGGGGAGCGCGGAAGTTCGGTCATCCCGGCGGGGAAGGGCGGGCACCGGGTGACCCCGGCGGACCCGGCGGACCCGGTGAACCCGGTGAACCCGGCGGGGGAGCACAGCCACCCGGTCATCCGGGCAGGGGAGAGCGGAAACCCGGTCAGCCCGGCGGGAGAGCACGGACACCCGGTCGTCCCGACAGGGCAGGGCGGACACCTGGTGACCCCGGCGGGGGAGACGGGTAATCCGGTCATCCCGGCGGACCCGGTGAACCCGGCGGGGAGGCACAGCCACCCGGTCATCCGGGCAGGGGAAAGCGGAAACCCGGTCACCCCGGCGGGAGAGCGCGGGCACCTGGTGACCCCGGCAGGGGAGCACGGCCACCCGGTGAACCCGGCGGGGGAGACAGGTAACCCGGACATCCCGGCGGACCCGGTGAACCCGGCCGCGGAGCACGGACACCCGGTTGCCCCGCCGGGGGAGCGCGGGTACGTGGTCGTTCCGCCGGGAGAGCGGGGTGGGTGGTGGCATGCCTACGTGTGTCCCGTGCACGGTACGGAGCTCGGGCATGGGGATCTGCTCGGTGGGAGGTTTCCGGCGGGTGGAGCGGTGTGTCCGCATGGCTGCCGGGTGGACACCGCTGAGGTGCGCGGGGCCTGGACGGTGCTCGCCCATCAGGTGTGCGCGCTGCGGCTGCGGCACCTGGCCGCGTCCGAGGATGCCGCGGATCGGGTGAGCGCGGCCCGGGGACTGGAGCGGTACGCGGCCCTGTACGCGGAGTTGACCAGGCCGGGGGAGCACAGCGGTGCGCCCGACTGGATGCTGCGCGGCCGGCTCTTCCAGCAGGCGCTGACCGAGGCGATCTGGGCGGTGAACATCGGGCACGCGGCCTGGAGCCTCGCCGAGCGCGGCGAGGGCACCGGCACCGGCACCGGCACCGGCACCGGCACCGGCACCGGCACCGGCACCGGTACCAGCACCGGCGGCGCGGCCGTGGCACGCCTGCTCGCCGCGCTCGCGCACTCCGCGGAGGCGGCCCGCGAGCGGCTGGTGGCCCGTGGCGACGAGCGCTCCAACTACACCGCGTGGCTGAACGCCGCCGCCGTGGTCTGCCGCGGCCGCCGCGACGGCGACCTGCGCGGCCACCCGGGACTGGCCACCCACCCCGACGGATGGGAGTGGGAAGGCAGCACCTACTACCACCTGTTCGTGCTGCGGGCCTACCTGCTGTCGCTGCGCGGCTGCGACCCGGCCCGGATCGCGCCGGACGACCGGGAGCGGCTCGCGGCGATGGCCGCCGCGCTGGCCGGGACCGCCGCGCCCGACGGCGACCTGCCGGAGCTGCACGACGGGCCCTACCGGCGAGCCGAGGCCCTGGCCGAGCTGCACGAAGTGTGCCTGCTGGTGCACCAGTTGTTCACCGGCGAACCGCTGGCCGAGGTCCTGGACCGGGTCCGGTCCCGGTCCGCGGCGCCCGCGCCGGACGTCGAGGGCTGGTTCGACGGCCCCGCGCTGCCGTGGCCGTACTCCCGGCCGCGCCGGTCCTTCCCCGACGCCGGATTCGCGGTGGTCAGGGGCGGCGGCGTGCACGCCGTCCTGGACGCCGGCCCGCACGGCGGCGGCCACGGCCACCAGGACAAGCTCGCGCTGTACCTGTACGGCCCGGACGGCGTGGCGTGGCAGCCGGACCCCGGCCAGGTGCCGTACGCGCACCGCGCTTTCCGGGCGTACTACGCCTCGACCGCCGCGCACCCGGCCTTCAGCGTGGACGGCGCGGACCAGCGGCAGGTGGACGCGCGGCTGGACCGGGCGGACGAGCGCGCCGCGCACGGCGTGTGCGCGCAGGCGTACGACGGGGTGACCGCCACCCGCACGGTCACCGCGGCCGCGGGCTACCTGCTCGACGTGCTGACCGTCGAGGCCGACCGCGAGCGCACGCTCACCGCGCACCTGCGCCCGGCGGTGGAGTTCGACGCGGTGCGCGGCCCGGACGGCGTGGTCCGCACCGTCTGGGGCGACGAGGCGGGCCCGGTCCTCACCGGCAGCCATGTCGCCTCGGTGCAGGCGGAGTTCGCGGTCCGGCCGCACCCGGGACCGGCCGACGACCCGGCGGCCGTCCGGCAGGGCGCCGACTGGTCCGCGCACGGCCGCCGCGTCGTCTTCGCCTCGGCCTACTGCCGCGGGCTGTCCCCGGTCCGCGCCATGCGGCTGGACGGTTCGCTGCTCGCCGTCGAACTCCTCGACGGCACCACCGACCACCACGACCTGGGAGAGTGAGCCGAAGTGCTACTACTCGACGGCGAGTTGGAGACGCTGCGGGCCGAACTGCGCACCGTGCGGGCCGCGCAGTGGCGCAGGCTGTACGAGCAGTGCGACTGGTACCGCGGCCAGACGCCGCCAGCCGAGCATCCCACCGCCAGCATCACGTACTTCGGCCCCGCGGCCGCGAACCTCGCGCTCGCCTACCGCCTCACCGGCCGGCGCGGCTACCTCGACGAGTGCCGGCGCTGGATCTCCGCGTGCGTGGCCTACCCGCACTGGGGCAAGGCCAGCATGCCCGACCACGACCTCGACGCCGGCTGGCTGCTGCACGGGCTGTCGCTGGCGTACTCCTGGCTGGGCGAGGACCTGGAACCGGACCGGCGCGCGGAGTTGCGGGAGAAGCTGACCCTCCAGGGTGAGCGGCTTTGGGCGTACGTCCAGCAGAACAAGGGCACGTGGTGGACGGACGCCTACTGGCAGAACCACAACTGGATCTGCTGGACCGGGCTGGCCACGGCCGGTTACGCGCTCGGCCGCCCCGAGTGGTCCGACGCGGCCCGCGCCAACCTGGAGACGGTGCTGGCCCATCTCGCCCGCGACGGCTCCGACTCCGAGGGCGTCGTCTACTGGCGCTACGGCGTGCCCTGGCTGGCGATCCACGCCGACCTCGTCCAACGGGTCGAGGGCGCCGACCTGTTCAAGACGTGCGACTTCCTGCGCAACACCACGAACTGGCGGCTGCACCAGTCGGCCGGCGGCACCTTCGAGGAGAACATCGACCACGGCGACTGCCACGACCGTCGCAGCGGCCACAGCGTCGCCCTGTACTACCGGCTCGCCGCCGCGTACGCCGACCCCACCGCCCAGTGGCTCGGCTCCCTCGTCGCCGAACGGCACTTCTGGCGCGAGGCGTACGCGTCGGGGGTCCGGCCCGGCGTGATGCCCGAGGCGTACCTCGAACTGCTCTGGTACGACCCGCGGATACCCACCCGCGCCCCGGGCGGGGAGACACCGGCCACCGCGTACTTCCCGGACCTCGGGCAGATCACCGCCCGCACCGGCTGGGACGCCCCGGCCACCGTCGTCAGTTTCAAGGCGGCACCCGGCGGGGGCCACCACGCGTGGGAGGAGGGCGAGCGGCTGCGGCGCGCGACCGGCTGGGAGGCCGCCAGCGCGGGACACCACCACCCCGACGCGGGCGCGTTCGTCATCGCCTCGCGCGGCGCCTTCCTCGCGGTGGACGAGGGCTACAGCAACCGCAAGCGCGCCGCGCACCACAACCTGGTGCTGGTCGACGGACAGGGCTGGGCCGACGAGGACCGCTACCACGTCTACCGCGACATCCCCTACGAGCGGCGGCCGCGGGTGCGGGACGTGCTCGCCGAGGGCGGGTTCGCGCACGCCACCAGCGAGACGGCCTGCATGTTCCCCGCCGAACTCGGCGTGACCCGGCTGGACCGCACGCTCGTGGTGACCCCGCGCGGCCGGGTCGTCGTGCTCGACCTGCTCGCGGCCGGGCAGCCCCGGGAGTGGACGTTCGTGCTGCACTCCGACTGGCCGGCCGAGGAACTCGACGGCGAGAGCTGGCTGTTGGCGTCGGGCCCGGCCCAGGCGCGGCTGACCCGGCTGGCCCCGCGGACGGTGCGCGCCACGCGCTTCGCGACTCCGATCGAGGCGAACCCCACGTCCAGCACGCCGAGTCTGCGGATCGAGAAGACCCTCCAGACCCTGCACCTGACCACCGAACCCGCCCGGGAGACAGCGCTGTTGACGGTCATCGAGTGCGCCGACGCCTTCGACGCCACACCGGCGGCCGCAGTGGCGCTCGATACGGCCGAGGGCTGGGGTGTCCGGGTCGGCCGGGGCGAGGACGCCGAAACGGTGCTGCTCGCCCCGCTCACCCGGCGGATCGACGCGGGCGGTGTACGGGCGGACGCGGCCGCCGTCGTCATGTCGGGCGGCCGCACCGCGGTGGTCGGGGCGCGCACGGTGCACCGAGGAGGGCAGCGACTCCTGGCGTCCGGCGAGCCGGTCACCGCGATCCTGAGCTGACCGCGAGCCGGCGCCGGCCGCCACCTCCGGCCCACCACCTCCGACCCCTCACCTCCCTCCACCGCACATCCACGGCACACCGATCGGCAGGAGCACACTCATGGACGGCTGGGAACGCAAGGCGCTGCGCGCCGCGGAGTTCGTCGCCTACCCGGCCCTGGCCGGAGCCGCGTTCTGCGTGCTCGCGCTCGGCGTCGTCACCTGGCTGCCGGCCCTGGCGGCGGCCGCCACCGCGCTGCAGAGCTGGCGCACCGACGGCTCGGGCCGCTGCTTCACCGCGACGCTGCGGGCCTTCCCGGCGCAGTGGCGGCGGCTGCGGGGCGAAGCGCTCGTCGGCACGGCGGTGTTGCTGCTCTGCGTCTCCAACACCGTGTTCCTGGTGGGGCGGAGCGGTCCCGCGCTGGCGCTGCTGCCCGTGCAGGCCGTCCTGCTCGCCGCGGCGGCGGTCTACGCCGTCGCCCTCGCGGTGACGACGACGCTCCAACCGGACGCGAAGCGAAGGGAGTTGCACCAGGCGGCGGCGGTCTTCGCGTTCGGCTCGCCGCGGCGCACCCTCGGCCTCGTGGCGGCGGTGGCCGTGCTGCCGCTGTCGGTGCTGCCGGTGCCGCTCGGACCGGTGCTGCTCGGGCCGACGTTGCCGCTGATGGCCGCGCTGTCCCTGGCCGCCCCGGTGACACCGGCCGGCCTTCGCGTGGCGCCGGGTGCGTACGGCCGTGGCCCGTCCGTAAGGGCGTCGTCGGCGGCTCCACACGGTCCCGCGAGGCCGGCGCCGTCGCCCCTGTAGCGGCAGGTGCGTCGGCCCGCGGGGCGCGACCGGCGCCCGGTCGGTTCGGTCGGCCCGGGAGGCCCGTCGAGGCTCGCACGGACGCCCGCATTGCCGACTGACACGCGCCTGACACGAGCCTGGCGCGCGGCGCCGATCGTTGCCGGAGCGCCGCCCCGCGGGAAGCGCCGCCCTTGTAGCCTGGAGCAATGGCCCCATCCACGCCGGTGTCCGCGGGCGCACCGAGGAATCCTTCCGCCGCGCCGGAGTTGGCCCGCCTGGAAGTGGCGCTGTCGGCGCTGATGCGGTGGAGCGAGAGCAAGTACATCCGGGCCGAGGTGGCCCGCCGGTCGGGGTGCGACATCCCGGCGAGCGCGCTGCGGCTGCTGGAGCACTTCGACGTCGCCGGCGCGATGCGGGTGTCGGACATCGCGGAGTGCCTGCGGATCGACATCTCGACGGTCTCCCTCCAGCTTCGCCAGCTGAAGGCCGACGCGCTGGTCAGCCGGCTCCGGGACCCGTCCGACGGCCGCTCCGGGGTCATCGCGATCACCGAACGCGGCCGCGAGGCCCTCGCGCGGGTCCGGGCCGCACGCTGCGAACTGCTCGCCACCGTCTTCACCGAGGCGGTGCCGGACGAGCTCGGCCGGGCCGCCGACACCCTGATCCAGGTCCAGGACCACATGCTCGCGGGCATGGTCGAGGCGGGCTACGTCAAGTCGCTCGACTGACCGCCGCGTTGGCCCCCGCGCCGACCTCCCCCGGCCCCCGGCCCCCGGCCCCCCGCCCCGAGCGCGCCCGAGTCTCCCTGCACCCGCACACGGACCCGCACCCGCACCCGACGGCCCCCGCCGCCAGGGAAGTTCGCCCCGCGTCCCCGAGGTGTGCCGAAGTCCCCACCCCCGCAAGCGCGTTGCCCGCCTCCCGGCAATCTGCTTTGATTGATCAAACTAGTTGAAGAGAGCCTGGGGGAGACCATGGGGACCACCGTCATCACCGGCGGCACCGACGGCATCGGCCGCGCGCTGGCCGACCGCTACCTGGAGCGCGGCCACGACGTGCTGATCGTCGGCACCAGCGCCGAGAAGGGCGAGGCGTTCCTGGCCGCCGCCGAGCGGAGCGGCGCCGGCGACCGGGCACGGTTCCTCCGGGCCGACCTGAGCCGGGTGGCGGAGAACCACCGCGTCATCGCCGAGATCACCCGCGGCTACCCGGCCGTCGACCTGCTGGTGCTGGGCGCGCGCTTCCACCGCTCGACCCGGGCGGAGACCCCGGACGGGCTGGAGAGCAACTTCGCGCTGTACTACCTCAGCCGCCACCTGCTCAGCCACGGGCTGATCGCACCGCTCAGCCGTGCCGAGCGAGCCGTCGTGCTCAACTTCGGCGGCTCCGGCCAGGCCGGCCCGGTCCGCTGGAACGACCTGCAACTGCGCCACGGCTACCCGGGCACCGGCGCCCTCGGCCACGGCGGCGCCCTCTGCGACCTGCTCGGCGTCCACTTCGCCCGGCTGCACGCCGACACCCCCGTGCACTACGTCCTCAACCACCCCGGGGTGGTGTCCACCAGCTTCGCGGGGGAGTACGACCCGGCCACCGCGGCCGCCGTCGACCGGCTGAAGGCGACCGGCAAGCCCGTCACCGAGGCCCTCGCGCAGATCCAGCCGTTCCTCGACGAGCCGCCCGCCCGCCTCACCGCCGTACTGGAGGGCCGCCAAGTCCCCACCGACGGGCAGGCGTTCGACCCGGCGGACGCCGCCCGCCTGCACGAGATGACCGAGCGGCTCCTCGCCGGCCTGCCGCGATGACGGCGCCCGTCGCACGCCCGAGGGGCGCCCGCCCCGGCAACCGCCAGGTCAGGCGCCCCACGTGCGGGTCCGGGCCGGCCGTCAGACTGCCGAGGTGTCCTTCACCTGGGGCAACTCGGGTGCGGCGGCGACGGGTTCGGGCCCGCCCTCGCTGAGGCCGATCCGTCCGTGCAGCGTGCGCAGGAACCCGGGCGCGTACCAGGCCGAGCGGCCCAGCAGCCGCATCGCGGCCGGGACCAGGACCCCGCGGACGGCGATCGCGTCGATGAGGATGGCCAGTCCGCTGCCGAGGCCGAACATCTGCATGAAGCTGACCTTGGCCGTGCCGAAGGCGAAGAAGCTGACCGCGAGCAGGCAGGCGGCCGCAGTGACGATGCGGCCGGTGTGCCCCAGGCCGTTGGCGACGGCGGACCCGGTGTCCTCGCCCTGGTCGTGGAGTTCCTTGATCCGGCTGGTGACGAACACCTCGTAGTCCATCGACAGGCCGAAGACGATGCAGAACATCAGCACCGTCATCGACACCTCCATCGGCTGCGCGGTGAAGCCGAACAGGCCCGACAGGTGGCCGCTCTGGAAGATCCACGTCATGGCGCCGAGGGTCGTTCCCAGGGTGATCACATTGAGCACCAGGGCGCGCAGCGGCTGCACCACGCTGCCGGTGAACAGGAAGAGCAGCACGAAGGTGGTGAGGGCGACCAGGCCGATGGCGAGCGGGAGGTGGCTGCTGATGGAGTGCTTGGCGTCGACCAGTTCGGCGTCCTGCCCGCCCACCAGCGGGTGCGCGCCGGGCGGCGGAGCCAGCGCCCGCACCTCGCGGACGAGGTCCTGCGCGTCGTCCGACCTCGGCGTCAACGAGCTGACCACGCTGATCCGTTGGGCGTCCGGCCGGCCGAGGCCGGCGCTGCCGGGGTCGGCCGCCGAGCGTTGCCCGCCGGCGTAGGTCGCGGTGCTGGTCTCGACGCGCTCCACGCCCTTGAGACGGGACAGCTCCGTCGCGTACGCGCCCAACGGGCCCTCGCCCACCCGCTGGTCGATGACGATCTGCAAGGCCGTGTCGTCGTTGCCGTCGAAGTTCTTCTGTAGCGCCGCGGACACCTGGCGGCTCTCGGCGTTCGTGGGCAGCACGCGCTCGTCCGGAGTGCCGAAGGTGATCCCCAGCAGGGGGCTCGCCGCCACCAGCAGGACCGCGAGCACGGGCAGCGCGGTGAGCGCGGGCCGCCGCATGACGGTGCGCGCCAGCCGACCCCACGCGGATTCCCGCACGCCGGAGCGCTCGGACTTCAGCCACGGCAGCCGCCCGCTGTTGACCCGGTGGCCCAGGACGGCGAGCAGCGGCGGCAGCACGAACAGGGCGCTGAGGGCCGCGATGGCGACGACCCCGACCCCGGCGTAGCCGAACGAGCGCAGGAAGTACTGCGGGAAGACCAGCAGCGCGGCCAGCGCGGCGGCCACGGTCGCGGAGGAGAACGCGACGGTGCGGCCCGCGGTGTGTACGGTGCGCCGGACCGCGTCGTCCACGCTCGCCCCGGTCGCGAGCTGCTCCCGGAAGCGGCTGATCATCAGCAGGGCGTAGTCGATGCCCAGTCCCAGGCCGAGGGCCGTGGTGAGGTTGGTCGCGGTGTCGGCCACGCTGGTGAGGCTGCCGAGCAGGGAGAGCAGGGCGAACGAGCCCAGCACGGCGATGGTGGCGATCGCCAGCGGCAGCAGCGCGGCGACCACGCTGCCGAAGACGAACAGGAGCAGCACGAGGGTCAGCGGGATGGCGATGCTCTCGGCCAGGAAGAGATCGCTCACCACCTGCTTGGACATGTCGGAGTTCACCGCGGCGCCGCCGCCGGCCTTGACGGTGAGCGTGTGCCCGTAAGTGCCGCTGTAGGTGTCGATGAGGTGCTCGGCGCTCTTCTTCTGCTGGGTCTCGTCGCCCTTGACGTGGGCGAGCACCATGGCCTCGCGGCCGTCCCGCGAACGGAGTCGGGCGCTGTGCGTGTCCCAGAACGAGACGACGTTCGCCAGGGTGCTCTCGTGCTTGAGGTCGGCCTCCAGCGCGCGGCCGCTGCGCTCCGCGGCCGGGGTGTCGATGCGGCCGCCGCCGGCCCGGACCAGCAGCACCAGGTTCGTCTCACCGCCGAACTTCCGGTCGATGACGTTGCTCGCCCGGGTCGACTGGGAGGAGGGGTCGTCGAATCCACCGCCCAACAGCTTGGTGAACGCGCCGCTGCCCGCGGCACCCATGAGGGCCGTTGCCACGACAGCGACGATGAGTACCAGCCGGGACCGGCGGATCGCCAGTTCGGCTATGCGTTGGAACACGCGGGATCTCCTCTTTGTCCTTGCGCTTGCGGTGAAGGCGACGTGGCGGCGGCCGGGAGGCAGGGGGGAACCACGCGGCGCTCGACGGCGGCTGGGCGCGCGTCGGAACCTGGCGCGCCACCGGCACCGGCACCGCGCTCTTCGTCGCGGCAACGACGTTAGTGAGACGGAGCGGGAGTTGGCAGTGTGAGATTTACCTGACAGTGTTCGAATTCCTGAAGACCGCCAGAAGGCGCAGGCCGTACGGTGGCTCCATGCCCGCAGAAGAGCACGCCACGGCCCCGCCCACCCTGCGCGAGCGGCGCCGGGCCGCCGCCGTCCGGGAGATCCTGGAGGCCGCCGAGCGCCAGATCGCCGAGGATGGCCCCGCGGCGCTGTCCCTGCGGGCGGTCGCCCGCAGCCTCGGCATGACCGTGCAGGCCCTCTACCACTACTTCCCGAAGCGGGAAGCCCTCGTCACGTCGCTGGTCGCCAAGGAGTACGAAGACCTGGCCGACGCGCTGCAGGCCGCCCTCGACGGCGTGCCGGACTCCTCGGACGTGCCGCGCCTGGTGGCCGCGACCGAGGGCTACCGCCGCTGGGCCATGGCCCACCCCGAGCGGTTCCAACTCCTCTTCGGCACGCCGCTGCGCGGCTATGCGGCCCCCGCCGAGGGCGCCACCACCAAGGCGATGCGCCGGATAGCCGGCATCTTCCAGCGCGAGCTGTTCGACGGGTTCAGCAGGGAGCAACTCGCGGCGGCCGACACCTCAGCGCTCTCACCCGAACTCCTGGCACACCTGGAGAGCCTGCCGGCCGAAGGGCCGGGCGAGCTGCCGCCGCCCGCGATCGCGCTCTTCGTCGACGCGTGGGGGCGGGTGCACGGCCTCGTCGTCCTGGAGGTCTTCGGGCAGACCTCGTTCATCGGCGACGGCCAGGCCGAGATCTTCCGGATGGCGATGGCGCACATGCTCCAGGACGTCCACCGCCGCATACCCGCCGCGGTCAGCGCGCCGGCCTGATCCCTACGCACTGACGGGGCGTCAACTGACCTTCACCATCAGGATCTTGTCGTCACCCGGCTTCGGACTGATCCGGCCGTCGGTGTTGCTGGTGGTCACCAGCAGCCCGCCGTCGTAGGCCAGGACGGTGCGCAGCCGGCCGTAGGTGGCGACCAGCTTGCTCTGCGGCGCGGCGACCAGCTTGGTGCCGTTCAGCGGGATGCGCCACAGCCGCTCGCCCTTCAGGGCCGCCATCCAGATGCAGCCGTCGGCCCAGGCGATGCCGCTGGGGGAGTCCTGCTCGGTGCCGAACTGGGCGACGGGCGAGGTGTATCCGGGGTGGCTGGTCTTTCCCTGGGTGGCGGGCCAGCCGTAGTTGTGGCCGGCCTTGATCAGGTTCAGCTCGTCGGCCTTCTTGTCGCCGAGTTCGGAGGCCCACAGGTTCCCGGACGGGTCCCAGGCCAGGCCCTGCACGTTGCGGTGGCCGAGGGTGTAGACGACGGAGTGGCCGAAGGGATTGCCCGGTGCCGGCTTGCCGTCCGGCGTCATCCGCAGGATCTTGCCGCCGAGCGAGGACTTGTTCTGCGGCAGGGTCTTGTTCTCGGCGTCGCCGGTGCCCGCGTAGAGGAAGCCGTCCGGGCCGAAGGCGATCCGGCCGCCGTCGTGGTGGATGTTGCGGGGGATGCCCTTGAGGATGACGTCGAGCTTGCCGAGCTGGTGGCCGGCGGTCGCGGAGGGCGTGTACGTCAGCCTCGCGATGCGGTTGTCGGTCGCCGTGGAGAAGTAGACGTAGATCAGCTGGTTCGCGCCGAAGTCCGGGGAGAGCGCCAGCCCGAGCAGGCCGGTCTCGCCCGCGGAGCTCTTGGTGGAGACCACCCCGGGCACCGTGCCGGCCACGGTGCGCTTGCCGGTGCCGGCCGCGATCCGCTGGATCACCCCGGTGTCGCGCGAGTTCACCAGCAGGTCGCCGCCGGGCAGCGCGGCCATGCCCCACGGCACGTCCAGGTTCTTGGCGACGGTGCGGGTGACCGCCGCCGATCCGGAGGCGGCGCCCGCGGTCGCGGTCGGCGTCGCGGTCGCGGGTGCCGAGGCGGGGGCGGAACCCGCGGTACCGGCAGGGGCCGACGCGCTCGCCGACGGTGACGCCGATGACGACGCGCCGGCGTCGCCGGACGGGGTGGACGTGCTGCCGCCCGATCCCGACGAGCAGCCGGCGAGCAGCACGGCCGCCACCGCGGCGGCGCCCACCGCGGTGCCCCGCCCGCGCCGGCCCGCGGCCCCGATCCGCCGCTGCGGGAGGAAGCGGTCCGCGTGCTCCGTCAGTGTCCTGCGCCTTGCCGTCATCCGACGGTCGCCCTTCTCGTACCCGGTGCCGTGCGCCGGTGTGCCGTATGCCGTATGCCGTATGCCGACCGGGCCCGGTCCGGGCCCTCGGGCCACTCCTACCCCATGCCCGGGCCCGCCGCGACCGGCACCGGGCACCAGCGCCCGAACGGCCCCTCCCGTTCCCTCCCGTTCCTTCCCGTTCCTTCCCGGGCCCGGGGCCCGCCGATCCGTGCGCGGGGGTGCGGGTCGGGGCGTGGGTCGGCGTGTGCGTCGGGGTGCGAGTCCGGGTCCGCGCTCGGGTCGGGCCGTCGTACTGCCCGGCGCCCGGACCGCCGACGCCCGCGCGCACCGCCGGCGGGCGGCACCGGAAGGCGCGGGACGGTCGGGGTCGGCTCAAGTCCGTTGAGCGGGCGGGGCGGAGGGCGCACCGGGGGTGAAGGCCGTCGCGAGCCGGTCGAGCAGCGCCGCGGTGGACGGGTGCGGGTCGCGACGGGGCGCGAGGGCGTAGACGCCACGGGTCGGAGGGTCCACGAGGGCCACGGTCGTGACGTCGGTCCGGAGCGCGGACCTCAGCACCCCGGGGATCAGCGCGACGGCGTGGCCGGTCGCCACCAGGGCGATCTTGCCGGGCAGATCGGCGGCGGTCAGGTCGATGCGGGCGGTGACGCCGGCGCGGGCGGCGTGCCGGCGCAGCAGCGCAGCGGAGCCGTCGTTGTCCTCGACCCAGGTCTCGCCGGCCAGCGCCTCGACGGGTACGGGGCCGCGCCCGGCGCGGAGATGGCCGGCCGGCAGCACGACGACCATGGCGTCCACCCCGAGGAACCGCCGCTCGACCCGCGGATCGTCGGGGAGCCCGGGCGGCGCGTCGGTGACCACGGCGACATCGAGATCGCCGGCGGCCACCCGGTCGTGCAGGTCCGCGCTCAGCCCGGGCGACAGGCTCCAGCCGAGGGGGCCTTCCGCGTCCAGCAGGCGGCGGATCGCCGCGGGCACCACCCCGGCCGCCAGGGACGGCGTCGCACCGACGGCCAGCGGCCGGCCGGCCACCCCGTCGCGCAGGTCGCGGACGGCGCGGACCGCGCGCTCGGCCTCGTTGAGCGCGACCAGGGCGTGGCGGCGGAACACCTCGCCGGCCGGCGTCGGGCGCACCCCCCGCGCGTGGCGTTCCACCAGCGGCACGCCGAGTCGGCGCTCCAGCCCGGCGATCTGCCGGGAGACCGCCGACTGGGTGTGCCCGAGCTCCTCGGCCGCCGCCGACAGCGAGCCGAGCCGGCACACCGTCACGAACGCCCGCCACACCAGCAGATCCATGACGCCAGTATGCCCGCTGCCATGCGCATCACGCAGAGCTGACCTGCGAGATCTGCGCTTGTCGCAGCCATCGCGATGTACCAGGCTGGACGTATGACCACCACACCGCACACGGTCGCGGTCCTCGGCCTGGGCCGGATGGGCGCCGCGATCGCCGCACGGCTGGCCGGAGAGGGCTGGGACGTCGTCGGCTGGACGCGCTCCGGGCGCGCGGCCGGCGCCGTCCGTACCACCGGCGACCCGAACGACGCCGTGGCGAAGGCCGACGTGATGCTCCTGGCGTTGTACGACGGCCCGGCCTGCCGCGAGGTCGCCGACCGGGTCCGCGTGTCGCTGCGCCCCGACACGCTCGTGCTCAACACCAGCACCATCGCCCCCGCCGAAGCAGCGCTGCTGGCAAGGGAGTTCGGCCCGTCCTACGTCCATGCCCCGGTGCTCGGCTCGGTGCCGGCCGCCACCGCGGGGACGCTGCGGATTCTCGCCGCCGCCGAGGGCCCCGCGCTGGACCGGGCGCGACCGGTCCTGGCGGCGCTCGGCACCGTGCGGGCGGTGGACGACGCGGCAACCGCCGCCGCGCTCAAGCTGGTTGCCAACAGCTCGCTGGCCGGCGCGGTGCTCGCGCTGGGCGAGTCGCTGCGGCAGGCCGACGCCCTGGGCGTGCCCCGCGCCCAGGCACTGGACGTCCTCGAACTCGGGCACCTCGGTGGTCTCGTCACCCGCAAGCGAGCTTTTCTCGGCGATCAACCGGCCCTAGCCGCCGCCGAGTTCACGATCGGCACGCTCGCCAAGGACATGGCGCTGCTGGCGGCGGCGTCGGACGTCCCGCTGCGCGGCGCGGCCGAGTTGGCCGCCTGCCCGGCCGGCTCTGACGCCGACATCGCCCTCGCCGCCACCGTGCCCGCCCCCGGTGACGCGGTGCTCGCCCCGCTGCGCGCCTACCAGCGCGGGCACGCCACCGGCGACCCCGGCCACTTCCGCGACGCGTTCCTGCCCACCGCGCACATCGAGGGCCTGCGGGACGGCGCGTTCGTGTCGTGGCGACTGGACGACTACTGCGCCCTGTTCGGCGGCCGGCCGGCGCCGGACGAGCCGGCCCGCTCGCGCCGTATCGACTCCGTCGAGGTCCGCGGCACCGTGGCGACCGCGACCATGACGCTCCGGCACGGCCCGGACACCTTCACCGACCTCTTCCTGCTGGTCCAGGGCGGCGACGGTTGGCGTATCGCCAACAAGGTGTACCACCGGCACCCTTGAGGCGGCGGAAGAGACGTCCGGCTCGTACCGAGGCGGGTCCGCCGCTCCCCGCGGTCCGCGCGAGGGTCAGCGCCTGATCTCCGCTTCCAGTCGTCGCGCACGATCGACTCCCGGCCGTGGTCCGTGGCGATCAGGCAGGCGTCGGAGAACGGGTGGGAGCCCTTGAGGGTGTTGGCCGGCGCGACCTGGGTGCGGCCCAGCGGCATCGCGCGGGCGGCCTTCTCCGGCACGCCGACGGTGCGCACGGTCTCGTGCAGGGCCTCCGTCAGCGGCGCGCCCGCCATGCAGGCGGTGGTCTCGACCAACGTCGACTCCAGCACGGCGGGTTGCTTGACGGTGACCCGGTGGACATCGACCGCGGGCGCGTACCTCACGCGGATCACGGAGCCGGCCGGATTCTGCTGGGCCTCGTCGCCGCCCTCGTACGCGGCGACGACCTCCTGCGGGGCCGCGATCTGCGGGGCCGCGATGCGAAGCTCCCGCGGCCACCGGGGCCTGCCGCGTACGGCGGGTGCCGAGGTCCGTACGGGGCGGGTCGCCGGGCTCCGCGCGGCGGACCCTAGGTCGCGGTCAGCCGGCGGACCGCCTCGACGACCGCGGCGCGCTGGGCGGCGGCGTCCGCGAAGGAGGGCCGGGTCATCTTGTCGTAGGTGCTCGGCCAGGCGCGTACCAGCGCCATGATGAACACCAGCAGCGAGGCCGCGTCCAGGCCGCTGTCATGCGCGCGGGCGTCCCGCAGCGCCGACAGCTTCTCGGCGGTGGAACGCTCCTCCGCCTCGGTCGACCGGGAGCCCTCCAGCACGCGCCACAGGGCGAGCCGGTGCCGCTCGGGGTGGTCGATCAGGTAGTCGAAGAGGTGGCCCGCGTAGCCCGGCAGGTCGTCGGTGGTCAGCGGCACCGTCTCGACGAGCTGGCCCAGCGAGTGCTCCAGGACGGCGGCGAACAGCGCCTCCTTGTTGCCGAAGTAGGCATAGATCATCCGCTTGTTGACGCCCGCGTGCTCGGCGATGCGGTCGATCCGCGCGCCGGCCTCGCCGTGGGCGGCGAACTCGGCCACCGCCGCGTGCAGCAGCTTCTCCCTGGTCCTGTCCGGGTCCCGTGCCATGCCCCCATCGTAAATAACCAGACAGTTATTGACAATGAGAAAAGCCCTGCCTATAAAAGTATCTAGATGGTTACTTCAGGGAGGCCGACATGACAGACAAGACCACGACAGGCAAGACGTGGTTCATCACCGGCGCCTCGCGCGGCTTCGGCCGGGTGTGGACGCAGGCGGCGCTGGAGCGCGGCGACCGGGTGGCCGCGACGGCCCGCGACACCGGCACGCTCGCCCCGCTCACCGAGAAGTGGGGCGACGCGGTGCTCCCCATCCGGCTCGATGTCACCGACCGCGACGCCTGCTTCGCCGCCGTCGCGCAGGCGCACGCCCGGTTCGGCACGCTCGACGTGGTCGTCAACAACGCCGGCTACGGGCTGTTCGGCATGGTGGAGGAGGTGACCGAGGAGCAGGCGCGGCGCCAGATCGATACGAACCTGTTCGGCCCGTTGTGGGTGACGCAGGCCGCGCTGCCCGTGCTGCGCGGCCAGGGCAGCGGGCACATCATCCAGGTGTCGTCGGTCGGCGGCGTGTTCGCGCTGCCCGGCCTCGGGCTCTACCACGCCTCCAAGTGGGGCCTGGAGGGTATGACGTCCAGCCTGGCCATGGAGGTCCGGCCGTTCGGCGTCAAGGTGACCCTGGTCGAACCGGCCGGCTTCGCCACCGACTGGCAGGGCGCCTCGGCGGACCAGGCCGAACACTCGCCCGCGTACGCGGAGTTCCGTGCGAACCTGCCGGTCAGCGCCTCCGCACGGCGCGGCGACCCCGACGCGACCGCCGCGGCGATCCTGGCGATCGCCGACGCCGACGAGCCGCCGCTGCGGGTCTTCCTGGGTGACCAGCCGCTCCCGCTGATGCGCGCCGAGTACGCCCGGCGGATCACCGAGTGGGAGGCATGGGACGACCTTTCCGGCAAGGCGTTCGGCTGAGGTGCCCGCCACCGGCAGCCGCGGCGGGCCGGCCGCTCCGGTACGCCGATCGGAGCGGCCGGCCGGCGATGGGCAGGTCTGAACGTCCGGGTCGCGGGCACGCGGACGGCGTGAACACTTCAGCAGGGACAGCGGCCGGCCGGCGCGGCATCGGGAGAACGGCCGGCGGCACGGCCGTCGAGTGGGGCGGGCGCGCCGGTTTCGCGGCGCGCGGCGTGATCTACGTACTCGTCGGCGTGCTGGCGGTGCGCGTCGCGTTCTCCGACGCGGGCGGGCAGCAGGCCGACCGGGGCGGCGCGCTCGCGGAGATCGCCCACGAGCCGTTCGGCGAGGTGCTGGTGTGGCTGCTGGGCGCGGGGCTGGCGGGCATGGCGCTGTGGCGGCTCTCCGAGGCGGCCTTCGGCCAGGCGGGCCCCGACGGCGGCAAGCCCGCCAAGCGCGCGGCGGCCGCGGGGCGTTGCGTCTTCTACGCGTTCGTGTCGTACTCCGTCCTCGCCTACGCGGTGGGCGACAAGGGGAGCGGGAGCGGCTCGACCGACAAGCGGACCGACGACGTGACGGCCCGGGTCCTCGACTGGCCGGGCGGGCAGTGGATCGCCGGCGTCGCCGGGGTCGCGGTGGCCTGCGCCGGCGCGTGGATCGCCGCCCGTGCGGTGATGCGCAAGTTCCACAAGCACCTGAAGATGGGCGAGATGTCGGTACGGCAGCGTCGCGTCGTGGACTTCCTCGGGGTGTCCGGCGGGGCGGCGCGAGGTGTCCTCTTCGCGACGGCCGGCGTGTTCGCGGTGGTGGCCGCGGTCCAGCACCGGCCGGGCGAGTCCAAGGGCATGGACGACACGCTGAGGTCGTTCGCCGGGACGCCCGCGGGCCCGTGGCTGCTGGTGCTCGTTGCCGTGGGCCTGGTCGCCTTCGGCGGCTTCTCCTGGGCCAGCGCCCGCTGGCGCGCGCTCTGATGACTCCGGGCCGGGCTGGCTTCATGCCCTCGTTGGCTCCGTTTCCTCCGCTTTTCTGAGACTTGACCCATATTTCACCCTCGCAGCGGCGTTCGTACGGGAATGTTCGCATTGAGTGGCGGGAATGGACGGAGGGTGAGCACGCGCAGAAGTTTTCTCGGCACCGCCACCGCGGTCGGCGCCCTGGCACTCCTCGACGGCGCCGACGCCGCGGCCGCGGCCGGACCGGACGCGGCGGCGCCGGAACTGCCCGCCCGGCACGCGGTTCTCGCGGTCGACACCGCCACCCAGCGCCACTACGACGCGCTCCGGGCCGAGTTGGCCCGGCGGCTCGGCCCGGTGATCGTCGTGCAGAACGACGACCGGGGCGGCCTGTACACCCTGGTCCACCACGGGACGCGGGAGTCGGCGCACCCGGTCCCCGCGCTCTTCGCGCTGGCCAAGTCGATCGCCCACGCCCCGCTGGGCATCTACTCGATCGTCGCGCCGTATCTGGACCACCGGGTTCCGGGCCTGCCCGGCGCGCCCCGCCCCGACCGGCACGACCTGCGGATGGTGGCGTTCAAGGGGCCCCGGACGAAGGACTGGGTCGGCCCGCTCCGCGAGTTCGGCGCCACCCTGACCACCGCCCGGCGGCAGCTCGGCGACGCGCGCCTGCCACGGGAGCTGGCGGCGTCCAGTGCGCAGATCCTCGATGCCGCCGTGGAGTTCGCCGAGAGGTCCGTCCGGCGCGGCGCCTTCGACATGCGGTCGTTCGAGCACTTCACGAGCGGCCTGGACGACGCCATCGGCACCAACCTCAGCTACGCGGCCCGGGCGCAGATCGCGGGCGTGGAAGGGCTCATGAAGCGGTGGCGGGCCGAGGTCGGCGAGGCGGACTGGCCCGGCCTGTACGTCGTCGTGCTGTCGATCTGGACGACGTCCGCGCCGAACCAGAACTCGCTCATCGTCAAGCGGTTCCTGGACCCCGCGACGGCGGACGTGCACCTGATCGACCTGCCGACGGCCCAACTCCCCGCCGACCCGGTCCTCGTGGCCCTCGACAACCTGGCCCGGATCGTGCAGGACAACGTCGCGGCGGAGCTGGTCTTCCCCACCGACCGGAAGCTGGCGGACGCGCTGAAGGGCCCCGAGGATCTGCTCGCGCCGGCGATCCGGCGCCAACTCGCCTGCCCCTACCGGACGTCGGCCGCCCCGCGGAAGGACGCCGGGGCGGCCTCGTAGCGCGGACCGGGGCCGCACGGTGCCGGTCACCGCCGCTCGGGCGAGCGAGGGTGACCCGTCGGCGGGCTCACCTGGACGCCTTCCCCGGTCCGCCGCCGCGTGGCCCGGGGCGCGGGGTCCTCCTGGACGACCACCACCTCGCCGGGAGCGGGACGAGCGCGCCCGGGGCTCGACGTGGACGCGGGAAATCGAGGGTGGACGCGAGAGATCGAGCTGTGGACGCGCCGAGGGGAGCCGCCTCCACCGCGCGCGTCGATCATCCCGACTGGCGGCGCACTCGCCGGGCCCGGCAGGGTGGTCCCGAGCTGGGCAGAAGGACCGAGCAGCAGGTCCGACCAGAAGGCACCGAGGAGAGGACGCCCGCCCGTGACCGTCGAGACCATCCGCACCCACGACTTCCCGTTCGACCCCACCCACGGCTACGACCTGGACCGGCTGTTGGAGGTCGGCGTGCCCGAACCGCCGCCCGGCTTCGACGACTTCTGGCGCGGCAGGTACGCCGAAGCGCGGGCCGTCGACACGGCGCCGCGGGTGGGCGCCGTGGAGGAGGAGCGGGACGGGGTCCGCGTCCACGCGGTGTCGTACACCTCGGCGGGCGGCTTCCGGGTGGGCGGCTGGCTGACGGTGCCGGCCGACGGCCACGTCACGCGCGGCATGGTGGTGCTGCACGGCTACGGTGGCAGGGCCGCGGTCGACGTGCCGCTCCCGCCGCCGGGCACGGCCGCGATCTGGCCGTGCGCCCGGGGGTTGGGGACGCGCAGCCTGGACCCGGACATCCCCCCGGTCTCGGCCGGGCACGTGCTGCACGGCATCGGCTCGCGGGAGAGCTACGTGCACGGCGGATGCGCCGCCGACGTGTGGTGCGCGGCCTCCGCCCTGCTGGAGCTGGTGCCGCCGGCCGCGGACCGGCTGGCACTGACCGGGGTGAGCTTCGGCGGCGGGATCGGCGCGCTCGCGCTGCCCTGGGACGAGCGGTTCGCGCGCGGGGCGCTGGTGGTGCCGAGCTTCGGCAACCACCCGCTGCGGCTGACCCTGCCCTGCACCGGCAGCGGCGAGGCGGTCCGCGGCCACCACGCCCGGCACCCCGAAGTGACGGACGTGCTCGGCTACTTCGACGCGGCCGTCGCGGCCACGCGGATACGGGTCCCCGTGCACGTCGGTGCGGCGCTCTTCGACCCCTCGGTGCCGCCGCCCGGGCAGTTCGCGGTGTACAACGCGCTGGCCGGGCCGAAGGAGCTGTTCGTCCTGGCGGCCGGCCACTTCGACCACCCCGGACTCGCCCGGGACGAGGCCCGACTGCTGCGTGCCCAGCGGGAGTTCCTGACGTCCGAGGGGTGACGACCGCCCCGCGAGGAGATTTCCGCGCGTCGTATGGACACATCCCCGCGACGTGCCCTTTCCAAGCTCATACGCATGAGCGAATCAGCCCCGGCCCGGCCCGTGACCGCCGGGCCGGGCGCCCACGGGAGCTCACGGGTGCTCCCGGGTGCTCCCGGGTACCCCCAGGCGCTCCCGTGCGCTCAGGGCCTGCGGCCCCGGAAGGTGCCGCGCAGGTCGCCCACCCACGCGTCGGGGTTCTCCCAGGGGATGAAGTGGCCCCCGTGGTCATGGGCGTTGACGTTGACGTGGTGGAACCACCGCGCCTGCGGGCCGGAGACGAACGCCTGGACGCGTGCGTCGGCGGAGTGCACGCCGGGCGGGTTCTCGTACGTGACGAAGGTGAGGCCGACCGGGGCCTGCACCACCGGGGTGCGGTCGTGGGAAGGGGCCCAGGGGTAGCGGTTGGCGTTGGCGTAGTAACGCATCGACGTGGCGATGGAGTTGTTCACCCAGTAGATCGTGGCGTGGGTGAGCAGGTCGTCCTTGCTGAAGACGGACTCGACGTCGCCGCCGTTGTCGCTCCAGGCGTTCCAGCGCTCCAGCAGCCAGGCGAGCAGTCCGGCGGGGGAGTCGCTCAGCCCGTGGGCCAGGGTGGCGCCGTCGAGCATGTGCGTGGCGAGGTGGGACGCCGAGCGGCGGTCCATCGCGACGATACGGGCGCGCACGTCGGCGGGCTGGTCGTCGGTGAGGGGCCGGTTGCGGGCGAAGTCCCAGGCGCGGGGGCCGGTGAAGA
Source organism: Streptomyces sp. NPDC087270 (assembly GCF_044744625.1). Lineage (NCBI taxonomy): Bacteria > Bacillati > Actinomycetota > Actinomycetes > Kitasatosporales > Streptomycetaceae > Streptomyces > Streptomyces sp. NPDC087270. The sequence continues at coordinate 83,592 of NZ_JBIUYR010000020.1, forward strand.
AGTCGAGCGGCAGGCCGGAGCCGATGTGGATGCCGTACAGCTCGTCGGCGTACTTGTGGCCGAGCTGGCTGGTGACGATCCCGCCGATGTCGCAGCCCCCGGCGGCGTACTTCGCGTACCCCAGGGTCTCGGTCATCAGGGTGTGCCAGAGGTCGGAGACCTTCCAGAAGTTGACGTCGGGGAAGCCGGTGAGCGGGCCGGGGAAGCCGAAGCCGGGCAGGGAGGGCACGATGACGTCGAACGCGTCGGCGGGGTCGCCGCCGAACGCGGCCGGGTCGGCGAGCGGGTCGATCACCTTCGACCAGTGCCAGAACGTCCACGGCCAGCCGTGGGTGAGGATCAACGGGATCGGGCGGGGGCCGCGGCCGGGCTTGCGCAGGAAGTGCACCGGGACACCCCGCACGTCCACCTGGTAGTGCTGGTAGGCGTTGATGGCGCGCTCGGCCGCGCGCCAGTCGTACGCGTCCCGCCAGTAGGCGACCAACTCGCCCAGATAGCCGGCCGGTACGCCGTAGGACCAGTCCTCGTTCCCCTCGTCCAGCGGCGGCCGGGTCAGCCGCAGCCGGGCGCGCAGGTCGTCGAGGACCTCGTCGGGCACGTGGATCGGGGTGGGTTCCAGTGCGAACGTGCGCGCGGAGGTCATGGCGGGGGATTTTACCGGGCCGCCGACCGGCGGGACCGGTCATCCGTCCTGCCGGTGGGCGGAGTCCCGCAGGTCCACCGCGGTGGCGGCGAACGCCAGAGGCCCGGGCAGCAGCGGCAGCAGCACCGGCAGGGCCCACAGCAGCAGCGCCGCCAGCACCACGGCGGCGGCCAGCAGCGCGGTGCCGCGCGGGTCCGCCAGCGAGCGGGCCAGCGCCTCCCGTCCGGAGAGCCGGTGCGGCCCGTCCAGGGCGACCGCGCGCAGGCCGACGGCGGCGGCGCCGAGCGCGAGCAGCAGCAGGACCGGCGCCATCGCGGCGGCCCCGGGCAGCCCGGAGCGCAGCAGCCGCTCGTCGAGCAGGAACAGCACGCCGAACGCGGGCGGCACCAGGCCCTTGGCGAGCGTGGCCAGGGTCAGCCGGGCCCGGAGTTCGGCCGACAGGTCGCCCACCTTGACCTGGACTCCGCTGCCGGCGGACCGGCGCAGCACGGCGCTCGCGGCGGAGAGCGCGGCCGGGGCGGTGACCACCGGCAGGCAGGCCACCGCGGTGACCACGCCCACCAGCAGCATGTCGGCGAAGAGGGTGAAGCCGGAGCCGAACACCTCACCCGGCTCGCGCCGGGCCCGGCGGGCCTGATCGGGTACGTGGGTCGACGTCATCGGGAACCCTCCTCAGCTCTTCAGTCCGGACGTGGCCATGCCCTGCACCAGGTAGCGCTGGAAGACGAAGAAGAACAGCACGATGGGCAGGACGGAGATCACCGACATCGCGAACATCGGCCCGTAGGCGGACGTGCTCGACTGGTCGACGAAGTTCCGCAGCGCCAGCGTGATGGTGGCCTTCTGCGGCGAGAACAGGTAGATCATCTGCGCGAAGAAGTCGTTCCAGGACCAGATGAACGAGAAGATCGCGGTGGTGATCAGCGCGGGGCGGCTCAGCGGCAGGACGATGTGGAAGAACGAGCGGAACGGGCCGCAGCCGTCGATCCGGGCCGCCTCCTCCAGTTCCCTGGGCAGGTTCCGCATGAACTGCACGATGAGGAAGACGAAGAACGCGTCCACCGCGAGGAACTTCGGCAGGATGAGCGGCCAGAAGGTGTTGGTCATGCCGAGCTTGTTGAAGATGATGTACTGCGGGATCAGCACCACGTGCTGCGGCAGCATCAGCGTGGCCACGGTGAACGCGAACATCGGGCCGCGCATCCGGAACCGCAGCCGGGCGAAGGCGTAGGCGGCCAGCGAGCAGGACATCACGTTCCCGACCACCGCGCCGAGGCTGATCAGCAGGCTGTTGCCGAGCAGCCGGGTCACCGAGACGCCCGAGACGCCGTCCAGCGCGGTGCTGTAGTTGCTCCACTCGAAGTGGCTGGGCCACAGGTTGACGCTGGTCACCACCTCGTCGGCCGGCTTCACGGAGGTCACCAGCAGCCACAGCAGCGGGTAGAGCAGGGCGAGCAGCGCGATCAGGGCGACCGTGTGGGGCAGCCAGCGTCGCATGGTCAGGTTCATCATTCCGCCTCGTCCGCGTAGAACACCCAGGCCCGGGAGACCTTGAACATCACCGCGGTGACGGCCGCGATGGCGAGCAGCATCAGCCAGGCCATGGCCGAGGCGTAGCCCATGTGCGAGGCGGTGAACCCGCGCTCGTACAGGTAGAGCGTGTAGAAGAGGGTGGAGTCGGCCGGCCCGCCGTTGCCGCCGCTGACCACGAAGGCGGGCGTGAAGACCTGGAAGGACTGGATCATCTCCAGCACCAGGTTGAAGAAGACCACCGGCGAGAGCATCGGCACCGTGATGGACACGAACTGCCGCCAGGCGCCCGCCCCGTCGAGCCCCGCCGCCTCGTACAGCTCAGGCGAGATCTGCTGGAGGCCGGCCAGGAAGATGACCATGGGGGCGCCGAACTGCCAGATGGTCAGCATCACCACGACGAAGGTGGCCAGGTGCGGGTCGCCGACCCAGCCGCCGAGGTGGATGCCGAAGGTGCCGAGCACGTTGTCGACGGTGCCGCCGTCGTTGAACAGCGCTCGGAACACCAGGGCGATCGACATGCTCGCGCCGAGCAGGGACGGGGCGTAGAACGCCGAACGGTAGAAGCCGCGGCCGGCCCTGAGCCGCTTGAGCAGCAGTGCGGCGCCGAGCGCCAGGGCCAGCTTGAGCGGGACGGCGATCACCACGTACTTCAGGGTGGTCAGCACCGACCGCCAGTACCGCGGGTCGTCGAACAGCATCTCCCGGTAGTTGCGCAGGCCCACCCAGTGCGGGGCGTTGAACATGTCGTAGCTGGTGAAGGAGAGGTAGAGGGACACCGCCATCGGCACCAGCGTCACCGCGACCGCGCCGATCATCCACGGGGTGAGGAAGACATACGCCGGCCAGCGCGCCTCGCGGCGGCCGCGGGCGCGCCGGCGCGCGTCCGCCCGGTCCGCCGCCGGCCCGGCGGGCTTGGGCACGTCGATCTGCGAGACGCTCATGACTCCAGCTCCTGCTTCGCCTGGACGACGAGTTCGTGGGCCGCCTTCGCGGGCGAGGCCAGGCCGAACTCCACCCGCTGGTACTCGCGGACGAAGGCGCTCTCGATCGCGACGTCACCCTTGGGGGGCGCGGCAGGCGGGGGCTGCACGCCGTACTTCTGCATCTGCTCGTCGAACTGCCACACCTTCAGGTCCGGCCCGCTCAGCTTCCGGTCCACCTCGGCGGCGATCGCGCGGTTGGGCGGCTGGGACCGGGTGACGCCCAGGACGTCGCCGGCCTGCCGGTCGTTGAGGAGGAAGTCCATCAACTCGGCTGCCATCTGGGGGTGTTTGGAGTGGGCGCCGATGCCGATCAGCATCGTGGGCTTGAAGTAGGCGCCCGCCTTGCCGTCGACGCCGGGGACCGGGGCGTAGCGCATCGTGTGCCCGGTCGGGCTGGTGAAGCCGGTGAAGGTGGCGTCCCAGGAGTAGTCGAGGGCGTCCAGGCCGCGGCTGAAGGCGCTGATGCCCGTCGCGTCGGCCTGCGCGCTGTCCTTGGCCGACACCAGCGCCCCCGACTTCTGCAACTGGTGGCAGAAGGACCAGAACGCGGCGAGGTCCTGCTCGGTGTAGCCGAGCTTGGTGGGGCCGGCGTAGAGCTGCTTGCCGTGGCTGCGCAGCCAGTCCTCGAAGACGTCCTCGTTGCTGCCCCCGTCGTTGGAGCCCGCCACGGTCCGCCCGTCGGGGGACTTCAGCTTCATCGCGGCGATCTTCGCGTCGACCTCCGCGTAGTCCTGCCAGGTCCAGGAGGGTTGCGGCGCGGGGATGCCGGCCTGCGCGAAGACCGTGGCGTCGTAGACGTAGCCGGTGATGCCGCGGCCCATCGGCAGGGCGTACTGCTTGCCGGCCAGGTGGCCGGTGTGCACCAGCGACGGGTCCATCTCGCCGGTGTGGACGGTGCCGTCCTTGACGTAGCTGTCCAGGGGGAGCAGGGCGCCGCCGGTGGCGAACTGGGAGATCTGGCGGTAGTCCAGCTGCGCCAGGTCCGGGATGCCGCCGCCGGCGGCCTGGGTGGCCAGCCGCTGCTTGTAGGAGCCGAAGTCGGCGTTGGACATCTGGACGGTGACGTCGGGGTGCGCCTTCTCGAACAGCCGCACCGCCTTCTCGGTACGGGCCTGCCGGTCGTCGTTGCCCCACCAGGTGAAGGTGAGGGTGATGTGGTGGCCCGCGGCGCCGGAGGCACCGCAGGAGGTGAGCGCGGCCAGCAGGACGGTGCTGCAGCCGGCGGCGACCGCCGTGGCGACCGCCCGGCGGCGGAGGAACCGACGCCGGCCGCTTCGGGGCTCGGGCATGGTGGCCTTTCCGGGGTGGGTGGGTGGAGCGGTGGCGCGAGGCGGCGGGCGGGCGCCGCCGGCCGGGGGCCTGGTGGGGGACCGGCCGGTCGGCTCAGGCGCCTGGGCGGGCGCCGGGTGCGGACCGGCCGGTCGACTCCCCGCCGGGAACGGGGACGTGAGGGAACGGGTCGGCTCAGGCGTCGTGGTAGACGTCGAGCCGGCCGCACATGCCGAACCGTCCGGTCGCGGTGGGCCCGCCGGCCCGGGTGCGGGCGGCGGCGAGGTGGCTGGGGTCGCCGCCGCCGAGGGCGGCCAGCTGGTCGCGGGTGGCGGTGGCGGCCGCGTGGGCGCCCTCGCGCCAGCGGCGCTCCCACTCGGCGAGGCGGGGCCGCACCAGCTCGGCCGCCGCGCGGTGGAAGGCGGCGAGCGGCTCCGGGTCGCCGGCGGCGACCGCCTCCCGCAGCTCGACGAAGCGGCGGGTGGCGAGGTCACGGCGGGCCCGCGCCGCGACGACCTGGTCCTGCTCGCTCCCCGCGGTGGGCAGCCGGACCGCCGCCGCGTAGGTGTCGGTGTCGGTGAGCCGGTCCGGGGGCAGGGTGAGGACCGCGTCGCCCGCCTCGGGCAGCCCGCTGTTCTGCATGACGACGGTGATCCGCAGGCCGCCGTGGTTGACCAGCCGGTGGATGGTGCCGGGGGTGAACCAGGCCACCGTGCCGGCCCGCAGCGGGGTCTCCTCGAAGCCGGAGGTGGTCAGGGTCTGCACGGCGCCCTCGCCGTCCGTCACCACATACCCCTCGCTGCACGTCAGGTGGAGGTGCGGGGTGCCGCCGCCGGGCCGGCCGTCGACGGTCGGCCAGTCGTAGACGGTCAGCCGGGAGACCGCGACCGCCCCGGGGAACCCGTCGTAGGCCGTGGTCACCATGGGTGCCGCTCCAGGTGCGCGGTGACCGCCGCGCGGTCCCAGGCGCCGTCGGCGACGTGCACGCGGTAGCGGCGGGCCAGTTCCTCGCCGGGATCGAGGACCAGTTCCTCGTGGAAGGCGAAGGAGGGGGCGACGGCGGCGAACGGGTCGGTGCGGACGAACCAGTGCGCGGGGTGGGTGCCCTTCGCTCCGGTGTGGTCGTTGCCGGGTGCGTGCTCGAAGACGACGGTGGCGTGCCCGTCGCGGCCGTCGTGCTCGCCGCAGTAGGCCAGCCACGGCGCCTGGTCACCCATCAGGTCGCGCTCGGCGCTGTCGGCGTCCGCGGTGAAGGCGTGCCCGTCGCGGAAGGCCCGGGGGCCGCGCCAGAACAGCCCGGTGTAGCCGGCGGCGGGGCGCCCGGCGGTGGTGGGGCTGCCGAACCGCAACGGCTCGGAGCGCCGGTTGGTGACGGCCGAGGACCAGGTCAGGCTCCAGCTGCCGGCCTCGGCGTCGGCCCGGACCTCGATCCGGCGCTCCTCCTCGGCCCACAGCGAGCCGTCGTACGGGTGCCAGGTCAGGCGTTCGGCGATCACCACGCCGTCCGGCCGGGCGGACACCTCGTCGAAGCCGACGTGATCCATCGAGCCGATCCGCTCGGGCAGCGCCAGGTAACCCTCGCCGTGGACGTAGGTGTTGCCGCCCCACAGGTTCTGGCCCGACAGGTGCGAGGCGGTCAGCTGGAGGCCCTTGTGCCAACGGTGGTCGTTGGGGCGGTAGTCGGTGACCAGGGCGCCGCCGAGGGTGCGGATCGGGTGGAGGTACGGCTTGGGCGCCTCCCAGGCGGCCTCCGGGCGGTACACGTAGGCGAACAGCTCGGTACCGGTGGCCTGGTGGGCCACGGTGATCCGGTCGCCGTGCACGTGGGTCAGCGAGAGCGTCATACGGCCTGCTCCTCCTCGCGGGCGCCGACCGGCAGCCGGTCGGGGGCGCCGCCGTGCATGGCGGCGTAGAACGGGTCGCCTGGGCCGATCTCGCCGGCCCGGACGGTGGTGTCGGTGAAGGCGGACTTGTAGAGCGCGGCGGTGAACTCCACCACCCGCCGACCGCCCTCCCCGCTGGTCGGGTGGGGCGCGGCGGCCTCGATGTCCGCCACCAGGGCGCGCAGTTGGGCCAGGTGGGAGCTGGGCTCGTCGGGGCCGAAGTCGTTCCAGTCCCGGACCTTCCGCTCCGGGACGCCGGGGGCGGGGGTGATCCGCCAGTCGGCGTTGCGGTAGCCGTAGAGGTGGGTGAGCTCGACGGTGGCCAGCTCGCAGTCGATCCGGACCCGGCTGACCTCGTCGGGGCTGAGCACGCTGTTGACGACGGTGGCGACCGCGCCGCTCGCGAACCGGACCTGGGCGGTGGAGACGTCCTCGGTCTGCACGTCGTGCACCAGCCGGGCGGCCATCGCGCGGACCTCCCGCCACGGGCCCAACAGGTCCAGCAGCAGGTCGGTCTGGTGGATGCCGTGGCCCATGGCGGGGCCGCCGCCCTCGGTGTCCCAGCGGCCGCGCCACGGCACCGCGTAGTAGGCGGCGTCCCGGTACCAGGTGGTCTGGCAGTGCGCGACCAGCGGCCGGCCGAAGGCGCCCTCGCGCAGCAGCCGGCGGACGTGCCGGGCGCCGGAGCCGAACCGGTGCTGGAAGACGAACGACGTGGCGGGAGAGCCGGGTTCCTCGCCGGCGGCGGCGGTCATCGCGTCGTAGTCGGCGAGCGAGGGGCACGGCGGCTTCTCGCACCACACGTGGGCGCCGGCCCGCACCGCGGCGATCGCCTGCTCCCGGTGCAGCGAGGGCGGCGTGCAGAGCACCACCAGGTCGGGGCGCAGCTCGCCCAGCATGGTGTCGAGGTCGGTGAAGGCGCTCGCCACGGCGAACTCCTCGGCGGCGGCGCGGGCCGCCTCCTCGGCGACGTCGACGACGGCGACGATCTCCACCGCGCCCTCACCCGCCAGGGTGGCGAGCGCGGGCAGGTGGGCTCCTCGGGCGATGCTTCCGGTGCCCACCACAGCGGTGCGCAACGGGGGTTTCGGACGGTGCGGGGACATACGGGCCCTCTCGTGAGGCTGGCGGTACGTCATGAACGGCGCGGAAGCGGGGTGCCGGCCGGCCGCTCGATCACCGCGGGCACGGCGGCGGTCGGCCCCCGCGCCCACGGCATGCGGGCGCGCGGAGCCACCGGAAGGGTGGGCCGGCGGCTCCTTCGCCCGGCTATTCCAACGTTGTAACCAGCGCGCGTGCCGCGGGTCAACCCTTTGGGCATCGCCGACTTCCCCGCATGGTCGCCACCGGCGCGGTCTGCCATGAACTGCCCTACAATGAGGCCACTTCGAGAAGGGTCAGGTACGTGACGGCAGTGAGGCTCAAGGATGTCGCCGACCGTGCGGGCGTCTCCGTCAAGACCGTTTCCAACGTTGTACGCGGAATGTCGAAAGTGGCACCCGCCACCCGGGAGCGCGTCATGGCCGCGGTGAGCGAACTGGGTTACCGCCCCAACCCGTCGGCGGTGCGGCTGCGCACCGGCCGCAGCGGGCTGATCGCCCTGGCGGTGCCGTTCCTGGCCACGCCCTACTTCGCCGAACTCGCCCACCACGTGAGAACCGAGGCGTCCCGGATCGGGCTGACCGTCCTGATCGAGGAGACGCTGGGCGACGCCCGGGAGGAGCTGCGGCTGGCCAGTGGGCTCGGCGCGGCCATGCTGGACGGGGTGATCCTCTCCCCGCTCCGGGTGCCCTTCGACCAACTCGCCGCCACCACGGCCGGTTTCCCGCTGGTGCTGCTGGGCGAGCGGGAGGACGGCCGGGAGCGGCTGGAGACCGACCACGTCCTGATCGACAACGTGGCCGCCGCCCGCGAGGCCACCGCCCACCTCGCCTCCCTCGGCCGGACCCGGTGCGCCGCCGTCGGCGTGGACCGGCAGGGCTCGGCGACCAGCCGGCAGCGCCTGGAGGGCTTCCAACTCGCCCTGCACGAGGCGGGTATCCCGTTCGACCCCCGACTCGCGCCGCCGGTGGAGGAGTTCGACCGGCGCAGCGGGCTGCGGGCCGGCCGCACGCTCGCCGCCCTCCCGGCCGAAGCCCGCCCGGACGCGGTGTTCTGCTTCAACGACCTGCTGGCCGTCGGCGCGATCCGGGCCTTCCACGAGGCCGGTCTCGCGGTGCCCGGAGACATCGCCGTCGCCAGCGTCGACGGCAGCGAGGAGGCCCGGTACGCCACCCCCTCGCTGACCACGGTGGTTCCCGACAAGGCGGCCATCGCCTCGCTGGCCGTCACCTCGCTGGCCCACCGGATCGGCGCGGCGACCCCGCCGCGCCACGCGGTGCACCTGGCGCCGTACCGGCTGGAGGTGGGGGAGTCCACGACCGGGGTGCGGCGGCCGGTGGACGACTGAGCGGCGGCGCTTCCACGAAGGCCGGTCGGTGGCGCGTCCACGAGGACGCGGTCGGCGGCGCGTCCACGAAGGCCGGTCGGTGGCGCGTCCATGAAGGCCCGGCCGGCTTCCCCCGGCCGCGGCTCCTACCCCTGCGGCTCCTTCCCCGCGGCCGCGACCTGCGTGCGGTGCGGGGAGAGGGCGGCACGGCGATGTTCTGGTTGGTAGTGTTCCCGGCCATGCGGGTGGGCCGCTGGAACCGGGTGATCGCCGGGTGCGCCGTTCTGATCGCCGCGAGCGGGTGCGGTGGGAGCGGCGGGGGCGGCGGGTCCTCGCACTCCGCGGGCGCCCCCGCCGCGAGTTCGCCGGCAGGCCCGAGCGCGACCGGCTCGTCCGCGCCCGTGGATCGCTCGCCGTCGGGGTCGCCGTCCGGCAGCACTCCGGCGGTGCCCTCGGGCGCCACCGGCTGCGCGGCGGTCGGCCTCACCCCGGCGCAGGTCAGCCGGATCAGCGGGCTGACGGTGACGTCGCGGAAGACCAAGGGCTTCGGCTGCGCCTACACCGGAAGCATCGACGCGATGGGCCGCGGGGACACCGTCACGATCCAGCGGCTCACGTCCTCGGCCGGCCGAACCCGGTCGGTCTTCGGCTCCTTCGACCGGCTCGGCCGGTCCTGCCGCTGGGGTGATCGGCGCAAGACCCGCTTCAGCTGCACGAACGACGCCGGGGCGCGGACCGGTGTGTACGCCGGTGTGGTCGTGGTGACCGGCGGCGCGCACTCCTGGGAGGCGACGGTCAACACCACCGCCGCGGCGCCGCGCGACGCCGCGGACACCGGATTGACCGACTACCTGTCCCAGCACGGCGCCTGACCCTGGAGCGTGTCGCCCGACCGCGGATGAGCGGGGCGCGCACCCGGTGGCTCCGGGTTCGCGCCCGCACGCGTCCGTTCACGCGGTCGGGGCGCCGGCGCCGTATCCGTGCAGGAAGGCGTCGACCCCGCGGCTCACGCGGTCCTGGACCTGGGCCGGGCTCAGGGACGGGCTGCCGTAGGGGCGGATGGTGATCTCCGAGGTCACCAGGGCGATGAAGTGCACGGTGGCCCGGGCCGGTTCCGGGATGCGCAGCAGGCCGCCGTCGGCGAGCTGCTGGAGCCGGCGGCCGACCTCCCGCTGCACGCGCTGGGGTCCGGCCTGCTGCCAGGCGTCGATCACGGCCGGCGGGAAGTGCTGCACCTCGGCCTTGATCTGCCGCACCATCGCGAAGTGCTCGGGGAACTGGGTGCGCTGGCCGACGAAGGCGCGGCCGAGCGCCAGCAGATCGGTCCGCGGGTCGGTCCCGGTCACCTGCTGCTCGACCGTCGCGATGAAGGCGTCCGCGACCTGGCCGGCGCTGTCGTGGACCACGTCGGAGAAGAGCTGCTCCTTGCCCTCGAAGTGGTTGTAGATCGTGCGCGTGGACACGCCGGCCTCGGCCGCGATGGCCTCGATGCTGGTGCGGCTGTAGCCCTCCCGGCCGAAGACGGTCCGGGCGCCCTGGGTGATGGCCTGGCGCTTCCCCGCCCGCCCGCCGGTGCGGGCCGGACCGGGGCGCACCGGCGTCGCCGGGGCGGCGGGGGTGGCGTGGGCTGTCGGTGAGGTGCTCAGGGGGGCCTCCTGCGGTCGGTCGTCCGTTGCCCAATTTACCATGCACGTTGTACTTTACTTTCAGGGCTTTCCTTCACCTGGCTAAGGACCGTGCGATGGACATCGGCACTATCACTTTCGGCACCCTACTCAGCGACCCCTATACCGGGCACCGCGTCTCCCAGGCGGAACGCCTCGACGAGGTGGTGCGTGCCGCGGTGCTCGCCGAGCGGCTGGGCTTCTCCTGGTTCACGGTCGGCGAGCACCACTTCGGCGAGCGCGACGTCATATCGGCGCCGCCGGTGGTGCTGGCCGCGATAGCCGCCCGGACTTCCACGATCACCCTGGCCACCGGCACCACGCTGGTCGCCAACCGCGACCCGGTCCTGGTCGCCGAGGACTACGCCACGCTCGACCTGCTCTCCCACGGGCGGCTCCAGCTCATCGCGGGCGCCTCGTTCTTCCCCGACCCTTACACCGTCTTCGCCCAGCCCCCGGAGAGCAAGGCCGACCGCAAGCGGGAGAACCTCGAACTCCTGCTGCGCCTGTGGTCCGAGGAAGAGCCCGAGGTGACCTGGGAGGGCGCGTTCCGCCCGCCGCTGGACGCGGTGCGCGTACAGCCCCGCCTCCACCAGGACCGGCCGCCGATCTGGGTCAGCGGGGGCTCCCGCCCCGAGTCGGTGCACCTGGCGGTCGAGTCCGCGCTGCCCATGGTCTTCGGCACCACCGCCCGGCCGCCCGAGACGCACGCGCCGATGTTCCGGCTCTACCGCGAGCTGTGGGAGCGCGCCGGCCGCCCGGCGGAGCAGGCCAGGACCGGCGCCGCCAGCCATGTCTTCGTCGCCGACACCACCGCCGAGGCCCGCGAGCAGTGGCGGGAGTACTACGGCAACTACTTCCGCGGCGCGAAACTGCCGGCCGGCGCCCGCCCGTTCGCCTTCGACTTCGACGACCTGGTCGGACCGGGCTCGGCGATCTGCGGCAGCCCGGCGGAGGTGGTCGACAAGCTCGGCCGGCTGCACGACCTGTGGGGGCACGACCTCCACCTGCTGTCCATCGACATCGGCGGCATCCCGCACGGCAAGGTGGCGCGGGCGATGGAACTGGTCGCCGCCGAGGTGATCCCGCAGGTGGCCGGTCTGGGCGCGGACCGCCCCACGGGCGGCACCGTCGGCGGCCGGCCCTCGGCGCCCTCGGCGCTCGCGGCCGCGGCGGCCGAGCCGGTCGGAGGGAAGGCGTGAGCGCGATACGGGCGGACGCGGTGGCACAGCCGGTACCGCCGGTGGTCCCGGCCGCATGGGTACGCGAAAGGGCCGACGGGGACGACGCGCTGGTGCTCGCCGACGTCCGCTGGTACCTCGACGGGCGCTCCGGATACGACGCCTACCTCGGCGGGCACCTCCCCGGCGCCCTCTGGGTGGACGTCGACACCGACCTGGCCGCACCGCCCACCCCGTCCGGCGGGCGCCATCCGCTGCCCGCCCCCGAGGAGTTCGCCGCACGGCTCGGGCGGCTCGGCATCGCCGACGACAGCGTGGTGGTGGCCTACGACGACCAGGGCGGCGGGTTCGCCGCCCGCCTGGTGTGGCTGCTGCGGCGGACCGGCCGCGCCGCCGCGCTCCTCGACGGCGGCCTGGCCGGATGGCCCGGCGCGCTGGACACCGGCCCGGTGCACCGGGCGCCGGTCACGCGCCGCGTGACGCCGTGGCCGGCCGCGCTGCTGCGCGACGCGGACCAGGTCGCCCGGGCGGCGGGCGCACCGGACGCGCTGGTGCTGGACTCCCGCGCCGCCGGCCGCTACTCCGGAGCCGACGCGCACGCCGGGGAGACCCGGTCCGGCCACGTGCCCGGGGCACTCAGCGCTCCCTGGCAGGAGAACCTGGCCGCCGACGGCACCTTCCGCTCGCCGGAGGAACTGCGCCGCCGTTTCGAGGAGTTGGGCGCCGCCGACGCCGAGGAGGTGGTGTTCTCCTGCGGTTCCGGGGTCACCGCCTGCCACAACCTGCTGGCCGTCGAGCGGGCCGGCCTGCCGGACGCCGCCCTCTTCCCCGGCTCGTGGTCGGCGTGGTCGGCCGACCCGGACCGGCCGGTGGTGGCGGGCCCGTACCCGTTCGCCACGGACGGCCCGGACGGCCCGGACGCCCAGGACCCGGCCGGTCCGCGGGCGGGCCGTGCCGATGCCGCCGACGTGTCCCGTACCGCCGACGCGCCCGACGCGTCCCGTACCGAAGGGGCAGCGCGATGAGCACCCTCACCGGACAGCACCTCGGCTTCGGCGTGGTCTCGCACTACCAGGGGCCCGACCCCGAGCACCTGGTGGCCGAGGCGCGCGACGCCGAACGGCTGGGCTTCGACCTGTTCGCGCTCAGCGACCACCTGCACGGCGACCGCGACACCTGGGAGCCGTGGACCGCGCTGAGCTTCCTGGCCGCGGCGACCGAGCGGATCACCCTGGCCACGGACGTGCTCGGGCTGCCGTACCGCGCGCCGGCCGTGCTCGCGAAGATGGCCGAGACCCTCGACCGGCTCTCGCACGGCCGGCTGGTGCTCGGGCTGGGCAACGGCGGCTACGACGCGGAGTTCGCCGCGTTCGGCCTGAGCACGCGCACCCCGGGGCAGAAGGTCGCCGCCCTCGACGAGGCGGTGCAGGTCATCAACTCGCTGTGGCAGCGGCCGACGACCACGTTCGTGGGCCGGCACTTCGCGGTCTACGACGCGCGGATCGAGCCGCGGCCGGCGCACCCCGTCCCGATCTGGCTCGGCACCTACGGCCCGCGGGCCCTGGAGGTCACCGGGCGGCTGGCGGACGGTTGGCTGCCGTCGCTGCAACGCCTGGGCCTGGCCGAGGCGGTGGGCCTGCGCGACAAGGTGCGGGCCGCGGCCCGCGCGGCCGGCCGCGACCCGGACACCATCACCTGTGCCTGCAACGTGCAGGTGCTGCTGGAACGCCGGCGCGGCGTCCCCGGCCACGTCCTCGCGGGCTCCTCGCAGGACGTGGCGGAACAGCTGGTCGCCGTCGTCCGGGCCGGCTTCACCTTCCCGCTGCTGTTCGGGCTGACCCACCCCGAGACCCGGGAGCGCTTCGCCACCGAGGTGATGCCCCTGGTGCGCGCCGAGTTCGTCCGCACCTGACGACTGACGACTGACGACTGACGACTGACGACTGACGCCTGATGCCTGGACGCCTGATCACTGACCACTGACCCCTGACATCCGTCACCCGACGCCCGACCCCTGACGCGTGACGCCCGCGCGCCGACGCGCCGACGCGCCGTCCCGTTGGGGGCCGAGGGGCCCGAGAGCCGGACGGGTACAGACCCGCGACACCCACACCCAGCCGGGCAGGCCGGCCGATCCGGCCTGCCCGGACACGAAAGGAAGATCACGCATGGCACGCAAATGGTGGACGCTCGTGGCCGTCGTGGCCGGAGTGTTCATGCTCGTCCTGGACATCACCATCGTGAACGTGGCACTCCCCGACATCCGGGACGACTTCCACTCGTCGCTGTCGGACCTGCAATGGGTCATCGACGCCTACGCGTTGGCGCTGGCGGCGGGTCTGCTCACGGGCGGTTCGCTCGCGGACCTGTGGGGGCGGCGCCGGCTGTACGCGGTGGGCACCGCGGTCTTCACGATCGGCTCGCTGCTGTGCGGCCTCGCCACCGGCCCGCTGTTCCTGGCGCTGGCCCGGGCCGGCCAGGGCATAGGCGGCGCGGTGGTGTGGGCGACCTCGCTCGCACTGCTGAGCCAGGCGTTCCAGGGCCGTGAACGCGGGCTGGCGTTCGGGATCTACGGCGGGGTCCTCGGCATCGCGGTGGCGGTCGGACCGGTGCTCGGCGGCGCGCTCACCAGCGGGCTGAGCTGGCACTGGATCTTCTGGGTGAACGTCCCGATCGGCATCGCGGTCGTCGCCATCACCCTGCTGAAGCTGGAGGAGTCCCGCAACCCGACCGCGGCCCGCCCCGACTGGACCGGCTTCGTCCTCTTCAGCGCCGGGCTCTCGCTCCTGCTGTACGGCCTGATCAACGCCGCCGACGGCTGGTCGCAGGCGAAGGTGTGGGGGACGCTGGCCGGTGCCGCGGTCCTGCTGGCCGCCTTCCTGCTGCTGGAGCGGCGGGCGACCCACCCGATGCTGGACCTGTCGCTGTTCCGCAAGCCCACCTTCAACGGCGGGCTGGTGGCCGCGTTCGGGCTCAACGCCTCGATCTACGCGCTCATCACCTACCTGGTGCTCTACCTCCAGCAGGACCTGCACTTCAGCCCCGCCCAGGCGGGCCTGCGGCTGCTCGCGCTGACCGGGGCGATGTTCGTGGCGTCCACGACCGCCGGGCGGCTCAGCTCCGCGGTCCCGGTACGGCTGATGATCAGCGTCGGCTTCGTGCTCATCGCCGTCGGCATCGCCCTGATGACCGGGGTGAAGGACTCCTCGACGTGGACGCACCTGCTGGCGGGGATGATCGTCTCCGGCGCGGGCGCGGGCATGGTCACCGTGCCGCTGGCCTCCACGGCCGTCGGTGTGGTCGCCCCGGCCCAGGCGGGTGTGGCGTCGGGGGTGAACGCCACCGCCCGGCAGGTCGGGCTGGCCACCGCGATCGCGGTGCTCGGCACCGTGTTCACCACCCGCAGCGAGCACCACGGGTTCGCCAGTGGGCTCAACCTGATCCTGTGGATCGGCGCGGTCGTGGCGCTGGTGTCGGCGGTGCTCAGCGCCCTGCTGATCCGGCAGAAGGACTTCGTGCCGCCGCCCGCCCGCCCGGCCCCGGCCGACACCGCCGCACAGCCCGAGGCCGCCGGGGCCTGACGGCACCGCGACCGGAGCGGAACCGGCGCCCGAGCGGCGCGTGTACGGCGTGCGTACGGTGTCCGACCGGCGCCCGAGCGGCGTGCGTACGGCGTCCACCTGGCGTCCCGGGCGGCTCCCGAGTGGCGGCTGACAGCGCAAAGGGCCCTGGGGCCACGGATGTTCCCGTGGCCCCAGGGCCCTTGAGGTGTGCGGTCGTAGCCGTAGCCGTAGCCGTAGCCGTAGCCGTAGCCGAAACCGAAGGCGCGGCCTCGGCCGCTGCCGTGTCCCCGCCCCGGGGTCAGGCGGAACCGGCGGGCCGGGACGCCGCGGTCGCCGGTGGTTCGGCGTCAGCCGGAGACGTGGCGGTGGGCGCCCCTGCCGCCAGCAGTGTGCGGGTGTAGGCGTGCGAGGGTGCGGCGAAGACGGCTTCCACCGGACCGCTCTCCACCACCTGCCCGTCCTTCATCACCACGACCCGGTCGCTGACGTGATGGACCACGCCGAGGTCGTGGGAGATGAACAGCAGCGCCACCCCGAGGTCGTGCTGGATGTCGGCGAGCAGATCGAGGATCTGCGCCTGCACCGACACGTCGAGTGCCGAGACCGGCTCGTCGCAGACCACCACGTCGGGTGCGGTGGCCAGCGCGCGGGCGATGGCCACGCGCTGGCGCTGCCCGCCGGACAGTTCGGCGGGGCGGCGTTGCAGCACCGCGGCGGGCAGCCCCACCCGGTCCAGCAACTCAGCGGCCCGCGTGCGGCGTCCGGCGCGGCCGCGCACCCCGGCCCGGGCCACGGCCTCGCCGACCACCCGCTCCACGCTGTAGCGGGGGTCGAACGAGCCCAGCGGGTCCTGCTGCACCGCCTGGATACGGGGACGCGCGGCGCGGCGCTCCCGCTCCGGCACCCCGCTCCACGGCCGCCCGTCGAACCGCACCTGCCCGGTGTCGGGCGGCAGCAGGCCGAGGATGATCCTCGCGACGGTGGTCTTGCCCGAGCCGGACTCGCCGACCACGCCGACCGCCTCGCCCGCGCCCAGGCGGAGCGAGACGTCACGCACCGCGTGGTGCACCGAGCCGTCCGGGCCGCGGAAGCCCTTCGACACCGCGTCGACCTCCAGCAGCGGCGCCCGCTCCGCGAGGTCCTCCGCGCGCCCGGCCGCGCCCGGCGGCCTGCGGTCGCGCACCGCGCTTCGCGCCACGGCCGGCGCCCGTACCGGCATGCGTACCGGCGCGCGTACCGGCGTTTGCTCCGACTCCGGCCCGTCCAGCGGGTGGTGGCAGACCGCGGTGTCCGCGCCGGAGACGACCGGCAGCAGGGTGCGGCAGGTCTCGTCGGCGGCCGCGCACCGGTGGGCGTAGGGGCAGCCGTCCGGGCCGGCGTGCGGTCTCGGCGCCGCGGGCACCGAGAGACGGGTGCCCTTGGCGTGCAGGCCCGGCACCGCGTCCAGCAGCGCCCGGGTGTAGGGATGGCGCGGCCGTTCCAGCACCCGCCGGCCGGTGCCCGTCTCGACGATCCGCCCGCCGTACATCACCGCCACCCGGTCGGCGAGCCGGGCCACCACGGACAGGTCGTGACTGATCAGCAGCAGCGCCGTGCCCTCGCGGCGCAGCCGGTCGAGCAGGTCGAGGATCTGTGCCTGCACGGACACGTCGAGGGCGGTGGTGGGCTCGTCGGCGACGAGCAGGTCGGGGCCCGCGGCGATGGCCGAGGCGATCAGGGCGCGCTGCCGCAGCCCGCCGGAGAGCTGGTGAGGATACTGCGCGGCGCGGCGCCCGGGTTCGGGCACGCCGACATCGGCGAGGAGTTCCCGCACCCGCTCGGCGCGGTCCTGGCGGGCCGCCACGCCGTGCACGCGCAGCGGCTCCGCGATCTCGGCGCCGACGGTGCGCAGCGGGTCGAGCGAGGACAGGGCGTCCTGGAGGACCAGGCCGACCCGCCGCCCGCGCAGCCGCCGCCACTGCGGCTCGCGCAGCCGGGTGAGGTCGTGGCCGTCGAACGACAGCGTCCCGGCGCGCACCCGCGCGCCGTCTCCCGCGAGCCCGACCAGGGCGCGGGCGGTGACGCTCTTGCCGGACCCGGACTCGCCCACCACGGCGAGGCATTCGCCGGCGTCGAGGGTGAAGGAGACCTCCCGTACGGCGCGCAGCGCGCCGAAGGACACGTCGAGGCCGTCGACGGTGAGCAGGGGCGTCATCGGCCGGTCCTCCGGGTGAAGCGGGCCTGGGCCTGGCGGCCCACGATGTTGACCACCAGCGCGGTCGCGGTGATGGCGGCGCCGGGGAAGATGCCCAGCCACCAGGCGGTCTGCAGGAAGTCGCGGCCCTGGTCGAGCATCGCGCCCCACTCCGCGGTGGGCGGCTGCGGTCCCAGGCCCAGGAAGCTCAGCCCGGAGGCGGCGATGAGCGAGGAGCCGAAGCCGACGGTGGCCAGGACCAGCAGCGGGCCGAGCGCGTTGGGCACGACGTGCCGCCACACCAGGACCGGCCGGGACAGGCCCAGGGTGGTGGCGGCCTCGACGTAGCCGGAGCGGCGCACGACCAGGGTCTCGGCGCGGACGATCCGGGCGTAACCGGGGGCGAACGCGGCCGCGATGGCGATCGCGACGTTCACGGTGCCGCTGCCGAGGACGGCGACCGCCAGCAGGGCCAGCAGGATCGGCGGAAGGGCGAGCAGCACGTCGGCGACCCGCATGAGGACCTGGTCGGCCACCCGCCCGCCGAGCCCGGCGGCAAGGCCGAGGGCGGCGCCGGCCAGCACGGACAGCGCGGTGGCGCCGGCGCCGAGCAGCAGCGACAGCCGGGTGCCGTAGACGACCCGGGTGTAGAGGTCGCGGCCGAGCTGGTCGGTGCCGAACCAGTGGCCGGAGCCGGGCGGCCGCAGCGCCTGGAGCGGGTCGGTGGTGTCGGGCGCGTTCCCGGTGAACAGTCCCGGCGCCGCGGCGGCCACCACCAGCAGGGCGAGGAAGAGCACGGCCGCGCCGAGCAGCAGGGTACGGGGGCGCGGTCGGCGCCCGGCGCGGGCCGCGGGCGCGGCCGGCGGATGCGGAGCGGACTCCAGGGTGGGGAGCACGGTCACGGTGTCACCTGGTCCGTCCTGAGCCGGGGGTCGATGACCAGGTAGAGCAGGTCCACCAGGGTCGAGAGCACGACGAACACCAGGGCGGACAGCAGCACCAGACCGATCGCCAGGGGCATGTCCTTGTTGGTGGTCGCCTGGAGGATGAGGGCGCCGATGCCGGGCCGGCCGAACACCGTCTCCACCAGCACCGCGCCGCCCAGCAGCGAACCGGCCAGCCAGCCGGTCAGGGTGATCAGCGGCAGCGCCGCGTGCCGCAGCGCGTGGCGCAGCCGTACCGCGGTGGTGCTCAGGCCCCGGGAGCGCGCGGTCACCGCGAACGGCTCGTGCAGCGCGGTCTCCAGCCCCTCGCGCAGCACCTGGGCCAGCACGCCGGTCATGGGCAGCGCCAGGGTCAGCGCGGGCAGCACCAGCGCGGTGCCGTTCTGCGCGCCGGCCACCGGGAACAGCTGCCAGTGGAAGGAGAACACGGTGAGCAGCAGGATGCCGGTCCAGTACGACGGGCTGGAGACGGTGAGCAGTTCCAGCAGCGACGCGGCGCCGCGCAGCACCGGGCGCCGTCCGGCGGTGGCGGTGGCGCTGAGCACGGCCAGCAGCAGGGCCACCGCCAGCGCGGCCAGGGCCAGTTGCGCGGTGGGCGCGAGCTGGCCGCTGATCAGCGAGCTGACCGGGCGCTGCACCTGGTAGGACTCCCCGAGGTTCCCGCGCAGCAGGTGGCCGAGGTAGTGCAGGTACTGCTGCCACACCGGCTCGCCCAGGCCATATTGGGCGCGGATGCGGTCGCGGACCTCCGGTGAGGCGGAGCTGAACGGGCCGAGCATGGTGGTCACCGGGTCGCCGGGGATGAGTTGCAGAGCGGCGAACGCGACCGTGGCGGCGCCCAGGAGCACCGCCACGGCCGCCGCCACCCGCCGGGCGACCGCCCGGAGCAGGTGTGTCGCCTTCACGTCACTTCCCGAGCCAGGCGTCGTGGAACTCCAGCCAGGTGTTGGCGTCGGCGGCGATGCCGTGCACGTGGCTGGAGGCGCCGTACACCGAGGAGACGACGTACATCGGCACCACCAGGGAGAGGTCGACGGCGCGCTTCTGGACCTGGGTGTAGTACCTGGCCCGGCCGGCCGGGTCGAGGGTGGTCTGGCCCTGCTCGGTCCACTTGTCGAGGTCGGCGTCCTTGATGAAGGTGCCGTTGGCGCCGCCCTTCGCGGGGGTCTCGGCGCTGTTGAAGTACAGCCGCAGCACGTCCGGGTCGGCCCGGGACCAGCTGTAGTCGGAGATGTCGTCCTTGCCGCCGAAGAGCTGCTTGACGAAGGTGCCGACGTCCTGCCGGGGCCGCTCCACCTGGATGCCGAGCTTCTTCAGGTCGGCCTGCACGGCCTGGCCGAGGATGTCGTGCTGCTGGCTGACGAGGTTCTGCGGCATCAGCGGCCAGACCAGGGACAGCCGCTTGCCGTTCTTGGTGCGGTAGCCCGCGGAGTCCCGCGTGGTCCAGCCGGCCTGGTCCAGCAGCTTCGCCGCCAGCGTCGGGTCGTACGGCCAGGTGCCGGTCAGCGAGGAGTCGTAGCCGATGGTCGCCGGGGACAGCGGGCTCCAGGCGCGCTGGTAGGCGCCGAAGTACACGCTCTTGACGTCGGCGTCGACGTTGATGCCGCGCTGCACCGCCTGGCGGACGCGCTGGTCGGTGAAGGGTCCGCGGGAGGCGTTGAGGACCAGGTTGTACACGCCGCCGGGCGCCTGCTTGGAGATCACGGTGAGGCCGGCGCCGGGGGTGAGGGTCTTGACGTCGGTCGGCGGGATGGACTTGGCGACCTGGACCTGTCCGCTGCGCAGCGCTCCGACCCGGACCGAGTCCTGGCTGAGGAAGCGGTAGGTGAGCTTGTCGAGGTAGGCGGGGCCCTGGTGGGCGTCGGTGGACGGCGCCCACCGGTACTTGGGGTTCCGGGTCAGCACGGCGCTCTGGCCCTTGGTGTAGGAGGAGAACACGAACGGGCCGGTGCCCACGTCGGCGGGGCCGCCGGCGCCGAGCTTGGAGCCGTACTTGGCGATCGCGGCCGGCGAGTAGAAGCCGAGGTAGGGGGTGCTGGCCGCTTGCAGGAAGGGGGCGAACGCCTTGGAGAAGGTGATCTGGACGGTGTAGGGGTCGACGACCTTCGTCCCGGTGTAGGGGCCGAGCAGCCCGGCGGCGTACTGCGACTTGGTCGCCGGGTCCACGATCCGGTCGAAGTTGGCCTTGACCGCCTGGGCGTTGAACGGGGTGCCGTCGGTGAAGGTGACGTCCTTGCGCAGGTGGAAGGTGTAGGTGCGCAGGTCCTTGGCGACCGTCCAGGACGAGGCGAGCCAGGCGTGGAACTGCCCCTTGTCGTCCTGGTAGACGAGGGAGTCGAAGACGTTGCGCTGGATGGAGCCGGTGATGTCCTGCTGGCTGACGTCGATGTCCCAGGAGACCGGTTCGGTGTCCACCGCGTAGGTGAGGGAACCGCCGGAGACGGGTTTGCCGGCGGAGGAGGTGCTGCCGCCCGACCCCGAACCGGAGCCGCAGGCCGCGGCGAGGAGTACGGCGGCGGTGGCGACGGCGAGCGGGACGGGTCTGCGGCTGAGGCGGGACATGCGGGTCTCCCGGAGGTACCTGGTGGTGGCATGGCGGCGGCCGGACCGCGTGGCGCGGCCCGGCCGTCAGGGTGTGTCGGTGGTGCGGTGGTGCGGTGGTGCGGTCCGTTGCGGGTCGTGCCGGTCGCACGGGTGGATGCCGTACGGCGGCGGGTGGCGGGGTGGTGCGGGCGTCGCGGCGGTCAGCCCTTGGCGACGTTCTCGCGGACGGCCGGCACGACCTCCTCGGCCCACCGCCCGAGGGCGGTGTCGAGGGGGGCGTCGCCGGTGGGGAAGAGGATGAAGCCGGCGGCGCCGTGTTCCAGGACGGCGCCGGTGAGTTCGTCCGTCCACTGCCGCACCGAGCCGCCGACCCAGCGGCCGCTGTCGTCGCGGGTCCGGGCCAGGGGCGCCTCGGTGATCTGCCCCGGCAGGTTGAAGACGGTGGCGACGGCGGACGGATCGCGACCGGCCTGCTCGGCGGCCCGGTCGACCAGCGGCCGGGAGGCGCGGTACCGCTCGCTCACCCAGTCCGAGGCGTGGCCGGGTATCCAGCCGTCGGCGAGCCGGCCGGTCACGTCGAGCGACCGCTCGCCGAGCGAGCCGGTCCAGATCAGCGGCGCCGGCACGTCGGCCGGATCGATCCCGCGCACCTCGTTGAACTCGCCGAGGAAGGTGACCGGTTCGCCCCCGCCGGACAGGGCGCGCACCAGCGTGATCGCCTCCTCCAGCGCGCGCACCGCCTGGCCGGGGCCGAGCCGGGGCCGGCCGAACCGCTCGATGTCGTCCCACAGCCCGCCGGCGCCGATCCCGAGCACGATCCGGCCGCCGGACAGGGCCGACAGGGAGGTGAGCGCGCGGGCGAGCACCGGCGCGGGCCGGCTGGGCAGGTTGGTCACGTTCGCCAGCCCGGCGATGCCCGAGGTGGCACCGAGGACGAAGCCCAGCGTGGAGTACGCGTCCAGCCGGTGCCCGTAGTACGGATGGTCCGAGGTGGAGAACAGGTCGAGGCCGGCCCGGTCGGCCTGCACGCCGAGCCGGACGATCTCGGCCGCCCGGGCGGTCTCGGTCCCTGGGGCGAATCCGAACAACGTGGTGTGCTGCGGCATCGGTGCGTTCTCCTCGTTCGTGGACGGGTGGTGCGGTGCTGCGGTGGCGCCCGGGTCAGCCGGCCGCCGACCGGTCGTGCACGACGGTGTACGTGTTGGCGTCGCGTGCGGTGATCAGCGAGCGGGCGTGCTCCCGGCCCTGCCGGACGCTGACCGGGCGGTCCTCCTCCGGCAGCCGGTGGAAGGCGTCGTACGCCTCCTTGCTCTCCCACTGGGCGTAGTTGACGACGGTGGTGCCGTCGAGGCCGCGCAGGATGGTGTGGGAGCGGTGCCCGGGCCGGGTGCGGACCCACTCCTCCGGCTGGGCGAGGGTGTCGACCAGGTCCTTCTGGTTCTGCGGGTCGACGTCGAAGACGATGATCACCGTGTAGTCGTCGCGGCGGGTGGAGAACTCCACCTGCTCCAGGTCCGGGTGCAGCAGCGAGGCGACCACCTCGGTCTGCAACAGGCGGATGGAGGTGGCGAGTTCGTTGAAGAGCGGCACGGTGTGGTGCTTGAACCCCTCGCCGGCGTAGCGGGCCTGGAGGTCTTCGAGGCTGCGCCACTGGATGACGTTGGCGGTGCCGCGCTCGTCCCGGCCGGCGTGGAGGGTCGAGGAGATCCACCCGGGGTAGTCGGCGTGGTCGATGATGTCCCGCATCGCGTCGAGCAGCCGGTCCTGGCCCTGCTCGGTCTCGGTGCGGAAGAGGTTGAACACGGTCAGATAGCCGTCGTCGGGCGAGAGCAAAGGCATGGTGTCTCCGTGGGGTCGGGGCGCGGTCGGGCGCGGGGACGTGCTCGGGGGCGGGCGGGTCGGGCCGGGGCCGCGGTCAGGCGGGAACGGCCTCGACCACGCTGCAGTGGCCGCCGGGGACGACCCGGGTCAGCCGCAGTCCGGCGCGGGCCAGCAGGGCGGCGAACTCCGCCTCGGTGCGCTGGCGTCCGCCGCACAGCACGAGCATGTCCAGGTCCATCAGCTTCACGTTCAGCGCCGGACGGTCGGTCGGCAGCACCGCCTCGACCAGCAGCACCCGTCCGTGCGCGGGCAGCACCGCGCGCACGTGCGACAGGATGCGGACCGACGGCTCGTCGTCCCAGTCGTGGATGATGTTGGAGAGCAGGTAGGCGTCGCCGCCGGCGGGCACGGAGTCGAAGAAGTCGCCGCCTTCGGTCGTGCTGCGCTCGGTGACACCGGCCTCCTTCAGCACCGGCCCGGACTCGGCGACGACCTCCGGCTGGTCGTACAGCACCCCGCGCAGGTCGGGGTTGGCCGCCAGGATCGCCGACAGCAGGGCGCCGCGCCCGCCGCCGACGTCGACAAGGGTGCGCAGCCCGCCGAAGTCGTAGGCCGCGACGATCGATCCGATGATCTGCCGGGACGTCTGCGTCATGGCCCGGTCGAACACGCCCAGCACGTCGGGGTGTTCACGGATGTGGTCCCACACCGGCACGCCGTGCACGCCCTCGAAGGCGGGTGCGCCGGTGCGGACGCTGCGGGCCAGTTGGGTCCAGGTGTGGCGCTCGGCGGGCAGGCCGGTCCAGATGGCGAAGTCGCGCAGGGAGACCGGTGAGTCGCTGCGCAGCGCGTCGCCGAGGTCGGTGAGCGCGAAGACCCGGTCCGGTCGCTCCTCGAACAGCTCGATGTCGGCGCAGGCGCGCAGCAGCCGGTAGAGCGTGGGGGCGTGGGCGTCGATGTCCACGGCGATCTGCTCGACGGTACGGGGGCCGGCGGCCAGCGCGTCGGCGACTCCGAGCTCGGCGGCGGCGCTGACGACCTGGGACATCCAGCCGGCGGTCGCCAGTTGGAGTATCCGGACGGGGGGTGGAAGCGGAGCGGACATGGCGAAGCTGCCTCCAAGATGGGGTTGCCGGTCCACCGGCGCACCGCCCCACCGGCGCGCTGTCGGCGCGCGGGGCGGATGGCGGCGCACCGCGTCCGGAACCGTCCGCGCCTGCGGCGTTCGCGCGAGAGCGCACGACGAGGAGACGCGGGGGCACCGGGCGGGGTGGACTGCGGCAAGGTGCGGAGTGGGAGATTCCGAGATTCCGAGAGGCGCTGCTCGGCAGGTCGTCGACGAACCGTCGTTTTCCGGGCAGGGCGAAGCCGCCTGGAAAGCGTGACACATGCCGAAGCAGAGCGTCAACACGCGCCGTCGACAGGCGACATGGAGCGGTCCGGCGAGGCCCGGCAGCGCGTGGGAGCGAGGTGACGCCGGAGGCGGGAGGGCCCCGTGCGACCGCCGCGGCGGAGGCGGCGCTCACCGCCGGCCCGCGCCCGACGGCAGGTCGCCGCGGCTCCACACCAGGTGGATCGCCAAGGCGCGCAACCGCCAGCCGTCCGCGGTGCGGACCGCCTCCGCCTCGATCCGGCTGCCGGTCCGCAGGTCGGCCCGGCCCGACAGCGGCGGGTGCACATGGGTCACCAGGAGCTTGGCGGACACCTCGGCCCTGTCGCCGAGGAGTTCCACCACGTGGTTGGTGCTGGCGTGGTGGGTGCGCGCCCAGTTCCGCTTGGCGGCGTGCTGGAACTGCGCCAGGCCGGCCAGCCCGCGGTGACCGCCCACGGGGAACCGCAGGTCCAGGTCCTCGGTGAACAGCGAGCGGTAGAAGGAGTCGTCGCGCGGCGGGTCCGGGCGGCTGTCGAAGTCCAGCAGGTAGCGGTCGAGGAGACCGCCGATCTCGGCGCGGTCGAGCAGGTCCGCGAGGCCGGCGGCGTCCTCGTGCGAGGGCGTGCCGGGCGTGCCGGGGGCGGCGGCGCGGGTGGTGGCGCGGAGGGGACGGGTCATGGCGGTACCGCCTCTTCGGTAGCGGGTCGGCGGGCCGGCGGGTCGGCGGGTCGGCGGGCCGGGGGTTCAACGGGTCGGCGGGCCGAACCAGCGGCGCAGGGCTCTCCGCGCGCCGGCCAGCGCCCGGGCCGGCGTGGCGTCGGGGCCGGTCGCCCAGGCCACGTGGCCGTCCGGGCGGACCAGCACGGCTCCGACGTCGTCCAGCCGGACCGCCCCGGGCCCCGACGTCCGCGCGCGGACGTGCCGCACCCGCGGGAGCCAGGGCGCGACGGCGCGGGCCAGCCGCTCCCCGTGCGCGTCGTCGCCGGTGAGGTCCAGCAGCAGGCCGCGCCCGTCGCGCAGGAGCGCGGCGCTGTGGGTGACCGTTCGCGACGGGGCCGCGCCGCCGCCCGTGCCCGTATCCTCGCCCGCGCGCTCGGACGTGTGCAGGGGGACGTGCGGCAGCAGCGCGCCGGTCAGCCGGTGGCCACCGCCCAGGTCGTAGCGCGTGTCGAGGCCGCTGACCGCGCCCGCGAGGTGCCGGCGGGCCGGGGCGAGGGCGATCAGCTCCTCGAACACCGCCCGCACCGGGCCCACTTCGGGGCCGCCGAGCAGCAGCAGCGCCTGCGCGGTGATCGAGGTGAGCACCTGCTGCCCGGCCGGGTGCCGCTCGGCGTGGTAGGTGTTCAGGAGCGTGTCGGCGAACGTGCCCGGCCCGGCGGCCTCGGCCCGGACGGCCGACGCGAGTTTCCAGCCGAGGTTGAAGGCGTCCTGGAGGCCGAGGTTGAGTGCCTGCCCGCCGACCGGGAGCTGCCGGTGGGCGGCGTCGCCGGCGAACAGCACGCGTCCGTGCCGGTAGCGGGTGAGCTGGCGGACGGAGTCGTCGAAGGACCCGGACCACAGCGGGGTGCCGTGGCCGATCTCCTCCCCGGTGACCCGCTTCCAGACGTCGGCGACGGTCGCGAAGTCCGTGGCGCGGCCGGGGGAGGGCTGTGTGCCGAACTCGTGGACCATCACCCGCGTGACCCCGTCGCCGCGCCGGGCGGCGATGGCCAGTCCGCGATCCAGCCGTTCGAAGCGGCGGTCGGGGATGTCGAGGCCGGCGACGTCGGCCCGCAGCAGTTCGCGTTCGGCGGGCCGGCCGGGGAAGTCCGCCCCGAGCAGGCCGCGCAGCGCGCTGTCCTGCCCGTCGCAGGCGACGGCGTAGCGGGCCCGTATCCGCGTGTCGGTGCCGTCCGGGGTCCGGGCGAGCAACGCGACGTGGTCGGCGCCGGGTTCGACGGCGTGCACGTCGTGGCCGCGCAGCACCCGCACGCCCAGGTCCGCGGCCAGGGAAGCCAGCAGTTTCTCGGTCACGGTCTGCGGCGCCTTCCACTGGCCGGGGTAGGGGCCCGGCACGGTGAGGTCCAGCGGGATGCCGCCGAAGTGGCCGCGCGGGTCCTGGGGGAGGACGCCGAACCGGGTCAGCAGGTCCCGGCTGTCGAGGAGTTCCATGGTCCGCGCGTGCAGGGTGGAGGCGCGGGACTCGGTGGTGGGTTCCGCCAGCCGCTCCAGTACGAGCACGTCGGCGCCGCCCAGCCGCAGTTCGTCGGCGAGCAGCAGCCCGACGGGGCCGGCGCCGATGACGACGACGTCGGCGTCGAGGCCGGGGGCACCGTTCGCGGGGGCATCGTTCGCGGGGGTGTCGTTCGTGGCGGTGCCGGTCGCGGGGGTGCGCTTCGGGGAGGAGGTGCCGTTCACGGTGGTCATCGTTCAGCGCCTGCTTTCCGCGTAGTCCCGGCCGAGGCCGAGCGTCGCCAGGCTGTTGGCGCTCAGCGCCCCGCGGACGTACTCGCGGGCCGACGCCACGTCGGCCTCGGGACCCAGGACGCCGCGGATCGCCCCGGGGTCCAGGACGACCGTGTGCCGCGACGCCGCCGTGACCCGGCGGCCGGTGTCCGTGAACGTCCACAGGCCGGTGTGGAGCGACAGCAGCGCCGGCAGCGTGACCTGCTTGTAGGCGATCCGGTGCGGGGGCAGGCAGACCCGGTGGGACGCGGTGGTGTGGGTGCTGCCGTCCTTCGCGCGGGTGTCCATCTCCAGCGTCTGGAGGCCGGGGGTGTGCTCGGTGAGCCGGACCCGGGCGACGTGCGGCAGCCGGTGCTCCCACTGGTCGGCCTCGTTGACGAAGTCGTAGACGTCCTTCACCGAGCCGTCGATCTGCACCACGTCCTCGAAGGTGAACGTCAACTCCGCGGCGCCGTGGGCGCGTTCGACGTTCTCGCGCAGCGCGGCCAGCTCGGTGCGGGAGTTGCGGTCCACCGCGCGGTCGATCCACTCCAGCCCCTGCGGGCTGTCGTCCACGGCGCGGTAGTCGTGCAGCAGCCGGACCCGGGAGCCCTCGCCCGCCTCCTCGACGATCCACGTGCCGCTCATGCGCGCGACCGGCGGGGCGGAGACCTCCTGGCGGAAGTCGATCCGGCGGGCGTCCGGGTCCAGCGAGCGGTGCGACGTCCAGCTCTTCGCCTCGCCGTTGGCGGTGGCCCAGATACGGATGCGCTCCTGGTCTCCGGAGCGCTCCAGGTGGTCGACGTAGATGGTGGGCGGGAAGATCAGCGGCCAGTTCTCGACATCGGCGAGCAACTGGTAGACGGCGGCCGCCGGGGCCGCGACGGTGACGGTGTGCTCGGTCTCGTGTGTGCCGCTCGGCGGCATGGGAACCTCCGTGAGGGGTCGGGTGGCCCGGGTACGGGGCGGGTACGGGGCCGGGTCAGAAGTTGCCCAGGCCGCCGCAGACGTTGAGGGCCTGCGAGGTGACCGACGCGGCCGCGTCGGAGACCAGGTAGCCGACGAGGCCGGCCACCTCCTGCGGGGTGGAGTAGCGGCCGAGCGGGATCTTCGCCTGGAAGCGGGTGAGGACGTCGCCCTCGCTGACGTCCCACGCCTGGGCGTAACCGGCCCGCACCCGCTGGGCCATGGGCGTCTCCACGTAGCCGGGGCAGACGGCGTTGACGGTGATGCCGGTGGGGGCCAGCTCGTTGCCGAGTGCCTTGGTGAAGCCGACCACGCCGTGCTTGGACGCGGAGTAGGGAGCCCCGAGGACGACGCCCTGCTTGCCGGCGGTGGACGCGATGTTGACGATCCGGCCCCACGGCCGGTCCCGCAGGCCGCCGGTGGTCAGCACCTCCCGGGTGACCAGGAAGACGCTGTTGAGGTTGGTGTCGATCACGTCGTACCACAGCTCGTCGGCGATGTCGGCGGTGACGCCGCCGCCGGAGCGCCCGGCGTTGTTGACCAGGATGTCGACGTTTCCGAACGCGGCGACGGCGGCCTCGACGAAGAGCCGCACCGAGCCGGGGGCGCGCACGTCGACCTCGGCACCGGCCACGGTGAGCCCGGCGGCGCGCAGTTCCTTGACGGTGGTGGTGACCGCTTCGCCGGTGCGTGCGCCGAGGAAGACCCGGTGCCCCTGCTCCGCGAGTTGGCGGGCGACGGCCAGGCCGATGCCGCTGGTTCCGCCGGTGACGACGGCGACGCGTTCGTCACGGTCGGGTCCTTCGGGTCCTTCGGTGCGTTCGCTGCGTTCGGCCTGTTGGGACCGGCCCTGCCGGTCCGGCTGTTCGCTTGGTGCCACGTCCTGCTCCTTGGTCCTGGCGGCGCCCTCGCGGGCGACGGGTGTCGAGGCGTACCCGGGCCCGGGTACGCGGGGGATGCGGGTCACGCGGGCGGGGCCGCGGCCAGTTCGCCGTTCACGGCGGCGATCAGCGCCCGGGGGGTGGTGTCCGGCGCGAGCGCGTCGTCGGCGAGCGCGATGCCGTACTCGCGCTCGATCCGGCTGCCGGTCTCCAGCAGGGCGAGCGACTCGTAGCCGAGTGCGTCGAAGTCGGTGTCGAGGATCTCGCCGTCGAGGTCGACGGTCTCGTCGGCGCCGGCCCCCTCCCGCAGGATTCGGCGCAGGTCATCGAGGTGGAAGGGCAGTTGGGGCATGATGTCCTCTCATCGGTGCGGGGGAGTGGGGGTGCGGGGGCACGGTGCCGGCCGGGGCTGAGGGCCCCGGGGCGCCCGGACCGCGGCGGGACGGCCGCGCGCCGGGCGCCGCCGGGACCGGCTCGGGACGGCTCGGGACGGCTCGGACGAGTTCAGATCCGAGCGGCTCGGATCGGCTCGGATCGGCTCAGATCGGCTCCGCCGCGCGGACCACCACGGCCGAGTTGAAGCCGCCGTAGCCGCGCGCCAGGACCAGGGCCGTGCGCAGCGGGACCTCGCGGGCCGCGCCGGTGACCAGGTCGATGCGGTACGCGGGGTCGGGCCGGACGTGGACGGTCGGCGGGATCACGCCGTGCCGCAGGGCCAGCAGCGCACCGGCCAGGTCCAGCGGGGCCGCGCCGGAGCCGAGCCGGCCGGTGGCGGTCTTGGGGGCGGTGACCGGGACGCCGCCGGGGCCGAACACCGCCGCGAGGGCGTCCGCTTCGACCCGGTCCAGCGCGGGCAGGCCCGCGGCGTCGGCGAAGACCACGTCGATCTGCTCGGCCGTCACCCGCGCGTCGCGGAGGGCGGTGTCGATGGCGTGCCGCAGCCCCGGCTCCCGGCCGGTCTCCGGCCGCGGGTCGAAGGAGGCGCCGTAGCCCGCGATGACGCCGTAGCCGGGCACCCCGCGGCGGCGCGCCGAGGCGGCGTCCTCCACCAGGAGGATGGCCCCGCCCTCGCCGGGGACGTGGCCGGCGGCGGAGGCGTCGAAGGGCAGGTAGGCGCCGGCCGGGTCGTCGCTCGTACTGAGCCGCTCGCTGGCGAGTTGGGCCACCCAGCCCCAGGGGCACAGCGCCGCGTCCACACCGCCGGAGACGATCACCGGGGTGCCCTTGCGGATGAGCCGCCGGGTGTGCGCGAGCGCGTCCAGGCCGCCGGCGTGATCGCTGACGACCACGCCGGAGGGCCCCTTCATGCCGTGGCGGATGGAGATCTGGCCGCTGTTGACGGCGTAGAACCAGGCGAAGGACTGGTACGCGCTCACGTACTGCCCGCCCTGGCTCCACAGCTTCCGCAGCTCGTTCTGCCCGAACTCGAAGCCGCCGGAGGTGCTGGCCGTGACCACACCCATGTCGAACGCGGCGTGCTGCGACGGGTCGATCCCCGCGTCGTCCAGCGCCCAGTCGGCGGCGACCAGGGCCAGCCGCGTCATACGGTCGGTCTGCGGGATCAGCCGGCCCGGCAGGTGGTCCTCGGCGACGAAGCCGGTGATCTCCCCGGCCAGCCGGGCGGGATAACGGTCCGCGTCGAAGCGGGTGATCGCCCGGATGGCGCTGCGCCCTTCGACGGCCGCGGACCAGTACTCGCGCGTGCCGAGGCCGGTGGGCGACACGATGCCGAGACCGGTGACCACCGCCCCGGTCACCGGCGCCCGGGTCGCCACGGCCCCGGTCGCCGCTGCCCCGGTCACGCCGCGCTCCGGTCGGGCTCGGCGAGCACCATGGCGCTCTGGAAGCCGCCGAAGCCGCTGCCGACGGTGAGCACGGTGTCGGTGCGGTGCTCGCGCGCGGTGAGCGGGACGTAGTCGAGGTCGCACTCGGGGTCGGGGGTGTGCAGGTTCGCGGTGGGCGGCACCACGTCGTGCCGTATCGCGAGCGCCGACGCGGCGATCTCGATGGAGCCGATGGCGCCCAGCGAGTGGCCCACCATCGACTTGATCGAGCTGACCGGGACCCGGCGGGCATGCTCGCCGAGGCTGCGCTTGAACGCGGCCGTCTCGTGCCGGTCGTTCTGCTTGGTCCCCGAACCGTGGGCGTTGACGTAGTCCACGGCGGAGGGGTCGAGCCGGGCCTCGTCCAGGGCGACCCGGATCGCCTCGGCCATCTCCGCGCCGTCCGGCCGCAGTCCGGTCATGTGGAAGGCGTTGCAGCGGGAGGCGTAGCCGGCGATCTCGGCGTAGACCCGGGCGCCTCGCCTGCGGGCGCTGCCGAGTTCCTCCAGGACGAAGAAGGCCGCGCCCTCGCCGAGCACGAACCCGTTGCGGGTGCCGTCGAAGGGGCGGGAGGCGTGCGCGGGGTCGTCGTTGCGGGGGGTGGTGGCCTTGATGGCGTCGAAGCAGGCCACCGTGATGGGGGAGATGGGGGCGTCGGAGGAGCCGGCCACCATGACGTCGGCGCTGCCCTCCCGGATCAGTTCGACCGCGTGGCCGACCGAGTCGATGCCGGAGGTGCAACCGGTGGAGACCACGGCCGAGGGCCCCTCGGCGCCCGCGGTCCAGGCCACTTCGGCGGCGAACGAGCTGGGGACGAGGTAGTCGTACAGGTGCCGCACCGCGTAGGTGTGGTCGACCTCGGCCAGCCGGCCGCCGTCGCTGACGACGCGGTACTCCGTGTCGAGCCCGGTGGTCGCGCCGACCGCGCTGCCGACGGTGACGCCGACCCGGTGCGGGTCCAGGGCACCGATGTCGAGGCCGCTGTCGTCGAGCGCCTCGCGGGTGGCGGCCACCGCCAGTTGGGCCGCCCGGTCCATCCGGCGGATCTCCTGCGGGCCGAGGCCGTGCGCCTCGGGGCAGAAGTCGATCTCGGCCGCGATGCGGGAACGGAAGGGCGCGGGGTCGAAGAAGGTGATGCCCCGCGTCGCGGTGCGGCCCTCGCTGAGCAGGCTCCAGAAGTTCTTGACGCCCACGCCGCCGGGGGCGAGGACGCCGATACCGGTGATGACGACGCGCCGCCCGCTCATGCCGAACCGTCCCAGTCGTAGAACCGGGTGGCCATGGCGTCGGACGGGGACCGCCAGGTCGCCGGGTCGTAGGCGCCGATGAACGGCTTGAGGTCGGCGCTGATCCGCACGAAGCGGGGGTCGGTCTTCGCCTCCTCGATCCGGGTGCCGCCGTCGTTGTCGTCGAAGTCCTGAAGGTGGAAGTAGAGGCCGTGGTAGTAGAACAGCTGGCGGCGCCGGGTGCCCATCCGGTGCGGCACGTCGGTGCGGTCGAAGTCGGCGAAGAGCGCGCCGACGTCGGCGGCGTGGCCGGGTTCCATCCGGGCCACGATCAGGGTGCTGTGCATGGGGCCTTCTCTCGGTCGTTCCGTTGGCGGGGTGACAGGAGAGCGGGGGGCACGTCGTCGGGCCCTGCGGTGCGGGGTGATTACGGGGACGGTCGGTCGGGCGGAGTCGCTTACGGGTTGCGCGGTGACGGGGGCGGGGCCGCTTACGGGAGCGGCGGGTTGAGGGGGTCGGCAGGTCGGGCGGGTTCGGTGACGGGGGCGGCCCGGGGGGAGGCTGCGACGGGTGCTCGGGGGCGGACTTCGGATACGGCGGCCGCGGCCTCGGGTACGGGTCAGGCCGCGGCGGCGCGGACGGGCCGGTGGGCGGGGCCGAACCACCGGGTCAGCGCCTCGTCCAGCCGGACGCCGGTGCCCGGCGCGGTCCAGGCCACGTGGCCGTCCGGGCGGACCAGGACGGCCCTCGTCCCGGTCGGAGGCGCGGAACCGCCCTGCCGGGGCGTGCCGGTGACGATCGTCAGCCGGTCGCGCCAGGCGGCGGCGCGGCGGCGCAGCCCCGGGTCGTCGGCGAGGTCGAGAAGCACGCCGCGGGCCGGGTGGAGCAGTTCGGTGGTGCCCACCGTGCCGCCGGCGGTGGCCAGTTCCTGGTGCGGCAGGCGGCGGCCCAGCAGCGGGTGCGTGCCGGGCCCGACGTCGTAGCGGATGTCGAGGCCGCTGACCATCCCGGCCAGGTGCCGGCCCACCTCGTCGTGGACCACCAGGCCGGTGAGCACGTCGCGCAGCGGCTGCACCTCGCTGCCGCTGAGGTAGAGCAGGCCCTGCGCGCGGGTGTTGGTGAGCAGCCGGCGCCCGACCGGGTGGCGCTCGCCGTGGTAGGTGTCCAGCAGGGTCTCGGGGGCGTCGCCGCGTACGACGGCGCCGAGTTTCCAGCCGAGGTTGACGGCGTCCTGGATGCCGGTGTTCATGCCCTGGCCGCCGGCGGGCAGGTGGATGTGGGCGGCGTCGCCGGCCAGCAGCACCCGGCCGCGGCGGTACTCGGTCGCCTGCCGGGCGGCGTCGCCGAAGGCGCTGATCCACAGCGGCGTGGCCCCGGCGATGTCCTGGCCGGTCAACCGCTGCCAGGCGGCGGCCACTTCGGCGTACCGCAGTCCCTCCGGCCGGGCACGGGGGCGGGCGCCGCGCTCGCAGGCGATGATCCGGTGCACGCCGTCGCCGATCGGGACCGACATCGCCATGCCGCCCGGCAGCGACTCGCCGATGGGGCGCGGCGCGATGTCGCAGTCGCCGATGTCGGCGAGGAACATCTCCATCGTGGACTCGGTGCCGTCGAAGGCGAATCCGGCGAGCCCGCGTACGGTGCTACGGCCGCCGTCGCACCCGACCAGCCAGGCCGCCCGCAGGGTGCGGCGGCCCCGCGGCCCGTCCACGTCGACGCTGACGCCGTCGGGGCCCGCGCGAAGCCCCACCACCGCGGTGCCGCGCAGCACACGCGCGCCGAGTTCGGTGATCCAGTCGCCGAGCACCGCCTCGGTGCGGTGCTGGGGCACGCCCCGCACGCTGAAGTGCGCGCCGTCGAGCACGCCGAAGTCCACCGGCACGCCGCCGAAGTGGCCGAGCGGGCTGGTGTCGAGCGGTCCGTAGCGCGGAAGCAGCCCGCGCTGGTCGAAGACCTCCATGGTGCGCGGGGTGAAGCCGAGCCCGCGCGACTCGCCGCTGGGCCGGGGCAGCCGGTCCAGCACGAGGACGTCGACGCCGGCCAGCCGCAGTTCGCCGGCGGTCATCAGTCCTGTGGGGCCCGCGCCGACGACGATGACGGCAGCGTCCATGGTGGTGCCTCCTCTCGGTGTGTTCCACGGCAGGTGGAAGCGAAGGGGCGACGGGGGAGGGATCGGGGCGACGGTCGTGCCGCAGCCGCAGCCGCAGCCGCAGCCGTAGCCGGGCCGCAGCCGTAGCCGTAGCCGTAGCCGCAGCCGGGCCGCGGACCGCCGGGAGGTTCCGGGCGCACCGGGGCCGGCAGGGAAAGGGCGCCGGGCGCAAGGGTGCCGGGCGGACAGGGCGCCGGGCCGGACCGGAAGGGAAGGGAAGGGAAGGGAAGGGGCGGGGGACCGCCCGGGGCGCGGCGTCGCGCTCGGGGCGAGGAGAGCGCTCCGGGTCTCCCGCGGGAGCCAGGAAGGCGTCCCGATGTGGGCACAGGTGTGCCGCGGAAAAAGTGTGACAGTGCCCTTCCGGCAATGTCAATAGCCGATCTGAATCGCGATCATACGCCCGGCGCAAAGCTGGACGGCGACCGGTTGGCGCGACCGTGCAAAGCCGGTCGGCGGCCGGTTGCCGCGCCGGTGATCGCTGCCCGGCGGGGTCTCCACACACGTCCTTCATCCGCATGTCATTGGGCGAAACATTTCCCCCGGTCGGCCACCGCCCGCCCCGCCCCTATTTCCTTGACGTCCCGCCGCAGGACTGCCTAGTGTTCTGCCGGACTCAGCTGCGAACAGCCCTTCGATTCACCCCTCCGGCCGGGACGAGAATTTCGACCACCCGGCCGGCCGACCAGAAAGGGTGTCCTCATGTGCCCGCCCCCGCTCGTGACGCAGGCCCGTGCACCGCGGCATGCACCCGCCACGCCCGCCGACCGCGTCACCGCGTGTGCGCGCTGCGGCGGCGAGGCCCGGCCGGGCAGACCTGGTTCCCCCTCGGGCCGACGGCTGTGCGGGCGGTGCGTGGAGCGGCTGCGGACCGACCTGTGCCGGGTGCTCACCCTCTACGAGGAGTCCGAACGCGCCCTGGTGCGCTCCCCGGTGGGACTGCGGCAGCGGGTCAGCGGCAGCCGCTCGGTCGGGATCGTGCTCGACGACGAGACGGTGGCGGTGCGCTCGGCGATCCGCTCCGTGCTCCAGTCGTGGGCGCGGCTGGTCGCCGACGAGCGGGGGGTGCCGGGGGCCGGTGACACCGAGGTCAGAGGGCTGCTGCGGTTCCTGGTGTGCCATCTGGACTGGCTCTGCGGCCACCCGGCGGCGCAGGACCTCGCCGACGAGGTGGCCGAGCTGCTGGCGTCCGCGGGTGTCCCCGCCGGCCCGGCGCCGCAGGCGTCGGCGCCGCTGGGGCCCTGCTCGCAGCCCGGCTGCGGCGGCACGCTGCGCGGACCGGCCACCGCCGCGGGCGACGCGCTGCCCGCCGCCGATCAGGTCCGCTGCGAGCACGGCCACGCCATCCCCCCGCGCCAGTGGTTCCTGCTGGCCGAGCGGATACGCCGCGGGCCCGGCGACCGGCGACCGGGACCCGCCACGCCCGGCCGCCCCGGCCGCCCGGCCCGGGAAGGCGCCGTGCGGTGAGCGCCGGCCGGCGCCGCGCGCGCACC
This sequence comes from Streptomyces sp. NPDC087270, assembly GCF_044744625.1. Lineage (NCBI taxonomy): Bacteria > Bacillati > Actinomycetota > Actinomycetes > Kitasatosporales > Streptomycetaceae > Streptomyces > Streptomyces sp. NPDC087270. Next base: position 118,552 of record NZ_JBIUYR010000020.1, read on the forward strand.
GTGCCCACGGAACTCGCCGCACTCGCGATGGGCGTTTCCGAGGCGACCATAAGGAAATGGGCGAGCCGCGGGAAGATCACCCGGTACGGAACTCCGCAGCGCGCGGAATACGACCTCGACGAACTCTTCGAACTGGCCGATGGTGGCAATCGGGAAATTCCGGCCGACAATCCCTCGGAAGACCGCGTATCCGAGGGAGATGAAATCGGTGGAGCATCCGATGCGCATATCGAGGACGGCCTCCGTGGAGAAGTCGACTGCGGCGCCTGCCGGTGAGAGGTGAGTGCGCGTCGCGCCGCCGGGTGCGAGGGGTTTCTGAGCGGTATTTCGCGGAACGCCCGTGCCCGCGGATTCCCCTTTACGGCGAGACGCCCTCACAGGTGCGGTCTCCGCTGTTGCCGGACCCCCGGAGCGGCGGCTCCTGACGCCCAACCGCCGCCCCCAACTGCCGCCTCAACTGCCGCCTCAACCGTCGCCCCAAGCCCCGCCCCAAGCCCCGCCCCAACGTCGCGCCGCCGCCGCCCGCCGTGGTTCCCTCGCGGCCCCGCCGCGGCCCGGCGCGACTCACGGTGCGGGAGGCATCTCCAGCACCACCTTCCCCACGGTGTGACCGCCCTCCACCGCCCGTACCGCCTCCGGCGCCTGAGCGAACGGCACCACCCGCGTCACCCTCGGGTCCAGCGCGCCGGCGCGCACCAGTTCCACCACCGCGCCGAGCAGCGCGGGGTCGCGAACCGGTCCCACCGGCGCGCCGCCCAGCGCGCCGACCGCCTCCCGGTCCGCCCCGCTGACCACCTTCGCCGGGTCCGCCACCAGGGCCGCGGCCTCGCGCAGCACCTCGCCACCGACCAGGTCGAGCACGCCGTCGATGCCCTGGGGCGCGGCGGCCCGCACCCTCGCGGTGAGCCCCGGCCCGGAGGCGACGTGCCGTACGCCCAGCGACTCGACGAACTCCCGTTTGCCGGCGGACGCGGAGCCCACCACCGTCAGGCCGAGATGGGCGGCGACCTGCGCGGCGGCCACCCCCACCCCGCCACCGACCCCGGTCACCAGCAGCGTCGCCCCGGCCCGCAGCCCCAGTTGGCGCACCGCGCCGTACCCGGTCGCCGCCGCTATCGGCAGCACCGCCGCGTCCGTCCAGGCCACCTCGGGGGGCTTGCGTACCACCGCGTCCGCGGCGAACAGCGTGAACCGGGCGTACCCGCCGGTCAGCGGACCGCCGAGGACCGCGTCGCCGACCGCGAACCCGGCCACCCCCGACCCCACCGCCACGACCTCACCGGCCGCCTCGCCGCCCATCACGGCCGGCAGGCGCACGACCGGTGCCCCGCGCGCCCGGCGGCCCGAACGGCGCTTCCAGTCCACCGGGTTGACGCCGGCCGCGCGGACCGCGACGAGCAACTGCCCCGGCCCCGGCGCGGGGCGCGGCAGGTCCGCGAAGTGCTCGACCTCCGGGCCCCCGAAGCGAGCGTGTACATAGGCCAACGGCATGTGTTTCCCCGGTCTTCCCAAGCGGTTTCCGCGCCATACGGAAACCGGTCCGACGACTTCCCCTGCACGGCGATTCCTTCTGCCGATCGGCGGCTGAACGATGACCGATCGAGGACCGATCCACGACCGATCCACCACCGATCCGTGCGGGTTCCCGGCAACGAAGACTCCGTTCGTCCGCGACTCCCGCGAAAATGCCATGCAGATTGCATTTTACCTAAGGCGCTGGCTAGGCTCCACCGAAGTACGACGGAGCCTCAGTTCTCCGTCGAAGGCACGGCATTCGGCCCGCGCCGCGCGCCCGGCGAGCCCCCTCGGCCGTACCGGCGCGATTCCCGGCGGCGGGCGACACGGACAAGGAGCACAGCGAATGGCAAGCACGGTCGTGGTCGTCGGCGGCGGATACGGCGGGGCGGCATTGGCCCGTCAACTCGACGCGGACTTCGATGTGGTGCTGGTCGACCCCAAGGACGCCTTCGTCCACACGGTCGCCGCCCTGCGCGGGCTGGTGGACGAGGACTGGTCACAGCGGATCTACTTCCCCTTCGACGGGCTGTTGCGGCGGGGCCGCCATCTGCGCGACCGGGCCGTGGCGGTCGACGAGCGCGGGGTGACCACCGCGGGCGGGGTACGGCTGGACGCGGACTACGTGGTGCTCGCCACCGGCTCCTCCTACCCGTATCCGGCGAAACCGGAGACCGACGACTCCGCGGTCGCGCGCGCCCGGCACGCCGCGACGCGGACCGCGCTGGCCGCCGCCGAGCGGGTCCTGCTGCTCGGCGCGGGGCCGGTCGGGCTGGAACTGGCCGGCGAGATCACCGAGCGCTGGCCCGGTCGGCAGGTCGTCCTGGTCGACCCGGCCGACGACGTGCTCGGCGGACGCTACCTGCCCCAGCTGCGCGACGCGCTGCGCGAGCAACTCACCGCGCTGGGCGTGGAACTCGTGCTGGGCAGCGCGCTGGCCTCGCCCCCGCCGGTGCCCTCCGGCGAGCACGCGCCGTTCACCGTGCACACCCTCGCGGGCGTCCGCATCGAGGCGGACCTGTGGTTCCGCTGCTACGGCGTCTCGCCGCTGAGCGACATGCTCCGGGGCGCCCTCGCCGCCGCGCGCCGGCCCGACGGTTTCGTGGAGGTGGACGAGCACCTGCGGGTGCCCGGGGCGCCGAACGTCTTCGCCGTCGGCGACGTCACCGCGGTGCCCGAGCCCAAGCGGTCCAAGGCCGCCTCCGAGCACGCCGCCGTGGTGGCCGACAACATCGCGGCGCTCGCCGCCGGGCGCTCCCCGCAGCGGGTCTACCAGCCGGGCGGGGACGGCGTCCTGGTCCCGTTGGGCTCCACCGGGGGCGCGTCGCAGGTGCCGGGGCCGGACGGACCGGTCGTCCTGGGCGCGCAGGACACGGCGCGCTACAAGGGCGGCGACCTCCTGGTGGGCCGCTACGCGGACCTGTTCGGCCTCGGGGAGCCGGTCGCCGGATGACCGGATGACCGGATGACCGGAAGTCGGGGTCGAGGTCCGAGTTCGGGTCTGCGCTTCACCCTATGTGACGGCCCGTCATATTCCTTCACATGACGCCGCGTTGACCGAGATCCCGACACAACTCCGCAGCGCCGCCGTCACACGTGTCCGCCAGGATCGGGAGCACATCCCGGCTCGAACGAGGGCTCGAACGAGAGGTGGTCCATCGATGGGCAACGGAACGCAGTCCCTTGCGGGCAAGGTGGCCGTGGTCACCGGCGGCGCGGGAGGCATCGGTGTCGCCACCGTGGAGGCGCTGGCGACGGCGGGTGCGGACGTCGTGCTGGCCGACGTCGAGGACGCCCCCGTCCAGGACATCGCCGGCCGGCTGGCCGCGAAGGGGCTCTCCGTGGTGGGCCGCACGGTCGACGTCGCCTCCGAGGACAGTGTCCGGGCCCTGGTGGACTTCACCGTGGACGCGTTCGGCGGCATCGACGTGCTGGACAACAACGCGGCCCTGACATCGGCGATCCGGGCCGACCGGGACGTGGTGTCGATGTCGGTGGAGCTGTGGGACCAGGTGCTCGCGGTGAACCTGCGCGGCCCGATGCTGCTGTGCAAGCACACCGTGCCGGTGATGATCGAGCGCGGCGGCGGCTCCATCATCAACATCACCAGCGGGCAGGGCCTGTCCGGCGACCGGGTCATGGTCGCGTACGGCAGCTCGAAGGGCGGGCTCGTCTCGCTGACCCGCTTCGTCGCCGCCGCCTACGGTGCCGACGGCATCCGCTGCAACGCCGTCGCGCCCGGGCTGGTCCGCACCCCGGCGCTGGAAGCGGACATGCCGGTGCCGGTGCAGCAGATGTTCCAGAGCGCGAACCTGATCCCGCGCCTGGGCACGCCGGACGACGTCGCGCAGCTGGTGGCGTTCCTCGCCTCTCCGGCGGCGTCCTTCATCACCGGTCAGGTGCTGCCGGTCGACGGGGGCTTCCTCTCCCACCTGCCCACGCTGTCGCCGCTGCCTCCGCGCTGACGCGAGGCGCCGCGCCCGGCACCGACCGGCCGGGGGGGCCGGGCCCCCCCCCCCCCCCGGGGCCCCCCCCCCCCGGGGGGGGGGGGGGGGGGGCGGAACCCCCCGGGCGTGAGCCGCAACCGGGGGGGCGGGCGGGCCGGGCGGCGG
>NZ_JBIUYR010000020.1:122688-177302 GCF_044744625.1 Streptomyces sp. NPDC087270
CACCCCCCCCGCCCCGGTGGCCGCGGCCCCCCCCCGGGGGGGGGCGGGGGGGCGCCCCCCCCCCCCCCGGGGGGGGGGGGGGCGGGCCCCCCCCGGGGGGGCGGGGCCGCCCCACCGCCGGTTGCCGGTGCCGGGGCGCGTACGCAGCCGGAGGTCACCCGATCCAGGGTGCGAGGCCGGCCTGGACGGCGTCCGCGGTGGCCGGGCCGGCCCAGGCGACGTAGCCGTCGGGGCGGACCAGGACGGCATCCGTCGCCGCGCCGCCGTTGCCGTCGCCGCCGCCATCGGTGGGAGGGGTGCGACGGGCCACCACCAGGCGGTCCTTGCGGTCGGCGAGGCCCGGCAGCAGGTCGGCCGGGTCGTCGTCCGCCGGGCGGGTGTCCGCGGCGGCGCCGGCTGCCGCGGCTGCGGGAAGGGCCAGGACGAACCGCCCCTCGCGCAGCAGCTCGTAGAGCCGGCCCGCGTCCAGCTCCAGATCCGGGGCGCGCCTGCCGACGTCGCGACCGGCGCCGCGGGGGGCGGGATACGAGTAGCCGATGCCGGTGATCTCGCCGACGGCCTGCCGCGTCACCGGCCGGACGTGGGTGACCACGAGTTTCCGCAGCGTGCGCAGCGCGACCTCCAGCGGATTGTGCGCCATCGCCAGCCGCAGGTTCAGGCCGCTGGTGCGCAGGACGGCCCGGCCGATCGGGTGGCGCTCGCTGTGGTAGCTGTCCAGGAGGGTGTCGTCGCCCCAGCCGCCGAGCACCGCGGCGAGTTTCCAGCCGAGGTTGGCGGCGTCTTGAAGGCCGGTGTTCATGCCCTGGCCGCCGGCCGGCGAGTGCTGGTGGGCGGCGTCCCCCGCGAGGAACACCCGGCCCACCCGGTACCGCGGCACCTGGCGTTCGTCGCTGTGGAACCGGGAGAGCCAGCGCGGGTCGTGCATGCCGTAGTCGCTGCCGAAGGCCCGCTCGATGATCGACCGCAGCTCCTCGAACTCCAGCGGGGAGTCGTCCGGTTGGCCCCGGTGGGCGCGGTCCCAGCCGCCGACCCGCCACCAGCCGTCGCCGAACGGGGCGATGAAGCCGAACGCGTCGCCGGTGCCGTGCACGCGGACCACCAGTTCGGGCTCCTCGGTGAACTTCACGTCGGCGAGCGCGACCGACCGTATGACGACCTTGCCGGGGAAGGGCAGCCCCAACGCCTCGCGCACCGCGCTGCGTACGCCGTCGGCGCCCACGAGGTAGGCGGCGCGCACCGTCGTCTCCCCGCGGGCCCCGCCGGTGCCGGTGTCGCGGCCGGGGTCGGCATCGGCATCGGTGTCGGCATCGGTGTCGGTGTCGGTGTCGCGCACCGAGACGGTCACCCCGTCGGCGTCCTGCGTCAGGCCGTGGACCTCGGTGCCGTAGCGGATCGTGGCGCCCTGCTCCAACGCCCGGCGCAGCAGCAGCTTTTCCACCTCGTACTGCGGGGTGACCAGCAGGAACGGGAACCGCGAGGGCAGTTGGCCGATGTCGAACGGTATGGCGCCGAACAGCCTCAGCTCCCGGATGACCTGTCCGGTGGGGACCAGCTCGTCCGCCAGGCCCCGGGCGTCGAGGAGTTCGAGGGTACGGGCGTGGACGCCGAAGGCCCGGGTGAGGTTGCTGACGCCTTCCGGGCGCCGTTCGAGGACCACCACGTGCACGCCGGCAGCCGCGAGGTCGCCCGCGAGCAGCAGCCCGCTCGGGCCGGCGCCGGCCACCACGACCGTGCGGGAGGGCGGTTCGGCCGCACCCGTGCCGGTGCGGTGCCGAGGTTCCTGGGACATGCGCGACTCGCTTCCTGAAGAGAAGACGGGGCAACGCGTGCCGGCCCGGAGTCGGCGGTGCGGCGGGAGCGCGGCGGGCACCGCGGGCTCCGCGGAACAGGGGGCGCGGGGCCGGCTCGCGACACGTCTCATCCTGCTCCGCGTCTGTGAACCCCGTGCTGCGACGGCATGTCAGCCCCCGGGCTCCGGGTACGGGCCACCACGGGCTGCCGGTCTCGGCGCGGGTCCCTTCGCAGCCGCCTACCGTGCCGCCCGGCGGGCCGCGGCCAAGTCGGTGACCAGGAGCTCCTCGACGGGGACCGAAGGGTCCGAGTACTGGCCCGACAGGCAGACCGGCCCGTGGTAACCGAGCTCGGCCAGTACCTCCAGCGCGGTGGCCCAGTTGGCGAGCCCCTCCTCGCCGGGAACGAACCAGGTGCGCCAGCGGTCGCCGGTGGAGGAGCGGCCGGCTTCCACCGGGGCGTAAATGGCGTTCTTGAGGTTGACGATGCCCAGCCGGTCGGCCGCCAGCGGCAGGGTGACCCTCGGGTCGTCGCCGGCCAGCGCGTCGTGAGCGGCGTCCCAGACCAGCCTGAAGTGCGCGGAGGGCAGGCCGTCGAGGAGGGCCAGCACCCCGAGCGTGGACGAGACGTAGCTCCCGTGGTGAGGCTGCACACCGACCTGCACGGAATACCGCTCGGCGAGCGGCGCCGCCGCTTCGAGCCAGGCGCGTGCGCGGTGTGCGGACGCCGCGTAGCCGTCCGGGCCGAGTGCTGCCATCACCCGGATCATGGGGACTCCCGCGGCGGCGCACGCCGCGAAGAAGGACTCGTCGAGGTCACCGGCGACGCTGATCACTTCGACGCCGTCGTCCTTCAACCGCTGGGTGAGCCTGGGCAGTTCCCGCTCGGCCACGGCAGGCGTCACATACGAGGTGTCCCGCACGGGCACCTCGGCGCCGGCGAAGCCCAAGCCGGCGACGAGGGGTCCCAGCCGGTCTCCGGGGAGTTCGGACCAGGGTTTGGTGAAGACGGACCACAGGAATGTCATGGTTCAGCGGCCTCCGAGTCCGCTCATGGTGATGCTCGTCGTGGGAGGGACCAGCGCCGTCGCCGGCCCGGAAGGCGGCCCTGTTCAGCCCGGAAGGCGGCCCTGTTCGGCCGGGACGGCGGCCTTGTTCAGCCCGGACAGCGGTCCCGTTCGGCCGGGACGGCGGCCCTGTTCGGCCCGGACGGCGGTCCCGTTCGGCCGGGACGGCGGCCCTGTTCGGCCCGGACGGCGGTCCGGGCCGGGTCACCCGCGGCTCAGGGCTTTCGCTTCGGCGCGGATGCGCTCCTCGTCGACCTCCACGCCGAGCCCGGGCGCGGTGGGCACGGTCGCTGTGGCCGCGGTGACGGACAGCCCTTCGACGTAGAGGTCGGCGAGCAGTTCCGGGCCGTTCAGCTCGGCCGGCAGGGCCAGCTCCAGCTGGCTGAACAGGTGCAGCGCCGCGGCGAACCCGATGCCGCAGTCGGTCAGACCGCTGCCGAGCACTTCGAGCCCGTTGGCCGCGGCGAGTTGCGCGGTCTTGAGGGCGTTGCGGATGCCGCCGGACTTGCAGATCTTGACCACCACCAGATCCGCGGCATCCAGGCGCAGGCACCTGGCCAGGTCCCGTGCGGTGAAACACCCCTCGTCGATGGCGACCGGCAGAGCGGTCATCTGCCGCAGCCGCCGCATGCCGAGCGTGTCCGTGCTCGGCACGGGCTGCTCCACGCAGTGCAGGGTCGAGACGTCCCGGAGCCGGTCCAGGAGACGCAGCAGCCCGGTGGGACGGTAGGACTGGTTGGCATCCAGCCAGATCGGCTTGTCGCCGGCCACGCCCGCCACGGCCGTGACCGCCGCGGCGTCGGCGACGGGGTCACCGGCGATCTTCACCTTGTACGCGCCGTAGGCGCGGGACTCCTGGGCGTGGGAGCGGACGGCGGCGGGTTCACCGACTCCGATGGCCGAGCAGAGCGGTATCTCGTCCCGCACCTTGCCCCCCAGCAGGGCGTGGACCGGTTGGCCGGCCAGTTTGCCCGCGGCGTCGTGCAGGGCGATGTCCACCGCGGCCCGCGCGAAGGGGAAGCCGTTGGACACCGACGGGCTGAGCCGGCGTGCGGCCCGGGCGTGGAACAACTCCACGTCGAAGGGCGTGAGTTCCAGCAGGATGGGGGTCAGCTCGCGCTCGATCACCGAGCGGATCGTCTCCGCCGTCTCGTAGCTCCAGCTCGGCAGGGCTCGCTGCTCGCCCCAGCCGCTGACGCCGTCCTCGGTCGTCAGTTTCACGAAGACGACCGAACCCGCCTGGCCGGGGCCGCCGACGGCTCCGCTGCCGAGCACGAAGGGGCGGGCGAAGGGGACGGCGACGGTGAAGACGTCAACCGCCGTGATTCGGGACATGGAGGTCGAACCTTTCGCATCGGGTGCCGGGCACGCGGATGTGCGGACGCGGTACGGTCCGGCGGCCGGCCGGGGACGACTCAGGCCGCGGTGGACCACGCCGCCGGGTCGACCCAGGACGGACCGCGGGCGCCGCTTTCCCACCACGCGGCGACATCGGCCATGACGTAGCCGGTCAGCGCGAGGTGGCCCTCCACCGTGTCGCCCGCGACGTGCGGGGTGAGCAGGAGGTTCGGGCAGCTCAGCGTGTCCGCGTCGAGCACCGGGGGCTCCGCGTCGTAGACATCGAGGGCGGCGAGCAGCCGGCCCGCGCGGGCCTGCTCGATCAGCGCGGACTGGTCGACGGCCGGGCCCCGGGAGGAGTTGACGACGATCGCGCCGTCGGGCATGGCTTCGATGAGCGTGCGGCTCACCATTCCCTCGGTCGCGGGCAGGTTCGGCACGTGGACGGAGACGACGGGACAACTCAGCGCCTCTTCGAGCGAGGTCGTGCGCACGCCGAGCCGCCGGGCCCGCTCCTCGTCGAGGTAGGGGTCGTACACCGCGATGTCGCACTGGAAGGGCGCCAGCAGGGTGATCAAGGCCCGGGCCGTCGAGCTGGCGCCCAGGATGCCCACCCGGCGGTGGGCGAGTTCATGGCCCCGCAGCCGCGGCTGTGTCCAGCCGCCGGCCCGCACCGCGGCGTCCAGCTGCGGAAGCCGCCGGGCGAGGGTGAGCATGGCCCCGAGGCAGTATTCGCCCACCGACCACGCGATCCGGCTCGCCGCCGAGAAGACGGCGACGCCCTGGTCGAGGACCTCCCGGTCGAGGAGCTTCTTCACGGTGCCGGCCGCGTGGGCCACCACGCGCGGGCCGTCCGCGCCGGCCCAGATCGACCGGTCCAGGTGGGGCGTACCCCAACCCGTCAGCAGCACGTCGCTGCCGACGGCGAGCCGGGCGACCTCGGCACCGCTCATCCGCGCGCCGCCCCAGACCACTTCGTAGCTCCCCTCGATCTCGCGGCGGAGCTCCTGCCCGCACACGTCGTCAACGCGCTGCGGTGTCATGGCTACGGCCAGTTTCAGCAACCTGAACTCCTGGATGTGGGATGCCTCGTGTTACCGGGCACGAGCCTAGGAAGGCCCACTCATGCGCGTCCAAGGCCGATTTCGCATCGCCCGATACCGTGACGGTATGAACTACTCACTTCAGCAGCTCCGCGGCTTCGTCGCGGTGGCGGAGGAGCAGCACTTCGGCCGCGCCGCGGTTCGCCTCAACATGACCCAGCCACCGCTGACCCGGCAGATACAGGCCCTCGAACGCACCCTGGGAGTCACCCTGTTCGAGCGCGGCGGCCGGGGCACGCGGCTGACGGCCGCCGGGGCGGTCTTCCTCGACCACTGCCGCCGGGTGCTCGCCCTGCTGGAGGCGGCGCCGGCCGCGACGCGGCGCGCCGCCGACGGGAGCGGCGGTACCCTCCGCCTGGCCTTCACCTCGATCGGCGCCTATGCCGTACTGGCCGACATGCTGAAGCTGGCGGACGCCCATCTTCCCGACGCGGCGGTCGAACTCACCGAACTCGCCAGCCCCGACCAGTTCACCGCCCTGTCGGAACTGCGCATCGACATGGGACTGGTACGCCCACCGATCCCGGAGCAGTACGAGTCGGTCCTGGTGCACACGGAGGACCTGGTGCTCGCGGTCCCCGCCGGCCACCCGCTCGCCGCGGCGGGACCGGTCCTCCTGGCCGACGTCACGCACGAGTACATCGGCTACAGCCCCGAGGGCTCCCGCTACCTCCATGACGTCTGCGCCGCGCTGATCGGCGTCGACCGCTATGCCGTCAGCCAGTTGACCTCACAGGTGCCGACCATGCTGGCACTCGTGAGGGCGGGCCTCGGCTGCGCGCTGGTGCCGCGCTCGATCATGGCGATGGGGGTACACGGCGTCCGCTACCGCGACCTCGCCCCGGCCGACGCCCACTCCGTCACCTTGCACGCCTGCTGGAGCCCGGACAGCCCCAATCCCGTGCTGCGCCGCCTGGCCGACGTCCTGCGCACATCCGGCTCCGGCCTGCCGGCCCTGCCCGACGCGCGCGGCAGCGAGCGGACCGCGAGCGCGTAGCTGCCAGGACCGGGCAGCCGCACCCGGGCGATGCCGACCCGGGCGGCGGCGAGCAGTTCCCCGGCGTCGGCGAAGCGGGCCCGCGCCCTGCCCGGCTACAGCGCCCGGTGCGGGGAGCGGCGCACGGCGAGGACCGCGAGGTCGTCCTGCTGTACCCCCGCGGCGAAGGAACGCGCGTCGTCGACGAGCGAGCTGGTGAGCCGATCGGCGGTGATGTCGGTGCGCCCGCTGAGGCGCGCCTCCAGCGGGTAGAAGGCGCCGTCGGGCGAACGGGCCTCGGTCAGACCGTCGGTGCACAGCAGCAGCGTCGCCCCGGCGGGGAAGGCGAACCAGGCCACCGTGCGCGGCTCGTCGACCAGCTTCGCCAGACCGAGCGGCACATGCTCCGTTCCCACGCCGACGGCGGTGACGTCGCCGGCGTGCAGCAGATACGGCGGGATGTGGCCGCACGAGACGACCTGGGTGTCGACGGCCCCGTCCACCCCCAGGACGAGCGCGGTGACGAACCGTTCCGGCTCGCCGCGCCCGAGCGCGTCGTCGTTGTGGCGGACCACCGCCCCTTCGAGGGCGTCGACGAGCGAGGTCACCGTCGGCTCGCGGTGCGCGGCCTCGCGGAAGGCGCCCACCACGTCGATGGCCATGCCGATGGCGGGCAGTCCCTTCCCCTGGACGTCCCCGATCAGCACCCGGGTGCCCCAAGGGGTGGCGGCCACGTCGTAGATGTCGCCCCCGACGAGCTTGTCCTGCTGCAGCGGCTCGTACACGCCGTCCACGAGGACGTCGTCGGTGAGCATCGGCAGCGGCCGCAGGATCTGCCGCTGCATCGCGGCCGCGGTCGACCGCAGCCGTACCAGTTCCGCCTCGCGGCTGATCCGCGCGCGGGAGGCGTAGACGGCCAGCGCGCCGAACGCGACGGCGAACAGCGAGAGGACCACCCGGTCGACGATCCGCCCCGTGGGTTGCAGGGCCACCGGGACGATGACGATGGCGCAGACCCAGGTGGAGACCATTGCGGTCTGGCGCGGGCTGCACCGCGCGGCGGCGAACGCCGGCAGGAACACCAGCAGGCCGAGAACGAGTACCGCGGTACCGGTCAGCAGGACGAGGGCGACCGCCACCGCCGTCGACACCACCGTCGTCAGTACGACATTGCGGGTGGGCGGGGTGCCGATGGGGGAGTCCTCGTCGCTGTCCGTCAGTCCTCGTGTCGAGGGCGGCGCTGCGCGGAGCAGACGGGACATGCGCGGTTCCTCCAGCGGCGATCGCGGCGAGCCGGTGGCGAGTCCCGCACCCGGCAGCAGACAGACCGCCCGATCATTCCCTCCCGCCGACCGCCCGTCGGAAGGCTGGCCGCGACCGCGCCGAAATGGGCCCGTACGGGTGGCGGCACCGCTGTCCGGGTGGCCGGTACGCGCGCGGGCCGGCACCGTACCGCCGGGTCGCCGGCCGCGTCATGCGCGCGCCCGCAGGCGCCCCGGACGCGCCGCCTGCCGGGGGCGCGTCCGTGACACCTGCGGGACGGGGCCTACGCCGCGGGAGCCGCACCCCGGGGGACGCGGCCCACGCGAGCAGCGGTGGTCAGACCGTGCAGCCGGCGCACAGCGTCGTGTCGCAGCAGCTGAACGACCACTCCCAGCTCTGGGCGATCATGCCGCCGTGTGCGACGTCGGCGATGTCGATGGAGCTGACGGGGCTGGAGTCGGGCGTCCCGGTGGGGGTGTACTCCTTCCAGGAGCGCACGACGTCGTTGTCCATGTCCATGTGTCGACCCTTTCTGAGGCGGGCCACGCCGCGGGAGCCGCACCGTTGCGGTGCGGCCCCCGGCCGGCGGTGGTGATCCCGGCAGCGGTGATCAGTGGATGGAGCAGTCGGAGCAGAGCGTCGTGTCGCAGCAGCTGAACGACCACTGCCAGCTCTGGGCGATCATGCCGCCGTGTGCGACGTCGGCGATGTCGATGGAGCTGACGGGGCTGGAGTCGGGCGTCCCGGTGGGGGTGTATTCCTTCCAGGAGCGCACGACGTCGTTGGCCAAGTCCATGTGTCGACCCTTTCGTTCGTTTCTCTGGTGGTGCCGGATGTGGTGCCGCAACATCGCCGGGAACTCCCGGCGGATGCGCGCTTGCCGAGCCGCGGGCCCAGGACGGGGACCGTCCGCGGATCTCAAACCGGTGGAGGAGGCGCCAACAGCAGGACGGGGGCCACCTGTTCGGGCGCGGCGATCCGCAGCAGCCCGTGGCCGATCCCGGCCAGACCGGTCATCAGCCCTGGCGTCGCGATGCCGCCCGGCGTTCCGCAGACCGGCCCGTCCCGCTCGATCTGCGCCACCGCGGCCGACGCCTCCCGGGACCAGGCGAGCTGAACCGCGGTGTGGTGTGCGCCGCCCGCGCCGCCCGCGCCGTCCGCGCTGCCCGCGCTGCCCGCGCTGACCGACGCCCCCAACGTCCTTGCCGTGGAGAGCAGTTCGAGGTTCCCCAACGCGCCATGGCACAGGCTGTGGTTGCGGTGCCGGCCGAACCGGGCGGTGCTGTCCAGCGCGCGCCGCAGGTCCGCGAGGTTCGCCACGAAGCCGGGTGCCTCGGGGACCCGCGGGTACGCGTGCAGGACCGCGGCCCTGGCCAGGCCGACACCGGGCGCCCCGTGGCACCAGGAGTGCTGGCTGCTCGGCTCCGCCTTGCGGTGATCCGGCCAGTTGCCCGACCGCGCGTCGTACGCGCCGCGTTCGTAGCCGAACGCGCGCAGGCCCGTGGCGCGGGCACCCCCGTCACCGGTCCGCGCGGCGTACGACAGCAGGGCCCAGCCGGCGCCCGCGGCACCGTGGGAGAAACCGAGCAGCGGGCGGTGCGCCGTCCCCGGCCACCCGACACCGTCGCCGACCGGCACCGCGCCGGCGACGAGCGCCTCGGCGCAGCGTTCGGCCAGCCGGTGCGCGGCCGGCCGGTACGCCGCCCATCCGTGATCGGCCGACAGGGCCTCGGCCACCGCGAGGCAGCCCGCGGTGCCACTGATGACGTCGTGGGCGACGTCCTGCGACACGCGCTCCCGGGCCAGTTCGAGCAGCGGCGCGACAAGAGCGCGCGCGGACGCGTCGCCGAGCAGCGCGGAAGAGCAGGCGAGCGCGTACGCCACCCCGCTCATGCCGGTGAACGCCCCCACGATCGCCTCGGCTTCGTGCGCACCGCCGGCGTCGAGCACCTCCGCCGCGTAACCCGCGACCGGGCCGAGTGCTCCCCGGGCGAGGTCGGCGTGGCGGGGCTCGCCCGTGACGTGGGCGAGCTGCGCCAGGAACAGGGCGATGCCCGCGTAGCCGTTGTACAGATCGACGCCCAGCGGCCGCACCGACCAGCGCGACTCCTGCCACAGGTCGAGCCCGAGCCAGCCGAGCCGCCCCCCGCTCGCGTACGCCGACGCTTCGAGGCGGTCCGCGACGGCCCGCGCGGCGGCCAACGCCCGCTCGGACAGGTCCGGTGGCAGGAGGCCCTGATCGGGCAGGGCCCGGCCGGACCCGGCGGCGTCGCCCGACTGTCCGGGCTCGGCGCCGCTCGTACGCGTGGCCAGGTGCGCCGAGACGATCCACCGCTGGTCGTCCAGGTCGCGCCCGCCCATCCCGGCCAGGGTGCGCCCGACCAGGGCCGCGCCGGATTCCGGCAGCAGGTCCGCGAGGACCGCGCCGCCGGCCGTGCGCACGTCACGGGAATCGGCGCGGGCGGTGAACAGCGGGACGTCGCCCGCCCACAGATCGGCCACCTCGTGCCGGACCAGCCGGGCGCGGGCCGGATCGGCCGCCGCCCTGGCCCACAGCACGCCGAACACCTGGTCCCGGTCGAGCGCGTCGCGCAGCACGTCCGGGTGCGTGGTCTCGGCGAGCAGCGTGGCGTACTCGTGGGTGGGCCGCGGGATGACACGCGCGAGGTCGCCCGCGAAGGGGGCCAACGGCCCGTCCGGCGCGAGCGGTTCGCCGGACGAGGCGGGCCCCTCGCGCGACGCGCGTGCCTCACGCGTCGGCAACGGCCTTCCTGGGTACAGCAGTTCGCCGCGTCCCGCGGCGATCGCCGCGTATCCCTCGCGGTAACCGTCCAGCAGCGGGCCCGCGTACCGCACCGCGTCCAGGTCCGCGCCGTCCAGCCGGGGCCGGTTGTGGACGCTGCCGAGGACGGGCTGGACCCGGTCCAGGCGCATCGCGTCGGTGCCCGCCCCGGTCCAGTCCACCACCCGGTACGGCAGCGCCGCGTCCTCGTCGCCCCCCATGCCGCCCGCGTCGAACGCCTGCCCGTCGGCGCCGACCACGACGGAGGGCAGCAGGCCGACCCGGCCCACCGACTCGCGGTACGCCGTCACCGCCGGGTCGCCGTCCAGGGTCGCGCTGCCGTAGGAGCGGGGCAGGTCGGCGCAGAACAGCGATTCGAGGTCGATCGGGACGGGCTGGTCGCCGACGGCGATCAGGTTCTCGAAGTGGAAGTCGACGCCGCCCAGGCTGTGCAGGAGCGCGAGCAGCGCGCCCTGGCGGTGGAAGTAGCGGGTCGCGGCGGCACCGTCCGCGCAGGGCGCCGGCGCGACGAACTCGACCCAGCCGTGCTCCCCGCGGTCGACGACGGTCAGGGTCCGCAGCCGGGACGGGCCCGGCAGCCGCCTGTTGTACCAGTCGATCACGTCGTTGAAGTGGCGGTGCATGCTCAGCGGCCGGGGCTTGTAGACCGCCCGGGCGCCCGAGGCGAAGGTGGCGACGCCCACCGAACGGCCGCCACTGTGCGTGTCGCCCTTGGCCAGTTCGACGCGGGCGAGGGGGCCCGGGTCGGCGCCGCCGAACAGCCGGCGCACCAGCTCCGGCCGGTCCTGGACGAGCCGCTGGAGGAACTCCGCGTGGACGGCGGCCACTTGCCCGGCCGTGGCGATCATCAGACGGGCCAGCACGGCGTACTCGTCGAGCAGTTCGGCGAGCGGCGCGGGGCGGCGGAAGTGCCGGACGAAGGACCAGAAGCGCTCCTCGGGCGCGTCGCCGTCGAGCCGGCCGGTGACGCGCAGGACGTTCAGTTCGAGCACGAGCACCCGGCTGGCGAGGCGTACGAGACGGCGGGTGACCTCGCCGCGCGCGGCGTCCCTGACCGCCGCGCGGTCCGCGGCGCTTGACGGGCCGATGTTGTCGGTCGCGGCGTCGAACCGGCGCAGCGACTCGTGCACGAACGGCTCGACGACGAGGGCGAAGCCGCGCTGCCAGCCGCCGAGTTGGCCTGTTTCCTGTTGGCCTGCTCCGTGTTGGCTTCCGCCGTGTCGGGTTCCGCCGTGTCGGCTTCCGTCGGGGGCCGGAGGGCCGGCCGGTGCCTTCGCGCCGTGGTCTCCCGTCACCGACGCCGCCACCCGTTCGACGTCCAGGGCCCACGCGGGCTTGGCCACGCGCTGCGCGAGGCGCTCGGGCGGTTCGGCCAGCAGTGTCCTGAGCTGCCGGGGCGTACCGCCGTACTCGCCCGTCTGGCGGTCGAGCGCGTCCGCGGCGAGGTCGGCGAAGGCGTCGCGCCAGCGCCGCAGCCGGATGTCGGCCACGGCCGCGGCGTCGTCGCTCTCGGCGTCCCCGTCCTCGGCCGGACCCGCGTCGTCGGCCTCCGGCCACCCGGTGGCGGAGCGCTCGTCGAGGCGGAGCGCCCGGACCCACCAGGCCCCGGTCAGGGCCGGCCGGCCGCGACGCTCCCAGGGCATGGCGAGCGGGCGGGCAGCGGTCGGCCGGGTCTTCGACGCCATGGGGGCCTCCCTCGTCGCGGTCGGGTAGCTGCCATGAGTCGACCGCGGCTGCCGTCGCACCGCATGCGCGTTCACCACCCACATTCGCGCGTGCGCGCCGGGGCGCGGTCCGGCCGCCGCCGGTCGCGGCCGTCAAGTGCGCCGGGTGAGCTGGAACTTGGGTGCTCAGCACGCATGTCCGTGCCGCGGGCCGCTGCGATCGTCGATCTCGGTCGCGCCGGTCCGGCGCCGGTCCGGTACCCGGCCGGAACCGACGTGCCGCGCCGCGACCCACCCGCACGAACGGACGTCGCCGGGTTCACGCGACGAGGGAGGAGGGCCTGGTGCCGACAGTCGACGAGAACGGGCGGAAGCTCCTCGCCCCCGCCCGCCCGGCACCGACCGCCGGCAGGTCGAGCGGTGGTCTGCCGAGTCGTGCCCTGCCGAGCGGTGCCCTGCCGGTTCGTCGAAGGCCGCCGGTCGCTGGACGGCCACTGGTCCTCGAACGGCCACTGGTCCTCGAACCGCCGCCGGTTCTCGAACGGCCGCCGGTTCTCGAACGGCCTCTGGCGACCGGGCAGTTGACGGTGCCGGCCCGGGTCGGCACCGCTCCGCGGCCAGCTGACGCGCGGTACGGGGCGCCGCTCCTTCGCGCCGCGCCGGAAAGCGTCACGTCCGCCCTTCCCCTGGAGGAACAGCCATGAGCCTCCCCCCGTTCGCGCGTCGCCTCCTTCCGGCCCGGCGGGTCCCGCTGCGCGTCCAGCTGACCAGGACCGAGTGCGGCGCCGCGTGCCTGGCGATGGTGCTCAGCTTCCACGGCCGGCAGACGTCGGTGCCCGAGAGCCGCGCCCGCCTGGAGATGGGGCGCGACGGGGTCTCCGCCGGCGAGATCGCGCGCGCCGCCGAGACGTTCGGGCTGCGGGTGACGGTGGACACCTCCGACGACGCGTGGGCGCGACCGCAGAGCGGGCCGACGATCGCGTACCTGTCCCGCCACCACTTCGTCGTGGTGGCGAAGGTGTCGCGCTCGCACGTCTGGATCGCCGACCCCGGCGCCGGGCGGCGCCGGCTGCCCCGCGCCGAGTTCGCCGAGGGCTACGGCGGGGTGCTGCTCCGCTTCGTACCGGGCCCGGACTTCGCCCACCGCCGGTCGGCGGTCCGCGACCTGCCGATGGTGCGCTACCTGCGGCAGTTCGTCGCCATGCCGGGCGGGCGGCGCCGGCTCGCGCTCGCCGCGCTGCTCGCCGCCGGCCTGCAGGGGCTGGGGCTGGCCGCGCCGATGGCGACCAGGGCCATCGTGGACTCGGTCATCCCCGGCCACCGCGTGGGCTCGCTCGGCTTCTTCTTCGTGGCCGCGGTGGGCGTCGCGGTGCTGTGCGGGGTGCTCGCCGCGGCCCGCGGCCTGGCGATGCTCGCCCTGCGGGTGCGCGGGGACCAGCGGCTGAGCCGGGAGTTCGTGACGCATCTGTTCGCCCTGCCGCTCGGCTTCTTCGGCGACCGCGGGCGGGGCGACCTGCTGATGCGCCTGGCGAGCGTGTCGTCGACCCGGGAGGCGCTGACCCAGCAACTGCTCACCACCGTCCTCGACGGCTGCCTGCTCTCCGGGTACGTCATCGGCCTGCTGGTGACCGCGCCGCTGTTCGCCGTGGCCGTGGTCCCGCTGTTCGTGCTCCAACTCGCCGTCGTCACGGGCAGCTACCGCAAGACGCGGATTCTCGCGCAGCGGGAGCTGGCGGCCAAGACCGAGGAGCAGGGCTACCTCGTGGAGGCCCTCGAAGCGATCAGCGCGCTGAAGGCCAACGGCGTGGAGCGGCGTGCCACCGCCCGCTGGGAGCGGCTGTTCACGACGTACCAGACGGCCAGCGCGCACCGCGGCCGATGGACCGCCTGGCTGACCGGCGCCCAGAAGGGCCTGAGCATGTTCGGGCCGCTGGCGCTGCTCTGGCTGGGGGCGTGGCTGGTGCTCACCCACCGGATGAGCGTCGGCACCATGCTCGCCGACAACGCGATCGCGCTGTCCGTCCTCAGCCCCATCGAGACGTTCGCCAACTCCGGCCAGATGTACCAGGGCATCAGGGCGCAGGTCGAGCGGGTCTTCGACGTCCTGGACGCCCCGCGCGAGCGGTCCGGCACCGTCCGGCTGCCCGCGGCGGCGTCCTCGGCCATCTCCCTGAGCGACGTCGCGTTCCGCTACCCGGGAGGCCGCCGCCCGACGCTGGAGGACATCACCTTCACCGTCGCCGCCGGGCGGAAGACGGCGATCGTCGGCCGGACCGGCTCGGGCAAGAGCACGCTCGGCGGGCTGCTGCTCGGCCTGCACCTGCCCGAGCGCGGCGAGATCCGGCACGACGGTGTCACGCTGGCCGACCTGGACCTGCCGGACCTGCGCGCGCACTGCGGCGCCGTCCTGCAGGACCTGACCCTGTTCGACGGTTCGATCCGGGACAACCTGGTGCTCAGCAGACCGGACGCCGGACTCGACGAGATCGTCAGGGCGGCGCGGCTGGCCGGGCTGCACGACGACGTAGCCGCCCTGCCGATGGGCTACGACACGGCGGTGGGCGAGGGCGGCACCGGGCTGTCGGCGGGCCAGCGCCAGCGGGTCGCGCTCGCCCGCGCGCTGATCCACCGGCCACGGCTGCTGCTGCTCGACGAGGCGACCAGCCACCTCGACCCCGAGACCGAGCGCCGGGTCGACGCGGCGCTCAGCGAACTGTCCATCACCCGCGTCGTCATCTCGCACCGGATCAACGCGGTCCGCAACGCCGACCAGATCATCGCGCTGGAGCGCGGCCGGATCGTCCAGCGCGGCGACCACCGCCGGCTGATCGCGCAACCGGGCGTCTACCGGGATCTGTTCGGCCACGACGAGGCGGCCGGCGCGGACCCAGGCCCGCACCCTGACCTGGCGGTGCCCGCGGGCGGTGCGGCCCCCGACTTGGCGGTGCCCGCGGGCGGTGCGGCCCCCGACTTGGCGGTGCCCGCGGGCGGTGCGGCCCCCGACTTGGCGGTGCCCGCGGGCGGTGCGGCTCCTGACCTGGCGGTGCCCGCTGCTGGTACGGCCCTCGACTTGGCCGCGCCCGCTGCTGGTGCGGCCCCCGATCTGGCGGCCCCCGCCGCCGACCGCCGCGTGGAGGTCACCTCATGAGCATCGACGTGTTCACCTTCGCCGATCCCGACTTCTACCTGCCGCCGTCCGCGGTCGCGGACCGCGCGCCCCACCTGCGGCCGGGGACCGTACCGCCGGACTGGACCGCCGCCAGGACCGGGTGGTGGACCCAGTGGACGCCCGACGGCGGGCGGCGGTTCGAGGCGAGCGACCTGCGCGTCCACGCCTCCGCGCACCCCGAACAGCTCCAGCCCGTGCTGGACGCTTTCGCCGCGGCCTGCTTCGCGCGCGGCATCCCCTTCCGGCACGTCGCGAACCGTAGCGTCCACCGCCATCTGAACCACCCGCGCGGCTCGCGGGCGCAGGCGGGCAGGTTCTGCGTCGCCGCCCCCGCCGACGCGGCCGCCTCGGAGGACCTGCTGCGGGCGCTGCGCACGGCGGCGGTCTTCGAGGCCGGGCCGGCGGGGGCGGCCGAGGCGCAGTACCAGGGCCCGTCGTTCGTACGGTCCGGCCGCGTCCCCTCCCCGGCCGCGTCCGCGATCCGCCCGGACGGCACGCGGGCCACCGAGGACTACCTGATGGACGGCCCCGCGCCCACCCCCGTGCCGCCCGAGGGCTTCGAGGTACGGCGGCTCAAGGCGGCCTCCACCGCCGGATACTCCTACACGGCGCGCAACGTGCTCGACGGCTCCGAGATCTTCGTCAAGCAGGCGTTCCCGCACGCCGGGCCGACCGAGAACGGGGGCACGGCGACCGATCGGCTGCGTGCGGAGTGGCGGGCCCTGACCCTGATCCACAAGGAGGCGCCCGGCCTGTGCCCGCGCCCGCTGGTCTTCGTCGCGGGGCGTCAATACCCTTACCTGCTGGCCGAGTTGGTGGAGGGGGTGCCGCTGACCTCCTGGGTGGTCGCGAACAGCCCGCTGGCCGACCCGGCCGCGTCGGCGGCCGACTGGGCGCGCTACCACCGGCGGGCCGCCGACCTGATGGCCCGGATCGAGCGCGACCTGCACCGCCTGTGGCTCCTCGGCCGGCCGGTGGACCGCGTCGAGGCGCGCGACGTCCTCGTCGACGGTGACGACGGCATCCGGTTGACCGGCGGTTTCGTCGGCGCGGGCATCGGCAGCGGCCCGGACGCCGATAGCGATAGCGATAGCGACGCCGGTGCCGGTTCCGGTTCCGGTTCCGCCCGACGGGGGAGCACGGACGGTCCGGCCGCGACCGCCGCCCGCCTGGGGCTGCTCCTGCTGACGCCGCTGGCGCCCTCGGCCGAGCGGAACCCGGGCGCCTTGGCGCACCTCCTGCGCGACCTCACCGAACGCGGCCCGGTGCCGCCGGAGCTGTGGCGCCGGGCGACCCGCTCGGCCGGATCGTCCGTGACCGCGGCGGCCACCGCCGCGCTCCCCACCCCCGAACAGGTCGACGCCGACGAGCGCAAGGCCCTCACCGAGCTGCGCGACCGCGTCGCGGCGGGCATCGTGGACGCGGCGGCCGACCGTCCCTGGGGCGTCTTCCCCACCGTCCCGCAGGGCTACGAGACCAACACGCTCGGCGTGGCCTACGGCACCGCCGGCGTGGTGCACGCCCTGCGTAAGTCCGGGGTGGACGTCCCCGACCGGATCACCCGGCGGCTGCGCGAGGACGCGCTGGCGCAGGCCGACTCCCTTCCGCCCGGGCTCTGTTCGGGCCTGGCCGGCATCGCCTGGGTGCTGGCCGACCTCGGGCACCTCGACGAGGCGGGCGCCCTGCTCGGCGCGGCGGACCGCCATCCGCTGACCCGCGACTCGGCCACCCTCGCGTGGGGCGCCGCGGGCGTCGCCATGGCGCACCTGGCCCTGTACGGGCACAGCCGCGACGAGCACCACCTCGACCGCGCCCTGGAGTTGACCAGCCTGCCCGAGCGGCCGGCCGCGCTGAGCGCACGGCTCGGCCCGCACGACATGACCGGCCTGTGCTACGGACGCACCGGGATCGCCCACGCGCTCCAGCAGGTGGCGGCCGTCACCGGCGAGGACCGCCTGCGGCGTGACGGCGTAC
Organism: Streptomyces sp. NPDC087270; assembly: GCF_044744625.1. NCBI lineage: Bacteria > Bacillati > Actinomycetota > Actinomycetes > Kitasatosporales > Streptomycetaceae > Streptomyces > Streptomyces sp. NPDC087270. Next base: position 139,836 of record NZ_JBIUYR010000020.1, read on the forward strand.
GGCTGCTGCACGCGGAACTCGACCGGGCCCGGGAGTCGGGGACCGGCGAACTCGTCTTCCCGGTCTCCGCGAAGGACCGCAGGGGCATGTACTACCTGCACTGCGGCACCGCCGGCTTCCTCACCGTGGCCGCCCGCCACCTGGCCGCCGCACCGGACGAGCGGCTGGCGCTGGCCGTACCGAAGCTCGTGGCGAAGTCGTCGATCACGTACGTGGCGCACGCCGGGCTCTTCCAGGGGCTGGCGGGACTGGGGTTCGCCCTGGCCGAGTGCGGCCGACTGCTCGACGACGAGCGGGCGCGGGCCGCCTCGTGGAAGTCGGCGCGCACCCTGTTCGCCCACGCGCGGCCCAGCGGCGACGGCGTCCGCTTCCTCGGGGACCTGCGGCTGCGCCACAGCTGCGAGTTGTGGAGCGGCGCGTCCGGTGTCCTGCTCTTCCTCTCCCACCTCCTCGACCAGCGCCCCGACCCGCTCTTCAGCGTCGACTCCCTCGCGCGCGGCGCCGGTTCACCGTCCCCCGCCCGCCGCGCCGGCCGCCCGGCCCCCGCCGCCCGCCGCGCCGTCACGCCGGCCCCGGCGCGCACCCCCCAGATGTCCGCCCGTCACCCGACGGCGCGGAGACCGTGAAGACCCGACAGATCAGGAGAGACCCATGAGCCAGGTGCTGGACCTCCAGGAGATGGAAATCCCGGCCCCCGACCAGCAGCAGGAGGTAGAGGGCAGCTACTTCATCTGCAGCGACGCCAGCTGGTTCCTCTGCGCGTGAGGCACTGCGCGTGAGGCACTGCCGGGGCGGCGCGTCCGTGACACGCGTCGCCCCGGCCCCCCGCGGGGCGGCCGGCCGCCCCGGCCCCCCCGCGGGGCGGCCCCCTGCTCACCCACGTCCGGGAAACGCGAGGCAGCGATGATCGAACAGACCTATGCGATGGCCGACCCCGACTACTACCGGCCCGTCGAGACGCTCGCGGACCGCGGCCGGGAGTACGCCCCGTCGAAGGTCCCGGACGGCTGGCAGTCCTTCGACCACTACCTGTGGCGGTCCTGGGGGCGCAAGGGCCGGCCGATGCCCGACCAGGGCTGGAAGGTGCACGTCTCGGCCCGCGCCGACCGGATCGCCGACGTCCTCGACGTGGTCGCCGACGAGTGCTTCGCGCGCGGCATCCCCTTCAAGCACGTCGCGGCGACGCGTTTCGTGCTGCTGCTGCAGCACAAGCACGCCTCCCGCACGCAGAGCGGCAAACTCGTGGTCGCCTACCCGGCCGACGAACGGGCCGCCCGGACGCTGATGAGCGCGCTCGCCGCGCGACTGGAGTCCGAGCAGGGGCAGTTCATCCTCACCGACCGCCGCTTCGGCGACTCCCAGGTGGTCCACTACCGCTACGGCTCCTTCACGCCCCGGCGCCGGCTCCAGCCGGACGGCACCGGCACGCCGGTGCTGCGGGACGGTCGCGGCCGGATCGTCACCGACCGCCGCGAGCCGAGGTTCCACCTGCCCGAGGGGATCACCGACCCGTTCGCGCCGGACAGCGCGCCCGACGACACGGGGACCGACTTCCACGGCTTCGCCTTCGACCACGCCGTCCGGCACAGCAACGGCGGCGGGACCTACGCCGGCCGCGAACTCGCCACCGGCCGGAAGGTCTTCATCAAGGAGGCCCGCGACCACACCGGGCTCTCCTGGGACGGCCTGACCGCCGTCGAGCGCACCCGCCGCGAGTGGGACACCCTGCGGGCGCTGCACGACGCGCACCCCGGGATCTGCCCCGAGCCGATCGCGTACTTCCGCGAGTGGGAACACGAGTTCCTGGTCACCGAGTTCATCGAGGGCATGACGCTCAACTCCTGGGTGGTCGCCCGCAGCCCGGTGACCCAGGTGGAGGCGCGGCGGCCGGACTTCGACCGGTACACCGCCGACTGCCAGGCGGTCGTCGCGTCGCTCACGGAGCAGGTGCGGGTCCTGCACGCGCTGGGGTACCTCTTCGGCGACGTCAGCCCCGGCAACGTCCTGGTCGGCGACGGCGACCAGCCGCGCCTGGTGGACTTCGAGGCGGCGCGCGGGCTGCGGGACAAGGGCGTCTCGGTGGCCACCGACGGATACGCGCCCCCCGCCCACCTGGTGCGGGACGACCCGGCGGTCCAGGACGACTACGGCATCTCGGCGCTGGTCCGGCTGATGCTCGGCCCGACCTTCGCCACGGCCGACCGCTACCCCCGCTCGCTGGAGCACCTGCGGGCCGACCTCCAGGACCGGATGGCCGTGCCCCCGGCGCTGTGGGAGCGCGCGGTCCGCTACCACCCGGCCGACGGCCCGGAACTGCTGCCGGGCCCGCGGGAGGTGGCGGCCGACCCGGTACGCCACCTCCGCGACCTGCGCGACAAGGTCGCGGACGCCCTGACCTCGATGGCCGACCCGGACCGCGCGGACACCCTCTTCCCGACCATCCCCGACGGGTATGCCAGCAACACCGTGTGCGTCGCCTACGGTTCCGCGGGCGTCCTGCACGCGCTGCGGCACAGCGGCGTCACCGTGCACGAGGACCTCGTCGCACGCTTCCGCCGCGACGCGCTGGCCACCGCCGGGAGCCTGCCGCCGGGGCTGCACGTCGGGCTGGCCGGCGTCGCCTGGGTGCTGGCCGACCACGGGTACCTCGACGAGGCGCGCGACCTGCTCGCCGCCGCGACCGAGCACCCGCTGACCGGCCGGCGGGCCGGCTTCGCCGAAGGAGCGGCCGGGGTGGCGATGACCCACCTGTCGCTCTTCGAGCACACCGGCGACCACCGGCACGTCGACACCGCCGAGCGCCTGCTGTCCGCACTGCCGGCGGACGGGGAACTGGCCGGACTGCTGGCGCCCGACGACCCGACCGGATGGCTGCACGGCAGGTGCGGCATCGCCTGGGCGCTCCACCCGCTCGCCGCGGTCACCGGGGACACCGGCCATCTTGACCGCGGAGTGCGGCTGCTGCACCACGAGTTGGACCGGGCGATGCCCGCCGGCTCGGCGTCGCCGCACTTCCCGCTCTCCGCCACCGACCGCCGGTCGATGCCGTACCTGTTCAGCGGCACCGCCGGAATCCTGCGCGCGGTCTGCCGCTACACCACCGTCTGCGACGACGAGCGCCTCGCCGCCGTCGAGAGCGACCTCCTGCCGCGGCTGCGCACCACCTACACGGTCATGCCGGGCCTGTACCAGGGCCTGGCCGGGCTGGGCTTCGCGCTCGCCGACCACGCGGCCGTCAGCGGCGACGAGGCGTCCGCCCGCTCGGCGCTGCGCACCGCCCGGGCCCTGTTCAAGTACGCCGTCCCCGGCGCCACCGGCGTCCGGTTCCACGGCGAGAAGCTCAAGCGGTTCAGCGCGGACCTGTGGAGCGGCGGCGCGGGCGTCCTGCTCTTCCTCGACCAGGTGCTCGGCGCGGGCCAGGACCGGCTGTTCAGCCTCGACCGGCTGAGCGCGCGCCACCGCGCGGCCGCTACGGCACCGGCCGCCACCGACGCCCGCGCCGCCGACGGCACGGGACACCACCGACCCGACCCCTCCCACGGAAAGAGCGGACCATGGACCAAGTGATCGCCCTGCAGAGCCTCCCCGACGCACCCCGGCACGACCCCGCCCCCGAGAACGGGGAGATCGCGATCTCCGAGCTGAGCTTCGCGATCTGCGGACCGTTCCCCAGCGAGTTCAGCCTCAGCGTCTGCATCTGAGCCCCCGCCCGCGCCCCCCGTTATGCCCGCGCCCGGGCCCGCCCCCGTTCCGCCCGTGCCCGCGCCCCCGTCGCGGGCCCGGCCGGACGGCCGGTGGACCCTGTGCGGCACCGGAGGCTCGGCCACTTGGCGGGTGGACCTCGTTCGCGTGAATCGCGGGGCCGGATCGCTTGAGGATCGGCGGGGGAGCGTAATTCTCCTGGGAACGCAACCCCCGGACGTTCGTCCGCCGACCGGAAGGCGCCCCCGTGCGTATTCTCCGTCCCGCCACGGGCGCTGCCGCGCTCGTGCTCGCCGCCTGCACCACGCTCACCGCCACGTCGGCGGCCCACGCCACCGCGGTCGACCTGGCCTGCACGAGCACCATCGCCCCGCAGTACACCCCCGGGCTGACCCTCACCCCCGCGGCCGTCACCCTGAACGGGCCCGGCACCCTGGACAACTGCGTCGGGAAGCCGGGAGTGACCTCCGGGACCATCGCCGCCCAGGGCTCCAGCGACTCCTTCTCCTGCACCGCCGGGAGCCTGAAGGTCGAGGGCGACATCAGCTGGAACGACAAGACCACCTCGCACTTCACCTTCACGGCGCTGCGCGTGCTCCAGACCAACGGCTCCCTGGTCAGCGTGAACAGCGGCACCATCACCTCGGGCCCGTTCACCGGGGACACCATCACCGCCTCGTACACCCTCAGCAACCTCCCCTCGGCCTGCGCGCTCCCGGGCGGGGTGACCACCGCGACCGGCACCGGCGTGTACACGCTGTCGAACTGACCCCCGAGGTAATTCCGACAGCCACGGGACTTTCGACGCCGCGGATGTTGACGCTGTCGGCGACAGTTGAGGGGCTGCGGGAGGGGCGGTTCGGCAGGCATCGAGGGCTGATCCGGAAGCATGGGTCCGGCGAGGGTGTGCCGCCGTGGTGGCCGCGGTTGCGGCGTACGTGTCGTACGAGCACCAGCGGGCGTTCGCCCTGCGTGGCGGGGCGGATCGGATGGGCGCGTCGTCGTCGCCGTTGTCGGTCGACGGCCTGCTGCCGCTGGCTACTATCGGACCACTGAAACCTTCTGCTCAGCGCGGTCGGCGGGCACGGCTCGCGGTTCGAGTGTCCTTGTGCGTTGGGTCGTACGCCGACGGGTGCGGACCTCGACCGTGCCGCTGGCATCGACAACTACAGCCGGGCGGTCCTGGCCCAGTGACGCCGCACCGGCCGCGTCCCGAATGGCCCCGAGCCGGGGCGCAGGCACACCGGCTGACGGGGGGAGAGCGCCTGTGTTCCCCCGCTTCCGCGAAACCGTCCAACCTTGTGCACGGCGGAACACCCCCACGCTGGCGGGGCGGACACCTGGTCGGCACCGGCCTCGGCAAGCAGCCGCGGAACACCCCCGCGCTGGCGGGGCGGACACTTGCTGACCTGGGGCTCAGACGGGGCTTTGCAATTGCTTTGCTCTGCTGCTGGGCTGTGGTGCGGTCATGGCAGCACGCTACAACGCTGAGCGGTCGCGGGTAGGCGTTGTCTCGGGTCCGGCGAGGATCGGCTGTTGCAAAAACGCGCGGGTTTGCCGTGGTTGGCTGCCCGCCGTCGATGGGGTGGATTGCAACGGGGCAGGCAGGCGCAGACTCACTCACGCGGATCGGTCACGGCCCCAGGACTGCTTCGCGCGCGGCGCGGGACCAGATGGACTGCTGCCGGGTGGTGAAGCCCATGCGGTTCCAGTGGAAGAGGACATGGCGGGCGAGGACACCGCGGAGGCCGAGAGCCAGGTGTCCCTCGCCCGCAGCGTTCGCGAGGGCCGCGCCACTTCGTTGCAGAGCATCGAGCCAGGGCCGTATCGATGTGAGGGGGCCGTGGGTCAGTAGAGGGTCGGCGTCGGTGAGGAGAAGGCGGCGCAATGGTGTGCGCATGTTCTCGATGCCGTCCAGGGGCACGTTCGCCGTCAAGGGCCGGTGTTGTTCGACCTGTGCCCAGACGTCGCCTTGCTCGCCGAACTCCAGGCGGGCGGCGCGCATCAAGAGCGTCATGGCCAGGAGCGAGGTGGTCTTGGCGTCAGGCAGTCCCGGTTGCCCTTGGGCGGTGCGGTGTTCGTAGTCGAGGATGCCGACGCTGTCGACGTGGAACAGGTCGTGGGCGAGCGCCATGCCGGCCGGGCCGCCGAAGGCGGTGGTCTCCGGCTCGTACGGTCCGTGGCGCCAGTTCTTGACCGCGCCTCGCGTGACGGCACGGTCGAGGGCTTTCGCGAGGTGGGTGGCGGCGTCCTCCGTTGCCGCGTCCGCGGCGGGGTGGACACGGAGGCGCCACTGGGGGTGCTTCCGCAGGAACCACCAGCTGCTGACGGGTGCTGTGGTCAGGGCGGGGAGGAGGTGGGCGTGGAAGGAGGCGGCAGCTGTGGGGTAGCGGGTGAACTGGATGTTCAGCTGGTGCCAGCCGCGGGGGTGGGTTTCCAGTGCTGCGCGGCCGGCGGCTCGGTAGCGCTCCAGGTTTTCCGCGAGGTGAGTGGTGGGGATGTCGGCGTGGCGGGCGGCGTCCTCGATCGGTGTCCCGGCGAGGACGGCCAGGACAGCTTCTTCGGCCTGGTCGACGTCACGAGCGGCGGCTGACTCTGTCATGACAGCAGGAGGCAGGCGTCCCACTGCCCTTGGAGCGGGGCGGTCGAGCCGCCGGGTTCGGCGTCCTGGAAGGCCAGGGCGGCTCCCGTTCTCCCTTCGAGGAACCCGCTGTCCTCGGGTGGGCCTGCGGTGAGGAACCTGTTGGCGAGCAGGCCGGTTCGGGCGGTGAACGCCGCGGGGTTGGCGGAGTCCTCGGCGACACGCAGCACCGTGCGCAGGATGCCGCCGTATCCGTGGCACAGGCCTCGGTGGGCGATGCGGTCGAGCGTGGTGGGGTCGGTGATGCAGTGGAGCAGGGCGCGTTCGGCCATTCGCTTGCGGTCGTGGTCTTCGGTGACGATGGCGGCGAGTTGCTGGGCGCGGGCCAGGCCGGGTGTGCCGTAGCACCAGGAGGGCGCGGCGTGGTGGGTTGGTGCGGGGCCGTGCTGGTTGATCCAGCGGGGCCAGTGGGTGCCCTGGTGGTCGTGGGTCCGTATTTCGTCGAGCCAGCGGCAGATGCGCAGGATGGCGGTCTCGTGATGGTCGACGGTGGTCCCGGCGCGCAGGGCGAGGGCCAGGAGCGCGAGCGGGCCGGTGATGCCGTGGGCGAGGCCGGCGTTGGCGTGGCCGCCGGGCATGGTGGCCTGGTTGGTGGTCGGGGCGTGGCGGACCCACCACCCCGGTATCGGTGTGCCGTGGGCGGTGATCGGTTCGGTGAGGCGGACGAGGTAGTCCAGGACGGCTTTCGTCTCCGGGCCGCTGGGTTGTCGTTGCAGGAGCAGGGCGCCGATTCCGGTGAGGCCGCGGAAGAGGTCGTACTCGGCGAAGGTGGTGGCGCGGCCGGCATTGATGCGGGCGTGTGCGTCGGTGAGACGCCGGCGGGTGTGGGCGGCCACGATGCCGTCGAGCGTGTGGAGCGCTCCGGCGTACCGTTCGGTCCCGCCTGCGGCCTGGTGGAGGACGAAGGTCATGGCGGGGGCGCCGAGGTAGAGGCCGGCGTCCGGGCCTTCGATCAGGGGGCCGAGGCCGGACAGGGCGCGGTGTACGTTCTCCCAGTTCTCGGTGCCGCGCCGGGCCCGTTCGATGCTGAGCAGGGTGGTTCCGAGCGGGCCGTGGGCGAGGGACTGCCGGACCGATAAAGCACTTTCGGCGGGCGGGGCTGTGGTCACCACGGGGCTCCTTTGAGGCGGACGGTCCAGGACAGGGCTGCCGCGCGGGCGGTGCGGCGGCAGGTGGCTTCGGCCGTGGGGTCGATACCCGCGGCGCGGTTGTGGTGCATGTGGAGGAGGGAGGGCAGCACGTCGGCCGGATCGGTTCCGGAAGCCTCAAGTGCCAAGCGGTACTGCGCAAGCGCGTGCTGTCGCGCTTCCCACGCCTCTGTCAAGCCCAGCTCGATGAGCCCGGAACGGGCGTCTCGGCCGATGAGTCGGACGGCGAGGGCCTGGGTGTGCCGGGGTGGGGCCTGGCCGTCGGTGCGCGGCAGGTTCCTGATCATCCAGCCGAGGCCGGCTTGCCGGGAGCCGAGCAGGCCGGTGGCGATGTCCACGAACGAGGCTGCTGCGGCGGCCGGTTGGTGGTCGGCGGGGTCGAGCAGCATCTGTGCGCGAGCGGCGGCGGAGTCGGCTGCGAAGTACGCCTCGGCGGCGTTCAGCGCGGCGCCGGTGCCGTAGCGGCCGGTCTCCGGTCGGTCGGTGTCCCAGGCGATGCGCTGGATCAAGCCCTCCTCAAGGGGCTCGGCTGCCCATGCCGCCACGCGGTGTGCTGCTGCGCCGAACCCTTCGGGGCCGGGAAGGAGCAGCCGCAGACGGACGTGCGGTTCGGGGTCTGCGTAGCGGACGAACCACGCGGCCGGGTCGGTCTCCCAGTCCGCGAGCAGGCCGGGCAGGTGCGTGGTGAGTAGTTCCGGGACGCGGGCCGGGTTGCCGTAGAGCTTGAGGAAGGCGCGGCCAGATCCGCCGGGTAGGCGTACGGCCCCGCGCTCCACCATGCGGTCGGCACGAAGCGCGGGAGCCGGGGCGGGTGGCTGGTCGGAGGCGCAGGGTAGGACCACTTCGTGGGTGTGGCCGATCCAGCCGAAGGCGCTTTCGTCCGGTGCCTCGTGCAGGACGACGGCGCGGTGGCGGTTCAGTTCGTGCCGCAGGAGATGGCGGTGGGCGGCCAGGTCGAGGTCGAGCCGGAGGAGTTGGTCACTGGAGCCGACGTAGACGGTGCGCGGGACGCCGTACTGGACGCGCCAGTTGGTGAACCTGAGAATCCATTCCTTCCCGTCGCCGAGGTCTTCCGCGCGCAGCCGCCAGCACGCGGCGGACAGGATGGTCCGGCCGTAGCGGACCTCGGGCAGGAAGGGCAGGCGAGCCGCGGCACCCCAGGCGAAGGGGATGAGGATCGCGGCGTGCGAACGGTGCACCTCGCACAGGAACCGCACCAGGGGATGCGTGGCGTGGCTCAACTCGACGGCGTTCATCACCGACGGTTCGATGACGCGACCCGTGGACAGGGACACCAGGTACAGGCGGCGAGCGTCCGCGACGACACCGAGGTCGTTCAAGTCGAGGGTGGCGGCGGGGTTGTGCTCCCCGAGGGCCAGCACCTCGGGAGCGACCACGGGGGCCCGGGCGACGTTGTACGTCTGCTGCTTCATCGGGGGAGCGGAGATCTGGGCCCGGACCGCGCCGGCGGCCAGCGTCGGCAGGGACCCGTACACCCCGGTGTGTCGGGTCAGTTCGTCGGGCGGCAGCATCGACAGGAACCGTCCGGTGGTCGTGCCGGCGGCCGACGACAGGCCGACGGTGGACAGCGCGAACCGGCCCTGGTCGACGTCGTCCAGGGACCTGGCCCGTACGGTGAAGCACAGCTCGACGTGGGCGGGCAGCTGGGTCGGCTCGCCGGCGGACAGGGCCTGGACGTCCGCCTCGGTGAGCGTGATCTCGCGCCGGTCAGTGAGCGCGGCGTCCTGGGCGAGCGCGAGGAGGTGCTCGTCGCGGGGTGTCGTGGCGAGGACGGGCCGAGGCAGCAGGCTGCCTCGGTAGCCGACGGGAAGACCGAGCCCGGTATCGGGGTCCGTGAGCTCCCGCAGCGGCACGACGGTGCCCACGCTGTACCGCTCCAGGAACCGCGCCCGGTAGTCCTTCCAGGCCGGTGAGCCGTTCGGATACGGCGTGATGCGCGCCATGGCCGTCAGCGCCTGCTCGGCCTCACGAGCGACCAGCTCCGGCAGCACGATCTCGGCATCGAGGCGGACGTTCACCGCCAGGGCGAGTTCCGCGGCCGGAGCGAGAGCCGTCATTGCCTCGGCGGCCTGTGCGCGCAGGGCAGGTTGGCTATCGGGGTCGGCTTCGTCGTGACTCTGGAGGGCGCGGTGGATCTGGCGCAGCAGCGTGACCGCAGGCAGGTCCTCTGCGGCCTGTTCGAGCTGGTGGATCAGGTGGCCGAGCCCGTCGCCCGTGGTCGTCGGCGGCTGGAGATCGGTCAGCAGAACACGGTGTCCGACCAGGCTGGTGACCATCGCGTCGATGGTGGCAGCGGGCGTGCTGGGGTAGCCCGCTCGGAGCTTGGCTGTGAGGTCGCAGACCCGGATCGGGGTGGCGGCCAACGTCAGCGCCTTCTCGGCGGCCGGGGTACGGCGCAGGCTGGTGCTGGTCGGGCCGTCGGTGCCCGGCTGGTAGGGGACCACGATGCGCGGGCCCTGCGCGGTCCAAGTCGGGTCCGCCATGACCGTCAGGTGCGGCAGCACGGCTCGGTCGCGCTCGAGCGCCGTCATGATCTCGTGCAGCCACCTGGCGTCGACCCCGGCGAACGCCCGGTACTCCCTTCCCCAACGGGCTTGAGCGCTTTGCCCACACCGCACCGTGGTGACCCCGGCGAACAGGCCGAACGGGGTGGCGCGATGCTGCATCCGCAGCAGGTAGCGGGCCAAGGAGCGCGCGGTGCTCTCGACGCGCGGTGGGTGGGCGGTGCCGTTGAGCGTTTTGCGGACGGCCCGCGCGAGCACGGGCGCAGCGTGCGTGATGGCCTCGGCGCGAAGCGCGTCCGCCCAGACCTCCCCCATCCACTCTCGGAGCTGCGCGCGATCGGTGAAGTCCTCGGGCCAGGAGGGCACCGAAGCCGCTGTCGGAGTGACTGAGGCTCTGATGGTGCCGACGTCGAGGGCGTGGTACATCGTGCCTCCTTCCGTCTGGAATGCCGGGGCCGAGCGGGCGGGTGCTGCCCGGCCCCGGAAGAGGGGTCAGCCGCCGATGCAGGTGCTGTTGGAGCAGGCGGACTGGCAGGTGGAGGTGCAGTTGTCGCTCGTGTCGTTCAGCAGCGAGCCCAGAACGGGAGCCGCGCTGACGGTCTGGACGTCGAGGTCGAAGTCGGCGTCGGCGCGGTAGTCCGTCGCCCCTTTGAGGACGAAGGACGGGTTCTGTTGTGCCATGACATGCCTCCCGAAGAAGTGGGTGGGGATGTGCCGTGTGCCGCCTGACCGCGAGCCTGACAAGGGCTTACGGCCAGGTGATCGTGACCCGCGTGTGGCGCCGTTCGATGCGGCGGCCCGCGGGCAGTTGGTGGTCCGGGGTGCCCGCCGGGTGGACCTCGATGCGGGCCTGGTCACCGCGGTGCTCGCGGTCCCAGATCCGGATCTCGGAGACCAGCCGCTCGGCGAGGACGTGCCCGCGCGGGCCGTGCCCGATCGCCCCCAGCTCGTAGCGGTCATCGACGTCCGTGGCCCGTACGGTCCGGTAGGCGAAGCTGCTGCCGTCCACGAGGGTCGGGATACCGAGGGGCGAGGCGGAGACGACCAGCCCGCGCTCGCGGGCGCCCGGCTCCGCCGCCATCAGCGGAAGGTTGTCCAAGGCGGTCGTCAACCAGAGGTCCAGGTGCTCGTTGGACTCCGTGCCGCCCAGGGTGACCCCCGACCACACCGTCGCCCGCGGTGTGAACAGCGATCTGGCGAGCGCTGCGGTGTCCGGCTCGGGGTGACCGTCGAGGCGCAGGGCGACCTGTTCGCCCTCCGTGTCGTGGAGGACGGCGAGCCGGACCCGGTTCTCGCCGGCGCCCTGCATCGGGACGAAGCCGCACAGTTCGAACCCGTCGCTGACCAGGTGGTCGCCGGCGCGGACGAAGGCGACGGTGCGGGTCATGCCGCGCATCCGCAGCGGGACGACGAGCCTGCCGCCCTCCTTGAGCTGGTGAATCCACGCGGGGGGAATGTCGGCGGCCTGCACCGTGACGACGATCCGGTCGAAGGGCCCGTGGCCGGGCGCGCCGTCCTCCGCGTCGGCGGTGAGGACGGTGACGTTCGGGAAGCCGGCCGCCGTGAGGAACGCCGATGCGCGGGCCGTCACGTCGGAGTCGATGTCCATGGTGAGCACCCGGCCGTCTTCCTCGACCATCTCCGCGAGGTAGGCGGCGTTGGGACCGCTGGACCCGATCTCCAGCACCGTCATCCCCGGCTCGATCCGGGCCTGCTCGATCTGTAGCGCCTGGACCCTCGGGGCCGACACCGAGCTGATGTCCACGCCCGTCGCGTCCGTCTTGGTCACGGCCGCGAACTCCGCGTCGTACGACTTCGCCCTATCGACGTCGGGAGTCGCCAAGTGCCGCGGTACGGACCGGAACGCGGCAACGACCCGGGAGTCCCGAGCGGTGCCGAGTCCGATGAGGCGCTGCACCATGGCATCGCGCAACTCCCTCTCGACGGCGTCGTCGGGTCCGCCGGTCGTATCGGTCATGCGGGTGGTTCCTTTGCTCGTATGGGTCGGCGCGCTCGGCTGGACGCAGTAGCCATGCCGGACAGGGCCGTTGAGGGCAGCGGTAGGCGGCCTCAGCCGTAGGAAGCGGTACGGCGGTGCTCGCCGAAGGGGGGCCACGCGTATGTCCTCCGGAGCGTGACGGATGGGCTGAACCCTTCGAGCCTGGCCCTCTTCCACCCTGTCGGGAATGAACGGCCGTTGCACCGTTGTGGCACTTCCGTGGCCCCTCGCACACCGTCCGTGATTCCATGACGGCACGAGGGAGGCGGTTTGTGACGAGCGTGAGACGTTGGACCGGCCGCGAGGCCGGCCTGCTGCGGCAGGCGCTGCGGATGAGCGTGCGGGGCTACGCAGCCCATCTCGGTGTCGGTATCCGCACCGTCTCCAAGTGGGAGAAACTGGGCACGGGCACCTGCCCGTGGCCGGACACCCAGGCCATCCTCGACACGGCCCTCACCCGGGCTGATGCCGCCGCCCAAACCCGCTTCGAGCAACTCCTCGCCGGTCCCCGGCGACCACTGCTGAGCAGGACCCCCGTGTCCGCGGTCGACGACCATGAGACGTGGGCGGAGGACCTGGAGCGGATCGTGGTGTGCCTCGACCGCCAGGACTTCGACTTCGCCGCCACTCTCCTGGAACGCCGGCTCGGCCGCGCCCAGGTGCGTGACCTCGACGACCGCGGACTGTACCTGTACGGGCGCTCGTTGACGCTCTCCGGCGACCTGCGCCGTCTGCAAGGGACCCTTCAGGACCTCTTGACCGCCAGGCGGCTCTACACCGACGCGCACGACCTGTTCACCGAACTCGGCATCCCCCGCCGGGCCGCGCAGCTCGAACTCTCCCTCGCCGTGGTCACGGAAATGAGCGGACGCCTCACCCCCGCGGCCACCCGCTACCAGCAGCTCACCGACGACGAACGGCTCGGCTCCGCCGACCGTGCCCGCGCCCTCCTGTGGATCGGCACCGCGCTGGCCAAGGACGGCCGCAACACGTTCGCCATCCAGGTCATGGGACAGGCAGCCGAGCGGTTCGTGGAACTGGACGAACCGGAGGACTGGGCGACCGCCCAGCAGAAGCTGGCACTGGCCCACCGCGGGGCCGGGGACCTGACCCGGGCCTTGGCCTACATCGACACCGCCCGCAGCAACGGCCGCTTCGAGTCCCCGCTTCAGCGCGTCCAGATCGATACCGCGCACGGCCACATCCTGCTCACCGACCGGGCCACCCGCAGCGCGGGGAACGACGTGCTCGACCGGGCCTCGGATATCGCCCGCCAGTACGGACTGAATCACCAACTGCGAAGCATCAAGAGCGTGCGCAACAGCGGGGAGTACGTGTGACCGGCCAGGCCACGATCAGCGACGCAGACCGGGCCGACGCCCGAATCATCTGGGACTTCCACCAGATGGGCCACGAGCCGAGGCCCTGCTCTGCCGCGATCGCTCTCGGCAGCCTCGATCTCGGCGTGGCCACCACCACCGCCGGCCTCTACCACGGCGGTATGTTCCCGGCGGTGGTCTTCACCGGCGACACCAGCGTCGCCACCCAGGAGAGGTTTCCCCGAGGCGAGGCCACCCACTACCGGGAGCACGCGCTCTCCCTGGGGGTGCCGGACCAGGCGATCCTGCTGGAGCCCAAGGCCACCAACACTGGCCAGAACATCGCCTTCTCCCGCGAGGTGCTGGAGAACGCGGGTATCGCCGTCACCACCCTGCTCCTGATCTCCATGCCGTACATGCAGCGACGCGCCTACGCGACGTGCCGCAAGCTGTGGCCCGAAGTGGACCCGGTCTGCGTCTCGCAGCCGTTGTCGTACGACGAGTACGCCACGACGCACGACGACGAGAAGCAGTTCATCGACATGCTCATGGGTGACATGGAGCGGGTGATGGAGTACCCCAAGCGCGGCTTCGCGATCGAGCAGCACGTCCCGGAAGGGGTCCGCGATGCCTTCGACCGCCTCCGCGCCCGCGGCTACGACAGCTGGCTCCTCCCTTCCTGACCACGTGAGCCGCCAGAACACGCCACTGGCGCGTTCGTGTGCGATCCACCAGCCCAACCTGCTGCCCCGCCTGTCCACCCTGGCGAAGATCCACGCGGCCGACGTCTGGGTGGTCCTCGACGACGTCCAGTTCGCCCGCCGCGACTACCAGCACCGGGCCCGCCTCGCCGCACTCGCCGACCCCCAGCACCGCAAGTGGCTCTCCATCGAAACCCATCTCCCCGACGGCCGAGCGACGTTGATCCGCGATACGCGACTCGCCGACCCGCACCGCACGGCCCGCCGCCTCGGCCAGCTACCCGCGCAGTTCTACCGCACCAGCCCCCACTGGCCGCTGCTCCGCAGCGCACTCGAACCTGTCCTCCGCTCCCTCACCGAAACCACCCCTACAGCGGCCGTCGCCGAGGCCACCACTCTCGCCCTGCTCAGTCTCCTCGGCTGGCGCGGCTCCGTCGTCCGCAGCAGTGACCTCTCTGCTTCCTCGGACCGATCGGCACGTTTGGCCGACCTGACCACCGCAGTCAGCGCCGACACCTACCTCTGCGGCACCGGCGGCCTGCGATACCTCGACCCTCGCCCGTTCGCCGAACAACACCTCAACGTCCGCGCGTTCCGGCCGCCGGCCGCCGACGGCCTGTGGACCGGCGCGGCGCAGATCTCCGCTCTCTGGGCACTCGCCGCCTACGGCCCAACCGACGTGCGAGCCGCCATCGAGCACCAGCGCGCAGCCCCCTGACCGTCGCACCCGCTTTTCCCCACATGTTCGCCGCGGCCGCGCCGACCTTCCCGCCCGGTGCCGCGCGGACGTTCATCCTGGCCGAGCGTGCCACCGCAGGCTGGAACGCCCCGCGCTGGCGGGACGGCCTACGGGGCAAGTGCCTAATTAGGCGCTACGCGGAACACCCCCGCGCTGGCGGGACGGACCCTTTCTGGCCTGCGGCTCAGCAAGAGGTCTGCAATCTCTTTGCGCGCACGCGCTCTCTGCGCGGTGGCCCGGGCGAACCGCCGCAGTGTGCGCTGCGTTTGCGCCGTGCGCCCGGTGGGATTCGGCCAATTCGACGTTCTATCGGAGAAGTTGGTTCGCTGGTGCGCCCGCGCACTCCTTGCAGAGAGTGCGGGGGCGGGCGATAGACGTGGTGCTTGTTCACGACAGCGGGTTGTCCGTGTCGGTAGCAAGGTGCTGCGTCAGTGGAGACAACGGCGAGGAGTGGGCGTGCCCCGCGGGGTGGCCGGACTGCCCTGGTGGGAGGTGTAAGCCTGGCGCTGGGCATGGTGATGCTGGTTGCGTGCAGTCCTTCGGGCGGGTCCGGTGGGTCCGGGCCGCGGCCGACAGGTAGTGCGCCGGAGCACCCATCGATCCGGCCGAGCGCTGTGGCGACGTCCACCGGAAGTGCAGAGCGGGCAGCTCGATCGGCTGCCACCGCCGCGTACTTGGGTATGTGGCGGGATATGGCGCAGGCAGCGACGGCTTCGGATTGGAAGTCCCTTCGGCTCGCCGACCACGCGTCAGGGGACGCGCTTTCCACGGTCTCGCGGGGAATGTACGCGGATCACGTCACCGGGCTGGTGATGAAGGGGGCGCCCAAGAACGATCCGAAAGTGACCTCTGCCATTCCTTCGACGGCCGCCCCCACCACGGTGCTGATCTCCGCTTGCGGTGACTCGTCGCACTGGCCGAAATACCGGGCGGACAGCGGCAAGTTGGCCGACTCCGATCCTGGTGGGCGTCAGTCGATCACCGCCGAGGTGAAGCGGCAGTCCGATGGGACCGGGAAGGTCGACCGGAAAGGACCATGCCCAGCACCTATGCGCCGTCGTCCAACCGTGACGACGGCCGTTGTGCCGTGGCTGTAGGTACCCCCGAGGGGCCGCGGACGCCGCGTCACTGCTGGGCCTGGGCGGCCCATGCCGCGATGTGGGAGCGCGAGCGCAGGCCGAGGGTGCCGCGGATGTTGCGGACGTGGGTCTCCACCGTGCGCACCGACACGTGAATCCGCGACGCGATCTGACGGTTTGTCAATCCCTGTATCAGCAAGGCGGCCACCGCCCACTGGCGCGGGCTGAGCGGGCCGTGCCGGGCCTCGTCCCGCGCCGGGGGCGCCGCCGGTGCGTCGCCCAGCGCGTACGCCACCACCTCGTCCGGGCGGAGTGAACGGCCCAGGGCCAGCTCGCGGTCCGCCCGGGAGGTCAGGCCGTTGATGCCGGCGGCCCTGGCGGCCTCGACCCGCTGACGCCACCAAGGGTGGGACCGCAGCCCGCAGGTGACCGACTCGGCCATCTCCTCGGCGGCCGAGATCAGGTGGAGCCCGCGCTCGAACTGGAAGCGCCGGACGGCCACCACGGCCAGCCCCTCGATCAGCCCGGCCGCGTCGCCGGGGCGCTTTGCCGGCGACCGCAGCGGCGCGGTGAAGTACCGCTCCGCCGTCGAGAGGTCGTCACACTCGACGGCGAGTGCCCCCGCCACGTGCATGATGTCGCACTGCCACTCCGGCGGGACGGCGGGTACGGCGGGGAGCGCCCGGTCGATCAACCGGGCCGCCGAGGCGGGCTCGCCGCGGACCAGCTCGTGCCTGGCGAGGTGGCCCACGCACACCGCGAAGGTCGGCTCGTCCGCCAGTTGTTCGCCCGCGCGGACGCTCGCCGTGAGGTCCTCGAGGGCGCCGGAGCGGTCGCCGGCGTGCTCCTTCAGCAGGCTGAGCCGGAGCAGCAGGCGGCACAGCAGGGGACTCGGCGCGCTCGCGCGTTCCCGGTCGACCGCCTCCTGCATGGTGTGCAGCGCCTCGCGGTGCGCGCCGCGCCGAGCGGCCAGCATCGCCGCTGCCTCCAGGGCGATCGACCGGTAGCGCGCCTCGGGCTTCGCGGCGCGCAAGGCGCCGTGGACGAGGCGGGTCGTATCCGTAACGGCCTCCGGGTCCGGGTCCGTTTCCAGGGTGACCAGCCCGCCCACCAGCAGCAGCCGGCGCTCGTCATCGTCGGCGGTCGGCCCTTCGAGGGCGTGCCGCAGGTTGGCGAGTTCGGCCCCCGCCGTGCGCACCGTCTCCCGGGAGGCGATCCCCGTTCGCCACAAAGGACTCACCAGGGCCGCCAGCCACCGGGTGAGTCCTTCGTACGCCTGCTCCTCCTCGTGCAGATCGCGCAGTTGCTGGTGGGCGTAACATCGGACCGGTTCCAGCATGTGGAACCTGCCGGCCCCCGCCACCTCGCGACCCAGGCCGGCCGGGGACCGGATGACGGACTTCGATTCGAGCGCCGTCAACAGCCCGGGCACCGACGACGCCGGGACCTCGTCGGTGACCACGGCGACCGCGGCGTCCACGCCGAAGCCGCCCGGGAAGACCGAGAGCCGCCGGAACAGCAACTGCTCCATCGGCTTGAGCAGGTCGTAGCTCCAGGTGAGCGCCGCCCGCCAACTCCGGTGCCGGGTGGACGCCGTCCGCCACCCGCCGACCAGGAGGGAGAGCGGGTCGTCCAGCCGCTTCCGCAACTCGGCCACCGAGAAGGTCCGGATCAGCTGTGCGGCGAGTTCGATGGGGAGCGGCAGGCCGCCCAGCCGCTCGCAGACCGCCCCGGTGTCCGCGGCGTTCTCCTGGGTGAGCGCGAAGTCCGGCACCACGGCGCGGGCCCGGTCGGCGAACAGCCGGACCGCGTCCGATCGCAGGTATTCGCCGGCCGAGGGCCTGCCGTCAGGGTCCGGCAGCGGCAGCCCGTTCACCGGGTAGACGGTCTCACCGGGTATCCGCAGCGCCTCGCGGCTGGTGGCGAGGATCTGGAGCCCCGGATACCGGGCGAGCAGCCGGCCCACCAGGAGCCCGCACTCGCCGATCACGTGCTCGCAGTTGTCGATCACCACCAGCCAGCCGGACAGCTTGACGCCAGGCCCCTTCGCCTCCGCGAAGAGCGTGTCGGCGTCGATACGGCCGTGCAGCGCGGCGAAGACGCGACTGGCCACGGACTCCGGTCCGGCACACGCCCCGAGTTCGACCACCACGATCGCCTGGCGCCCGCCGCGCTGCTCCTTCCTGGCCACTTCGAGGGCCAGCCGGGTCTTCCCGGTGCCCGCGGTTCCGGTCAGCGTGAGCAGCCGGGTGCCCCGCAGCAGTCTGCTCGCCTCCACCATCTCGTCCACCCGGCCGACGAAGCTGCTCAGCGGGGTCAGCAGGTCACCGGACGTCTCCGTCGCCAGGGACTCGCTCTTCATACGCCGTCGATAGGCGCGCTGCCGGCACGCGTTCGAGCAGTACCGAGCGGACGTGCCTTCCGTTCTCAATCCTTTTTCCAGCGGGGTGCCACAGGAATTGCAGGAATGCGGCATGGAATTCGGATGAACCATGAAAAAAACTCCACGACACTAATGGGGGGAAGTCTCGCGCGGTGGACATGGCGGATCTCATGGATGGTGACGAGGTGTCAGACGCTGTGATCGTAGGGCCCGTTGACCGGGGTTTCAAGGCTTCATCTTTCGTCATATTATGACAGCGTTCCGGCTTGTCGGGAGGTCAGGCGGGTATACGCTCGCGGGTTTCCGTCCGCGTGCGGGGCTGAACACACCGCCGAGTGAGGCTGATTTCGGTCATCCGGAAAAGAGGATGGCGGATAAACTCCGGTCGGTCGCGCGGCCGGTGAGGACCGTACGCCGCCGGTCCGGGTGGCACACGGCGCAGGTCACGAGGTGGGCGCATCGCCTTCCCGCCGTCCGTACGGGTCCGGGGCCGGCGTCAGGGGACCTGCGCCGGCCGCCGCGCACTTCCTGTTGCCGCCTCTGAGCGATTTCTCCGGTGGGAAATGACGCACATTCTTCATTTGAATCACGAGTCTGCGCGGATTTCATGGGTGAGGTTGCCGACGCGGGCTTCGGCGGTCGGTGGTACGGGCCCCGGCGGCGGGAACCGGCGTAACTGCGGGCATCACC
The DNA here is from genome assembly GCF_044744625.1 of Streptomyces sp. NPDC087270. Lineage (NCBI taxonomy): Bacteria > Bacillati > Actinomycetota > Actinomycetes > Kitasatosporales > Streptomycetaceae > Streptomyces > Streptomyces sp. NPDC087270. Next base: position 158,762 of record NZ_JBIUYR010000020.1, read on the forward strand.
GATACCCGAAGTGTTCGATGTCTGGAACCTTCGGGGCATGAACCCCTTTGACGAACCGGACGGCGAGTTCCTGGTGCTGGTCAACGACGAAGGACAGCACTCCCTCTGGCCCGCGTCCTTCGACGTGCCCGACGGCTGGCGGGTGGGCCTCGAGCGGGCCGGCCGCACCCGTGCCCTTGCCCACATCGAGGAGAACTGGACGGACATGCGGCCCAAGAGCCTGGTCGAGGCCATGGACGGGTGAGTTGCGGCTCCCGTCGCGCGCGCCCGCTCGACCGGGCACCGATCCCAGGCGGTGCACCGATCGGGAAGTGCCGCGCGGCGGGTCACCCGGCCGGCACGCGCGCCCCGGTGTCAGGGCGCTCTCCGCGTCGCGAGCCGGCCGGTCGGTCGGTGGCGGTCCGCCAAGCCGTCGGCCACCAAGCCGGGGCGGGGGCCCTTCCGCCCCGGCGCACCCGGCGCACCCGGCATGTCCGGCGCACCCCGCACGTCCGGCGCACCCGGAGCGCCCGGCATCTCCGCGAGCGGTTCGGTCCGCGCCCGCGGGCCCACCCCGCCGTCCGGTCCGCAGGAGCCGGGCGGGGAAGGCGGGTTACGCAACCGTGCGGACTGCGCCGAGGAGTCCGCGGACCACTCGGCGTACTCCGGCGACGTGCGCCGAGTCCCGGAGACCGGTCGGACGGCCCCGTGGTGCCACGTCCACGGGGCCCTTCCGCCGGTCCCGACTGGAGGTTGATCAGCCCATGAACACGCTGAGTGCCGCGACCGCCGAGACGGGGGCCGCTCGCGTCCCCCGACCGGGCGGCACCCCCCTTCCCCGCCGTGCCGGACCGACCTTTCTCGGCGTGGGCACCGCGGTCCCGACCCGTTCCTACACGCAGGAGGAAGTCCTCGACTTCTTCGGGATCACCGACGCACGCGTCCGCTCGGTCTTCGCCAACAGCGCGATCGACCGCCGCTGCCTCACCCTGCCGCCCCGTGACCGGCTGGGGCGCCCGCACGTCGAGACCCAGGGCGAACTGCTGCGCAAGCACGCCGCCCAGGGGATCGCCATGGGCGCCGACGCGCTGCGCCGCTGCCTGACGGCCGCGGGGCTGTCGCAGGACGACGTCGGCTACCTGTGCTGCGTGTCGAGCACCGGCCTGCTGACGCCGGGACTCAGCGCCCTGCTGATGAAGGAACTCGGTCTCGCCGTCGACACCGGCCGGCTCGACGTCGTGGGCATGGGCTGCAACGCCGGCCTCAACGCGCTGAACGCCGTGGCCGGTTGGAGCAGCGCGAACCCCGGACGGGTGGCCGTCATGGTGTGCGTGGAGGTCTGCTCGGCCGCCTATGTCATCGACGGCACGATGCGCACGTCCGTGGTCAACAGCCTCTTCGGCGACGGCGCGGCGGCCGTCGCGCTCAGCACCGGCCCGGCGGACGCCACAGGACCGCGACCGGGACCGGGACCGCGACCGGGACCGGCACCGCGACCAGGACCCCGGCCAGGACCGCGACCCCGGCCGGGACTCCGGCCAGGACCCGAACTCCTCAAGTTCGCCAGCCACCTCATCCCCGAGGCGTGCCCGGCGATGCGTTACGACTGGGACGACACCGCGGGGAAGTTCAGCTTCTTCCTCGACCGGGACGTGCCCTACGTCGTCGGGGCGCACGCCGAGACCGCGGTCGACCGGCTGCTGGCCGGCACCGGTCTGCGGCGCAGCGACCTCGCGCACTGGGTGGTGCACTCGGGCGGCAAGAAGGTCATCGACTCCGTGCGGGTCAACCTCGGCCTGTCCCGGCACGACCTGCGCCACACGACCGGTGTCCTGCGGGACTTCGGCAACGTGTCCAGCGGGTCGTTCCTCTTCTCGTACGACCGCCTGGTGCGTGAGGGCGTGCCCCGGCCCGGCGATCACGGCGTGCTCATGACGATGGGCCCGGGTTCGACCATCGAGACCGCCCTCGTCCGCTTCTGAGCCGGCGCCCCGCACCGACGCCCGGTACCGACCCCGCAGGAGGAGTCCGCAGTATGCACGCCACCATTTCGCAGACGGTCGTGGAAGCCGACATCGACGTGGCCCGCCCCCTGACACCCGGCCTCGTGGCGGAACTCGCCGACGCCTGCGACCGGGTGGAGGACGCCGGGGGCGGCCGGGTCCTGGTGGTGCGGCTGACCGGGTCGAAGGACGCGCCCGCCGCATGGCCGGGACCGGCGCAGGTGCACCTGGTCGGCAAGTGGGAGAACGCGCTGCGCAGACTGGAACGGCTCGACGCGCTGACCGTCGGGATCGTCGCGGGCCGGTGCAACCAGGCCTGCCTGGAGGTCCTGCTGGCCACCGATCACCGCGTCGCGGGACCCGGTACGACGCTGGACGCGGGCACCAGGACCGACGGCATGTGGCCGGGGACCGCCCTGTACCGGCTGGTGCAGCAGGTGGGCCTGGCGACGGCCCGTCGGCTCGTGCTGTTCCCGGGCGAGACCGGCGTACCGGCCCTGCACGCCGCCGGAGTGCTCGACGAGGTGACCCAGGACGCCGGTGCCGCGCTGGCCGCCGTCCTGAAGCGGGCCGCCGACTCCGCCGGGACCGAGCCGGCCCTGCGCCGCCGGCTCCTGCTCGACGCCGGCACGGTCTCCTTCGAGGAGGCGCTGGGAAGCCATCTGGCCGCCTGCGACCGGGCCCTGCGCCGTACCGACGTGACGGAGGACGGCAAGTGACCGCGGCCACCACCGCCGAGGACCGGCAGCCCCCGGCCGCCCCCGTGCCGCTCACCGGCGTCTTCGACACCGACCGTGAACGCGCCACCGCCCGCCTGCGGAACGCGACCGGGCAACTGGCGGCGATGCCCCCGCGGGCGCGAAGGAGCCTGGCGGACACCACCCGGGCGCAGCACCTCCACGACGCGGCACGCCAACTGCGGACCGCCTTCCTGGAGCTGCACGCCGAGCGGGTGTACGACACGCTGACCGCCGGCCGGACGGCACACCTGCGCCTGGCGGAAGTGGCCCACGCGGCCGGCCGGGACTTCCCCGGCCTGGCGCCCTCCGCGCGGCAGATGACCGAGGAGGCGGTGCGCCCCCAGTCCGAGAAGGAGGGGTGGGAGATCGACCAGGGAATCCTCTTCCGCGCCCTGCTGCGCGCTCCCGGCCCGGGCGCCCACCTCATGGAGTCGATGCTGCGCCCGACCCCCCGCGCGCTGGAGTTGCTGCCCGGTTTCCGGGACACCGGCGAGGTGGTCCTCAAGGCGGCGCGGCTCGAACGCCGGCGCGGCGCGGGCTTCGTGACCCTCACCAACACGCACTGCCTCAACGCGGAGGACAACCAGCACGTCGCCGACCTGGAGACCCTGGTCGACCTCGTCCTGCTCGACCCCCAGGTGCGCGTCGGCGTGCTCAGGGGCGGCGTCATGACCCATCCCCGGTACGCCGGCCGGCGGGTCTTCAGCGCGGGCATCAACCTCAAGGAGCTGCGCGCGGGCGCCATCTCCTTCGTGGACTTCCTGCTCGGCCGCGAGCTGGGCTACCTCAGCAAGATGATGCGCGGACTCGTGCGGGCGGACCCGCCCTGGCCGGGCACGGACGCGCAGAAGCCCTGGCTCGGCGTGGTGGACGGGTTCGCCATCGGCGGAGGCGCCCAGATCCTGCTCGCCTGCGACCGGGTACTGGCCGCGAGCGACGCCTACTTCAGCCTCCCCGCCGCCCAGGAGGGCATCGTGCCGGGCGTGGCCAACCTGCGGCTGACCCGGTTCCTCGGCGCCCGCCAGGCCCGCCAGGTCGTCCTGTGGGGCCGCCGGATCGAGGCGGGCGAGCCGGCCGCGCGCCTGGTCTTCGACGAGGTCGCGGCCCCGGACGCGCTCGACGCCGCGGTCGCCGGGTCGGTGGCCCGGCTGGCCAACCCGGCCGTGGCGGCCAACCGGGCCATGCTGAACCTGGCGGATGAGCCCGCCGAGCAACTGCGCGCCTACCTCGCCGAGTTCGCGCTCCAGCAGGCGTTACGCGCCTACAGCCCCGACGTCCTCGCCAAACTGCACCGGTGACCGGTCCGGCGCGCCCGGGGGCACCGCGTCCCCGAGCCGGGCCGCCACCGGTTCCCCGGCGGCCCCGCGCGCACGTAACGGCGGCGATCGCGGATGGTCCGGGGCGTGCGACCGGACCGAGAGTGGGCCGTATGGAACTTGCGGATTCGGACGCCACGTCGGTGACGGTGCCACAGGGGGTCAAGCCGTCCACATCCTGGCTCTCGGCCGGAGGGGACGCCGATGTCCCGGCCTCGCGCGAGGCGGGGCATCCCGCCCGGACGGACGGCGGGATCGCGGACGGCGGGTTCGCGGACGGCGGGTTCGCGGACGGCGGGTTCGCGGACGGCGGGTTCGCGGACGGCGGGTTCGCGGACGGCGGGTTCGCGGACGGCCGTGAACTACCCACGCTGAGCGGGGCGTTCGGCACGGACCGGCAGCGGGTGTCCCGTTGCCTGGTGGAGCTCGTACGGGCGGTGGACGCGCTGCCGCCGAAGGCGAAGCGCTCGCAGGACCCGCGGCGGCGCGCCGACGGCCTGCACCAGCGGGCCCGCCTGCTGCGCCGGAGGTTCCTGGGTCGTCATGCCGAGCGGCTCTACGAGGAGCTGACCGACGGACTCACCCGGTCGCTGCGGGTGGAGGAGATCGCCGTTCTCGCCGCCGAGCGCTGTCCTGGCCTGGTGCCGGGGCCCGAGCGCCTGGCGGCGGAGGCGCGGCTGCCGCAGTGGGAGAAGGAGGGGTGGGAGATCGACCAGGGCCTCCTCTTCCAGGCCCTGTTCGGCTCGGCTGTCGCGGGGCCGCACCTGTTGCGCGCGATGCTGCGGCCGACCCGGCGGTCACTGGCGGCGCTGCCCGGGTTCCGCGCCACCGGTCGCGCGGACCTGGGAGCCGTCTCGGTGACCCGCAGGGAGGGCATCGCCCAGGTGGAGGTCTGCAACGACGCCTACCTGAACGCGGAGGACGACGCCCTCGTCGAAGCCCTGGAGACGGCGACGGACCTGGTGCTGCTCGACGACGGCAGCCGGGTGGGTGTCCTGCGCGGAGGGGTGATGACGCATCCCGCCCACCGGGGCCGGCGGGTGTTCAGCGCGGGCATCAACCTGACCCACCTGTTCCAGGGCAGGATCTCCCTGGTGGGCTTCATGCTGCGGCGCGAGGTCGGCTACCTCGCCAAGTTCGTGCACGGGCTGCACCACGGGGAGGACGGTCCGGGCGGGCTGCCCGCGCGCGTGGTCAAACCGTGGGTGGGCGCGGTGGATTCGTTCGCGATCGGCGGCGGCACGCAGATCCTGCTGGCGCTGGACCGGGTGGTGACCGCCGAGGACGCGTGGTTCAGCCTGCCCGCGATGGACGAGGGGCTGGTGCCCGGGGCCGCGAACCTGCGGCTGGTGCCCGCGACGGGGAGCCGGCTGAGCCGGCAGATGATCTTCTGGGGCCGGCGGCTGCGGGCCGGCGATCCGGCGGCGTCCTGGCTGTGCGACCAGGTCGTGCCGGCGGGGGAGCTGGACGCGGCGGTGGAGCGCGCGGCGGCGCACCTGGACAACCCGGCGGTCGCGGCGAACAAGCGGATGCTGGCGATCGGTGAGGAGCCGGAGGACGTCTTCCGCCGGTACATGGCCGCGTACGCGATCGAGCAGGCCGTCCGCATGTACAGCCCCGACCTCATCGCCAACCTGGAACGCACCTGGGTCAACCGGTCGCGCCGACACGCGGCCGGGGCCTGAGGTGCGCCGGGGTGGAGGCGCGCCCGTGAGCCGGGGTGGAGGCGCGCCCGTGAGCCGGGGTGGAGGCGCGCCTGTGAAGAACAGCGGGACCCCGTCGGGCAGGACCCCGTCGCCGGAAGGTCCCGCCCCTGCCGGTCCCGCCCCGGCCGGTCCCGAGCTGACCGGTCCCGAGCTGACCGGCCGGCCGGTACCGCCCTACCGGCGGGAGTGCCCCGCCGCGGCGGCACTGCTCCCCGACGAGCGGCCGTTTCGCGTCTTCGGCACGCCGGCCGAGGCCGCGGCCGATCCCGCGCTGCTGTTGCGGCTGTACGGCGGGCTGGTCCGGGGTCGCAGGTTCAACACGCAGGCCACCGCGCTGACCCGGCAGGGCCGGCTGGCGGTGTATCCGTCGAGCACCGGTCAGGAGGCGTGCCAGGTGGCGGCGGCGGCCGTCCTGGCCGAGCGCGACTGGCTGTTCCCCAGCTACCGCGACTCGCTGGCCGTGGTCGCGCGCGGCGTGGACCCGGTGGAGGCCCTGACGCTGCTGCGCGGTGACCGGCACACGGGTTACGACCCGTACCGGCACCGTGTCGCGCCGCTGTGCACTCCGCTCGCGACGCAGTTGCCGCACGCCGTGGGTCTCGCGCACGCCGCCCGCCTCAAGGGCGACGACGTGGTGGCGCTCGCCCTCGTCGGCGACGGCGGCACCAGCGAGGGCGACTTCCACGAGGCCCTGAACTTCGCGGCCGTGTGGCGGGCGCCCGTGGTCTTCCTCGTCCAGAACAACGGCTTCGCGATCTCCGTACCGCTGGCGAAGCAGAGCGCCGCTCCGACGCTGGCGCACAAGGCCGTCGGGTACGGCATGCCGGGTCGGCTGGTCGACGGCAACGACGTGGCGGCCGTGCACGCGGTCCTCGCCGAGGCGGTGGAGCGGGCGCGCGGCGGCGGGGGCCCGACGCTCGTCGAGGCCGTCACGTACCGCGTGGAGGCGCACACGAACGCGGACGACCCGGCGCGGTACCGCGCGGACGACGAGGTGGCCGCGTGGCGCGCGTACGACCCGGTGGACCTGCTCGCGGGCGTGCTACGGGGCCGGGGCCTGCTGGACGACGCGGCGGCGGCTCGTGCCGCAGGAGAGGCGGAGGAGATGGCGGCGCGCCTGCGGGAGCGGATGAACGCGGACCCGGTGCTCGACCCGATGGACCTGTTCGGGCAGGTGTACGCGCGGCGGACCGGCCAGTTGGAGGAGCAGGCGCGGGGGCTGCGGGCGGAACTGGACGCGGCGGCGGAAGCGGCGGAAGCGGCGGAGACGGACGCGGCGGCGGAAGCGGCCGGCGTGCCGGGGCGGGGCGGCGCCCGATGACCGCGCTCGCCGAGCAGCCGGCCGCGCTCGCGGCCCGACCGGCCACGATGGCCCAGGCGTTGCGGCGCGCCCTGCGCGACGCGATGGCCGAGGACTCCTCGGTCCACGTGTTCGGTGAGGACGTCGGCACGCTCGGCGGCGTCTTCCGGATCACGGACGGCCTGGCGCAGGAGTTCGGCGACGACCGGTGCACGGACACGCCGCTCGCCGAGGCCGGCATCCTCGGCACGGCGGTCGGCATGGCCATGTACGGGCTGCGGCCGGTGGTGGAGATGCAGTTCGACGCCTTCGCCTACCCGTCGTTCGAGCAACTGGCGAGCCATGCCGCGAAGATGCGCAACCGTACCGGCGGCGCGATGCGGATGCCGCTGACCGTACGCATCCCCTACGGCGGCGGGATCGGCGGCGTCGAGCACCACAGCGACTCGTCGGAGGTCTACTACATGGCCACGCCGGGCCTGCACGTCGTCACCCCGGCGACCGTGGAGGACGCCTACGGGCTGCTGCGGGCCGCCATCGCCTCCGACGACCCGGTGGTGTTCCTGGAGCCGAAGCGGCTCTACTGGTCGAAGGCGCCGTGGTCGCCGGAGGCGCCGGCGGCCGTGGGACCGATCGGCCGGGCCGCGGTGCGGTGTTCGGGTTCCAGCGCCACGCTGATCACGTACGGGCCGAGCGTGCCGGTGTGCCTGGAGGCGGCGGAGGCGGCGCGCGCCGAGGGCTGGGACCTGGAGGTGGTGGACCTCAGGTCGCTGGTGCCCTTCGACGACGAGACGGTGGCGCGGTCGGTGCGGCGCACCGGGCGCGCGGTGGTGGTGCACGAGGCGGCGGGTTTCGCCGGTCCCGGCGGGGAGATCGCCGCGCGGGTGAGCGAGCGGTGCTTCCACCATCTGGAGGCGCCGGTGCTGCGGGTGACGGGGTTCGACATCCCGTATCCGCCGCCGATGCTGGAGCGGCACCATCTGCCCGGCGTGGACCGGGTGCTGGACGCGGTCGCCCGGCTCCAGTGGGAGGTGGAGCGCTGATGGCCCCCCGGGTGCGTGAGGTCCGGCTGCCCGATCTCGGCGAGGGGCTGACCGGGGCGGAGGTCGTGGGCTGGCTGGTGGCGGTCGGCGACGTCGTCGTGGTGGACCAGCCGGTGGTGGAGGTGGAGACGGCGAAGTCGCGGGTGGAGGTGCCCTGTCCGTACGGCGGGGTGGTGACGGCGTGCTTCGGTGAGGAGGGCAGCGAACTGCCGGTCGGGGCGCCGTTGCTGACGGTCGCCGTGGACGGGGAGAGCGCGGCGCCGGTGTCTGGCGAGGGGCCGCCGGCCGGGACCGCGCCCGGCCCGTCCGGCTCCCCGGACCCCGGGGCGGGCGCGAGCGGCTCGGGCAGCGTGCTGGTCGGATACGGTACGGCGGCGCCCTCCGCGCGCCGCCGCCGGGTGGTGGCCGGCGGCCCACGGGCCCACGGCGCCCCGCTGGACGCTGTACCCGTGCAGGGCGCGGGTACGGGTGCGCGGGGTCCGGCCGCGGCGAGCGGGCCGGCCCCGGTGGTGTCGCCGCTGGTGCGGCGGCTGGCGAGGCAAAGCGGCCTCGATCTGCGGCAGTTGGCCGGGAGCGGGTACCAGGGGCTGATCCTGCGGTCGGACGTGGAGCGGGCGATCGCACAGGGGACGGCGCGGGCCCCCGACCCGCGGCCCGCCTCGGGAGCGCCGGGCGCGCCCGTCCGTTCGGCTGAGGCGGAGGACGGTGTGCGGGTGCCGCTCAAGGGCGTACGGGGTGCGGTCGCGGCGAAGATGACCCGCAGCCGCCGGGAGATTCCCGAGGCGACCTGCTGGGTGGACGCGGACGCGACGGAGTTGATGGCGGCCCGCGCCGTGATGAACGAGGCGGGCGGGCCGAAGATCTCCGTGCTCGCGCTGCTCGCCCGCCTCTGCACGGCGGGGCTCGACCGGTTCCCCGAGCTGAACGCCAGGGTGGACACGGCGGCCCGGGAGATCGTGCGGCTGCCCGCCGTGCACCTCGGCTTCGCCGTACAGACCGACCGGGGCGCGGTCGTGCCGGTCGTGCGCGACGCGCACACCCGCAACGCCGAGTCGCTGACGCGGGAGTTCGCGCGCCTGACCGACCGTGCCCGGCGGGGGGCACTGGCGCCCGCCGAGGTGACCGGTGGCACCTTCACCCTCAACAACTACGGCGTCTTCGGCGTCGACGGGTCCACCCCGATCATCAACCACCCCGAGGCCGCCATGCTCGGCGTCGGCCGGATCGTGCCGAAACCGTGGGTGCACCAGGGCGAACTGGCGGTCCGCCAGGTCGTCCAGCTCTCCTTGACGTTCGACCACCGTGTCTGCGACGGCGGCGTGGCCGGCGGTTTCCTGCGCTACGTGGCCGACCGGGTCGAGCAGCCGGCGACAGCGCTGCGCACCCTCTGAGCGCACCCGCTGAGCGCATCGCTCAGGGCGCGCACCGAGCGCGGGCTCCGCCGTACGCGCGGAGCCCGCCGCGCCCGCGTCCGGCCGGCACCCCCACTCCGACGTCGACCGCACGCGGAGGGCCGCGGAGTACGCGCCGGGACCGGCTCCCGCGGTCCGGGACGCCTGCCCGTCCCTGCCCGGCTCCCGCGCCCGGACGATCCGGACGACCCGGACGACACGACGACGTGGACGACACGACGACGTGGACGGCGTAACGGTGGAGATCGCCGATAGCCGCGACCCGCCGCTCGGCCGGAGAGTGGGCGGCATGGAGCTGTCAGATCTGCACGCGGCGGTGGGCGACCCGTCGCTGGACTCGGTCACCTTCCTGAACGAGGTGGCCGACCGCTACCCGGACGCCGTGTCCTTCGCGGCGGGCCGCCCCTCGGAGGACTTCTTCCGCGTCGGCGACCTGGACCGCTACCTGCGGCGGTACTGCGCGTTCCTGGCATCGGAACGGGGCTTCGACGAGCGCCGGATCGTCCGCACCCTGTTCCAGTACGGACGGACCAAGGGCATCACGGCCGACCTGGTCGCCCGCCACCTGGCGGTCGACGAGGGCATCACGGCCGACCCGGAGTCCGTCGTCGTCACCGTCGGCGCCCAGGAGGCGATGCTGCTGGTCCTGCGCGCGCTGCGCCGGGACGGGCGGGACGTGGCGCTCGCGGTGTCACCGACCTACGCGGGTTTCACCGGCGCCGCGCGGCTGGTCGACATGCCGGTGGTGCCGGTGGCGTCGGGAGAGCGCGGCATCGACCTCGACGACCTGCGGGAGCGGCTGCGCGCGACGCGCGGCGAAGGGCTGCGGCCGCGCTGCCTGTACCTGGTACCGGACTTCTCCAACCCGACCGGCCTCTCCCTCGACATCCCGACCCGGCGCCGGCTCCTCGACGTGGCGGCGCGCGAGGACCTGCTGCTCCTGGAGGACAACCCCTACGGCCACTTCACCGGGCGCGGCGACCGGCTGCCCACGCTCAAGGCGCTCGACGAGGAGGCCCGCGTCATCTACCTCGGATCGTTCGCGAAGACGGCGTCGCCCGGCGTGCGGGTCGGCTTCGCCGTGGCCGACCAGCGGGTGACCGTACGGGGGCGGACCACCGGGTACCTGGCCGACGAACTGGCGAAGATCAAGAGCATGGTGACGGTCAACACCTCGCCGATCAGCCAGGCCCTCGTCGCGGGGCAGCTGCTGGAACACGACTTCAGCCTCTACGCGGCCAACGCGGAAGCCAGAGCGTCCTACCGGCGCAACCTGGACCTCGTCTGCGACGGCCTGCGGCAGCGCTTCCCGGCCGGCCAGGCCGGAGAGGTCCGCTGGAACGTGCCGACCGGAGGGTTCTTCGTGGTGCTCTCCGTGCCGTTCCGCGCCGACGACGAGATGCTCGAACACTCGGCGCGCGCCCACCGGGTGCTGTGGACCCCGATGGGGCACTTCTACCCGGAGCCCGGCGCGGGCGACCACCAACTGCGGTTGTCGTGCAGCCTGCTGACCCCCGCGGAGATCGGGACCGGCCTCGACCGGCTGGCGGATCTGGTCGCCGAGCAGACCCGGCCCGAGACCGCCGAGACCGCCGAGGTCGCCGAGACCGTCGAGACCGCCGAAGTCGTCAGGGCCGGACCGAGGGCCTGAGCCCGAGCGCACCCGACCGCGAGCGCACCCGACCGCGAGCGGTCCCCACGACCGACCTCCCATGAAGCCCACGGGCACGCGTCCGTGCCGCGGCGAGAGGAACCCCCACCGTGATCAGGAAGAGCGACCTTCAGAAGATCGTGACGGAAGCCCTGTCCATGCAGGCGTCAGGAGAGGTCGGCTACGACACCCCGCTCGCCATGGACTCCTTCTCGCTCGTCATGCTCCAGCACCTCCTGGAGGAACTCCACGGCATCGAACTCGAACCGGAGCCGGCCATCCTGCACGGATTCGCCTCGGTCCGGGAGATCCACCTCTACCTGGCCGAGAACTTCCCGGCCGACACCGAGGCACCCACGGCCGTGTGACCGAGGAGGCGCCCGCCGGACCCGGTCCGGCACCAACCGATCGGCAACCCGACGTCGAGGAGGAGTGAACCATGGCCACCCGAGCATGGTGGGGCGAGGAACTTCTGGACCGGGGGCCCGACAGCGCCCCGCTGGCCCGGCTCCGCGGGCGTCTCACCCGCGGCGGACTGCGCACCGGGGCACGGGAGTTGGCGGACCTCTTCCGCCGCCAGGGCATCGGCCCGGGGGCGTCCGTCGCGGTGTACGTGCCGCCCGGGTTCACCCTGATGCAGGCACTGGTCGGCCTGTGGTCCGTCGGCGCGCAGACCGTCCTGCTCGACGCGCGCACCCCCCTCGCCGAGCGGGAGCGGCTGGCCGCGCTGTGCGCGCCGCAGTTCCTGGTCGCCGCGGCGGGCCCGGGCGGCAGTGGCACCGGGCTCGTGGAGGAGAGCCCGCTCGTGGTCTCCGCCCGGCCCGGCGGCCGTCCCGCGGACGAGGACATCTGCCTGGTGCAGTTCAGTTCCGGGTCCACCGGCGTGCCCAAGGTGATCGGGCGCACCGGCCGCTCGCTGCGGGACGAACTCGAGCGCTACGCCTCCCTGGACGGCATGCCCGGCCAGGGCGAGCGCGTCCTCCTGCTGAACTCGCTCGTGCACACCGTGGGCCTCATCGGCGGGTTCCTGCACGCGCTCGGCTCGGGCGCGGAACTCGTGCTCCCGGCCGGCACCCGCATCGGCGCGGTCCTGGAGACCGCCCGGGACGCCGACGTGCACGCCGTCTTCGGCATCCCCTTCCACTTCGACCTGCTCTCGCGCGCCTCCGGCCCGCCCCCGCGGTCGCTGCGGGTCACCCTGTCGGCCGGTGAACCGCTCCCCGAGGCCGTCTACGACCGCTTCCTGGCGAAGTACGGCGTGCCCGTCGGACAGATCTACGGCATGACCGAGACGGGCATGCTGACCGGTGACCTGACCGGGTCCAGGAACCGCGCGCCGTGGGTCGGTTACCCGGCCGGCGACACCGTGGAACTCAGGTCCGTCGACGCGGAACTCCAGGTACGGGTCGACCGCTCGCCGTACCTGCGCGGTGACGCCGACCGCTACGCGGACGGCTGGCTGCGGACCCACGACCGGTGCGCGCTGGACGAGGAGACCGGTGCGCTGGCGATCCTGGGGCGGCTGGACTCCGTCGCCACGGTGGGCGGGATGAAGGTCGATCTGGCCGAGATCGAAGGGGTGTTGCGGGGTCATCCGGCGATCCAGGAGGCGGTCGTCGTCCACTGCGGCGCGATCGAGGCGTACGTCGGCGGCGAGGGGCTTCCGCCGTCCGAGGAGCTGATCCGCTGGTGCCGGCTGAACCTCGGCCCCTTCAAGGTCCCGAAGGCCGTCTTCAGAGCGACGGCCCTGCCCCGCAACAGGAGCGGGAAGATCCTCCGGAACAGGGACCTGCTCAGGTCCCACCCGTGGGAGTGATCCGCCATCGGCACGGGACGGGTACGGGAGCACGCCCGCAGCCGGCCCGTGGGCAACGCGCCTCACACGTCAGGAGCGACGGTATGAATGCCACGGAAGAGCGGATGGCCGCGGTGCTGTCCACCAGGTTCAAGGTCGAGCGGGGAGCGATCAGCCCGGAATCGGCGTTCGGGGCGCTCAGGTTCGACTCCCTGACCCTCGTCGAGCTGGGACTCGCCCTGGAGGACGAGTTCGGGGTCCCCATCGAGGACGGCGAGTTGACCGTATCGATGACCCTGCGCGACGCCGCCGAACTCGTCGAGACACGGGAGGCCGCGCTCTGATGGGCGCTCCGACGGGCGGGGGGAAGGCGTCGTTCGGGGCGGCGATCACCGGGCTCGGCCTGGTGACGCCGGCCGGCATCGGGGTCAAGGAGAACTGGGACCGGGTCACCTCGGGCCGGTCGTGCGCGACGGCGGACAAGCCGCTGGGCGGCCTCCCGGCCGGTGTCACCTGCCGGGTACCGGGTTTCGACGCCGACGCCCTCCTCGGGGGCTTCTCCGCGTGGGGGTTCGACCGGTTCGCGCAGCTGGCGATCGTCGCCTCCCGCCAGGCCCTGGCGGACGCGGGCTGGGACCCGGCGCGGTGGGACGGCACCCGGGTGGGTGTCGTGCTCGGCAACTCGCTCGGCGGGATGCAGTCCCTGGAACGCCAGCACACCGCACTGCTGGAGCGGGGACCACGCAAGGTCTCCCCGCTCACGATCCCGATGTTCATGGTGAACATGGTCGCCGGCCACGTCGCGATCGACATCGGCGCGAAGGGACCCAGCGAGGTCAGCGCCGCCGCGTGCGCCGCGGGCGGCACCGCGGTGGGTACCGCACGCGCACTCCTGCGGTCGGGCGTCTGCGACGTGGTGGTGGCCGGCGGCACCGAGTCCGCGCTGACCCCGCTGGTGCTGGCCGCGCTCGGCAAGATGGGCGCCCTGTCCGGGCGTACCGACGAACCCGGCCGCGCCTCCCGCCCGTTCGACGCGGGCCGGGACGGGTTCGTGGCCGCCGAGGGCGCGGGCGTCCTGGTCCTGGAGCGGACCGCGGACGCCAGGGCCCGGGGCGCGAGGGTGCACGCCGTGGTCCGCGGATACGGCAGCGCCTCGGACGCCCACCACCCCACCGCGCCCGACCCGAGCGGCCAGGGCATCGAGCGGGCACTGCGCGCCGCCCTGGCGGACGCCGGACTCGGGCCGTCCGACGTCGACCACGTCAACGCGCACGGCACGGCCACCGTGCTCAACGACGCGGCCGAGGGCCGGATGCTGCGCCGGGTGCTGGGCGACCGGCCCCTGGTCACGTCCACCAAAGGCGTCATCGGCCATACGCTGGGCGCGTGCGGCGCGATCGAGGCCGCCTACACCGCACTCGCCGTCGCCCACCACTGCGTGCCGCCCACCGCCAACCTCACGCGGCTCGACCCGGAAGTCGAGATCGACGTGGTGGGCGGAGCGCCCCGCAGCGCTCCGATCGACGTCGCCGTCAGCACCTCGATGGGGTTCGGCGGCCACAACGCGGCGCTCGTCCTGACGGCTTCCTGACCCGGCCCGCACCGGTGTCCCGCTTCCGTCAGCGGCGCGTGAAGTGCCCCACCGCGTCGAGGAGCAGGCCGACGTCCGCCGCGGAGTTGAACCAGTGGCAGGAGACCCTGATGCCGCCGACGCCGGCCGTGTACCGCACGCTCACCGCGACACCGGCCCCGCCCAGGTAGTGCATCAGGGCGGTGTCCGCCGTGCTCGTGCCCAGGGTGAACGTGACGATCCCGGAGCGGTACCGCCGGCGGCGCGGCGTGACGACGACCATGCCCAGGCGGTCCAGCCCGGCGAGCAGACGGTCGGTGAGCGCCACGATGTGGTCGGCCATCACCGCGGGCCCGACCTCGATCACCAGGTCCAGCGCGGAGGCCAGCGCGATGCCGCCGGGGTAGTTCGCGGTGCCGCCGATCTCCCAGGCCCGGGCGTCGCCGGTGTACGTGAAGTCCTGGAACGGGCTGATGTCGGGACGCAGGAACGCCTTGCCCCAGGTGTCGGCGGGCGGCACGGCCGCGAAGAAGCCGGACATCGGGCGGTTCAGCCGCTCACGGATCTCGGGCGCCAGGTAGAGGAACCCGGTTCCGAAGGGGGAGTTGAGCCACTTGTGCCCGCTGCACACCAGCACGTCCACCGGTGTCGCCGACACGTCGAGCGGAAGCGCGCCGACGTGCTGGGCGGCGTCGACCACCAGCCAGATCCCACGGCTGCGGCACATCTCGGACACGGCGGCCAGGTCCGCCCGGAACCCGTTCGTCCACTGCACCGAACTCAGCGCGAGAACCGCCACGTCGTCGTCGAGACAGGCCCGCAGCACGTCGACCGAGACCTCGCCCGCGGTGTGCGGGACCCGGCGCACGCCGATGCCGCCGCGCGCCAACTGCGACCAGGTGACGCCCATCTGGATGTATTCGAGGTCCGCGAGCGCCACGGCGTCCCCGGGCTTGAGCGGTAACGCCTGGGCGGCGATCGACAGACCGTGGGTGGCGCTCTCGACGAGCGCGATGTCCTGCGGCTGCGCGCCGATGAGGCGGGCCGCACGTGGCCGGGCCGCGTCCCGCGCCGTGTTCAGCTCGCCGTGGTGGGCCGTGCCCGAATCCGCCGGAATCCACTGGGTCCGCTCGGTGAAATGGGTGACGGCGTCCACCGCGCGCTGCGAGGCCACCCCGATGCACGCGGCGTCCAGATACGCGCGTTCCCTCGTCAACGGGAACTGCGTCGCGGCCATCTTCGACAGTTCATCCTGGATGGCCGTCATGTGCTGGTGCCCTTCTGTGAACCGTCCTGGTCCGCGGAGTTCGGCGGTTCCCGGCTCCAGAATCCAGAAAACCGCCGGTCGGAGCATCCGTGGTGTCCACAGTTACGTGCCCGCCGCCCCGCGATCCCCCCGCCACCGGCCGGCGTACCGCGCGGATCGGCCGCACGGCGGCCCGAACGACCCCCGGCGGTCGGGTGATCACGCCCGTAACGGCGGCGAACGCTGATACCGCGGGACCGACGCGGCACCGGAAGGTGGGGGGAACACCGTCGAGCGGTTGGGATGGATGGCGTGGACCGATCTGGTGAGGGGCTCCTCAAGCTGACCGCCGCCCAGGAGGGCATGTGGTTCGCGCAGCACCTGGCGCCGGGAAACCCGGCCTACCGATGCGCGGAGATCCTGGAGATCCACGCCCCGATCGACGTCGACCTGTTCCAGCGCGCCGCGGAACAACTCCACGAGGAGAACGAGTCGGGCCGGTTGCAGGTCACCCGGACCCCGGAGGGCCTGCGGCAGTTCCCCGGTTCCGGACAGCCGCCGCGGGTGAGGGACGTCAGCGACGAGGCCGACCCCTGGGGCGCCGTACGGGCCTGGACGCACACCGAACTGGCCCGCCGGGTCGACCTGGAGCGCGACCCGCACAGCACCACGGTCCTGTTCCGCGCCGCCCCCGACCACTTCTACTGGACGCAGGTGTTCCACCACGCGCTCCAGGACGGCCACGGCACCACGCTGACCGCGCGCCGGATGGCGGAGATCTACACCGCGCTGGCCGAGGGCGGCTCCTCCGGCACGGGCCGGCCCCTGCCCCCGTACCGGCAACTGGTGGCGGCGGACGAGGCGTACCGGAGCTCCGAGCAGTACGCCCAGGACCGCGGGTTCTGGCGCGAGCGACTGGCCGACCTGCCCGCCCCCGTCACCCTCGCCGGCCGGTCCGCGCCCGCGTCCCCCGCGAACCTGCGGCACACCGTGGACCTCTCCGCCGACCGGTCCGCCCGCCTGCGGGGAGCGACCCGGCGTCTCGGGGTGCACTGGCCCGCGCTGGCGATCGCGGCCACCGCGGTCTACCTGCACCTGGCGACAGGTGCCAAGGACGTGGTCCTGGGCGTGCCGGTCACCGGCCGCGTGGCGGAGGAGACCCGGTCGGTTCCCGGCATGATGGCGAACATCCTGCCGCTGCGCCTCACGGTGGACCCGGAGCGGAGCCTGCGCGCGTTCGTCCTGGAGACCCGGACGGCCGTCAGCGCCGCCCTGCGCCACCAGCGCTACCGGATGGAGCAGATGCGGCGGGACCGCGGCCTCACGCACGTGGACGAGCCCTTGTACGGCCCCCATGTGAACATCCAGCCGGCCGCGTCCGACATCACGTTCGCCGGCTGCCGGACCACCGCGCACAACGTCGCCAACGTTCCCGTCGAGGACCTGGCGTTCGTCGTACACGACCGCAGGTCGGACGGCATGCACCTCCACGTGGACGCGAACCCCGCGCTGTACCGCGCCGACGAGGTCGCGCTGCACGCCGAGCGGTTCGCGCGGTTCCTGGACGACCTCGCCACGCTGGACCCGGACCGCCCGCTCGGCGACGTCGAGTTGCTGGGGGAGGCCGAGCGGCGTCGCGTGCTGGTGGAGTGGAACGACACCGCGTGCGAGTCGCCGGTGGGCACGGTGCCGGGACTCTTCGCCGCGCAGGTGGCCCGCACCCCCGAGGCGGTGGCGGTGGCGTCCGGAGCGGAGCGGCTGTCGTACCGGGAACTGGACGAGCGGTCCGACCGGCTCGCGCGCGTGCTGGCCGACCACGAGGTGGGGCCGGAGTCACCGGTGGCGGTGCTGATGGAGCGTTCCGCCGAGCTGGTGGTCGTGTTGCTGGCGGTGCTGAAGGCGGGGGGCGCGTACGTGCCGCTGGACGCGCGGGCCCCGGCGGAGCGGCTGCGGCGGCTGCTCGCGGAGACCGGCGCCGGTGTGCTGCTGGTCGACGCCGCCGCCGGCGGGGGCGGCTTCGCGCGGGACGCGGCCGCCTCGGGTGTCCGCGTGGTCGAGGCCGGACCCGCTTCGACAGGTGACGGTTCGGCGCTGCCGGTCCGCTGCGTCCCGGACCAGTTGGCGTACATCATGTACACGTCCGGATCGACCGGTGTGCCGAAGGGGATCGCCGTCACCCATCAGAATGTGGTGGATCTCGCGAGTGACGCGTGCTGGCGCCATGAGGAGCCGCTGCGGGTGCTGTTCCGGTCGCCCCACTCCTTCGACTCCTCGACGTACGAGTTGTGGGCGCCGCTGCTGGGTGGTGGCCAGGTGGTGTTGGCGCCGGAGGAGCGGTTCGACGCGGGGGTGTTGCGGTCGTTGATCGCGCGGTACGCGTTGACGCATGTGCATGTGACGGCGGGGCTGTTCCGGGTGGTGGCGGAGGAGGACCCGGCGGCGTTCGCCGGCGTGGTCGAGGTCAGCACGGGTGGCGACGTCGTCCCCGCCGCCGCCGCGCGCCGCGTACTGGAAGCCGCACCGGGAATCACCGTACGGAACACCTATGGTCCGACGGAGATGACGTTGTGTTCGGTGCAGGTGGCTTTTGATGGTCCGGGTGGGGTGGGTCGGGTGTTGCCGATCGGGCGGCCTATGGACAATACGCGGGTGTATGTGTTGGACGATGGTTTGCGGTTGGTTCCTGTGGGTGTGGTGGGGGAGTTGTATCTGGCGGGTGCGGGGATGGCGCGGGGTTATGTGGGGCGGGCGGGTTTGACCGGGGAGCGGTTTGTGGCGAG